>NZ_JBSFCQ010000013.1:0-314207 GCF_053891435.1 Streptomyces sp. NPDC002276 | reverse complement strand
AAACGCCCGGTTACATTCCGAACCCGGAAGCTAAGCCTTACAGCGCCGATGGTACTGCAGGGGGGACCCTGTGGGAGAGTAGGACGCCGCCGAACTCCTTTTAGAGCTCTGGCTCTTGGGCATGCAGCCCAAGAGCCAGAGCTTTTTTGCGTTGGGGTAAGGTCAAGGAGCATCGTTGGCTCGTTTTCCCCACAGGAGGCCCCCGGGTGGAGGTCCAGGAGACCCGCGTCCAGACAGACCGGGTGCTCACCATCCCGAACATCCTCAGCATGGCGCGCCTGGTCGGCGTACCCATCTTCCTGTGGTTGATCCTCAGGCCCGAGTTCGGAGGCCCCAAGAGCGACGGCTGGGCGCTCCTGGTGCTGATGCTGAGCGGGATCAGCGACTACCTGGACGGTAAGCTTGCGCGGCGCTGGAACCAGATCAGCAGCCTTGGCCGGCTTCTTGATCCGGCCGCGGACCGGCTCTATATTCTCTCGACTCTCGTCGGACTCACCTGGCGCGAGATTCTGCCAATCTGGTTGACTGCGGCACTGCTGGCGCGGGAGTTGGTTCTGTTGGTAGTGGTGGCCGTCCTCAGGCGCCACGGCTATCCGCCGCTGCAGGTGAACTTCCTGGGCAAGGCGGCCACGTTCAACCTGATGTACGCGTTCCCGTTGCTGTTGCTCAGTGACGGAAGTGGATGGCTTCCGTCACTCGCAGCGATTTTCGGATGGGCGTTCGCCGGATGGGGTACAACGCTGTACTGGTGGGCAGGAGTCCTCTACGTGGTACAAGTCCGCCGCCTGCTGCGCGCGGATGCCACGGCCGACTGACCTTGCCGATGGGCGGTAACAGTCGCTCGATGGCCCGTTGCGCAAAAGTGCGGGACAATCTGGACTGGTGAAGTCGGCTAGCCCGTCGTCTCTCAGAGGAGGACGCTTCCGACATGAAGGCCGTCGTGATGGCCGGAGGCGAAGGCACACGCCTTCGCCCCATGACCTCAAGCATGCCCAAGCCACTGTTGCCCGTGGTCAATCGACCGATCATGGAACACGTGCTGAGGCTGCTCAAAAGGCATGGGCTCAATGAGACCGTAGTCACCGTGCAGTTCCTGGCCTCGCTGGTCAAGAACTACTTCGGTGACGGCGAAGAGCTCGGCATGGAGCTCTCGTATGCCAATGAGGAGAAGCCACTCGGTACCGCCGGAAGCGTCAAGAACGCCGAAGAGGCGTTGAAGGACGATGCCTTCCTCGTCATCTCCGGTGATGCCCTGACCGACTTCGACCTCACCGAACTGATCAATTTCCACAAGGAAAAGGGTGCGCTGGTCACGGTCTGTCTGACCCGGGTGCCCAATCCGCTGGAATTCGGTATCACCATCGTCGACGAAGAGGGAAAAGTCGAGCGTTTCCTTGAGAAGCCGACCTGGGGTCAGGTCTTCTCGGACACGGTGAACACGGGCATCTATGTGATGGAGCCCGAGGTCTTCGACTATGTCGAGGCCGATGTTCCCGTCGACTGGTCCGGCGATGTCTTCCCGCAGTTGATGAAGGAGGGCAAGCCGGTCTACGGCTTTGTCGCCGAGGGCTACTGGGAGGACGTCGGTACTCACGAGAGCTATGTGAAGGCGCAGGCCGATGTCCTGGAGGGCAAGGTCGACGTCGAGATCGACGGCTTCGAGCTGTCGCCGGGAGTGTGGATTGCCGAGGGTGCCGAGGTGCACCCCGACGCGGTTCTCCGTGGGCCGCTCTACATCGGTGACTACGCGAAGGTGGAGGCCGGCGCCGAAATCCGTGAGCACACCGTCATCGGTTCCAACGTCGTCGTAAAGACCGGGGCTTTTCTGCACCGGGCGGTCGTGCACGACAACGTGTACGTCGGCCAGCACAGCAATCTTCGTGGCTGTGTCGTCGGAAAGAACACCGACATCATGCGTGCGGCCCGGATCGAGGACGGCGCCGTCATCGGTGACGAGTGTCTGATCGGTGAAGAATCGATCGTGCAGGGCAATGTACGGGTCTACCCGTTCAAGACGATCGAGGCCGGCGCCTTCGTCAACACGTCCGTCATCTGGGAGTCGAGAGGGCAGGCGCACCTCTTCGGCGCTCGTGGTGTGTCCGGGATCCTGAACGTCGAGATCACACCGGAACTTGTGGTGCGCCTCGCCGGCGCCTACGCCACGACCCTCAAGAAGGGCTCCACGGTCACCACGGCCCGCGACCACTCTCGCGGCGCCCGTGCGCTCAAGCGGGCGGTGATCTCCGCATTGCAGACCAGCGCCATCGAGGTACGGGACCTGGAGAACGTGCCCCTGCCCGTGGCCCGGCAGCAGACCGCGCGGGGCAGTGCCGGCGGGATCATGATCCGGACCACACCCGGGGTGCCGGACTCCGTCGACATCATGTTCTTCGACAGTCAGGGCGCCGACCTCTCGCAGGGGAGTCAGCGCAAGCTGGACCGGGTGTTCGCGCGGCAGGAGTACCGGCGTGCGTTCCCCGGCGAGATCGGGGACCTGCACTTCCCGGCCAGCGTCTTCGACTCGTACACCGGGTCCCTGCTACGGAATGTCGACACGACCGGAATTGCCGACTCCGGACTGAAGGTCGTCGTGGACGCCTCGAACGGCAGCGCCGGGCTCGTGCTGCCCAGCCTTCTCGGCAAGCTCGGTGTGGACTCGCTGACGATCAATCCCGGTCTCGACGAGTCCAGGCCGACGGAGACCGCGGACACGCGGCGCTCGGGGCTGGTGCGGCTCGGCGAGATCGTGGCCTCCGCGCGGGCGGCGTTCGGGGTGCGGTTCGACCCGGTCGGAGAGCGGCTGTCGCTCGTCGACGAGAAGGGGCGGATCGTCGAGGACGACCGGGCCCTTCTCGTGATGCTCGACCTGGTGGCCGCGGAGCGGCGCAGCGGGCGGGTGGCGCTGCCGGTGACCACCACGAGGATCGCCGAGCAGGTGGCGGCCTATCACGGGACGCAGGTCGAGTGGACGACGACTTCGCCGGACGACCTGACCAGGGTCGGGCGCGACGAGTCGACCATCTTCGGCGGTGACGGCAAGGCCGGGTTCATCATCCCGGAGTTCAGCAGTGTCTTCGACGGCGCCGCAGCCTTCGTACGACTCATCGGGCTGGTGGCGCGGACTCAACTCACGCTGAGTCAGATCGATGCCCGGATTCCGCGGGCGCACGTCCTGAAGCGGGATCTCGCGACTCCCTGGGCCGTCAAGGGACTTGTGATGCGCCGGGTCGTGGAAGCGGCCGGTGATCGCTTTGTCGACACCACGGACGGGGTACGCGTGGTGGAGACCGACGGGCGCTGGGTGATGGTGTTGCCCGACCCGGCCGAGGCGGTCACCCATCTGTGGGCCGAAGGGCCCGACGACGCTTCCGCGCAGGCCCTGTTGGACGAGTGGTCGGCGGTCGTGGACAGCGCCGGACGGTAAAACGCGGACCACGCGCGCGTGCCGGACATGTCTCCCCAAGGGGGCCTGTCCGGCACGCCGGTGGGGCCATTCGGAGGTGCAGGCCACCACGTGCGACGATGTGCGGCATGCCGCAGCAGCCCCCCGTTCGGAGCACACCCACGCGCCCTGCGCGTCCGGACGCATCCATGTCGCTGCTCACCAACGTCATGGACCACAGCCTCGACGAGGGTTACGCCGAGGCCGCCGCCCGCAAGAAGGCCGCGGGCGCGAGCGGCATGCCGAAGCCCCTCCGGACGAAGCTCGGTCTCGCCGCCGGTCTGGTGCTGGCGGCCCTTGTCGTGACCCTGGGAGCGGCGCAGGCGCGGGTGGCCGCCCCCGTGGTGGCCAAGGAACGCCAGGAACTGATCGACCGTATCGACAAAGAGACCAAGTCGGCGGACAAGCTGGAAGACACCGTCGACACGCTCCGGGACGACGTGAGCGCGCGGCAGCGGGCCGCGCTGAGGACGAGCGGCGGCAGCGGCCAGGCGGACCTGGTGAGCATGCTGTCCGGCGCGACCGCGGTGCACGGCCCCGGTGTGAAGCTCGTCGTCGACGACGCGAAGGAAGCCAGCAGCGGCGGGGGCGACAACCCGCGCGAGACCGCCGACTTCTCCGACACCGGGCGGGTGCGCGACCGGGACATGCAGCGCGTGGTCAACGGACTGTGGGCGGCGGGCGCCGAGGCCGTCTCCGTCAACGGACAGCGGCTGACGGCACTGTCCGCGATCAGGGCCGCGGGCGACGCGATACTGGTCGACAACAGGCCACTGGTGCCGCCCTATACGGTGCTCGCGGTGGGCGACGGCAAGCGTCTGAGCACGAGGTTCCAGAACGGTGCCGACGGGCTCTATCTGAACGCCCTGGAAGACAACTACGGCATCAGGGCGACCATCGCCGTGGAGAGCGATCTCCGGCTGCCCGCCGCGCCGAGTGTGATCGTACGAACAGCACAGCCGAGAACTGAGAAGGGCACATCGTGATCGCCGTACTGGGCCTCATCGTGGGAGTGGTGGCCGGAATCCTGGTCCGGCCTGAGGTGCCGGTGGTCGTCGAGCCCTATCTGCCGATCGCCGTCGTCGCGGCGCTCGACGCCGTCTTCGGTGGTCTGCGGGCGATGCTCGACGGGATCTTCGACGACAAGGTCTTCGTGGTGTCGTTCCTGTCGAACGTGGTCGTGGCCGCGCTGATCGTGTTCCTGGGCGACAAGTTGGGCGTCGGCGCCCAACTGTCCACGGGTGTCGTGGTCGTGCTCGGGATCCGGATCTTCTCCAACGCCGCGGCCATCCGCCGGCACGTCTTCCGGGCGTGACCTCGATGAGCAACGAGGACGAGCAGCCGGAGAACAGGCTGCGCAGGGAACTGCCCGAAGAGGTACCGGCGTCTGCTTCCGCGGAGGCGCCGACCGCCGAGGAGACGCCCGCTTCCACCGTCACGGGTCGGCAGCGGCTGGTGCAGGGGCTGTGGCCGCCGCGTGCCAGCAGGGCCCAACTCATCGTCGCCGTGCTGCTGTTCGGCCTCGGCTTCGGGTTGGCCGTGCAGGTCGCCTCGAACAGCAACAGCGACAGCGCGTTGCGCGGGGCCCGGCAGGAAGATCTTGTGCGCATTCTCGATGAACTGGACGACCGTACTCAGCGTCTTGAGGACGAGAAGCAGGGTCTTCAAAAACAGCGCGACGAGCTGGAGAACAGTTCCGACCAGGCCGAGGAGGCCCGCAAACAGACGGCCGAGAAGGAGAAGCAACTCGGCATTCTGGCGGGCACCGTGGCCGCGCAGGGACCCGGCATCACGATGACCATCGACGACACGAAGGGAACGGTCGAGGCGGACATGTTGCTCGATGCGGTCCAGGAGTTGCGCGCCGCGGGCGCGGAGGCGATCCAGGTGAACGGTGTACGTGTGGTCGCCGGCACCTATCTGACGGACTCCGACAAGAGCGTGAGCGTCGACGGGAACAAGATCAACGCCCCCTATCGTTTCAAGGTCATCGGCAAGCCGCAGGATCTCGAACCGGCGCTCAACATCCCTGGAGGCGTGGTGCAGACTCTTGAGAAGGAGCAGGCCACCGTTACCGTCGGGCGGTCGAGCAAGATCGTCGTGGATGCCTTGCGGGCCGCGAAGCAGCCTGACTACGCTCGGTCGTCCTCCCGGTGAACCGGGGGTGCATGAGGGCCGTCCGGCGAGGGCATGAGGTTGCGGGGGGTCGACGCACCGATTGGGTGGTGCGTGGTGGAAACTGTCTGGTGGATACGGACGTTGTGAGGATGTCCGGGTCGACCGGTGTGTTCAATCAGGGTTCGTCCTGCCCCACGGGCGGGTCTGTTTCGGTCAAGGGGAATCGCCCGTGAAGTTGTTTGCGAAGTTGTTCGGCAAGAGTGCGAAAGAGAGCAGCGACAACCAGACCGCTCGCCATCGCGCACAACCGGACGCGGAGGGCCCGCGCCCGCTGTTCCGTGACCAGGTCGCTGGTCAGGGCGCGCCGTCGGTTGACCCTGCGCAGTCCGGCGACATAGGTTTCGGGCAACCGTCAACCTCAAGTACGGGTGGAGGGTTTTCCCCTATGTCGGCCCTGGTGTGTACGAGGTGCGGTAACCGCAACGCGGAGAACAGCCGCTTCTGTTCCAACTGCGGTGCGCCGCTGCGACCCGGCGTGACCCCGGAGCGCGCGTCCGAGACGACGTCGACCATCTCCATCTCCGGTCTTGAGGCCTACGACGCCGAGGTGACCGGCCAGACGCAGATGCCGACGCTCTCCCCGGAGGCGCAGGCGGCCGTCGACGCGCTGCCGTTGGGCTCGGCGCTCCTGGTGGTGCGCCGCGGTCCGAACTCGGGCAGCCGCTTTCTGCTGGACGGCGAGTTGACCACGGCCGGCCGTCACCCGCAGAGCGACATCTTCCTGGACGACGTGACGGTCTCGCGCCGCCATGTGGAGTTCCGGCGCGTTGCCGACGGTTCCTTCACGGTCGCCGACGTCGGCAGCCTGAACGGCACCTACGTCAACCGTGAGCGCATCGACTCGGTCCCGCTGGCCAACGGTGACGAGGTGCAGATCGGCAAGTACCGGCTGGTGTTCTACGCGAGCCAGCGGGGTTACTGACCCTCCCTCGGACTGGGTCCGGGGGATTCCCCCAGGAAGGTCCATGCTTCAAACACCGAGCGGCGGTGCCGGGCACGGTACCGCCGCCGCGGACACCGGGCTGATGAGCATCGGCACGGTGCTGAACACGCTGCACGACGAGTTCCCCGAAGTCACCATCTCCAAGATCCGTTTCCTGGAGTCGGAGGGGCTCATCGAGCCGCAGCGGACCCCTTCCGGCTACCGCAAGTTCAGCCCCGCCGACGTCGAACGCCTCGGCCATGTCCTGCGGATGCAGCGGGACCACTATCTGCCGCTCAAGGTGATCCGCGAGCACCTCGACGCCATGGAGCGCGGGGAAGCGGCCCCGCTGCCCACCGTGGGTCGTCAACGGGACGGTGAAGTCCTCCTGGAGCCCGTGGAGGGCCCCACGGTGGCCAGGATCGGGCGGGCCGAGCTGCTGGCCGCCGCCGGGATCGGCGACCAGGAGCTCGACGAGTGGGAGTCGTACGGGCTCATCGGTCCGCTGCCGGACGGCGTGTACGACGCGGAAGCCGTCACCGTGGCCGGACTGGTCCTGGAGTTGGGGCGGTTCGGGATCGAACCACGGCACCTGCGCGCGATGAAGGCCGCCGCGGACCGCGAGGCCGGGCTCGTCGACCAGGTGGTCGCCCCGCTGAAGCGGCACCGCAATCCGCAGACAAGGGCCCACGCGGAGGCCCGTACGAAGGAGCTGGCGGGGCTCACGGTGAAGCTGCACGCGGCGCTGGTGCAGACCGCGCTCGGAGTGCGCCTGCCCTGAACCGGACGGGATCGCGGCCGCCTGATCGGTCACCCGTTCTCGGCCCGACTACCCAAACGTCCCGGGCACGGCCTAGGGTTGCTGTGTGAACGAGCTCGATGTCGTAGGTGTCCGGGTCGAAATGCCCTCCAACCAACCGATCGTGCTCCTGCGTGAAGTGGGAGGCGACCGCTACCTCCCCATCTGGATCGGGCCCGGGGAGGCGACGGCGATCGCCTTCGCACAGCAGGGCATGGCCCCCGCACGACCGCTGACCCACGACCTGTTCAAGGACGTGCTGGAGGCCGTCGGCCAGGAGCTCACCGAAGTGCGCATCACGGATCTGCGTGAGGGCGTCTTCTACGCCGAGCTGGTGTTCGCCAGCGGAGTCGAGGTGAGCGCCCGCCCGTCCGACGCCATAGCGCTGGCACTGCGCACCGGGACGCCGATCTACGGCAGCGACGGCGTGCTCGACGACGCCGGCATCGCGATTCCGGACGAGCAGGAGGACGAGGTGGAGAAGTTCCGCGAGTTCCTCGACCAGATCTCACCCGAGGACTTCGGCACCAACAGCCAGTGAGATCGAGGGCCGTCAGAGAAATGCTGGCATTTGCCACCGGCGTGTGAGAGCGTCCTGCGGCACCCCGCGAGCGCATTCGGCTAGCCTTTCCCCGCGGTGGGGTACGGGAAACCACTCCTAGGGTGATTATCACTCGGCGTGCCTAGCGTGGCGATCGTTGACGCACCCCTGGTGACTGCCTACCGTCGAGAAGGCAGGTCAAGGACGGAGGTCGGCGTGAGAAGCAGCGGCGACGGTACGGCTGGGGGTGCCCCGGAACGCAGTTTCGGGGACAGTGGCCCGTACCCGCTTCATGGCAGTGCGGCCGATCACGCTCCGCATCGACCCACTGCCGTGCCGAGCAGCGGAGGGGCGACGTCCATGGCGTCCGAGCAGATCGGCTACCGGGGCCCTACGGCCTGTGCGGCGGCAGGCATCACCTATCGGCAACTGGACTACTGGGCGCGCACCGGGCTCGTCGAGCCCAGCGTGCGGCCCGCACACGGGTCAGGGACGCAGCGGCTCTACAGCTTCCGGGACGTGGTCGTCCTGAAGATCGTCAAGCGGTTCCTCGACACGGGTGTGTCGCTGCAGAACATCCGCAGCGCCGTTCTGCACCTGCGGGAGTGCGACTTCCGCGATCTGGAGCGCATGACGCTGATGAGCGACGGCGCCACGGTCTACGAGTGCACCTCGCCGGACGAGGTCCACGCCCTGCTCCAGGGCGGTCAGGGCGTCTTCGGGATCGCCGTGGGCGTGGTGTGGCGGGACGTGGAGAGCGCCCTGTCGCAGCTGCACGGGGAGCGCGTCGACACCGGCGAGACACTCGTCGGGTCCAATCCCGCCGATGAGCTGGCCAGGCGGCGCAACCGGGCCGTCTGAGGGCCCGGCGGGAGCCGTAGCGGGGCATTGTCAGTGGCGTAGGGCAGCATCGGAGATGTGAGAACCGCGCCCACGATCCTGCATCTCGACATGGATGCCTTCTTCGCCTCGGCGGAGCAGGCGTCCAAGCCGAGCCTGCGCGGGAAGGCCGTCGTCGTGGGCGGGCTCGGACCACGCGGTGTGGTGGCCACCGCGTCGTACGAGGCGCGGGTCTTCGGGGTGAACTCGGCGATGCCCATGGCCCAGGCGCGCAGACTCGCTCCGAACGCCGCGTATCTCGTGCCGCGCTTCGGCTTCTACCGGTCGATCAGCGAGCAGGTGATGGCGCTGCTGCGGGCGCTGTCGCCGCTGGTGGAGCCGCTGAGCCTGGACGAGGCGTTCGTGGACCTGGAGGCCGGGGAGACGGCCTGGGACGCCGAGTCGGCGCGGCGGGCCGGGGAGCGGCTCCGAGCCGACATACGGGCCGTCACCGGGCTCACCGGCTCGGTCGGCCTCGCCGCCTCCAAGATGCTCGCGAAGATCGCCTCCGAGCGGGCCAAGCCCGACGGGCTGGTGCTGATCGAGCCCGGCACCGAGCGGGCGCTGCTGGGGCCGCTGTCGGTGCGCACGCTGCCGGGGGTCGGACCGGCGACGGGCGACCATCTGCGGCGGGCCGGGATCACCACGGTCGACGAGATCGCCGAGGCGGGCGAGGACGAGCTCGTACGGCTGGTCGGCAAGGCGCACGGGCACGGGCTGTACGCCATGGCGCTCGCGCACGACGAGCGGCCCGTGGTGGCCGAGCGGGAGACCAAGTCGGTGTCGGTCGAGGACACCTACGACGTGGACATCCACGACCGCATCCGAGTGGGTCTGGAGGTACAGCGCCTCGCCGACCGGTGTGTGCGGCGGCTGCGGGGCGCCGGGCTGTCGGGGCGGACGATCGTGCTCAAGGTGCGGCGGTACGACTTCTCGACGCTGACGCGGTCCGAGACCTTGCGTGGGCCCACCGACGATCCCGGGGTGGTGCGGGAGGCCGCGGCGCGCTTGTTGGACTCCGTGGACACCACGGGTGGGGTGCGGCTGCTCGGGGTGGGAGTCTCCGGGCTCGCCGACTACACGCAGGAGGACCTGTTCGCGCAGGCGGCGGGGGAGCAGGTCGACCTTCTTGAGGAGGAGCACACGGAGGAGGAAGTCGGCGGGGAGCAGGCGCCGCCCGTGGAGCGGCGCTGGCCCGCGGGTCACGACGTGCACCACTCCGGGTTCGGACACGGGTGGGTGCAGGGCAGCGGGCTGGGGCGGGTCACCGTGCGGTTCGAAACACCGGAGGATGCCGGGCCCGGACGGGTACGGACGTTCAGGACCGACGATCCCGAACTGGAGCCGGCGGAGCCACTGCCGTTGGTGACGCGGGACGCGAGTGAACTGACCGCAGCATCAGGGCAGTTGGTGGTGCCACCCCCGGAGCATCGAAGACCCGCCGCCCCTCCCGCCGCGTCGGCTCAAATGTCGTCCGAGCCCGCCAGTTTGCCGAAGTCGCGGTCCGGGAGGGAGGGCGGTGGGGCCACGTCGAGGCCGTAGTGGTGGTAGAGCTGGAGTTCCTGGTCGGGGGAGAGATGGCGGCCCACGCCGAAGTCGGGGGCGTCCTTGATCAGGGAGCGGTCGAAGGGGATGTGCAGGGTGCCCTCGATCAGTTCGCTGGGCTCCAGGGGGACGAAGGCGTCCCTGGAGAACAGGCCGGTGCGTATGGCCGCCCACTCCGGTACACCGGTCGCGTCGTCGAGGTAGACCTCGTCGATCGTGCCGATCTTGGCACCGCTGCGGTCGAACGCCTTGCGGCCGATCAGGTTGCGCGGATCGATATCGGTCTGCACGGGCCCTCCTCCTGGTCGCAACTCATCCGTAAACTCTACAAAAGAGCACATTCGGTCCGGTGGCCACTCGAAAGCTCGGCTTCACCGCTCGCTGGTAGGCTGGCGAGCGGCTGCTGACCCCGTGCGGGAGAGTCCTCCAGACTTCATCGGAGGCGCCGAAGGAGCAAATCCTCCCCGGAATCTCTCAGGCTCACGTACCGCACGGACGAGGTCACTCTGGAAAGCAGGGCGGGTGTCGGCGACGGCTCTCGCTCTCACCGACGGTGAAAGCCGGTGACCTTCGGGTGGCCGGTGAAGCTCTCAGGTTGAGATGACAGAGGGGGAGGCCGTCCGGGCACCCCGCTGTCGTGGTGCCCCCGAAGGTCGTGTCCGACCAGGAGGCCTCCCAGATGACCGTCCCTCGTACCTCGCTCTCCGAGCTCGAACAAGGCATTCCGTTCGAGCAGCGCCACATCGGTCCCGACCAGGAAGCGCGGGCCAAGATGCTCGCGCAGGTCGGCTACGGCTCGCTCGACGAGCTCACGGCCGCCGCGGTCCCCGATGTGATCAAGAACGCCGACTCCCTCGACCTGCCGGGCGCCCGCACCGAGGCCGAGGTGCTGGCCGAACTGCGTACCCTCGCGGACCGCAACGAGGTCATCGGTTCGATGATCGGCCTCGGGTACTACGGGACCTTCACCCCGCCCGTGATCCTGCGCAACGTCATGGAGAACCCGGCCTGGTACACGGCCTACACGCCGTACCAGCCGGAGATCTCCCAGGGGCGGCTCGAAGCCCTCCTCAACTTCCAGACCATGGTCGCCGACCTCACCGGACTGCCGACCTCCGGCGCCTCCCTCCTCGACGAGGGCACCGCCGCCGCCGAGGCCGTGGCCCTGTCGCGGCGCATGGGCAGGAACAAGAAGGGTCTGTTCCTGGTCGACGCGGACGCGCTGCCGCAGACCATCGCCGTGATCGAGACCCGCGCCGAGCCGGCCGGTGTCGAGGTCGTCGTCGCCGACCTCAGCGAGGGCATCCCGGCCGGGATCGCCGAGCGTGAGATCAACGGCGTGCTGGTCCAGTACCCGGGCGCCTCCGGTGCCGTACGCGACATCAAGCCGCTGATCGAGCAGGCGCACGCGCTCGGCGCGCTCGTCACCGTCGCCGCCGACCTCCTCGCGCTCACGCTGCTCAAGTCGCCGGGCGAGCTGGGGGCGGACATCGCGGTCGGTACGACGCAGCGCTTCGGGGTGCCGATGGGCTTCGGCGGGCCGCACGCCGGATACATGGCCGTGCACGAGAAGTTCGCGCGCAGCCTGCCCGGACGGCTCGTGGGCGTCTCTGTCGACGCCGACGGACACAAGGCCTACCGCCTCGCCCTCCAGACCCGCGAGCAGCACATCCGCCGCGAGAAGGCCACCAGCAACATCTGCACCGCGCAGGTCCTGCTCGCCGTCATGGCCGGGATGTACGCCGTCTACCACGGGCCCGAGGGGCTCAAGGGCATCGCGCGGCGGACGCACCGGTACGCCACGATCCTCGCCGCCGGGCTCACCGCCGGCGGTGTCGAGGTCGTGCACGGCGGCTACTTCGACACGCTGACCGCGCGCGTCCCCGGCCGGGCCGCCGAGGTCGTAGCCGCCGCCCGCGAGGACGGCGTCAACCTGTACCTCGTGGACGCGGACCAGGTGTCCATCGCCTGCGACGAGACCACCACGCGCGCCCAACTGGCCGCCGTATGGACCGCGTTCGGGGTCGACGGCGACATCGAGGCGCTGGACGCGACCGCCGAGGACACGCTGCCCGAGGCGCTGTTGCGGAACGACGCGTATCTGACGCACCCCGTGTTCCGGGACCACCGTTCCGAGACCGCGATGCTGCGCTACCTGCGCAAGCTGGCCGACCGGGACTACGCGCTCGACCGGGGCATGATCCCGCTGGGTTCCTGCACGATGAAGCTCAACGCGACCACCGAGATGGAGGCGGTCACCTGGCCCGAGTTCGGGCAGCTGCACCCCTTCGCGCCCGCCGAGCAGGCGCAGGGATACCTCACGCTCATCCGGGAGTTGGAGGAGCGGCTCGCCGAGGTCACCGGGTATGACAAGGTGTCGCTCCAGCCCAACGCCGGTTCGCAGGGCGAGTTGGCCGGGCTGCTGGCGGTGCGTGGGTACCACCGGGCCAACGGGGACGAGCAGCGGACCGTGTGTCTGATCCCGTCGTCCGCGCACGGCACGAACGCGGCCAGCGCCGTGATGGCCGGGATGAAGGTCGTCGTCGTGAAGACCGCCGAAGATGGCGAGATCGACGTCGAGGACCTGCGGGCGAAGATCGAGCAGTACCGCGAGGAGTTGGCGGTGCTGATGATCACTTACCCGTCCACGCACGGGGTGTTCGAGGAGCACGTCGCGGACATCTGCGCGCAGGTGCACGAGGCGGGCGGGCAGGTCTACGTCGACGGCGCCAACCTCAACGCCCTTGTGGGGCTTGCCAAGCCGGGCCACTTCGGCGGCGACGTCTCGCATCTGAACCTGCACAAGACGTTCTGCATTCCGCACGGTGGCGGTGGTCCGGGTGTCGGGCCGGTGGGCGTGCGCGCGCACCTCGCGCCGTATCTGCCGAACCATCCGCTTCAGCCCGCCGCCGGGCCGGAGACGGGAGTTGGGCCGATCTCGGCCGCGCCGTGGGGCTCCGCCGGGATCCTGCCGATCTCTTGGGCGTACGTCCGGCTCATGGGCGGCGAGGGGCTGAAGCGGGCCACGCAGGTGGCCGTGCTCTCCGCCAACTACATCGCCAAGCGGCTCGAACCGCACTACCCCGTGCTCTACACCGGGCCCGGCGGGCTCGTCGCGCACGAGTGCATCATCGATCTGCGGCCGATCAGCAAGGCGACCGGTGTCTCCGTCGACGACATCGCCAAGCGGCTCATCGACTACGGCTTCCACGCGCCGACGATGTCGTTCCCGGTGGCCGGGACGCTGATGATCGAGCCGACGGAGTCCGAGGACCTGATCGAGCTGGACCGGTTCTGCGAGGCGATGATCGCGATTCGCGGGGAGATCGAGAAGGTCGGGGCGGGGGAGTGGCCGGCTGAGGACAATCCGTTGCGGAACGCGCCGCATACCGCTGCCGCGCTGGGTGGGGAGTGGGAGCACGCTTACTCGCGCGAGGAGGCGGTCTTCCCGGCGGGTGTCTCCGTTGCCGATAAGTACTGGCCGCCGGTGCGGCGGATTGACCAGGCGTTTGGGGACCGGAACCTTGTGTGTTCCTGCCCGCTGTTGGATGCGTACGAGGACTGACGTATTTCGGGTGCGGGTCCGTTGTGGCTGGGCGCGCCCCGTGGCGGAGCCACCAATCGATGCGGCCCCGCGCCCCCAAAAACAGGGCGCGGGTGCTCACGCAGGATATGAGTGGGTCTGGGTTGCCTTTACCGTCGCCCAGACCGACGCGCCTTGGTGCAGGTCCAGTTCGGCTGCTGCCGGTGTCGTCAGGTCTGCTGCCAAAGGGAGTTCGCCGGTCAGGTCTACGCGGATCTGGTCGCCGTGGGTTTCCAGGCCCACCACCTCGCAGTGCCAGAGGTTGCGGGCGCTGGCGCCGGTCGGGCGGTCCCTGAAGAGAGTCACCGCGCTGGGTGGGAACGCTACGAAGACCTCGCCGGTCAGGTCCTCCGTGGTGGTGATCGTGGGGCCCGTGTCGAGTGTGACCGTGTGGCCGTCGGCGCTGCCCTTGTAGAGGTTGAGGCCGACCAGTTGGGCGATGTAGTCCGTGCGCGGGTGGCGGGCGATGTCGGCGGGGGTGCCCTGCTGGACGATCGTGCCCTGCTCGATCACGACCAGCCGGTCGGCCAACACCATGGCGTCCAGGGGGTCGTGGGTGACCAGGACGGCGACCGCCTCGAACTCCGCCAGGTGGCGGCGGAGTTGGGCCCGTACGTCCAGGCGGGTGCGGGCGTCCAGGGCCGCGAGGGGTTCGTCGAGGAGCAGGAGGCGTGGGCGGGTGGCCAACGCCCTTGCCACGGCGACCCGTTGGGCCTGGCCGCCGGAGAGTCTGCGGGGCTTGGCGCCCGCGTGCTCGGCGAGGCCCATCCTCTCCAGCCACTCCGCGGCGATCGCGCGGGACTCCGCCTTGGTCGCGCCCTGGCAGCGCGGGCCGAAGCCGACGTTGTCGAGGGCGGTCAGGTGCGGGAAGAGCAGGTAGTCCTGGAAAACGACTCCTACCGGGCGGGACTCCGGGGGAGTACGGTCCAACTCCGCGCCGTCCAGCCGTAGATGACCGTCCGTCAGGTTCACCAGGCCGGCCAGGGCTCGCAACGCGGTTGTCTTTCCGGCGCCGTTGGGGCCGAGGAGGGCGACGACGTCACCGGGGGCGGCGGTCAGTTCGACGTCGAGGCGGAACGTGCCGCGGTCCACGACGAGATGCGTGTCGAGGCCCTTGTCAGGTGTGGTCATGAGGTCGTCATCCAGCGGTCCCGGAGTCCCGCCAGTACCGCGATCGACACGGCCAGCAGGACCAGGCTGAGGGCGATGGCCGCCTCGGGGTCGTTCTGGAGGGCCAGGTAGACCGCGAGGGGCATGGTCTGGGTGCGGCCGGGGAAGTTGCCGGCGAAGGTGATCGTCGCGCCGAACTCGCCCAGTGCGCGGGCCCAGGCGAGCACCGAGCCCGCCGCGATGCCCGGGGCGATCAGGGGGAGTGTGACCCGGCGGAACGCCGTGAAGCGGGAGGCGCCGAGGGTCTGGGCGGCCTCCTCGTAGCGTGGGTCGGCGGCGCGCAGGGTGCCCTCGACGCTGATGACCAGGAACGGCATCGCGACGAACGCCTCCGCGACCACGACACCCGTCGTGGTGAAGGGGAGCGTGATGCCGAACCACGAGTCCAGCCACTGGCCCACGACGCCGTTGCGGCCGAGAGCCAGCAGCAGCGCCACGCCGCCCACCACCGGGGGCAGAACCAGGGGGAGTGTCACCAGGGCCCGGACGATGCGGCGGCCGGGGAACTCGGTGCGGGCCAGCAGCCAGGCCAGCGGTACGCCCAGCACCAGGCACACCGCTGTCGCCAACGTCGCGCTCAGCAGGGAGAGTTGGAGGGCCTGCCAGACCTCCGTGCTGGTGAGTTGTGACGGGAGTGACCGCCAGGGGGCCCGTACCAGCAGGGCGAGCAGCGGGAGGAGCAGGAACGCCAGCCCTACGAGCGCGGGCAGCAGCAGGGGGAGCGGCACCCCGCGTCCGGTCGTCCGGACACGGCGACGCCGCGGCCCGCCCTTCAGGGTCTCGGCCGCGGCGTCGGAGGTGTCGAGCGGGGTCACGGCTTGAGGAAGCCCGCCGCGGACAGCACCTTCTGGCCCTCGGCGGACTGCACCAGCGCGATGAACGCCTTGGCGGCGACCGCGTTGGGCGCGTTCTTCAGCAGGACGATCGGGTAGTCGTTGATGGCGTCGGCGGACTCGGGGAACTCCACGCCCTCCACCTTGTCACCCGCCGCGTGCACATCGGTCTTGTACACGACCGCCGCGTCGGCCTCCTTCAGCACCACCTTGTTGAGGGCGGACTTGACGTCCTCCTCGTAGGACACCGGGGTGAGCTTCAACTTGCTTGCGGTGAGCGCCTTTTGGGCCGCCGCGCCGCACGGGACCGTCTTGTCGCACAGCACGACCTTGAGCGAGGACTTGGTGAGGTCCTTCAGCGAGGTCACCTTGTCGGGGTTGCCCGGCAGGGTGGCGATCTCCAGCTGGTTGCGCACGAAGGTGGCCGGGGTGCCGACGCCGTCGCCCTTGTCCGTGACGATCGCCATGGTCTTGGGGCTCGCGGCGGCGAACACGTCGGCGGGGGCGCCGCTGGTGATGCTCGCGGCGAGGGTGTCGGAACCGGCGAAGTTGAAGGTGACCTTGGTGCCCGGGTGGGCCGTCTCGAACTCCTTGCCCAGGGTGGTGAAGGACTCCTTGAGGGAGGCGGCGGCGAAGACGGTGACGGTGCCGGACATCTTCGGGGACGCGGACGCCGAGGTGTCGGACTTCGAGGAGGACGAGTCGTCGCTGGAGGAGCAGGCGCTCAGGGCCAGCAGCGCGGCGGCTCCGGCCCCCGCAACCTGCAGGGTCCGGCGGGTCCGACGCGCGGAACGGGTCATCACGGTTCTACTCCTCTGGTCTCTTCATGAAAGGTGCTCATGAACGGGGTTGTCGCGCCCTTGTACGGCCGCAACGGCCGTGCCGCGATGATACTGCCGCATTTGCCAGGCATAAGTCTCCTGTCGCATCGCATGAGCTGCGCTATTCGCTTGTGGGGTGCGCATGTGCGTTTGTACGGGACTGCCGTCCGGGTACCACATTCCGGGAGGTGATGGCTCGTGACGCTCGCGCAGCTCGACCTGACGGGGGACCTGGCCCGGCCCACCCGGCTGACCGTGCCGGACCTGCTGAACTGGCCGCTGCACCGGGTCCGGGTCAGCTTCGAGTGCGCCACCAGCGGCACCCAGGTCCACCGTTTCGCGGGACCACGGCTCTACGACGTCCTGTCCGCGGCGGGTCCCGGCTTCGACCCCGTCCGCCGCAAGGACCGGTTGCGCTTCCTCATCGCGGTGAGCGGTACGGACGGGCACCACGCGCTGCTGTCCTGGGCCGAGATCGATCCCGACTTCGCTCATGCCCCTGTTCTGCTCGCTGTGAGCATCGATGACACCCCGCTGGACCGTGCCGGACCACAACTGGTGCTTCCACAGGACCGTTGCGGGGCCCGGCACATCAGTGGGATCAGTGCGATACGGGTGGACGGGCGGTACGGCGCGGCGAGTTGGCCAGTGCCAGCCACACCCGGTCGCGGGTCAGCGGAAGTTCGGTGAAGCGGACGCCCGTCGCGTCCCGCAGCGCGTTGGCGAAGGCGGGCGCGACCGGGTTGAAGGGGCTCTCGCTCATCGACTTGGCGCCCAACGGCCCGATGGCGTCCGCCGTTTCCATGAAGTGCACCTCGGTGCGCGGCACGTCCGCGTACTGCGGGAGCCGGTAGCGGCGGAACGCGGCCGTCTCCACCGCGCCCCGCCCGTCGATGCGGACGTTCTCGAAGAGGGTCGCGCCGAGCGCCTGGGCGACCCCGCCCTCCACCTGGCCCCGGCACTGCATCGGGTTCATCACCTTGCCCGCGTCGGCCGCGTGCACACTGCGCAGGATGCGGATCTCGCCGGTGTCCGGGTCCACGGCGACCCTGAACCACTGCGCGTTGAAGGCCACGGAACGCGGGGTGCCGTCGAAGTGCCCGTCGGCGGTGAACTCCATCCCGACCGCCGCGCCCGCCGCGTGCAGCTCCTTCAGCGACAGACGGCCACCAGGGTGCAGTACGGCTTCCTCCGCCAACCGGCAGTCCGTGCGCGGGAGTCGCAGATGGGCGGCGGCGAAGTCGAGCAACTGGTCGGCCAGGGCGCGGGATGCGCGCAGCGTGGCCTTGCCCGCCACCACCGTGCCCGTGGAGGCGAAGGCGCCCGTGTCGTGGCGTACGACGTCCGTGTCGGACTGGCGGACGGTGATCCGGTCGACGGTGGTGGCGAGTTCACCGGCCGCGATCTGGCGGTGGACGGTCGTCGTGCCGTTGCCGAACTCGGCGGTGCCCACGGCCAGATCGAAGCCGCCGTCGGGCAGGAGGCTCGCCTTCGCGTCGGCGATGTGGCCGCCGGGCGGGCCGGTCGCGATCATCGCCAGGGCCGCTCCTTCGCCCACCAGCCAGCCGTCGGGAGCCGCTTCCCAGGGCTCGGTCCGCGCGCGGCGCACGATCGACACGCACTGGTCGAGTCCGTAGCTCGCGATGTGCAGGTCCTCCTCCTCGCCGCCGGGGGAGAGCATCGGCTCGCCGGGGCCGATGATGTTCCTCGCCTTGAACTCCAGGGGATCCAGGTCCAGTTGGCGGGCGAGTTCGTCGAGGGCCGACTCCACGGCGAACATCACCTGGCCGAGGCCGTAGCCCCGGAACGCGCCCGCCGGGACGGTGTGCGTGTAGACCGAGAACGCGTCGACCTTCTTGTGCGGGGCGCGGTAGACGGCCATCGACTCGCCGACGCTGTGGAACATGACGGCGGGGCCGTGGTTGCCGTAGGCGCCCGTGTTGGAGACAACTCGCAGTTGCAGTGCGGTGAGTTGGCCGTCGCGCCGGGCGCCCGCCTTCACGTGGATCGTGAACGGGTGGCGAGTGGTCGCGCCGTAGAACTGTTCGGCGCGGGTGTACTCCAGTTTCACCGGGCGGCGCAGGCGCAGGACCGCGAGGGCGACGATGTCCTCGACGAGCATCTCCTGCTTGCCGCCGAAGCCGCCGCCGACCCGACCGGCGACGACCCTGACCTGCTCCTCGGGGAGGTCGTAGAGCGCGCAGAGGGCGCGGCGGGTCAGGAACGGGGTCTGTGAACTGGTGCGTACGGTAAGTCTGTTGTTCTCGTCGAACCAGGCCACCGCGCCGTGCGTCTCCAGGCTGGCGTGCTGGACACGCTGGGTGCGGTAGGTGTCCTCGTACACCGCGTCGGCCTCCGCGAAGCCCGCCTCCACGCTGCCGATCTCGCCGTGCGCCTCGCCGACCACGTTGTCCTGGGGGCGTGAAATGCGGGCCGTCGTAGCGTCCTTGTCGTGGACGACGGGCGCGCCGGGGCGCATCGCCTCCTCCGGGTCGAGGACCGCGGGCAGGATCTCGTACGTCACCTCGACGCGGCGGCAGCCCTCCTCGGCGGCGGCCTCGCTGTCGGCGACCACGGCGGCGACGCGCTGGCCGACGTGGCGGACGGTGTCGTCCAGGACGCGGGTGTCGTCGGGGTCCTCGGTGGGGTGCTCGTGGCGGGCCGTGGAGAAGTGCCGTTCGGGGGCGTCGTAGTGGGTGAACACCGCGTGCACGCCCGGGACTTGGAGGGCCGCCGTGGTGTCGATCGCGGTGATGCGGGCGTGGGCGTGCGGGGAGCGCAGGAGCTTCATGTGGAGCAGGCCGGGGATGTCGATGTCGAAGGTGTAGCGGGCGGTGCCGGTGACGACCTGGGGGCCCGCGGGGGCGGGGAGGTTGCGGCCCACCGCCTCGCCCGCGCCCGGTGCCTCGGCGTGGCAGACGCCTCGTACCGCGTCCTCGATGGCGCGGTAGCCGGTGCAGCGGCAGAGGTTGCCCTTGAACGCGCGGGGGAGATCGGCGAGTTGGTCCTCGTCCAGGGTGGCCGTCGTCATCAGGAAGCCGGCCGTGCAGAAACCGCACTGGAAGCCTTGGGCGTCGAGGAACTTCCGCTGGACCGGGTGGAGTTCGCCGTCCTCGGCGGCCAACCCTTCGACCGTGGTGACCGTTCGGCCGTCGGCGCGGAAGGCCGGGTAGAGGCAGCTGTGCACCGGCTCGCCGTCCACATGGACCGTGCAGGCGCCGCAGTCGCCCGCGTCGCACCCCTTCTTCACGCCGAACCAGCCGCGGTCGCGGAGGTAGGTGCGCAGGCACTGGCCGGGGCGGGGTTCTTCGGCGAAGGAGCGGCCGTTGATCTCGATCTTCATGCTGCCGTCTCTCCCAGTTCCAGTTCCCGGCGGATCTCCTCCGCGTAGAGGAACGTCATGTGCGCCCGCCATTCCGGCAGCCCGTGGATGTCGTCGAACCATTCGTCGACGGTGGAGGCGATCGCCGTGCGCAGGTCCCCGGCCGTGGGCGGCAGCGGGAAGCGCAGGCGGAACGGGCGGACCGTCGACGTCGTGATCGTCAGCGCGAATGAGCCGTCCTGCGGGTCCAGGGCGCCGATGACCAGGACTCCGGAGCGGCCGAGGCCGTAGAGGGAGGCCTGGCGGAAGGCCGTACGGCAGGTCAGGGCGCGGGCCGGGACGGTGATCGAGCGGAGGAGTTCGCCGTCGGCCAGGTCCTTGCGGCCCGCGCCGGTCACGAAGTCGGCGACGCGGACCCGGCGGTGTGTGCCGTCCTGGGCGAGGAGCAGGCACTCGGCGTCCAGGGCGGCCGTGAGGGAGATCATCGGGCCCGCGGGGAGGGCGTTGCAGAGGTTGCCGCCGACCGTCGCCATGTTCCAGACCTTGAAGGAGGCGAGGAAGGCGCGGCAGCACTGCTCGAAGAGCGGGGCCGCCTCGGCCGTCAACTCCTTCGCGAAGCGCGAGAGTTGGGCGATCGTGCAGGTCGCGGCGATCTCCAGGGAGCCGTCCGGGAGGCGCTGGACGGGGGTCCAGCCGGTGCGGCTCAGGTCCACCAGGCGGCGCAGGTGCGGCTGCGGCTCGGAGAAGAGATAGGTGCCGCCACCGAGCCAGGCGTCGCCCGGCCGCCAGGGAGTCGGCTGCCGGGCGTCGAGGATCTCGGCCACCGTGTTCAGGTCCATGACCGCCAGTGAAGCAACGCGGACCGGGCCGGGACGACTGGTTCACAACACGGAAACGCCGATGTTCCAGGGCATCGCTCTGGAGGATCAACCAAGAGGCGTTTCGGGCGATTGGTCTTGCACTTACCATGCAATCACTCGTGTTCACCTGGCGAATGCGAGATGCGAGGAGCCGGAACCATGCACGTCGAACACCTTCTTCAGGACGAGTCCCTCGGCCTGCGTCTGCTGTGGGCCGAGGACGCCCAGCTGGCGCGGGAGATCAGCGGAGTGACCGTGACCGACCTGGAGGACCCCGCGCGGTTCGTGCGCCGGGACGAGGTGGTGCTCAGCGGACTGGTCTGGTGGTCCGCCGAGGACGGGCCCGGGCGGGCCGAGCGGTTCGTGTCCGCGTTGCGCGGGGCGGGGGCCGCCGCGCTGCTCGCCGGGGAGGAGACGCACGGCTCGGTGCCGGACGACCTCGTCGAGGCGTGCGTCCGGCACGGGGTGCCGGTGGCCGCCGTACCGGCGCACATCATGTTCCGCGCGATCACCGACACCGTGTACCTCGGGCGGTGGGGCGAGCTGAGCCGTCGGCACGCGCTGCCGGACGGCGTGCGGGGGCGGCTGAGCCGGATGGCCGCGCAGGGGGCCGGGCCGGAGGCGATCATGGCGACGGCCTTCGCTCACCTCGAACGGGCCGTCGCCTATGTCCTCACCCCCTCCGGGCGTACGGTCGCGGCCACTCCGGGTGCGGCTGCGATACCTGCGCGGAAGGCCGCCGCGCTGCTGGCGGAGGCCCTGCCCGTCGACGCCGACGGAGTCTCGCCGTACGAGCGCTGGCACCTCTGCCTTCCCGACCCTGATGACGCCCCGCCGCGCATGCTGCACGAACTGGCCTTGGTACTGGGGCGCAGCCAGGAGGCGCGGGTCCGCTCGCGGGCCGAAGAGCGCCAGACGGCGGACGAGTTGGGCGCGCTGCTCGCCGTGCCGGGTACGGATCCTTCGGTCGTGACGGCGGCGCTACGGTCGTGTGGGCTCCCGGAGGAAGGGCCGTACCGCGTGCTGGTCGCGGAGACCGGGGCGCAGCGGGCCGGGCTGGCGGAGGGGGCGTTGGCGGAGGTGGTCGCGCATGTGGTGGCGGGGGTGGGGGCCGCGGCCGTAGGACGGCTGCCGGACGGAACCGCGTTCGCGGTCGTCACCCAGGGGGAGGCCGAGGCGTTCCGCGAGGTCTGGCTGCTCGTTGCCGCCGGTGAGGCGGCCGTGCCGCTCTACGGCGGGACCGGGGCGGCCGTGGCCGGGGCGAAGGATCTCAACGGGGCGCTGGCGCAGGCGCGTTACGCGCTCAGCTCGGCGCGCGGTACCGCGCGCGGTGGCTCCGTGCTCACCGACGCCTCGGCGCTCACCGGACTCGACGCGCTGCTCACCGGTGTGCCGGCCGAGGTCCGTACCGCCTTCAGCCGGACCGTTCTCGGTGAACTGCGGGGCAACGCCGTCCTGTTGGAGACCCTGGAGACCTTCCTCGCCTGCGACGGCTCCTGGGCGCGGACCGCGGAGGCGCTGCATCTGCACGTCAACTC
This sequence comes from Streptomyces sp. NPDC002276, assembly GCF_053891435.1. Taxonomy (NCBI): domain Bacteria; kingdom Bacillati; phylum Actinomycetota; class Actinomycetes; order Kitasatosporales; family Streptomycetaceae; genus Streptomyces; species Streptomyces sp. NPDC002276. The sequence goes on along the minus strand of NZ_JBSFCQ010000013.1, from coordinate 291,774 downwards.
CGTGCACTACCGCATCGGTCGCATCGAGCACTTCACCGGCCGCGACCTCTCCCGCCTCTACGACCGACTCGACCTGTGGGCAGCCCTGTTGTGCCGGACGGACAGCGCCTAACCTGCACGTCACAGGGGAGGTCAGGGATGCTGTTGCGTCAGCTGGAGTACCTCGTCGCGCTCGCCCGGGAACGGCACTTCGCGCGCGCCGCGGCGGCCTGCTATGTCTCGCAGCCCTCGCTGTCGGCCGCGATCCAGCGCCTGGAGCACGAGTTGGACGTGCCGATCGTGCGGCGCGGCCAACGGTACGAGGGGCTGACGCCCGAGGGCGAGGTGGTGCTCGCCTGGGCGCACCGCATCCTGGCCGAACGGGACGCCCTGCACCAGGAGTTGTCCGCCCTGCGCGGCGGCCTCACCGGCACGCTGCGACTGGGAGTCGTGCCGACCGCGCTGCCCGCCGCCTCCCTCCTCACCACCCCGTTCTGCGAACGGCACCCCCGGGCCCGGGTCGCCCTGGAGTCGCTGTCGTCCGTCGACATCCGGCACGGGCTCGCCGAGTTCGAGCTGGACGCGGCGATGACATACCTGGACGACGACAGCCTGCGCAACGTCCGCCGCCTCCCGCTCTACGAGGAGCGGTATGTGCTCCTCACGCCCGTCGACGGGCCACTTGGCGGTGTTTCCAAGGCCAGTTGGGCGCAGGCGGCCACACTCCCGCTCTGTCTCCTGAACTCGCGGATGCGCAACCGCCGCATCATCGACGAGTGTTTCGCCGCCGAGGGGGCGACGGCCTCCCCGGCGATCGAGTCGGACAGCGTCGCCGGGCTCTACACGCTGCTGCCGGGCGGGCGTTGGTCGAGCGTGATCTCACACGCGTGGCTGCACATGTTCGACGTACCGGAGGGAATGCGGGTGGTGCCACTGAACGGGCCCGCGCACGGGCCCCGGGTCGGACTCGTCGTCGCCCGCACCGAACCCCAATCCGTGCTGGCGGAAGCCCTGTTGAAGGTGGCGCGGGAGGCGGGCGTACGCGACGCGCTCGACGAGCTGCTGCACACCTACCTGGGCGACGGGCGCTGATAGACGCGGGCTATCCGGGCATAGCAACGTTCGCTTTGACCAGGGCGATTCACCCCGAGGATCGTGAAGTGCACCTTCCGACAACGGAGTTGAGGAGCCGCGACATGGCCAAGGTTCTCTGTGTCCTGTACGACGACCCGACCGACGGTTACCCGACCTCGTACGCCCGCGACGACCTGCCCGTGATCGACCACTACCCGGGCGGCCAGACCACCCCCACCCCCGAGGCGGTCGACTTCACCCCGGGGCACCTCCTCGGCAGCGTCTCCGGTGAACTCGGCCTGCGCGCCTACCTGGAGGGCGCCGGGCACACCCTGGTCGTCACCTCCGACAAGGACGGCGAGGGCTCGGTCTTCGACCGGGAACTGGTCGACGCCGACATCGTGATCTCACAGCCGTTCTGGCCCGCGTACCTCACCCCCGAGCGGATCGCCGCCGCGAAGAACCTCAAGCTCGCCGTCACCGCCGGCATCGGCTCCGACCACGTCGACCTCGACTCGGCGATCTCCCACGGCGTGACGGTCGCCGAAGTGACGTACTGCAACAGCATCAGCGTCGCCGAGCACGTCGTGATGATGACGCTGTCCCTGGTGCGCAACTACCTGCCGTCCCACCAGGTCGTGCTCGACGGCGGCTGGAACATCGCGGACTGCGTGGCCCGTTCGTACGACCTCGAAGGCATGCACGTCGGGACGGTCGCCGCCGGGCGGATCGGGCTCGCGGTGCTGCGGCGGCTCGCGCCCTTCGACGTGAAGCTGCACTACACCGACCGGTACCGGCTGCCCGAGGACGTGGAACGGGAGTTGGGGCTGACCTGGCACGAGAGCGCCGAGGACATGGTGCCGCACTGCGATGTCGTCACCATCAACGCACCGCTGCACCCCGAGACCGAGGGGCTGTTCGGCGACAAGCTGCTCGCGCGGATGAAGCGCGGCGCGTATCTCATCAACACCGCGCGGGCGAAGATCGTCGACCGGGACGCGGTCGAACGGGCGCTGCGCGGCGGGCAGTTGGCGGGGTACGCCGGTGACGTGTGGTTCCCGCAGCCCGCTCCGGCGGACCACCCGTGGCGCACCATGCCGCACCACGGGATGACTCCGCACATCTCCGGTTCGTCGCTGTCGGCGCAGGCGCGGTACGCGGCGGGCACCCGGGAGATCCTGGAGGCGTTCTTCGCCGGGCGGGCGATCCGGGACGAGTACCTGATCGTGGACGGGGGCGCGTTGGCGGGGACCGGCGCGCATTCCTACTCGGTCAACAAGTGACGCGGTGGCCGACGGGGGCCGCTGCCCGCCTCACACGCGGTCGATATGTACGTTCGTCGACTTCACGCGGGCGGTGGCCTCCATGCCGACCTCCAGGCCGAGTTCCTCCACCGCCTCCCGGGTCAGCAGTGAGACCAGCCGGTGCGGACCTGCCTGGATCTCGACCTGGGCGGCGACGTCGCCGAGCTTGATCGCGGTGACGATGCCGGGGAACGCGTTGCGCACCGAGGTGTAGGACGTGTCCTCCTCGACGGCGCCCGACTTCGCCAACTCGACCGAGAACGCGGCCAGATCGACACCGTCGATGAGTCGACGGCCGCCCTCGTCGCGGTGGGTCGTCACCCGGCCCGCGTCCGCCCACCGGCGCGCGGTGTCCGGACTCACGCCGAGCAGCCGCGCCGCCTGGCCGATTGTGTAGGACTGCATGTGCGCCACCCTAGGGCCAGAAACGGTAACCGGTGGACGGGGGGTTGGCTCTGGGGTATAACGCGATATAGCGTCAGTCCGTCGATCGGGGTGAGGGTATGTCGGGTGAGCTGATGAGCACGACCGGGTTGCGGGCCTCGCACGCGGACCGGGACCGCGTCGTGGACGTGCTGACCGGCGCGGCCGGTGACGGACGGCTGACCGCCGAGGAACTCGACGAGCGCGTCGAGGCCGCCCTGTCCGCCCGCACGCTGGGCGAGCTGGCGGTCCTGACGGCCGACCTGCCGGTGGTCGCCGGCGCGACTCCGGTCGAGGTGAAGGACGTCGCCCGTATCGAGCAGAACGGCGGCTCGACGCGGCGCGGTGACGGCTGGGTGGTGCCGCGCCGACTGGAGATCCAGTCCCGCCTGGGCGATGTGACCCTCGACTTCACCCAGGCCGTGATCACCCAGGCCACGCTCCGCATCGACCTGGACATGCACCTCGGTGTGCTGCGGCTGCTGCTCCCGCCGGGCGTCGCCGTGAACACCGACGACCTGGTGCTCAACTACAGCAAGGTCAAGACGCGCGGACCCGGCGATACGGGGGCCCCGGTGGACCTGCGGATAGAGATCGTCGGGCAGTTGGGGTTCGGGAAGGTCCTGATACGCCGGACGCGGCGCAAGGTCAGGAAATCCCCGACGCCCTGAGCACCGACCGGGCCGCCTCGTCGTCGACCAGATGACCCAGGTGACGCCGGACATCGGTGCCCTGACGCAGCGTCCCGCGCTCCATCGAGTGCCGTATGCCCGTGTCCAGTTCGTGCCAGAGGAGGGGGTTGGCGACCAGCACCCGGGGGTCCACTTCGAGCCACTGTCCGTGCGTGTCCCGCAGGACCAGGCGCGCGGAGACGTCGCCGTACTGCCGTACGACGGTCAGCGCGTCCGTCCGCACCGTGCGGCGCAGCAGGGGGCTGTCCACGGTGAGCCAGCCGGGGCCCGCGGTGACGCGATGCGGGAGCAGCACGGCACAGAGCGCCGCCGACATGGCGAACCACAGCAGCGCGCGGGTCAGGGTGAGGGTTCCGGCGTTCCAGTCGACCAGCAGGGTCATCCCGAGGAAGCCGAGCGCGCAGCCCGCCGCCAGCCGGGCGTCGCCACGCCAGTGGCGGTCGCCGGTCGGGTCCGGTGGTGGGGTGCTGTACCGCATGAGGCCGACGGTAGGCCGCCCCGAGCCCACCGCGCGGTCCACTGACGGGCCTCTTACACTGCGGCACCGGATTTTGTCGTGTCTCTTACGGTGACGGAGGCCCGGCCGTTCCCGAACGGCCGGCCGGTGTACGGGCAGCGGTCCCGGTCCGCTCGGCCGACGTGCTCGCAGCGAGCCCGGTCCGCTCGGCCTACGTGCCGTCAGCGGCCCCGGTCCGCTCAGTCGACGTGGCGACCGCGGCCCCCGTCCGCTCAGCCCGTGTGCACGCGCGGGCGCCTCGTGCGGTCCGGCTCCGCCTCGCGGAGGACCTCTCGGGTGACCGGGGCGACCTCGCCCTGGCCGAAGAGGAAGAAGCGGAGGAAGTTGGCGAAGGGGTTGCCCTCGGTCCACTCGAAGTACATGTGCGGGATGCGGCCCGTCGTGTCGCGGACGTGGAGCATCAGCGCGGCCAGCGCGTTCGGGATGGACGAGGATTCGAGGGTCAGCACCCGGTAGCGGCCGTGCAGCACCTCGCCGCGCACGGTCAGGCCCGCCTCGAACTCTGAGGCGTCGAGGACCGTCACCTCCACGAACACGAAGTCCTCGCCAGGGATGTCGTTGTCGGCGCGGATCTGCTCGATCTTCTCCCGGTACTCGGCCTTGTCGCGGCGGTCGGGCTCGTTCGCGACGAAGCGGATCTTCCGGCTGGCCATGTCCCGGATGAATCGTTCCGCCATGGGGTCCAACTGCACGCTGGTGACGCGCAGTTCGAAGGCGCGGGCCAGCCGGGACAGCAGGGAGACCAGGATGATGCCGGCGATGAAGCAGGCGCCGATCTTCACGCCGTCCGGGCGCTCGATGACGTTCACGACGGTGACGTAGAGGAGGACCGCCGAGACGATCCCGAAGGCGATGGTCCAGTTGCGCTGGCGGGCGCGGCGGGCGGAGATGGTCACCGCGATCGCGGCCGAGGACATCAGGACCAGCACGCCGGTGGCGTAGGCGCCGCCCTGCGCGTCGACGCTGGCGTCGAAGATCCAGGTCACCAGGAACGCGATCAGCGTGAAGACGATCACCATCGGGCGGACGGCCCGCGCCCAGTGCGGGGCCATGCCGTAGCGGGGCAGATAGCGCGGCATCAGGTTGAGCAGGCCCGCCATCGCGGAGGCGCCGGCGAACCACAGGATGGCGATGGTGGAGAGGTCGTAGACGGTGCCGAAGCCGTTGCCCAGGTACTCGTGCGCGAGGTAGGCGAGCGCGCGGCCGTTGGCCTGGCCGCCCGTCTTGAACTCCTTCTCCGGGATCAGCACGGTGGTGATGAAGCTCGTGGCGATCAGGAACACGCTCATGATGAGCGCGGCCGTCGTCAGCAGCTTCTTGGTGTCCCGGATCCGGCCCTTGGGGTTGTCGTGGGTGTCGTCCGGGTCGCCCTCGACGTGCGGCATCACGGCGACCCCCGTCTCGAAGCCGGACAGACCCAGCGCCAGCTTGGGGAAGACCAGCAGGGAGACGCCGACCATCGCGAAGACGTTGCCGTGCTCGGTGGTCAGGGCGCTGCTCCAGTCGGTGACCACGTGCCCGTGGGTGGCCACGTGCCACATGCCGACGATCACGACGACGACGTTGAGGCTGAGATAGGCGGCCACCAGGTAGACGGCGACCCCGATCGCCTCCAGGAAGCCCTTCAGGAACACCGCGCCGAGCAGGGCGACCAGGATCAGCGTGATCAGCATCTGCTTGTCGTGCAGCATGCTCGTCAGGTGCGGGTTCTCCACGAGGTGGGTGGAGGCGTCCGCCGCCGACAGCGTGATGGTGATCAGGAAGTCGGTCGCCGCGAACCCGAGCAGGGTCAGGACGAACAGCTTGCCCTTCCAGAACGACAGCAGCCGTTCCAGCATCGCGATGGAGCCCTCGCCGTGCGGACTCTCCTCCGCCACCCGCCGGTACACGGGCAGGGCGCCGGCCAGCGTGACGACCACGAGCACGATCGTCGCGACCGGCGAGAGCAGTCCGGCCGCGAGGGCCGCGATGCCCGGCTGGTAGCCGAGGGTGGAGAAGTAGTCGACACCGGTCAGGCACATCACCCGCCACCAGCGCTGACCCTTGTGGGCGTGCTCTTCGGGCTCCGGCGCGGACTGCGGCACCTGCTGGCCGCCGCCCTTGCCCATGTCGGCCAGGCCCTCCAGCATCCAGGCGCGCAGGCGACTGGGAGGGTGTTCGGTCGTGACCATGGGCGTGCTCCTGGGGTGCGGGTCAGCGTGCGGTTTCTGGCCATCACGCGGACGGCGGCACCAGCGTAAGCGGAGAGTGACGCGTGGGCCCATGGATGTCGGGGCGGACGGCGTCAATCTTCCGTTAAGACTGGCCGGGTGGGCGGCAGGAGCGCATCAGGAAGGGGTGGCCGGGAGCGGTTCGGGGCGCGTTGGGCTGTATGGGGGGTGTTGGGAGGGCCGTACCGGACGGTGGACACCGAGCGTGACGACGGGCCGGGCGCGCATGCCGAAGAGAGCCGCCGCCCGCCCCCGTACCACCGCCTCACACGTCCGCCAGCCGCGCCTCCTCCAGGTCCAGCGACCGCTGCAACCGCCTGCGGGTCGTGTCACTGATGGCGTGGTCGTCGTAGAGCCGCTGAAGTTCCACCGCTTCTACGGCGATCAGGTCGCGGCGCAGCTGGCGGTAGACCAGGTCGGCCGATTCGGCGTGCGTCGCTTGGCCGTTGGGCTCGGCGAGGCGGTCGCGGGCGTCGTCGAGACGGGCGTTGAGGCCCCGGCGGAGCCGGTCGAGGACGACGTCCGGTACGGCCTCCAGCTCGGCGAGTTCGTCGAGGCGGCGGATGCCCGCGTCGGCCAACTTGCAGCGGGCGGACGCCTCTTCGCGTTCCGTGTGGTCGGGTTCCAGCGCGATGCCGGAGCGGCGGACCACGGGCGCGAGGGTGAAGCCCTGCACGACCAGGGTGACGACTACGACCGAGGTGGTCAGGACCAGGACCAACGGCCGGTCGGTCAACGCGGCGCCGCCGCTGGTGACCTCCGGGATCGACAGGGCCGCCGCCAGCGGAAGGACACCCCGGGTGCCCGCCCAGGTCAGCACCATCGGCACCCGCCAATTCACCCTGTGCGTCCCCGACTTGCGCTGCACCACCGCCGACAACGGCGCCAGCCACAGCAGTCGTACGGCGATCAGGGTGCCCGCCACCGCGAGCGCGTACAGCGGCCAGGCCCGGTCGCCGTCGGACAGCGCCCGCACCTGCGTGGGCAGGGCGAGACCGATCAGCGAGAACACCACGCTCTCCAGCAGGAACACCAACGTGCCGTAGACCGCGTGCAGTTGGAGCCGTATGCGGGCGTTGGTGAGCCGGTCGCCGCGACCGCCCAGGACGACCCCGGCGACCACGACCGAGGTCACGCCCGACGTGTGCGCCCCCTCCGCCAGTACATAGGCCGCGTACGGCGTGACCAGGGCGATCACCGTCTCCAGGACCGGGTCCTCGGTGCGCCGCCGGATCAGTGTCACGGCGTGGGCGACGGCCGCCCCGATGACCGTGCCGCCACCCGCGAGGACGATGAACTCCCCGCCCGCGGCACCCCAGTCGGCCGCCGCCGAGGCCACCGCGACGCTCACCGCGACCCGGAACAGGACCAGCGAGGTCGCGTCGTTGAACAGGGACTCCGCCTGGACGAGCATCTGGACCCGGGGCGGCAGCGCGAGCCGCCGGCCCAGCGCGGTGACGGCGACCGGGTCGGTACTGGCCAGGACCGCGCCGAGCACGAACGCCATCTGCCAGGACAGCGGGGTCACCGTGGACGCGACCCAGCCCACCGCCGCCGCGGAGGCGAGGACCAGGCCGATCGCGAGGATCCCGACCGGCTTCCACACGGCCTTCAGCTCGCGCCACGACAAATCCTCGGCACTGGCGTAGAGCAACGGCGGCAGCACCACCAGACCGATCACGTCCGGGCTGATCCCGATGGCGGGGGTGCCCGGCAGCAGCGCCACGGCGAGACCGGCGACCACGAGGAGAGAGGGGGCGGGGATCCGCCAGCGGCGGGCGAACGTCGCGACCAGCGTCGCCAGTACCACCAGAGCGAGAACCGTACCGACGCCGCGCATGCCGTCCCCTTGTGGTCTTGGACGAGCCCATGCGGACTCCCCGCCGACCAGACTTCCCGGCACACCGCGGCCACCCTAACCCGGCCGGACGCCGTCAAGACAGTGTCAACGTCCTCGCGGGCGGCGCCAGAGACGCGTCAAGACGTCTGCCCGAAGGCCTGCCGGGCGCTTCTCTGGGAGGCGATGAACGACGTACAACGACGCGGGCGACTCAAGGTCTACCTCGGGGCGGCCCCGGGCGTCGGCAAGACCTACCGCATGCTCGACGAGGCGCGGCGCCGGGCCGCCCGGGGCGCCGACGTGGTGGTGGGCTTCGCCGAGTGCCACGGGCGACCGCTCACCGAGGCGATGCTCGACGGCCTGGAGGTCGTGGCGCGGGCCCAATGCGCCTACCGGGGCGGGTACTTCGAGGAGATGGACCTCGGCGCGGTCCTCGTCCGCCGCCCCGAGGTCGCCGTCGTCGACGAGTTCGCGCACAGCAACGTGCCCGGCGGCGGACGCAACGCCAAGCGCTGGCAGGACATCGACGAACTCCTCGCCGCCGGCATCGACGTCGTCACCGCCGTCAACGTGCAGCATCTCGCCTCCCTCAAGGACGTCGTCGAGAAGATCACCGGGGTACCGCAGCACGAGACGGTGCCCGACGACGTCGTACGCCGAGCACAGCAGATCGAACTCATCGACATGCCGCCCGAGGGACTACGGCGGCGCATGGCACACGGCAACATCTACACGCCCGAGAAGATCGACGCGGCCCTCGCCAACTACTTCCGGCCCGGAAACCTCACCGCACTACGGCAGTTGGCGCTGCTGTGGGTCGCCGACCGGGTCGACGAGGCCCTGCACACCTACCGCGCCGAGCACGCGATCGGCGGGGTGTGGGAGACCCGGGAGCGGGTGGTCGTGGCGCTGACCGGCGGCCCGGAGGGCGATACGCTCATCCGGCGGGCCGCCCGCATCGCCGACCGGTCGGCGGGCGGTGATCTGCTCGCCGTGCACGTGGCCCGCAGCGACGGACTCGCCGCCGGGGTGTCGCACGCCTCGCTCGCCCGACAGCGGCGTCTCGTCGAGGACCTGGGCGGCAGCTACCACTCGGTGGTCGGCGACGGGGTCGCCACCGCCCTGGTCGAGTTCGCCCGCACCGAGAACGCCACCCAACTCGTCCTCGGCACCAGCCGCCGGGGCCGGTTGGAACGGTTCCTGACCGGCCCCGGCACGGGCGAGACGGTGACTGAGCTATCGGGAGACATCGACGTACATCGGGTCACGCACGAGCGTGCCGGGCGCGGCACCCTGCTGCCCTCCCGTCGCCGTACCCTCTCGACGGGGCGGCTGATCGCCGGTCCCGTGGCGGGACTTGTGCTGCCGGTGCTGCTCACCGTCTGCCTCGCGCAGGTGCGCGGCACGGTCAACCTCACCAGCGAGGCACTGCTGTTCCTGCTCGCCGTGGTCGGGGTCGCCTGCATAGGCGGCGTGACCTCGGCGGTCATCGCGTCGGTGACGGCCTCACTGCTGCTCAACTACTGGTTCATCCCGCCCATCGGCCAGTTCACGCTGGACGACCCCAACGCCCTGTTGGCGCTAGGGGTGTTCACGGTCGTGGCGGCGACCGTGGCCGCCGTGGTCGACCGTTCGCTACGACTGTCCCGCCGCTCGGCGCGTGCCACCGCCGAGGCCGAGACGATGTCGTCCCTCGCGGGCAGCATCGTGCGCGGTGGCCAGACGATCCCGGCCCTGCTGGAACGCACCCGCGAGACCTTCGGCACCGACTCGGCGGAACTCGTCGACGAACCGCCGGACCACGAGATCGGCGGCGGGGTGACCACCGTCCCCGCGGGCCCCGGCGCCTACCTGGTGCTGCGCGGACGCACCCTCTCCTCCTCGGAACGGCGAGTACTGGCCGCCTTCGCCGCCCATGTCGGCTCCGCCGTCGAACGGGCCCAACTCGCCGAAGCGGCGGCCGAGATAGAGCCGGTGAAGGCGGCCGACCGGTTGCGTACGGCGCTGCTGAGGGCGGTCGGTCACGACCTGCGGACGCCGCTCGCGGCGGGCTGGGCCGCCGTCACCTCGCTGCGCGGCCGGGACGTGGAGTTCTCGGACGAGGACCGTGACGAACTCCTCGCCACCGCCGACGAGTCGATGGCCAAGCTGAACCGACTGCTGGAAAATCTCCTCGACCTGAGCCGTCTTGAGGCGGGCGTCCTGCCGTTGAACCTGCGGGCCACGAGCCTGGAGGAGGTCCTGCCGATGGCGCTCGCGGACGTGCCCGACGTGGATCTGCGGGACGTGGAGTCGATCCCGCCGGTGCTCGTAGATCCGCCGCTGCTGGAACGCGTGATCGCCAACCTGGCGAGCAACGCGGCCCGGCACACCCCGCCCGGGCGCCGGGTGCTGGTCACCGCCAGTGCGCTGGGCGGGCGGGTGGAGTTGCGGGTCGTGGACCGAGGGCCCGGGCTGCCGACCACCGGACGCGAGCGGCTCTTCGAGCCGTTCCAGCGCCTCGGTGACACGGACAACACCACCGGGCTCGGCCTGGGTCTCGCCCTCGCGCGCGGCCTCACCGAGGCGATGCACGGGACGCTCACCCCCGAGGACACACCGGGCGGCGGCCTGACCATGGTCGTGTCGATTCCGTTGGCGGAGCGGGCAGTTGAGCCGGAATCGACCACGACCACGGCGGCTACTCCAGGCCGGACACCTTGAACACGGTCTCGGCGGTCTCGCGTTCGACGCGGTGCGCGACCCGGCGCAGCGCGGTCGCCCCGCAGGTGAGCGAGCCCGAGACAAGGGACTTGTGCGCGTCCTCGGCCAACCGGTGCCACAAGTCAGGGTTGTTGACCAGCACGTCCGGATCGATCTCGACGCGACCGCCGAACTCGTCCCGCAGCGACAGCCGTTGAGAGATCCCGTCCAGACAGCGCACCGACACGAGCCGGTCCGTGCGGACGCGTCGCTCGCGCAGCAGCCGGCGCGAGGACAGCCAGCCCTCGCCCGCCCGGACCCGCGCCGGATACAGCACCACGAAGAGCAGCAGCGCCACGGCGAACCAGAGCGCGGCGCGCCAGAGCGTGAGCCGACCGCTGAAGTGGTCGACGATCAGCAGGAGTCCGAGAAGCGCGCCCGCACAGCGGAATGTGCCGCGCAGGTCGCGCGTCCATCGTCGGTCCTCCATCGGTGCCATGGAGGCGACGGTAGGGATTCCCGGCGTACGGAAGCCGGGCCTTGACGGGACTCTGACGGACGGCCGGTGGATCTTGACGCGCCCGCAGCGTCCCCGCCGGCGGGCGGGAGCAGTTGCCCTGGTCACACCCTCGTCAAGTTCGCGTCAAGGAACGCGTGTTCGGCGCGAAGAAGCCGCAAGGAGAAGGAGAAACCCGCGGTGACGGGACCGAACCTGGAGCGCACCCGCGCGTCCGTACCTTGAAGGAGCCACCAGCATGACCGTTCTGACCGTCCAGCCCGGCGAGACGCCCGCCGACGAGGAGCCCCCGGATACCGGCGAGCGCCATCGGCTGACCGCCCTCGCCGGGTTCGCGGCCCTGTCCCTGGACGCCATGGCGTCCGTGGCGTACGGCCCCGAGGCGATCGTCCTCGTGCTGGCCGCCGCCGGGGCGCACGGACTCGGCTTCACCCTGCCGGTGACGCTCGCCATCGCCGCACTGCTGGCGGTCCTCGTCGCCTCCTACCGGCAGGTCATCGCGGCCTTCCCGGACGGCGGCGGCTCCTACGCGGTGGCGAAGACCCACCTCGGCGCGCGGACGAGCCTGGTGGCCGCGGCCTCGCTGGTGCTGGACTACGTACTGAACGTGGCGGTGGCCGTGACGGCCGGAGTCGCCGCCCTGACCTCGGCCTTCCCGCGCCTGTACGACGACCGGCTGTGGCTGTGTCTCGCGGTGCTGGTGCTGGTCACGGGGGTGAACCTGCGCGGGATCGTAGAGTCGGCGCGCGCCTTCATCGTGCCGACCGTGGTGTTCGTCGGCTCGATCTTCGTGCTCATCGTGGTCGGTCTGTTCCGGTCCGCGCCGGTGAGCACCGCGACCGCCGACGGCCATGCCTCCGCGCTCGCGGACAACGCGACGAGCGTCGGCACCCTGCTGTTGCTGAAAGCATTCGCCTCCGGGTGCAGCGCCCTCACCGGCGTCGAAGCGATAGCCAACGCCGTGCCCTCCTTCCGCGCACCCCGCGTCAAGCGGGCCCAGCGCGCGGAGGTCGCCCTCGGCGCGGTGCTCGGCGTGATGCTGATCGGCCTGTCCGTCCTGATCTCCCGCTTCCACCTCCAGCCCGTCCAGGGAGTCACCGTCCTCGCCCAGCTCGCGGACGCCTCCCTCGGCCACAACTGGGCTTTCTACGTCATCCAGTTCGCGACGATGATCCTGCTCGCGCTGTCCGCGAACACGTCCTTCGGCGGGCTGCCCGTGCTGCTGAAGCTGCTGGCCCGGGACAACTACCTCCCGCACGTCTTCGCGTTGAAGGCCGACCGCCAGGTGCACCGGCACGGCGTCCTCGCGCTGGCCGCGGTCTCGGCGGCCCTGCTGGTGTTCTCGGGCGGCGACACCAACACCCTCGTGCCGCTCTTCGCGATCGGTGTCTTCGTCGGCTTCACGGTCGCCCAGGTCGGCATGGTCCGGCACTGGCGCGGCGAGCGGGGCCCAGGCTGGCGCGGCAAGGCCCTGCTGAACGGCTTCGGCGCGCTCCTCACAGGCGTCGCCGCGATCGTCGTCACCGCGACCAAGTTCGAGGAGGGCGCCTGGCTGATCGTGATCGCCCTGCCCCTGCTGGTGCTCGCCTTCGAGACCGTGCACCGCGCGTACGCGCACATCGGCGAACGGCTCGGCCTCGGCCGCATCCCGGAACCGCCGCACCGCGACCGGTCGGTGGTGATCGTGCCGGTCTCCTCCCTCACCCGGCTCACCTCCGAGGCCCTGACGGCCGCCGCCTCGCTCGGCGACGAGGTCCGCGCGGTCACCGTCTGCTACCCCGACCCCGAGGACCGCGCCCACCTCCACGCCCTGGAACGCGCCTGGGCCGAGTGGAACCCCGGCGTCCCCCTGGTCCGCCTCACCTGCGAACGCCGCACCCTGGGCCGCCCCATCGCCGCCTACGTACGAGACGTCTCAGCGACGGAACCGGACACCCGGGTCACCGTCCTGATCGCCGAGGTGGAGCCCGTCCGCCTGTGGCAGCGGCTGCTCCAGAACCAGCGCGGAGCCGTCGTCGCCCACGCCGTACGACGGGACACGGACGCGGTGATCTGCCGACTACGGTTCCGCCTGTTCTGACGCACGGGACGTGAAGCGGGCACCTGCTTCGCCACCGGGGTACGGTGCCCGCGCCTGCGGCTGCCGCAGGGGCGTCGGCGTGGAACTGCCTGCGAGCGCCGCTGCCGGTGCTGCCGTGGAGCCGCCCTGGGGGTTGGTGCGGGTGTATCGGCGTGGGGCGACTGTGGGTCGGTGTCGGCGGTGTCGGCGGTGCCGTGGAGCGGCCTGCGCCTTGGCGCCGGGCTGCCGTGCAGCTGCCCGCGGGCCTGTGCCGACGCTGCCGTAGAGCCGCCCTGGGGGTCGGTACGGGTGTTGCCGTGGAGCCGCCGCGCGGGCTGGTGTCGCTGTCGCGGGAAACCGCTCGCGGCCCGGTGCCGGCGGTGCCGTGTAGCGGCCTGCGGCCCGTGCCGACGCTGCCGTAGAGCCGCCCTGCGGGCTGGTGTCGGCGCCGTCGGAGACCACCCGCCGCCCCGCACCGCAGTCGTCGGAAACCGCTCGCGGGCCGGTGTCGGCGTCACCGTAAAGCCGCCCCGCGGCCCGGCGTCGGCGTCGGCGAAACCGGCCGTCGGTCGGTGCCCCGTGCCGTCGTGGAAGCTCGCTCGCAGGCCGCAGCACGGTGTTGCCGTAAGAGTCGCGTCAAAGGCGTGTGTGCTGCCGTATGGGACCCGTCAACGGCGGGTGAATCCGGTCATGGGCGCGGTTACCTCTAAGCGTCCGTTCCATTCGAACCTCAATCCAGGAGCTCACGATGGCCGATCTGGCCTTCGTCGTCACCACGATCGCGGTCTTCGCGCTGGTGGCCCTCGTCGCCAAGGGGGTGACGAAGCTGTGACCGCCGAGAACATCGTCGGCCTCGTCGTGGCCGTCGCCCTGCTGGGCTATCTCGTCCTCGCCCTGATCTTCCCGGAGAGGTTCTGAGCCACGACATGGGTCCCGTACTCGCAGGTGTCCTCCAGTTGCTCGCCCTCATAGGCGCGCTGGCACTCGCCTACATCCCCCTCGGCAACTACATGGCCCGGGTCTACTCCTCCGACAAGCACTGGCGCGTCGAGAAGTGGATCTACAAGGGCATCGGTGCCGACCCGAACACCGAGATGCGCTGGCCCGCGTATCTGCGCGGCGTGCTCGCCTTCTCGGCCGTCGGAGTCTTCTTTCTCTATCTGCTTCAGCGGTTGCAGGGCATTCTGCCCGGCTCGCTGGGCTTCTCCTCGGTGAATCCGGCGCAGTCGTTCAACACGGCCGTGTCGTTCGTGACGAACACCAACTGGCAGTCGTACTACGGCGAGCAGACCATGGGTCACGTCGTGCAGACCGCCGGTCTCGCCGTGCAGAACTTCGTCTCCGCGGCCGTCGGCATCGCCGTCGCGGTGGCTCTCGTACGGGGCTTCGCGCGCTCCCGTACCGGTGAACTCGGCAACTTCTGGGCCGACTTGGTGCGCGGCACGATCCGTATCCTGGTGCCGCTCTCCGTGGTCGCTGCCCTCGTGCTCGTCGCCTGCGGTGCCATTCAGAACTTCTCCGGGATTCACGAAGTCGGTCAGTTCATGGGCGGGCGGCAGGAGTGGAACGGCGGTGCCGTTGCCTCGCAGGAGGCCATCAAGGAGATCGGTACCAACGGCGGTGGCTACTTCAACGCCAACTCCGCGCACCCCTTCGAGAACCCGACCCCGTTCACCAACCTCTTCGAGATCTTCCTGCTGTTGGTCATCCCGTTCGCGCTGACCCGCACCTTCGGTGTGATGGTCGGCTCGATCAAGCAGGGCTACGCGATCCTCGCCACCATGGCCACCATCTGGGTCGGCTTCGTCGCCCTCATGATGTGGACCGAGTTCGCCCACCACGGCTCGGCGCTCCAGATCGCCGGCGGTGCGATGGAGGGCAAGGAACAGCGCATCGGCGTCGGCGCCTCCTCGATCTTCGCGGTGTCGACCACCCTGACCTCGACGGGCGCGGTGGACTCCTTCCACTCCTCGTTCACCGGTCTCGGCGGCGGAATCACCATGCTGGGCATGCAGTTGGGCGAGATCGCGCCCGGTGGTACCGGCTCCGGCCTGTACGGCATGCTGATCATGGCGGTCATCGCGGTGTTCATCGCCGGACTCATGGTCGGCCGTACGCCCGAGTACCTGGGCAAGAAGATCGGCACCCGCGAGATGAAGCTCGCGGCCTGCTACATCCTGATCACCCCGGCCCTGGTGCTGATCTTCGCGGCCGCCTCCATGGCGCTGCCGACCCCGCCGCACTCGATGCTGAACTCCGGCGCGCACGGCTTCTCCGAGGTGCTGTACGCCTTCACCTCCGCCGCGAACAACAACGGCTCGGCCTTCGCCGGTCTGAACGCGAACACCGACTGGTTCAACACCATGACCGGGCTCGCGATGCTGCTCGGCCGCTTCCTGCCGATGGTGTTCGTGCTGGCCCTGGCCGGTTCGCTCGCCGAGCAGAAGCCGGTGCCGGTCACCGCGGGCACCCTGCGCACCGAAAAGCCTCTGTTCACCGGCCTGTTGGTGGGCGCGATCCTCATCATCACCGGTCTGACCTACTTCCCGGCGCTGGCGCTGGGCCCGCTGGCCGAGGGGCTGGCGTCATGAGCACCCGCATAGACAACCAAGAAAACCAAGAAGACCAAGAGGACTCGATGTCCACTGCCACTCCGACCCGGGCGCCGCACAGCGATGTGCCGACCGGTCACACGTCCCCCGAGGGGCGGGTCGGCGCGGGCCTGTTCGACCCGAAGCAACTGATCAGGTCCCTGCCCGACGCCTGCCGCAAGCTCGACCCGCGCATCATGGTCAAGTCGCCCGTCATGTTCGTGGTGTGGATCGGGTCCGTGCTCACCACCGTCTTCTCCTTCAAGGACCCGGGCGACTGGTTCGGCTGGACGATCAGCGCCTGGCTGTGGCTGACCGTCATCTTCGCCAACCTCGCGGAGGCCGTCGCCGAAGGCCGCGGCAAGGCGCAGGCCGACACCCTGCGCAAGGCCAAGACCGACACGGTGGCCCGGCGACTCAACGGCACGGTCGAGGAGCAGGTCCCCGGCACCGAACTCCGCATCGGCGACCTGGTGGTGTGCGAGGCGGGCGACATCATCCCGGGCGACGGTGACGTCGTCGAGGGTGTCGCGTCCGTCGACGAGTCGGCCATCACCGGCGAGTCCGCGCCCGTCATCCGCGAGTCCGGCGGCGACCGTTCGGCCGTCACCGGCGGCACGAAGGTCCTCTCCGACCGCATCGTCATCAAGATCACGACGAAGCCCGGCGAGACCTTCATCGACCGGATGATCGCCCTGGTCGAGGGCGCAGCCCGGCAGAAGACGCCCAACGAGATCGCCCTGAACATCCTGTTGGCCTCGTTGACGATCGTCTTCCTGCTCGCCTGTGCCACGCTGCCGCCGTTCGCGGACTACGCGGGCACCCACCTCACGATGATCGTGCTGGTGGCCCTGCTGGTCTGTCTCATCCCTACGACCATCGGCGCGCTGCTCTCCGCGATCGGCATCGCGGGCATGGACCGGCTGGTGCAGCGGAACGTACTGGCCATGTCCGGCAGGGCGGTTGAGGCCGCCGGTGACGTCTCCACTCTCCTGCTCGACAAGACCGGCACCATCACCCTCGGCAACCGTCAGGCCTCCGAGTTCGTGCCGGTGACCGGCACCACCGCGGCCCGACTCGCCGACGCCGCCCAGCTCTCCTCGCTCGCCGACGAGACGCCCGAGGGCCGCTCCATCGTCGTCCTCGCGAAGGAGAAGTACGACCTGCGCGAGCGCCACCAGGGCGAGTTGGCGCACGCCGAGTGGATCGCCTTCACCGCCCAGACCCGCATGTCGGGCGTGGACGTCGACGGGCGCAAGATCCGCAAGGGCGCGGCCGGTTCGGTCGTCGCCTGGGTCCAGGAGCGGGGCGGCGAGGTGTCCGAGGACGCCGGAGCGCTCACCGACCGGATCTCCGCGGCGGGCGGTACCCCGCTGCTCGTGGCGGTCGAAGACGCCGACGGCGCACGGGTGTTGGGCGTCATCCACCTCAAGGACGTCGTCAAGGCGGGCATGCGCGAGCGGTTCGACGAGCTGCGCCGCATGGGCATCAAGACCGTCATGATCACCGGTGACAACCCGCTGACCGCCAAGGCGATCGCGGACGAGGCCGGCGTCGACGACTTCCTCGCGGAGGCCACTCCCGAGGACAAGATGGCCCTCATCAAGCGCGAGCAGGCCGGCGGCAAGCTGGTCGCGATGACCGGCGACGGCACGAACGACGCGCCCGCGCTGGCCCAGGCGGACGTCGGCGTCGCGATGAACACCGGCACGTCGGCCGCGAAGGAGGCCGGCAACATGGTCGACCTCGACTCGAACCCGACGAAGCTCATCGAGATCGTCGAGATCGGCAAGCAACTCCTCATCACCCGGGGCGCGTTGACGACGTTCTCGATCGCCAACGACGTCGCGAAGTACTTCGCGATCATCCCGGCGCTGTTCGCGGCGGTCTACCCGGGCCTGGACAAGCTCAACATCATGCACCTGGCCTCGCCCGACTCCGCGATCCTGTCGGCCGTCATCTTCAACGCGCTGGTCATCATCGCGCTGGTCCCGCTCTCCCTGCGGGGCGTGCGGTACCGGCCGGTCAGCGCGGACAAGATGCTCCGCCGCAACCTCGGGATCTACGGCATCGGCGGCCTGATCGCGCCCTTCATCGGCATCAAGATCATCGACCTCCTCATTTCCCTCATCCCCGGAATCGGCTGACCAGTTATGAACAACTCGGTATCCAACACAGCCCGGTTGCTCTGGGCGGGCCTGCGCGCCCTGCTCGTGCTGACCCTGGTGACGGGCGTCATCTACCCGCTGGCGGTCACGGGGGTGGCCCAGGCGCTGTTCAACAACAAGGCGAACGGCTCGGAGATCAAGGCGGACGGCAAGGTCGTCGGTTCCTCGCTCATCGGTCAACAGGGCTACAGCCTGGACTACTTCCAGGGGCGCCCCGCCAATGGACTGGGCACCAACTCCGTCAACACCCGGTACAAGCTGATCCTCTCCGGTGCCACCAACCTCGCCGCCGACAGCAAGGTGCTGGTGAAGCAGGTGGAGGACGCCAAGGCGGCGGTCGTGAAGAACAACTCCACGGCCGACTACAAGGTCAGGCCCTCCCAGGTACCGGCCGACGCCGTCACCTCCTCCGGTTCCGGCCTCGACCCGGACATTTCCCCGGCCTACGCCGAACTCCAGGTCCACCGGATCGCCGAGCGCAACCACCTCTCCGTCACCCAGGTGGAGAAGCTGGTCAAGGACCACACCGACGGCCGCACCCTGGGCTTCATCGGTGAGCCCACGGTGAACGTCCTCGAACTCAACATCGCGCTCAAGTCCCTTGTGACGAAGAGCTGATGGCGTTACGCGACCGGCAGGGGAGTCGGCGGTCCGGGCGGGATCCCGGTGCCGCCGACTCCCGCCGCCATGCCAGGGACCACACGAAAGGCACACCCCCATGACAAGGGTGCTGGTGGTGGAGGACGACCCGCAGCTCGTACGGGCCCTCGTGATCAACATGCAGGCCCGCCAGTACGGCGTGGACGCGGCCCCCGACGGCGCCACCGCGCTCCGGCTCGCGGCCATGCGGCAGCCGGACGTCGTGATGCTCGACCTCGGACTGCCCGACATGGACGGCGTCGACGTCATCAAGGCGCTGCGCGGCTGGACCCGGGTCCCGATCCTGGTGCTGTCGGCGCGACAGGCCTCCGACGAGAAGGTCGCCGCCCTCGACGCGGGCGCCGACGACTACATCACCAAGCCGTTCAGCATGGACGAACTCCTGGCCCGGCTACGGGCGGCGGTCCGCCGCGTCGAGGACGTGCCGCTCGCCCCGACCACCACGCTCGTCACCACCGACGACTTCACCATCGACCTGCTCGCCAAGCGCGCCACCCGCGCCGGACACGACATCCGCCTCACCCCCACCGAGTGGCATCTGCTGGAGATCCTGATCACCAACCCGGGCCGCCTCGTCACCCAGAAGTACCTGTTGCAGGAGGTGTGGGGGGTGTCCCAGAGCAACAAGACCAACTACCTGCGGGTCTATATGGCCCAGTTGCGAAGGAAGTTGGAGGGGGATCCGTCGAGCCCCCGCTATCTGATCACCGAGCCCGGCATGGGCTACCGCTTCGAAGGATGACATGGGACGCGGCAAGCTCCGGATCTACCTCGGCGCGGCACCGGGCGTCGGCAAGACGTACGCGATGCTGTCCGAGGCGCACCGCCGTATCGAGCGGGGCACCGACTGCGTGGTCGCGTTCGTCGAGCACCACAACCGGCCGCGCACCGAGGTGATGCTGCACGGCCTCGAAGAGATCCCGCGCCGCGAACTCGCCTACCGGGACACGACGTTCAGCGAGATGGACGTCGACGCGGTGCTCGCCCGGCACCCCGAGGTGGCCCTCGTCGACGAGCTGCCGCACACCAACATCCCCGGCTCCCGCAACACCAAGCGCTGGCAGGACATCGAGGAACTCCTCGCCGCCGGCATCGACGTCATCTCCACGGTCAACATCCAGCACCTGGAATCCCTGGGCGACATCGTCGAGTCCATCACTGGCGTACGGCAACAGGAGACCGTCCCGGACGAAGTCGTCCGCCGCGCCGACCAGATCGAGTTGGTCGACATGTCACCGCCCGCGCTACGGCGCCGGATGGCACACGGCAACATCTACAAACCGGACAAGGTCGACGCGGCCCTGTCGAACTACTTCCGCCCCGGAAACCTCACCGCCCTAAGGGAGTTGGCGCTCCTGTGGCTGGCCGACCGGGTCGACGCCTACCTCCAGGAGTACCGCAGCGAACACCGCGTCTCGGCGATCTGGGGCTCGCGCGAGCGGATCGTCGTAGGCCTGACCGGCGGTCCGGAGGGACGCACGCTCATCCGCCGGGCCGCGCGCCTGGCCGAAAAGGGCGCGGGCGGCGAGGTGTTGGCCCTCTACATCTCCCGCAGCGACGGCCTGACCTCGGCCTCCCCGAAGGAACTGGCCCAACAGCGCACGCTCGTCGAGGACTTGGGCGGCACCTTCCACCAAGTCGTCGGCGAGGACATCCCGGTGGCCCTGCTGGACTTCGCGCGCGGGGTCAACGCCACCCAGATCGTCCTCGGCGTCTCCCGCCGCAAGGGCTGGCAATACGTCTTCGGGCCCGGCGTCGGCTCGACGGTCGCCCGGGACTCGGGACCCGACCTCGACGTCCACCTCATCACCCACGACGAGGCGGGCAAGGGACGCGGACTGCCCGTGAACCGGGGCGCACGGCTCGGGCGGGCCAGGATCGTCTGGGGCTGGCTGGCCGGTATCGGCGGACCGCTGCTGCTGACCTGGCTGCTCAGCAGTGTCGCGCCCGAAGTGGGCCTGGCCAACGACATGTTGCTGTATCTGTCGCTGACCGTGGCGGCGGCCCTGCTCGGCGGACTCTTCCCCGCGCTGGCCTCGGCGGTGGCCGGATCGCTGCTGCTCAACTGGTACTTCACACCGCCCGTGCACACCTTCACCATCGCCGACCCCAAGAACATCGTCGCCATCGCGATCTTCGTGGCCGTCGCGGTGTCCGTCGCGTCGGTGGTGGATCTCGCCGCGCGACGGACCCAGCAGGCCGCCCGGCTGCGCGCCGAGTCGGAGATCCTGTCCTTCCTCGCGGGCAACGTGCTGCGCGGCGAGACCAGCCTCGAAGCCCTCCTGGAACGGGTCCGCGAGACCTTCGGCATGGAGTCGGCCGCCCTGCTGGAGCGGGCGAGCGACGTCGAACCCTGGACCTGCGCGGGCAGCGTGGGCCCGCGCCCCTGCCAGAACCCCGAGGACGCGGACGTCGACGTACCGGTAGGCGACCATATGGCCCTCGCGCTCTCCGGCCGGGTGCTTCCCGCCGAGGACCGCCGCGTCCTGGCCGCCTTCGCCGCGCAGGCCGCCGTAGTCCTGGACCGCCGTCGGCTGCGTGAAGAGGCCGACCAGGCCCGCGCGTTGGCCGAGGGCAACCGCATCCGTACGGCCCTGCTCGCGGCCGTGAGCCATGACCTGCGGACGCCCCTCGCCGGCATCAAGGCGGCCGTCTCCTCGCTCCGTTCCGAGGACGTCGCCTGGTCGGACGAGGACCAGGCCGAGCTGCTGGCCGGCATCGAGGACGGCGCCGACCGCCTGGACAACCTCGTCGGGAACCTCCTCGACATGTCCCGCCTCCAGACCGGCACGGTCACCCCGATGATCCGCGAGGTGGACCTCGACGAGGTCGTCCCGATGGCGCTGGGCGGAGTCCCCGAGGACACCGTCGACCTGGACATCCCGGAGACGCTGCCCATGGTGGCCGTCGACCCCGGGCTCCTTGAGCGGGCCGTGGCCAACCTCGTCGAGAACGCGGTGAAGTACAGCCCGGAGTCAACTCCCGTACTGGTCAAGGCGAGTGCCATCGCCGACCGCGTCGAGATCCGCGTGGTCGACCGCGGCCCCGGCGTCCCCGACGAGGCCAAGAACCGCATCTTCGAACCCTTCCAGCGCTACGGCGACGCCCCGCGCGGCGCCGGGGTCGGCCTCGGTCTCGCCGTCGCCCGCGGTTTCACCGAGGCGCTCGGCGGCACGCTCAGCGCCGAGGACACACCGGGCGGCGGCCTGACCATGGTGCTCAGTCTCCAACTGGCCCCCACTCTTGCCCCGGTTGAAGGACCCACCTACAGTCCCGCACCGTAATGTTCGGCGATTGGCCCGAAACTTTCGAGTGCGGGCCGGGCGGAGGGACGGGGACACATGCGGACGTACGACAACCCGGTCATCGGCGGGTTCCATCCCGACCCCAGCGTGTGCCGGGTCGGCGAGGACTACTACCTCGCGTGCTCCAGCTTCGAGTACTTCCCGGGCGTCCCGCTCTTCCACAGCCGGGACCTCGTGCACTGGCGCCAGATCGGCAACGCCCTTGACCGGCCGAGCCAGTTGGACCTGCCGGACGACACCCCCGCCTCGGCCGGCATCTACGCCCCGACCCTCCGCCACCACGACGGCCGCTTCCACCTCATCACCACCGATGTCGGCGGCAAGGGCAACTTCCTCGTCACCGCCGAGCGGCCCGAGGGTCCCTGGTCGGACCCGGTGCTCGTCGACGTGCCGGGTATCGACCCCGACCTGGCCTGGGACGAGGACGGGAACTGCTGGTGTGCCGTGGCCGGGGTGAAAGTGGCCCGCATCGACGCGACGACCGGCAAGGTCCTGGAGGGCCCCTTCCCCGTCTGGTCCGGCACGGGACTCCAGCACCCAGAGGCTCCGCACCTGTACCGCGTCGGCGACTGGTGGTACCTGATGCTGGCCGAGGGCGGCACAGCGCACGGCCACAGCGTCTCGATCGCCCGCGCCCGCTCCCCGCGCGGCCCCTACGAACCGGCCCCCACGAACCCGGTCCTCTCCCACCGCAGCACCGACCTCCCCGTCCAGTGCACCGGCCACGCCGACCTGGTCACCGCCCCCGACGGCACCTGGTGGATGGTGCTGCTCGGCACCCGGCCCCGGGGCTGGTTCCCCGGCTTCCACGTCCTGGGCCGGGAGACGTTCCTGACCCCGGTGGAATGGGTGGACGGCTGGCCACGGGTCGGCCCGGTGCGGGACCGGCACCCGGCTCCGGAGGCCTGGCACCCCTGCCAACTCCCGCCGGTACGCGACGACTTCGACGCCCCGACCCTCGCCTTCTGCTGGATCTCCCCGCGCAACAGGCCGGACGACAGCTGGTCGTTGACCGAGCGGCCCGGGTGGCTGACCCTCGACGCGAAGCCGGGCCCCTTCTTCCTCGGACGCCGACAGCAGCACCCCGACTGCCGGGCGGCCGTCCGCATCGACCCCGGCTCGGGCCGCGCCGGTCTCTCCGTCCGCATGGACGAGGCCCATCACTACGACATCGAGATCGCCGGGGGAGTGGTGAGCGTGCTCGCACGGATCGGCCCGGTACGGCAGCGGGTCGCGGAGCGACCGGTACCGCCCGGCCCGGTCGTCCTCGCCGTCGACATCAGCACGGCCGACACCGGCACGCGCGGCCCCGACACCCTCACCTTTTCCGTGGCCGGCCCCGAAGGCGCCGTAGAACTGGCCGAGTTGGACGGCCGCTATCTCTCCACCCAGGTCGCCGGGGGCTTCACCGGACGGGTGATCGGCATGTATGTCGGCGAGGGCACGGCGGCCTTCGACTGGTTCGAGTATTCGGCACCCGGGGAGGCACTCGTATAGCGGTCGACTACGCGGAGTGATCAGCCCCGGATATGCGTCGGGGCCGGTGCGCACCGAAATGTGTGCGGCCGGCCCCTCATGTCCTTGAAATGCTCAGGCGGCCGTCATCACCTGGCGGTGCGGGGCGATGATCTGGCCGTCGGGCAGGAGCTCACCGGTGTCCTCGAACAGGAGAACGCCGTTGCACAGCAGGCTCCAGCCCTGTTCGGGATGGCTCGCCGTGAGACGGGCGGATTCCCGGTCGGCTGATTCGGCTGTGGGACACGGTGGCTGGTGCTTGCACATTGGTGGGATCTCTCGCTCAGTTGTGGTCATGTCCGTCCCCCGTGGTGTTGAGTTGGTCCGAACCCAGTGTTGCCCCACGGGCGTCAATCCGCAGGGATTTAGCGGCACCGCTTCTCACAGGTTGATGACGCATCACCCGCGCGGACGGTTCATCCCAATTCCCGGCTCGTACGAGCTTTTTCCTGCTCGTACGAGCGATACGAACATAAAGAGGATCGGAAACGCGATCGTACCCCGCCACCGGGAATTCGGTGACGGGGTACGGAGGTGACAGCGGAGAGAAGTCAGGCGGGTGAACTGAGTAGTGGCGCCGGAGTCACCCGATGAGTCAGCACCGGCAGCAACTCGGCGACCCGGTGCGGACGGTGGGCCGCGATGCCGGGAGGTGCCGGGGCCAGTGGGACCAGCAGATCGGCCGCGGCGGGGTGGCCGCCGGCGCCGTCCGCGGTGAGATCGCCGTGCAGCCACAGCGTGAGCATGTAGAGGCCGGGCACGGACAGCAGGCGCGGCTGGTAGGCGCCCTTCATGTTCTCGGCCTGACGCAGCGCGCGTTCGGTGGCGGCGATGTACGGGCCCTCGAAGAAGTGCGAGAACGCCCAGCCGTCGGGGGTCAGCATCGTCTCGGCGGCGGCGACCGCGCGGTCACCGCAGCGGATCAGGAAACGCCACCCGGCCAGCGAGGTGACGGCGGTCCCCTCCGGCGTGACGCGGTCCAGTACGTGGACGGGCAACGGGAGTTCGGGTGTGGCGGGCCCCTGGGCCGCGCGCAGAGAAGGTGTTCGGGCCTCGCGGACGGCGGTGGGGGAACCGAGTGCCGTGAGAACGGAGCGCAGTGCGGGCGCGGGAGCCGGGGGGACATGCAGCGGCATGGTGGGTCGCCTCTCATTCGACAGGCACGGTGGCGCGAGGGCGGGACGGGGGCGGACGGCGCTGTCAGCTCTCGGGGTCAGAGAGGCGGGGGCCGGGGGTGCTGTGAACATGGGTGCGGCCTGCCGCACGTCACCTCGACGGCAGGTTCCAGGACCGTGGCACCAACCTTCTGCCTTGTTCGCGGAGTTTATACGACACGTGTTCAGACGGTGTTTCGTCTAACCGTTTCCCGTATGAACAACAAGGGGCCATTCGGCCAGCGATTCGCGGGAATCATCCCGGTTCCGAACCGGGGAAACGGCGATGACCTCGGGATATGTCACCCATGCGGTCGGCCAATTCTCGTCGGCGTTTTTCACGAGGTCCGCATTGCGCGTGGAACCGCGCATCGCCGCATGCCTCGTGAATGTGCCGCGGGTCACTTCGCACCAGAGTAGCGGGCGCCGGGCCGCCGCGGGACGTTATCGATCGCCAGGTCTGGGCATCATCCTTCCTGACCCGGGACGAGGAGGTGGGGCTTCGATGGGTGAGAAGGTCGTGGCAGGGCCGTTCGAGCTCGCCGACCGCCAGCGCTACCGCGCCAAGCTGCGACGGTGCCTGACGGGACTGGAGCGACTGCTCGCCGAGAAGCGGTTCGACCGCCCCAGGAACCTCATGGGGCTGGAGATCGAACTCAACCTCGCGGGCTCCGACGGCATGCCGAAAATGTTGAATGCACAGGTACTCGAACGCATCGCGAGCCGAGATTTCCAAACAGAACTCGCCATGTTCAATCTGGAAGTCAACATTGCCCCACATCGATTGGAGGGCCGGGTATTCGACCGGCTCGCCGAGGAGATCCGTACGTCACTGGCATATGCCCACCGGAAAGCGGGCGAGGTCGACGCCGGAATAGTGATGATCGGCATTCTGCCGACCCTCGACCGGGACGACCTGGTCTCCTCGAACCTCTCCGCGGTCGACCGCTACACCCTGCTGAACGATCAGATCGTGGCCGCCCGGGGCGAGGATTTCATCCTCGACATCGACGGCGTCGAGCACCTCACCTGCACCTCCGGCTCCATCGCGCCCGAAGCCGCCTGCACCTCCGTGCAGTTGCACCTCCAGGTCACCCCCGACCGCTTCGCCGACGTGTGGAACGCGGCCCAGGCCGTCGCCGCCGTCCAGGTCGCCGTGGGCGCCAACTCGCCCTTCCTGTTCGGCCGCGAGCTGTGGCCCGAGTCCCGCCCGCCGCTCTTCCAGCAGGCCACCGACACCCGCCCGCCCGAACTCCAGGCCCAGGGCGTCCGCCCCCGCACCTGGTTCGGCGAACGCTGGGTCACCTCGGCGTACGAGCTCTTCGAAGAGAACCTCCGCTACTTCCCGCCCCTGCTCCCGATCCACGACGACGAGGAACCCCTCGACGTCCTCGACGCCGGCGGCATCCCCACCCTCGCCGAACTGGTCCTGCACAACGGCACGGTGTACCGCTGGAACCGCCCGGTCTACGGCATCGCCGACGGCGTCCCGCACCTCCGCGTCGAGAACCGCGTCCTGCCGGCCGGACCCACCGTCACCGACGTCATGGCCAACACCGCCTTCTACTACGGCGTCGTCCGCGCCCTCGCCGAGGAATCGCGGCCGGTGTGGACCCGGCTGCCCTTCGAGGCCGCCGCCGCCAACTTCGACACCGCGTGCCGCCACGGCATCGACGCCCGCCTGCTCTGGCCCCGGCGCGGACGGCTCGGCGGCACCACCGAGATCGACGCGGTGGCCCTCGTACGCGACGAACTGCTGCCGCTCGCCGAGGCCGGTCTGGACGCCTGGGGGGTCGAACCGGCCGACCGGGACCTGTACTTGGGCGTCATCGACGAACGCTGCCGACGCCGGGCCAACGGCGCGACCTGGCAGTCCGCCACCTTCCACCGCGCCCTCGAACAGGGCCTCAGCAGGGAAGCCGCTTTCGCCGCGACGACCCGCCGCTACAGCGAGTTGATGCACCTCGGGGAGCCGGTCCACACCTGGCCGGTCGGGCTCCCGGAACCGGCGCCACTGGGGTGAACGGCCTTTGCCTCAGCCCGAGTCGGCGGAGGCGCCCGCCGCGCCCGCCGCCACGATGGCCTGGAGGATCACCGACTGGATCTGGGCCGGGTCGCTCACCTCGTGGCCCGAGCCGCCGGTCGCCTCGGCGATCTGCGTGGCCTCCTCCTTGTCGGCCTCGGGACCCACCGCGATCATGATCAGCGGCACCGGCCGCTCAGGGCTGGCGAGTTGGCGCAGTTCCTTGAGCAGCGTGGTCCGCGAGATGCTGCCCGGGTCCTGATTGACCCCGTCGGTCAGAATCACCAGCGCGTTGAACTTCCCGGCCGCATAGGAGGACGTGGCCGCCTTGTACGCGGCGAGCGTGGTGTCGTAGAGCCCCGTCGCCCCGTTCGGCACCGGCTTCAGACCCCCGAACGCCGCCGAGAGCCGGTCCCGTTGGGTGCCGCCGCCCACGCGGTCGCCGAGCCGCTCGGTCGGCACCAGCACGCGGTAGTCCTTGTTCCCGTCGAGCTTCGTGGAGAACTCCCACAGCCCGATCTCGTCCTCGGGCGTGAACGTGGCCAGCGCCTGAAGCAGCGACGCCTTGGTGACGTCCATCCGCGACTGCCCGGTCCCCGGCACCGACTCCGACATCGACGACGACGCGTCCACGACCGTGGTGATCCGCGCGCTCTGCACCGTGATCGTCCAGGTCCCCAGCGCCTCCTGGAGCGCCGCGTCGGAGGCCGGCTCGGCGGGCGCCACGGCGTACGGCTGCGGACTGCTGCCGCCGGCCTTGGCGACCACCGCCTTCGGCGCGTCCTCGTCCTCGGTGCGGAAGCCGTACTTCTCCATCAGCCTCCGCTGCGCGGGCCGGCCCAGATACGTCATGAACCGGATCGCGGCCCGGCTCTGGTCCGTCGTCTGCCGCTCCCGGTCCACCAGGTTGTACGGGTAGTCCAGCCGGGGGGAGCCGTCCTTCGGATAGAACAGGTCGAGACTCCCGCCGCCGTCCGCCGACGCGTTGTACGCGAACGCCGACTGCTCGCTCAGCACCAGCGCCTGGTTGCGCTTCGGATTGCCCTGCTCGGTGCCCGAGGAGTCGCGCGGCAGCGTGTCCAGCACCTGGCCGTCGGTGTCCGAGATCCGCTGCGACAACGTCTTCATCATCGCCGCCGCCTGCGTGTCACCGCCCTTGACCTTGGCGGCGGCCGTACTCAGGGACGTCAGCGCGAGCAGCCCGGTCGCGCTCCGCGCCGGATCGGCCGCGCCCAGCCGCAGCGAGTCGTCCTGGAGGGTGGCACCGGCCAGGTCGAGCCAGGTGTACGTCTTCTGCGGCCACCCCAGCGACTTCGCGGCGGCCGGGACCATCGCCACGCCGACCGGGGTGGAGGCGACGTTGCCCGCCGGAGTCGCCTCCGTCGCGTCCGAGTCGGCGCCCGACGTCACCTGGTTCACCCACAACTCCGAGTCGGGCACCCACACTTGTACGTCCGGGTGCTTGCCCGACTTGAGCGTGTCCGCGAACTTGTACGACTCCTGGGCGGTCACCGAGATGTTCAGGCACTGCCCGTCGGACGTGATGTTCTCGTCGCGCGCCTTTCCGGCCGCCGCGCGCAGGGCGGGGGCCATGTCGGGGGAGGCGGCCAGTTTCAGTCGTACCGCGTCCTTGCGGCAGGAGGAACCGAAGGAGAGGAGCCCGCTCCGCACCGCGACCGCGGTGCCGCCTGCGACGGTCAGCACCAGCACCGTGGCGAGGGCCACCTTGCGGCGCCGCGCGCGAGGACGGGGGTCGCTGCCGCCCGTCCGCTGCGGATCGGGCAAGCTGTGACGTCCCATGACGGTGGTGCCCCTCCCTGTTGAACCTCGTGCCTCCGTCTCCCCCAACGGCCTGTCGCGCACGATCTTCGTAAGTTCTTTCGAGACCCTAGCGGGGCGAAGATGGGCATGAGGCGGGATTTCCGAACTGAAGGCAGGTGTGCAGGTGGAGGCAGGGCAGGTGGCCGAAACTTTTCCGCTGGAGCGGCCCACACGGCGGATTCTCCGGTCCGAGGCACTGCTCGTTCTGGGGCTTTCGCTCGGTGCGAGCGGAGTGTCCGCCCTGATCAGCTTTGTCGGATCGGTCACGAAACCGGGCGGTCTCAAGGATCAGGCGGCCACCCTCAACGCCTCGGCCGCGCCCGGCCGTCCATGGCTGGATCTGGCCTGGCAGCTCTTCGGCATCGCCTCGGCCCTCGTCCCCGTCGCCCTCGTCGCGCACTTCCTCCTGAGGGAGGGCGAGAGCCTGCGCACGATCGGCTTCGACCGCTCCCGGCCCTGGCCCGACCTGGGCCGCGGGGCGGCGATCGCGGCGGTCATCGGCAGCACCGGCATCGCTTTCTACCTGTCCGCCCGCGGCCTCGGCTTCAACCTCACGGTGGTGCCCGAGGCGCTGCCCGACGTCTGGTGGAAGTACCCGGTCCTGATCCTCTCCGCGATGCAGAACGCGATCCTCGAAGAAGTGATCGTGGTGGGCTATCTCCTGCGCCGCCTGGGCCAGTTGGGCTGGACGCCGGGCACCGCGCTGGTGGCCAGTTCCGTACTGCGCGGTAGCTACCACCTCTACCAGGGCATCGGCGGCTTCGTCGGCAACATGGTGATGGGCGTGGTCTTCGTCTACCTGTACCGCCGTTGGGGCCGCGTGGGTCCCCTGGTCGTGGCGCATTCCCTGCTCGACATCGGGGCGTTCGTCGGCTACGCGCTGCTGGCGGGCAAGGTGGGCTGGCTGCCGACCGCGTAAGTCGCTTGAGCGGCGGGTCTGTTGAGGTTCAGGCGAGCAGCTCGCCGTCGATGACGGTGACCGCGCGCCCGGTCAACAGGGTCCGCCCGCCCCGCAGTTCGGTACGCACGAGCCCGGACCGGGGCGAGGCCTGAAGCCCGGTGAGGGTGGTGCGCCCGAGCCGCTCGGCCCAGTACGGAGCCAGTGCCGTGTGCGCACTCCCGGTGACCGGGTCCTCGTCGATCCCGATGTTCGGGAAGAAACAGCGGGACACGAAGTCGTAGCCCCGCGTGGGGTCTTCGGCGCGTGCGGTGGCGATGATCCCGCGCTCGGAGCAGCCGGCGAGCGCCTTGTGGTCGGGCGCCAGTCCTACGACGGTCTTCTCGTCGGCGAGTTCGACGACCAGGTCGCGGATGTTCGGCCCGGTGTCGAAGGCGGTCAGCGCCTCGGCGCCCAGGGCTTCGGCGACACCGTCCGGGATCTCGACGGCGGTGAGCGGAGCGCTCGGGAAGTCGAGGGTGATCGACCCGTCCGGCGCCGGCGTGGCGATGAGCACACCGCTGTGGGTGGCGAACCGCACGGGGCCCTCGTGGACGCCGGTGGTGTGCAGCACATGGGCCGTCGCGAGGGTCGCGTGTCCGCACATCGCGACCTCGGTGGCCGGAGTGAACCACCGCAACGCCCAGTCGGCGGCCCCGCCCGCGGGCAGCGGGTGCGCGAACGCCGTCTCGGCGTGATTGACCTCCATCGCGACCTGCCGCAGCCAGCCGTCGCCCTCCGGGAAGGCGTCGAGAAGGACGACTCCGGCCGGGTTGCCGGCGAAGGGACGGTCGGTGAACGCGTCGACGATTCGAATCCGCATGCTTCGACGCTAGGGGGTCTCTGGCCTGCTGGGCCAAGGCCAATTCGGGGGTGGTGGACTGATTCAGTGGCGGGGTTGGTCCGGCGGTGCTGGGTCGGGCCGGTGGCGCGGGGTCGCGCCGGTGATCTGGGGTCGGGTCGGCGGTTCGGGGTCGGGTCGGCGGTGCTGGACTGATTCGGTTGTGCTGGGGTGGTTCGGCGGTGCTGCGCCGATTCCGTGGTGGTGGACTGGGGAGGGCGGTGGTGCTGGACCGATTGGGCGGTGCGGCCACGAATCGGCGG
Organism: Streptomyces sp. NPDC002276; assembly: GCF_053891435.1. Taxonomy (NCBI): domain Bacteria; kingdom Bacillati; phylum Actinomycetota; class Actinomycetes; order Kitasatosporales; family Streptomycetaceae; genus Streptomyces; species Streptomyces sp. NPDC002276. Next base: position 261,199 of record NZ_JBSFCQ010000013.1, on the reverse strand, counting down.
TGCGGTACCGGGTCGCTCGGAACAGGCCGCTACGACGGCGACGGGTGCTCGGGTTTCCGGGCCATGAAGGTGCCGTACGTCCGCTTCGATCCCGCGGCGGGTTCCTGGATCAACCGGGCGGTGATCGCGAACCCGGCCCGCTCCAGCAACCCGGCGATCCGCTCCGGCGGGAGCAGATGGGACTCGTAGGACACGGGATGTCCGCCGTACGCCTTTGTCGGGCGCCGGAGTTCGCCCTCTCCCACGTGGCCGGCCAGCATCAGATGGCCGCCGGGTGCGAGGGTTCGGTGGAACTCGCTGAAAACGACAGGGACTTGTTCCGGCGGGGTGTGGTGCGTGGAGAAGTAGGCGAGGACGCCGCCCAGTTCGCCGTCGCCGATCGGCGGCGCGGTCATCGAGCCCACGGTGAAGGTCAGGTCCGGGTAGGCGCGGCGGGCCAGCCCGATCATCCTCGGGGACAGGTCGATGCCGAAGACGGGCACTCCCAACTCCGCCAGATACGCGGTGACTTTGCCGGGCCCGCACCCCAGGTCCGCCACCGGCCCGAGCCCCGCCGACAGCACGCTCTCCGAGAAGGCGGCCAGCATCGCCCGTGACAGTGGGTCCAACTCGGCTGGATTCTTGACGAGTTGGACGTAGTCGGCGGCGACGGTGTCGTACGACTCCCGGATCGCGGCGAGGTAGGAGGGCTCGGTCATGCGGGCGACTTTAGAGCAGGGTGATGGGGCGACTCGCCCGCTGTTCTTCCTGGACGTCGACGGAACGCTCCTGCCCCTCGGCGGGGCGCGGATTCCGTCGAGCTCTCAGGGGTGGGTGGACTGGCAGGGCACGTCGAATCCCCAGCTGGCGAAGATCGACGTACGCCAGGTTCCACGTCTGCTGGCGCTGCCCTGCGAGCTGATCTGGGCCACCGCGTGGATGGAGTACGCCAACGAGGTGCTGTCCCCGCTCCTCGGACTGCCGCGCTTCCCGGTGGCCGAACTCCCGGACCCACCAAAGGAGTACGAGCCCGACGCACTCAACTGGAAGACCCGAGCCCTTGTCCGAGCCGCGGCGGGCCGCCCCTTCATCTGGGTCGACGACGAGATCACCGACCTCGACCACGCGTGGGTGTCGGCCCACCATGGGGGACAGGCCCTGCTTCATCGTGTTGATTCGATGACTGGCCTCACCGTGGCGGACTTCGCGGTGGTCGACGACTGGTTGCTGGAACGGGGCTGGGGTCGGCGGCGGACTCAGTAGGGTCGGCTCATGCCAGCGGACATCGAGCACTTGGCGACGCGGATACGTGATCTGCATGCCGCGTTCGACAGCGGCGAGTGGGAGCCGGGCCCGGCTGAGCACGCCTGCGCCGGCCGCATCCTGGAAGCGGTCGCCGCGAGTCCTCTTGGTGAGGCGATCGTCGAAGGCATGCGGCCCGGGACTCCCGGCGGGAGCCTGGCCGAGGACTCCCGTCTTGGGCCCGCCGCGGTCTCCTTCGCCGTCCACTCCCGGCGTTCGGCGGACCCGTTCTCCGCGGCTGGTGAACAGGTTCAGGGCGATTTTCTCGATCTGCTTCGGAAGATCACGGGCCGTCCAGGAGAGGGCGCGGTGGGTGTAGGAGTGCGGTGACGTTCAGCGCGGGTCCTGGCGGCCGATCGTGTCCGGCTGGGCCGTCCGGGCGGCCTCACTCCAGCGACCCCAGAATGCGGTCGAGTGTCCGGCGCCCCATCCCGCTCATCGCCGGATTGGTCTCGGCGTAGTACCAGACGAGACCCATCGCCTGTTCGAACGCCCAAGCCCTGCCGCGCTCCCACTCCAGGTCGTCGCAGGCCAGGGCCCGCCGGAGTACGTCCCGGGGACCCGGCCCCAACAGGTGCCAGGCGCTGACCAGGTCCAGAGCCGGGTCGGCCGGGCCGAAGCCGCCGGTGTCCAGGACGCCGGTGAGGCGGTCTCCCGCGACCAGTACGTTGCCGGGGATCAGATCGCCGTGGCTCATCACATCGGCGCTCGTGCGTGGCAACTCCCCGAAGTGGTCCCACAGTTGGCGCAGCGGGGGCACGTCGAGCAGCCCCTCGCTCTTCTCGAAGCACTGCGCCATCCAGTCGTCGTGGTCGGCGATGACGCCGCCGCGATAGTCGCCGCTGAAGAAACGCCCGTGCGTCTCCGCGCCCCGCAGGGCCGCGATGAAGGACGCGAGGTCCTCGGCGAAGGCGTTCGAGCCGCTGGGGTCGGCGTCGAGGGCGATGGTTCCCGGCAGCCAGGTCTGGACCGACCACGGCATGGGGTAGCCCGCTCCGGGCCTGCCCAGGGCGACGGGTTCCGGGGCGGGGAACGGGGACACCTGCGCCAGCTCCGCGCTCGCCCGCGCTTCCTGTTCGAGGACCGCCTGCACCTCGTCGGCGTCGGCCGGACGTAGGGGGAAACGCGCGGCGAGGTCGTCCCCGATGCGGAAGATGGCGTGGACAGTCCCCGTCGACGACAGGGGTCGGATGGCCCGGCCGTTCCACTGGGGGAACTGTTCCTGGATCAAGGTCGTGACGATTTCGCTGGTCACATCCACTTGGTCGGCGTGCATGGTCGTCCAGTTATCCATGCGCCCGGGTCCGGATCAACCGAGATTCTTCGGGGGCTTGTCATCCGAACAGTTCCGATATATCGTTGACGCATCGCGACAGATCAACGATGGAATGGAGTGATTGCGATGCGTACCCACGGATACGAGCGTGGACATGGACAGGAAGGCCACCCCCGGCGCGGCCGGGGCGGCCCCGACGGGCGGCGTGCGGCGTTCGGACCCTTCGGTCCGGGTGGCCCGGGCGGTCCCGGTGGCCCCGGCTTCGGACCGGGCTTCGGTCCCGGCCCCTGGGGCGGACGAGGGCGCGGCGGCCCGCGAGGCAGGGCACGGCGCGGCGACGTACGCGCGTCGATCCTCGCCCTGCTCAAGGACCGGCCGATGCACGGCTACGAGATGATCCAGGAGATCGCCGAGCGCAGCGGCGGCGCGTGGAAGCCGAGCCCCGGCTCGGTCTACCCCACCCTGCAACTGCTGGAGGACGAGGGCCTGATCGCCAGCGCGACGGAGGGCGGCAAGAAGCTCTTCTCGCTCACCGACGCCGGCCGCACCGCTGCCGAGGAAGGTCCGGACGCGCCCTGGGAAGAGGCTTCCCGCGGTGTCGACTGGGAGGCCCTCACCGAGATCCGCCAGGCCGGCTTCGGTCTGATGGAGGCCTTCGGCCAGGTCTGGAAGACCGGCAGCAAGGAGCAGCGCGAGAAGGCGCTGACCGTCATCAACGACGCCCGCAAGAAGCTGTACCTGATCCTGGCCGACGAGGACTGATGTCCTCGGGGTCGGAAAGGGCAGCAGGTCAAGGCGCCCCACGGGAGTTCCGTGGGGCGCCTTCCCTGTGCGCGTTCCCGTTCCTGCGGTGCCCCGGCGCCTTCCTCAGGCCACCAGCCCGCCCAGCTTGCGCAGCGATTCGTTCAGAGCGGCCGTCCCCGAGTCCTTCAGCTTGCCCGCCATCAACGTCACCGCCGCACCCGTGAACTCACCGTCGATACGGACCGTCGTGGCCTCGCCGTCAGGTGTGAGCGTGTAGCGCGTGGCGACGTTCACGGCCATCGGGCCCTTGCCGCGGATGGCGAGCACCCGGGCCGGTTCCGCCTCCTCGACGGTCCACTCGACCTCCGCCGGGAAGCCCATCAGCTTCATGTTCTCCTGGAAGGTCGCGCCCACTTCGAGGGTCTCGGGGCCGCCCTTGGGGAAGTTGGTGTGGGTCGTGTTCCACTCGCCGTAGGCGGACCAGTCCGTGAGCTGCGTCCACACCTTCTCGGCCGGGGCCTCGATGCGTGCCTCCGCGCTGATTTCGGCCATACGACCACCTCTTCCTGTCGGGCTACGGTGCTGTCGGGCTACGGTGTCGCGGAACGTAGCCGCAGGGCGCGCAACATTCAATACTGATGAACCGTCAGGAAGTGTCCGCGGCAACAGTGTTGGGCACTCGGCCTCAGCCCACGCGCCGTATCACCGCCGCGTCGAACAGGTCCCACGCGCGCGGGTGGGCGCTTTCGTCGTGGCAGTGCCACGCGTCCCAGAACAGGTCGGCGGGCAGTGCGTCCTCCGGGGCGTACACCCGGTACACGTACTGCCTGCCGTCGACCGCCGGCAACGCCACCAGCCAGCACCTGCTCTCCATGTTCGCGAAAGACGTACGCCGGGTGCAGGGTGGTTGCGCACGGGGCGCGCGGCAAGGCGGCGCGCGCCTCTCCGGGTTGACGTGTGTGATCTCATCCGTAAGGAGGAGAACGCGTCGTCCGGAGTCCACTCTGTGTGGGATGCCGAAATGCTCCCCTCCGGGGATGCCCTCAATGCGGGGGACTGATGGGGTAAGAGTGTGCAACCCCGTATTCCCAGGCAGTCGAACCGCGAGCAAGGCATCCACCGCGCGGACAACGATGCCAGGCTCAGTGCAGAGCTGGCAGCGGTGGTGACGGGTGCCCGACGCCGGGCCCTGCGGGACGGGGACCGGCAGATCGACACGGCCCATCTGCTGCACAGCCTCCTGGAGTCGGACCCCGAGGCACGTGCCGTCTTCGGCGACGGCCCCCAGATCGCCCGGCTCCTCGGCTACTTGGTGCAGCGCAGCATCGGCTACGGCCTGCGCTGGCAGGGCAGCGTCGAGGACTCCGGCGCGATCCCCGTGATCCCGGCGGCGGAGGGCTGGTCGCCGCTGGCCGCGGGCGCCCTGGAGTACGCCTGTGAGCGGGCCGAACTCCGCGGCGGCGACCTGGCGGGCGGCATCGACCTCCTCGCCGCGCTCGTCGCGGACCCCGAGGCCCGCGCCGTCGAGGTCCTCCACCGCGCGGGCATCGAGTCCCCCGAGGTGCTCGTGTGGATCGGGAGCCGGCCGGGGGAGTACGTCGCGGGCGGCGAGCAGGGCTGCTGACCGAGTAGGCCACCCACCGCGCGGAGGCCGATCGAGCCGGTCACCGACCGCGCGGAGGCCGTCCACGCGCTGAGACAGGTGTCAACGGGGGTGACGCTCATGTCATCCCCTGTCATCATGTGGCCGTGCATACGTCTGAGAGCAGTGCCGCCGGTGGTGCGAAGGGTGTCGGGCTCGGTCTGGCGCTCGGGTCCGCGCTGGCCTTCGGAGGATCGGGCGTCGCGGCCAAGCCGCTGATCGAGGCGGGCCTGGACCCCCTGCACGTGGTGTGGCTGCGGGTGGCCGGTGCCGCCCTGGTGATGCTGCCGCTCGCCCTGCGCCACCGCGCGCTCGTACGCCGCCGTCCCGCACTGCTCCTCGGCTTCGGACTGCTCGCCGTCGCCGGCGTCCAGGCCTGCTACTTCGCCGCGATCTCCCGCATACCCGTCGGCGTGGCCCTGCTCGTCGAGTACCTTGCACCCGCCCTCGTCCTCGGCTGGGTCCGGTTCGTGCAACGGCGTCCGGTCACCCGCGCCGCCGCGCTCGGCGTGGTCCTCGCGGCCGGTGGCCTCGCCTGTGTCGTCGAGGTCTGGTCGGGCCTGAACTTCGACGCCGTCGGACTGCTCCTCGCGCTCGGTGCGGCCTGCTGCCAGGTCGGCTACTTCGTCCTGTCCGACCAGGGCAGCGACGCCGGCGCCGAGGCACCCGACCCGCTCGGCGTGATCGCCTACGGCCTGCTCGTCGGCGCCCTCGTACTGACCGCCGTGGCCCGCCCCTGGACCATGGACTGGTCCGTCCTCAAGGGCGACGCCCACATGAACGGCACCGCGATCTCGGCCGCGGTCCTCCTCGCCTGGATCGTCCTGGTCACCACGGTCCTGGCCTACGTCACCGGAGTCGTCTCCGTCCGCCGCCTCTCCCCGCAGGTCGCGGGCGTCGTCGCCTGCCTCGAAGCGGTCATCGCGACGGTCCTGGCCTGGATCCTCCTCGGCGAACACCTCTCCGCCCCGCAGATCACCGGCGGAGCGGTCGTCCTCCTCGGCGCGTTCATCGCCCAGTCCTCGGCGCCCACGAAGGGCTCGGAGGAACCGGTCGCGATCGGCGGCCCCGAAAGGGAGTTGTCCCGCCGGGAAACGGCCGTCTAGGCTGCCGATCATGCATCGGAACGCGCTCGTTCTTCCGCCTCCGGCCGCCTGAGGCGGGCCTCCGGATTCCACGCCCGGCACCACCGGGCGCGACGGTGCTGCCCGCAGAAGAAGTCCACGGACCCCGCTGACAGGGGCTCCTCGTCGCACTTCTGCACTTCTGCGGAGATCTCTCGTGTCGAATGCTGTTCTTGGCCTGCCCGTCCGGCGAGGCCTGTTCTGTCTGATGGTGGCCGGGGCCGCGTGGGGGACCGCGGGCGCGGCTGCCTCCCTGGTCTACAGGGCCAGTGACCTCGGCCCGCTCGCCCTGTCGTTCTGGCGCTGCGCGGCCGGATTCGTGCTGCTGCTCGTGGTCCGTCTCCTCGGCCGCCGGAGGGTTCGCCCCACTGCCGCCGAGCCGCTCCGCCGCAAGGTCCTGCGGACCGTCACGACCGGCCTCGGACTGGCCGTCTTCCAGACGGCCTACTTCGCGGCCGTCGCGGACACCGGACTCGCCGTGGCGACCGTCGTCACGCTCGGCGCCGGACCCGTGGTGGTGGCGCTCGGGGCACGGCTGACCCTGGGGGAACGGCTCGGCACCGGTGGCACGATCGCCGTGGGCGGGGCGCTCTCGGGGCTCGCCGTCCTCTCACTGGGCCCGGCGGCGACCGTACGCCCGTCGGGTGTTCTGCTCGCACTCGTCTCGGCGGCCGGCGGCTCGGTCATGACCCTGCTGACCCGGCGATGGGGACGCGGCGGCGGGACCGACGCGTCCGAGACGGCCGTCTGGACCTTCGCGGTCACCAGTCTGTGCGTACTGCCGTTCGCCCTGGCCGAGGGGCTGGTACCGCACACCGCCCAGCCGGTCAGGGTCCTGTGGCTGCTCGGCTACATCGCGACGGTTCCGACAGCCCTCGCCTACGCCCTCTACTTCATGGCAGCGGCCGTCGTACGCTCCGCCACCGTCTCCGTGATCATGCTCCTGGAGCCCGTGAGCGCGGCCGGCCTCGCCGTCGTCCTGCTCGGCGAACCGCTGACGCCCACGACATTGGTCGGCACGCTGCTGATGCTCGGCTCGGTCGCCGGCCTCGCGCTGACGGAGTGGCGTACGGCGAGGGCCGACGAACCGGCCCTCGGGTGACGAGAGTTCCACTCCTCAGACGCCCCGCCGCCGCAGCAAATGCCCCCGAGCCACCCCGTCCCGCACTCCACCCCGCTCCACCAGTGCGGCCGCGATACGGTCCTGGACCTCGGCGGACCGCTTGCCCGCGTACTTGAACTTGGCGCGTACGCCGGTCACTTCGAGGCGTAGAGCGCGGATGCCGGACAGCAGGCGGCCGTTCGGCGGCTCGCCCGGGGTGACCGGTGTGGTGCCGCCCTCGGGCTGGAAGTGGCCGACCTGGCGGTTGAGGAGGTTCGCCTTCTCGGCCGGGTCGTCCACGAGGTGGGCGGTGCAGCGGAGTTGGACGGCCGCGTAGAAGCTGGTCGGCACGCCGTGTTCCGGTGGGGTGTCCGGGTCCGCCTGCCAGGGGCCGGGGATGTACACGTAGTCGTCGACGACGCTCAGCACCACCTGGGGGTTCAACTCCAGCGCCGGCCACAGGGGGTTGGGGCGGGCCAGGTGGGTGATCGCCTCGCCGCGCTCGGGGTCGTAGGCGAAGTGGAGCGGTTGCACGAACGGGGGTTCGCCGGGTGGGCCGTTGACGGCCAGTTGGCCGAAGTCGTGGGCGGCCAGCCAGTGTTGCCACTCGGTGTCGTCCTGCGGTGCGTCCCAGGGGTGGACGAGCATCACAACACCCCCAGGTAGTCCGGGAGTTCGATGTCGGGGGACAGGTCGTCGTTCGGGAGCGGGGTGCCGTAGCCGGTGTTCAGGGGGAGGACGCCGGCCCAGTGGGGGAGGTCCAGGTCCTCGGGCTCGTCGTTCGCGCCGCCCGTGCGGAGCTTGGCGGAGACCTCGTCGAGGTCGAGGCGGATCACCATGGTGGCGGCGAGTTCCTTCTTGTTGCCGGGCCGCGAGTCCGCCGAGCGGCCGGGCACGACATGGTCGACCAGCGCGTCCAGCGCCGTCCGTTTCTCCTCGGGGTCCGTCACCTGGTGGGCGATGCCGTGCACCACCACGGAGCGGTAGTTGATCGAGTGGTGGAAGGCGGACCGGGCCAGCACCAGACCGTCCACGTGGGTCACCGTCAGGCACACCGGGAGCCCCGGGTCGGCCTGCCCCGTCATCCGCAGCGGGCGCGCACCCGTCGAACCGTGCACGTAGAGCCGCTCGCCGACCCGCCCGAACAGTGTCGGCAGCACGACCGGCCTGCCGTCACGGACGAAGCCGAGGTGGCAGACGTAGGCCGTGTCGAGTATCGCGTGCACCAACTCCTTGTCGTACGACGCCTTTTCCGCGGAACGCGTCGGGACGGTCAGGTCGGTCGGCGTGTACGCGGCGGGCTGCGGTATCGGCTGCGAGGCGGTCCCCTGCATGGCGTTCTCCGTCTTCATCCGTGCTCATTCGTGTTCATCGGTGTTCGAGTTGCGATGCATATTGCACTAGTGCATAGTGTTCTTTGTGCTAGGAGGATATCGGATCGAAGGGCGACGCGCAGCGGACATCGCTGCCGACGTCGAGCGCGCGGTGGGCTCGGGAGAGCTGGAGCCGGGGCAACTGCTGCCTCCCATGCGGGAGTTGGCCGTAGAACTGGGCGTGAATCCCAATACGGTCGCGGCCGCGTACCGGACCCTGCGGGAGCGCGGGGTCATCGAGACCGCCGGGCGGCGCGGCAGCCGGGTGCGGCCCAAGCCGGCCACGACCGGGCGTGAGCACATCCGGGTGGATGTGCCGGAGGGGGTGCGCGAGGTGGCGCACGGCAACCCGGATCCGGCCCTGCTGCCCTCCCTTGCCGAGGCGTTCACCCGGGCCGCCGAGCTTTCGGACCGGGAACCGGTCATGTACGGCGACGACCCGGTCGAACCGGAGTTGGCGCGCCTCGCGCGGGCCGCCCTGGATGCGGACCGTGTGCCGGCCGGTCCCGTGGCCGTCGCCTCAGGCTCCCTGGACGCCATCGAGCGCGTCCTCGCCGCCCATCTCAAGCCCGGTGACACCGTCGCCGTCGAGGATCCGGGGTGGGGCAGTCTGCTCGACCTCGTACCGGCGCTCGGGCTGCGCGTCACCCCCGTCCGCGTCGACGACGACGGACCGCGCCCCGACGACGTGCGCACCGCGCTGGAGTCCGGCGCGCGGGCCCTGATCGTCACCGACCGGGCGCAGAACCCCACCGGAGCCGTGGTGAGCGCCACGCGCGCGCGTGCCCTGCGTTCCGTGCTCCGCGAGCACCCGGAGGTCCTGCTGATCGAGGACGACCACGGCCACGGCATCGTCGACCAGCCCCTGCACCCGCTCGCCGGCGCCACCCGCCACTGGGCCTTCGTCCGCTCGATGGCCAAGGCCTACGGTCCCGATCTGCGCCTCGCCGTGCTCACCGGGGACACCGTCACCCTCGACCGGGTCCGTGGCCGCCAGCGTCTGGGCCCTGGCTGGGTCAGCCGGATCACCCAGCGCGCCGTGGCCCGGCTGTGGGCCGACGGCGCGGTGGACACCCCGGCGGTGGCCGCCGCCTACGGCCGCCGCCGGGACGCGCTGATCGCCGCGCTCGCCGACCACGGCGTCACGGCGTACGGCCGCAGCGGCCTCAACGTGTGGATCCCGGTACCGGACGAGACCGGCGCGGTCTCCCGCCTCCTCCACGCGGGCTGGGCCGTCGCCCCCGGCGCCCGCTTCCGGATGAGCGCACCGCCCGGCATCCGGATCACCGTCTCGACCCTGACGGCCGACGAGAGCGGGCGGTTGGCGGAGGCGATCGCCTCCGCGTGCGGCCGGACGCCGATGCGCGGCTACGCGTAAGGGCATGACCTTGTAGCGCACATGGGATATGACTTCGGGTATCTCGTAGTATCGCTTACATGTTGAACCTGGAGCGGCTGCGCACCCTGGACGCCCTGGCCCGGCACGGGTCGGTCAGTGGTGCCGCCGAGGGGCTGCATGTGACGACCTCGGCCGTGTCCCAGCAGTTGTCCAAGCTGGAGCGGGAGGTGGGGCAGCAGCTCCTCGCCAAGAACGGGCGCGGGGTGCGGCTCACCGACGCCGGGCGGCTGCTCGCCGAGCACGCGGGCCGGATCCTGTCCCAGGTGGAGCTGGCCCAGGCCGATCTGGAGGCCCAACGGGGGCAAGTGGTGGGCGAGTTGAGGATCTCCGCGTTTCCGACCGCCGCCCGCGGGCTCTTCCCCGCCGCGCTCGCCGCGCTGCGCGCCCAGCACCCCGCGCTGCGCGTCCGCTCCACCGAACTGGAGCCGGAGAGCGGTATCTCGGGAGTCGTGCGCGGCGATCTCGACCTCGCGGTCGTCCTCGACTGGTATAACAAGCCGATGCCGCTGCCCGATGGCCTGGTCAAGGCGCCGATCCTGGACGACCCCGCCGATGTGGCGATGCCGGTCGGCCATCCGCTGGCGGACCGCGACGAGGTGGACCTCGGGGAGTTCGCCGAGGACGAGTGGATCACCTGGGCCGAGGGCGAGTTCTGTCACGAGTGGCTGATGTTCACCCTGCGCTCCCGGGGCATCGAGCCGATCATCGGCCACCGCGCCGCCGAGACGCACACCCAACTGGGCCTGGTGGCAGCCGGGTTGGGCGTCTGCATCGCACCCCTGCTGGGCCGCAGCCCGATGCCCGCCGGAGTCGTCACCGTCCCGCTGAAGCAGCGGGTGAGCCGGCATGTCTACGTCGTCTGGCGCGCGGACGCCGACCGCCGCCCCTCCATCCGCGCGGCGGTCGAGGCGCTGCGGGCGGCGGCGGAGACGGTCGTCTGACGGCGGGCGTGAGGTAACTGGCGGGCAGGGCGGCCGACGTGCTCGCGGTGCGGCCGACCCGCATACGGGCGTGCGGGCGGCGGCGGAGGCAGTCGCCCAACAGTGGGCCTGAGGCAACTCGCCGTCAGGGCGGCCGACTTGCGGGCAGCACGGGCGACTCGTCGGTAGGGGCAGGGCAGCCCACGTACGCGCGGCGCAGCCAACCCGCCTACAGGTGGGCCGACCTGAGCACGGCGCAGTCGCCCCGCCCACAGGCCGCCGCTCTGCGCCCAGACCCGCCATCTCCCCTACAGCGCCGCCAACTTGCGGAAGTCCCAGGACGTCACCGTGTCCGGCGTCAGCCGAATCCACGCGTGGCGGCCGTCGTAGGGCATCGAGTCCAGGCCGAAGTTCTTCTGCGCGAACAGCTTCTCCACCGCGACGAGTTCGGGATGCGGCTCACCCGTGCGCGGGGACTCGCCCACGAACTCGACGGTCCCGGACAGCTCGACGCCCCGCAACTCGTCGTAGGCGTGCCCGCCGTCGACGACCACGGCGATGCGCTGGTCGCGGCGCAGATCGGCCCAGCGCTTGCTGCGGGTGATCGAGTACAGCCAGAACGAGGTGCCGTCCCAGGCGAACCAGAGCGGGCTGACGTGCGGGGCCCCGTCCGCGGAGACGGTCGCGACGCGGCAGGTGCGCTCGGCGGCGAGGAACTCGTCCAGTTCCTCGGGTGTCATCATGATCTTCCGGCCTCGACGCTGAGTGGCGGTCATGCGATCCCCTTCGGCTACGGCGCGAGCGGCGGGCAGCCGCTTCTGACGGTACGTCAGGAAGGGTGGCCGGATGAGCGCCGGTCGTCTTCCGTACGCACGCGATGCTCGTTACTGTCACCCGCCCCGGCCGTCGACGACAAGGGAGAGCCATGCCGTCGCACGCACAACTCAGTGAGATCCTCGACACGGTGAGCACTGCCCTGCTCACCGTCGAATGTCAACAGGGCGTGGTCGGCCCGGACAGCGCGCTGCCCGAACTCGCCCTCGCCGCACGGTCGTCGGGCGCGCTCACCAACGTCGCCCGGCTGGTCGCCGCCGCGCACGAGAGCGGGGTCCAGGTGATCCACGCGCTCGCCGAACGCCGCCCGGACGGCCGGGGCGCCAACCACAACGCCCGCCTGTTCCGCGCCGCCGAACGCCTGCCCGTCCAGCAGCTGTCGGGCACCGCCGCGGTCCGCGTGGCACCCCCGATCGAGGTCGCCGAGGAGGACTTCGTCGTACGACGGCTGCACGGTCTGTCACCGATCCAGGGCACCGAAGTCGACGCGCTGTTACGCAACTTGGGCTGCCGCACACTGATCGTCACCGGCGTCTCGGCCAACGTCGCGATCCCCAACGCGGTGTTCGACGCCGTCAACCGCGGCTACACCGTCGTCGTACCGAAGGACGCCATCGCGGGGGTGCCCTCGGAGTACACCCCCGCGATGATCCGCAACACCCTCGCATTGGTCGCTACGGTCGCGACCACGGACGAGGTGCTGGGCTGTTTCAAACGACCGCGCAGGGCCGATCGACGCTGACCGTCACGCCAGCGTGATGGAGTCCCCGGACACGGAGATCTGCTCGGCTGGCAGCGCCGTGGTCGCGGGACCCTTCTTCACACTGCCGTCGGTGATGGAGAACTCGCTCTTGTGGCACGGGCAGCCGATGACGCCGTTGCTGATGGTGGTCACGGCGCAGCCCTGGTGGGTGCACTTCGACGAGAACGCCTTGTAGGTGCCCGCCGTCGGCTGGGTGACCACCACGCCCTGGTTGGCGAAGATCTTGCCGCCGCCCTCGGGGATGTCGGTGGTCTTCGCCAGTTCGGTGCCACCGGCGTCACCCTGGGCGGTGGACGCGCCGGCCGTGGTGGTGGAGCCGGAGGTGTCCGAGGAGTCCGACGACGAGTCGTCGCTCGACGAACACGCGGTCAGCGCGACGGCGAGTCCCGCCGCGCCGACCGCCGCCAACGCGGTGCGACGGGAGGGCGCCGTAACGGGTTCGAACGAATCGCTGGTCATGCTGACGTTCCTTCCAGAAGAAAGCATTTGTGGGTCCGCAAAGGGGTACGGGGTACGGATGACCGTCGTTCAGACGGTGTCGAGAGCTTGGCCTTATCGAGATCAGGCAGGCGTAAAACCACGCTGTCGTTTCGCTGTCGGCCCTGCATAAGGCCTGAACACGCACCCGGTGAAGCCATGAGTGAACCTCTTTGGCGCGCGCGCCGTTTCAAGTCTCGCCAGCACAACGCCCACACCCCGACGGGTGTCGGGGGCGGGGGCCCGACGAATGGACGGACTTGAACGAGCAGAGCAAGAGAACTCCCGGCCGGCGGAGCCTGCTGCGCGGCGCCGCGGTGGCGGGTTGCGCGATGGCCCTGTCCGTCGCGGGGGCGACGACGGCGAGCGCCTCGGCGCACACCGCGCCCACCGTGAACTACGTCGCGCTGGGCGACTCGTACGCCTCAGGACCCGGCATACCGACCCAGGTCGACGCCACGTGCGCGCGGTCCGACCAGAACTATCCCTCGCTCCTCGCGGCGGCGCGCGACTGGCAGCTGACCGACGTCAGCTGTTCCGGCGCCACCACGACCGCCCTGGCCGGACCCCAGGGCACGAAGGCGCCCCAACTGGACGCCCTCGGCGCGGACACCGACGTGGTCACCCTGACCATCGGCGGCAACGACATCGGCTTCTCCGGCAACCTGGCCACCTGCGCCGGACTGACGTCCAAGAACCCGACCGGCAACCCGTGCCAGACCTTCTTCACGAGCGACGGCACCGACCGGCTGGCGCAGCGCGTCGACGACACCGCTCCCAAGATCGCCGCGGCCCTGGACGCCGTCCACGAGCGGGCTCCGCGGGCCAAGGTCGTGGTGGTCGGCTATCCCGACCTGTTCCCGGACGACGGAGTCGGCTGCACCAGCTCCGCCGTACCGCTCGCGGCCGGCGACTTCGGCTATCTGCGGGACACCGAGAAGAAGCTCAACGCGATGATCGCGGACCAGGCGTCGGCGCACGGCGCCGCCTACGTCGACACCTACACTCCGACGGTCGGACACGACATGTGCAAGCCGGCCGGCGAGCGCTGGATCGAACCCCTGGTCGCGGCGGCGCCGACCGCGCCCGCCCACCCCAACGCCCTGGGCCAGCAGGCCATGGCCGCCTCCGTGGAGCGCGCCGTCCGCTGCGCCGCGTACCGCCGATGACCTGAGCGGAAAGGGGGCGTCCGCTGTCCCGGTCCTGGTGAGAGCGGGCGCCCCCCCACTCCTCGTAGAATGCTCACTCCGTGCCGGAGGCGCGTCCGAAGCGGTTGCGGACGGCAAGGCCAGGGAGTCTCGGAAAGTGCTCAAGGAAGTCATCGCGACCCGTTACATCACGCCCCTGCGGGAGGGCGGCTCGCTGCCGGGGCTCGTCGAGGGCGACGACTTCGCGCCGTACGTCATGAAGTTCAGCGGCGCCGGGCAGGGCCGCAAGACGCTCGTCGCCGAGGTCGTCGTGGGGGAGCTGGCCCGTCGGCTGGGCTTCCGGGTGCCACGCCTGGTGACCCTCGACCTCGATCCGGTGCTCGGGCTCGGCGAACCCGACCAGCAGGTACAGGAGTTGCTGAAGTCCAGCGGTGGCGCCAACCTCGGCATGGACTTCCTGTCCGGCGCCCTCGGCTTCGACCCGCTCGCCTTCACGGTGAGCCCCGAGGAGGCGGGCCGGATCGTCTGGTTCGACGCCCTCGTGAACAACGTCGACCGGTCCTGGCGCAACCCCAACCTGCTGATGTGGCACGGCGACCTGTGGCTCATCGACCACGGCGCCACCATGATCTGGCACCACAACTGGCCCGGCGCGGAGGCCTCCGCGGCCCGCGCCTACGACGCCGCCGACCACGCCCTCGCCCGCTTCACCCCGGACCTCGCGGGCGCCGCCGCGGACCTGGCACCGAAGGTCACCAGGGGACTCCTCGCCGAGGTCACCGCCGAGATCCCCGACGCCTGGCTCACCGACGAACCCGGCTTCGACACCCCGGACCTCCTCCGTGAGGCGTACGCGGCACCCCTCCTCGCGCGCGTGCCCTTCATCCACGAGCGCATCAAGGGACTCCAGTGACCGAGCGCCACATCATCCGGCCCAGCGAGGCCAACGAACGAGATGTCTTCGAGTACGCCCTGCTGCGCGTCGTACCGCGCGTGGAACGCGGCGAGTGCATCAACGCCGGAGTCCTCGTCTACTGCCGCGCCCGGTCCTACGTCGGCGCCCGCACCCATCTGGACGAGGCGAGGCTGCTCGCCCTCGACCCGCAGGCCGACGTGGCCGGGATCCGGGCCGCGCTCGGTGCCGTGGAAGGCGTGTGCGCCGGTGGTGACGCGGCCGGGCAGGCGGCGCGGGACGACGCGGGGCGGCGCTTCCGCTGGCTGATCGCGCCCCGGTCCACCGTCGTGCAGCCCGGGCCCGTGCACACCGGACTCACCGTCGATCCGGCGGCCGAGACGGAGCGCCTGCTCGACCTGCTGGTGAGGTAATGAATCACACCCGGCCCTGCGCACGTTGACACCGAGTGCCAGGGCTTCTAGCGTCACGTCTGCCGAAGGTACTAAGCGGTCGCTCACCGACGGGCCGCAGTTTTCAAGGGCGAGAGTTTCTCAAGGGCGAGGAGAACCAGGAATGTCCACCACTGAGCAGCGGGTCGCGATCGTCACCGGCGGAGCGCGGGGCATCGGCGCCGCCACCGCCGTACGCCTCGCGGCCGAGGGCCGTGCGGTCGCCGTCATCGACCTCGACGAGGCCGCCTGCAAGGACACCGTGGAGAAGATCACCGCGGCCGGCGGCAAGGCCCTCGCGGTCGGCGCCGACGTCTCCGACGAGGCACAGGTCGAGGCCGCCGTCGCGCGCATCGTCGCCGAGCTGGGCGCGCCGACGATCCTGGTCAACAACGCGGGCGTGCTCCGCGACAACCTGCTCTTCAAGATGAGCGCCTCCGACTGGGACACCGTCCTGAACGTGCACCTGCGCGGCTCGTTCCTGATGACCAAGGCCGTCCAGAAGCACATGGTCGACGCGGGCTTCGGCCGGATCGTCAACCTCTCCTCGTCCTCCGCCCTCGGCAACCGCGGCCAGGCCAACTACTCCGCCGCCAAGGCCGGTCTCCAGGGCTTCACCAAGACCCTCGCCATCGAGCTCGGCAAGTTCGGCATCACGGCCAACGCCGTCGCCCCCGGCTTCATCGCCACCGACATGACCGCCGCGACCGCCGCCCGCGTCGGCATGGGCTTCGAGGACTTCAAGGCCGCCGCCGCCACCCAGATCCCGGTGCAGCGCGTCGGCGAGCCCGACGACATCGCCAACGCCGTCGCCTTCTTCACCGACGAGGCTGCCGGTTTCGTCTCCGGCCAGGTCCTGTACGTCGCCGGCGGACCGCTCAACTAGGGAATTCGGGAACACGGAACCATGACTGAACAGCCTGAACTGCCCGCGCTCTCCGGCAAGGTCGCCGTCATCACCGGCGCCAGCCGCGGCATCGGCTACGGCGTCGCCGAGGCGCTGCTCGCCCGCGGCGACCGGGTCTGCATCACCGGCCGCAACGAGGACGCCCTCAAGGAGGCCGTCGAGACGCTCGGCGCCGACCGCGTCATCGGCGTGGCCGGCAAGGCCCACGACGAGGCCCACCAGACCGTCGTCGTCGAGCGCACGATGGAGGCCTTCGGCCGCGTCGACTACCTGGTCAACAACGCCGGTACGAACCCGGTGTTCGGCCCGATCGCCGACCTCGACCTGAACGTCGCCCGCAAGGTCTTCGAGACCAACGTCATCTCGGCCCTCGGCTTCGCCCAGAAGACCTGGCACGCCTGGCAGAAGGACAACGGCGGCGCGATCGTCAACATCGCCTCCCTCGCCGGGATCTCCGCCTCACCGTTCATCGGCGCGTACGGCGTCAGCAAGGCCGCGATGGTCAACCTGACGCTCCAGCTGGCGCACGAGTTCGCGCCGGGCGTACGGGTCAACTCCATTGCCCCGGCAGTGGTGAAGACCAAGTTCGCCGCCGCCCTGTACGAGGGCCGCGAGGCGGAGGCCGCCGCCTCCTACCCGCTGGCCCGGCTCGGTGTGCCCTCCGACATCGGCGGCGCCGCCGCGTTCCTCACGTCGGACCAGTCCGAGTGGATCACCGGCCAGACCCTCGTCGTCGACGGCGGCATCCTCCTGAACGCCGGAGTGGCCTGACCCGACGACCCGGGCGCCGGTTTCTTTGCTGTTCCCTTTACGGAACCGGCGCCCGTGTCGAGGTACGAAAACGCGCACAGCGGACTGACAACGTCGTCATAAAACCGCTGATCAAGAGCCCCGTCCGAACCTTGCTCAACCGGCCGGGGCACTGCGGTATGGTCTGCCGACCCTTGGCACGGCGGATCGAGGAGCATGCGCGTGTTCAACCGGAACCGAGGCCTGCGGAGAGCCGCGGCGCTCACATCGATATCCCTGGTGGCCGGCTGCGGGGTGTTCTCGGACGGAAATCAGGACGACCGGGGACCCATCGTCGTCGGCACCACCAGCGCCCCCAGCACGCTCGACCCGGCCGCCTCCTGGGACGGCTCGTGGGAGCTGTTCCGCAACATCTACCAGACGCTCCTCGCCTACCCGACCGGCGCGACCACCCCCGAGCCGGACGCCGCCAAGAGCTGTGGTTTCACGGACGGTTCGAACACGACGTACCGCTGCGAACTCCGCGCGGGCATGAAGTTCGCCGACGGGGACACGCTCGACGCCCAGGCCGTCAAGCACTCCATCGACCGCATCCGACAGATCGACGTCCCGGGCGGACCCGCGGGACTGCTGGGCAGCCTCGACCGCGTCCAGGTGACCGGTGACCGCGAGGTCGTCTTCCACCTCAACAAGCCCGACGCGACCTTCCCGTTCGTGCTCGCCACCCCGGCCATGTCGATCGTCGACCCCGACGACTACCCCGCGCACTCCCTGCGCAAGGACGGCAAGGTCTTCGGCTCCGGGCCCTACACCCTGAAGTCCTACGACGACGGCAAGCAGGCCCAACTCGTCGGCAACGACCGCTACAAGGGCTTCGCCAAGCGGGAGAACAGCGCGGTGACGATCCGCTACTTCCAGGACTCGGGCACCATGGTGAAGGCGCTGCGGGACCAGAAGATCGACGTCACCTACCGCGGCCTCGCCGCCGACGACATCGTCACCCTCCAGGGCAGCCCCTCCAAGGACCTGCAACTGGTCGACGGCTCCGGCACCGACATCAACTACCTGGTGTTCAACCCCAAGGACCAGTGGGCCCGGAACCCCGCCGTCCGCAAGGCCGTCGCCCAGGTCGTCGACCGCGGGGCGATCACCCACAAGATCTACCGCGACACCGTGGACCCCCTCTACTCCATGGTCCCGAAGGGCCTCACCGGCCACACCACCGCCTTCTTCGACGACTTCGGGGACCCCAGCGTCCCCAAGGCGCGGAAAATCCTCACCCGCGCGGGCATCACCGAACGCGTCCCGCTCACCCTCTGGTACACCAGCGACCGCTACGGCTCCGAGACCGCCCTGGAGTTCAAGGAACTCAAGCGGCAGCTCGACGGCTCCGGGCTCTTCACGATCACCCTGAAGAGCCGCCCCTGGAAGACGTATGTGACGGGCTACCAGAAGGGCGAGTATCCGGTGTTCGGGCGCGGCTGGTTCCCGGACTTCCCCGACGCCGAGAACTTCATCGCGCCCTTCGTGGGACAGCAGAACGCGCTCGGCACGCCCTACCCGTCGCCGCGGATCACCGGCGTACTGCTGCCCGAGTCCCGCAAGGAGTCCGACCGGGCCGACGTGGTCAAGGAGTTCGAGGAGGCGCAGCAGATCCTGGTGGACGACACCCGGCTGCTGCCGCTGTGGCAGGGCCGGCAGTACGTGGCCGCCAGCGACGACATCTCCGGCGGCGAACAGGCCCTCGACCCGTCGACGATCATGATGATGTGGCAGCTGTACCGCAAGACGAGCTGGTGATCCGGCTCGCGGCACGCGTTGTCAGTGGTCGCCTGTAGGTTCTGGGACATGGAAGCGACCGCACTCGCGCGCTCGCTCCGCATCGCAGTCGCCGCACACGGTAAGGAAGTTGACGTGACCGACATCTCCATGCTCCCCGAGTCCTGGCGCGGAGTCCTGGGCGACGAGCTTCAGCAGCCCTACTTCAAGGAGCTGACCGAGTTCGTCGAGGAGGAGCGGGCGAAGGGACCGGTCTACCCTCCGCGCGAGGAGGTCTTCGCCGCCCTGGAGGCGACACCGTACGACCAGGTGAAGGTGCTGGTCCTCGGTCAGGACCCGTACCACGGCGAGGGCCAGGGACACGGCCTGTGCTTCTCGGTCCGCCCCGGAGTGAAGACCCCGCCCTCCCTGCGGAACATCTACAAGGAGATGAAGGAGGAACTCGACCTCCCGATCCCGGACAACGGCTATCTGATGCCGTGGGCCCAGCAGGGCGTCCTGCTGCTCAACGCGGTGCTCACGGTCCGCTCCGGCGAGGCCAACTCCCACAAGGGCAAGGGCTGGGAGAAGTTCACCGACGCGGTGATCCGCGCGGTGGCCGACCGCCCCGACCCGGCGGTTTTCGTCCTGTGGGGCAACTACGCGCAGAAGAAGCTCCCCCTGATCGACGAGGAGCGGCACGTCGTGGTCAAGGGCGCGCACCCCTCCCCGCTGTCCGCCAAGAAGTTCTTCGGCTCCCGCCCGTTCACCCAGATCGACGAGGCCGTCGCCAAGCAGGGCCACACCGCGATCGACTGGCGCATCCCGAACCTGGGCTGAGCTCGCCGGGCCGGTCCGGGGCCGCCTGACGGCGATTGTCAGTGCCGCCGGTTAGCTTCGACAGGGACGGCCAACGGTGGCTGACAAGGTGCGGAGGACGCTGTGACGGAGCGACAGGAGCAGGCGGCGCCGGACGCTTTGCTGACGCGGATCGGACAGGTCGTCATGCTGCACCACGGCGGCGATCGCGAGGAGGCCAGGGAGCGGCTGCTCGGTCTGTGGGCGGAGCTCGGTGAGGACGGCGCCCCGCTGCATCGCTGCACACTGGCGCACTACCTGGCCGACACCCAGGACGACCCGACCGACGAACTCGCCTGGGATCTCCGGGCGTTGTTGGCGGCGGACGAGCTGACAGACGGGCGGGAGACGGGGGACACCGGCCAGGAGGGGGCGGGTGGGGTGCGCGGCTTCTACCCCTCCCTGCATCTCAACCTCGCCGCCGACTACATCAAGCTCGACCGCCCGGACGCCGCCCGCACCCACCTCCGCCGCGCCCGCGCCGCCTGCACGGTCCTCGCGGACGACGGCTACGGCAACGGGGTGCGGGCAGCGATCGGCCGACTGGAACTGCGGCTCGACACAGAGGGCGGTGCGGCCGGGGAGGGGACCTGGGGGCCGCCGAGACAGCGGCCCTAGGTTTCCTCCGACGTCAACGGCCGTATGTCTGACCGCAGATGATCGACTGCGGGCTGTCCTTCTGCCAGCCGCCGTACTTCCTGCCCAGGGCGCAGACATCTGACGTGTTCTTGGGTACCGACCTGACCACGTCCGGGATGTCCGCGCTCGGCTGCCGGGGGTGGCGCGGCTTGGGATGCGGGTGGGGATGGGGGTGCTGGTGCGAGCGGGGGACCGGTGCCGGTACCGGTGCCTGGGCCGCCCGTGGGGGCGGGGCCGGTGCGTGGTGCGGTGGATGCGCGACCGGTTTCGGGCGGTGCGAGGGGTCGATGAGTTCGAGCGCCTCCCGGGCCGGGGCCTGTACGACCTGCGGCTCCGCGCTGCCGTCCGGGCGCGGCACCGACGCTTGGGACGGTGCGGCCGGGGGAGCGGGAGCCGGTGGCCGCTGGACGGTCACACAGCCGGACAGGGCCGAGACAGCCACGGTGACCAGGAGCGTTGCGGTGGTCGTCGTTCGATGCACCCGCGCAACTCTGCTGGTTCCGGCCCTGTTTGGGACAGCGGACGGGCGGATGATGCCCCACACGGGTGATCTCCGCCCCCTTACGGACGGCCCGCGCCCGCCCTGGGTGACGACGTGACGTCAGTCGCCGGTGCTGCCGTCGATCCGCTCCCGGAGCAGATCGGCGTGGCCGTTGTGCCGCGCGTACTCCTCGATCATGTGGGTGTAGATCCAGCGCAGGTTGAAGTGCTCGCCGGTGCGGTGGTGCTTGCCCACGGAGATGTCGTCCAGGGTGAACCGGGCCGCGATAGCGTCCGCCGCCGCGATCTCGGCCCGCCAGGTCGCGTGGGCCTCCACCCAGGTGTCCGTCCCGGTGGTGTGGAAATCGCCGTCCGGGTCCTCCTCGGTGAAGTAGATCGGGTCCGCCTGCTCGTCCGCCATGACCGAGCGGAACCAGCCCCGCTCCACCTCCGCCATGTGCCGCACCAGGCCCATGAGGGACAGCGTGGAGGGCTCCACGGACCTGGTCCTCAACTGTTCGTCGGTGAGCCCCTCGCACTTCGAGGCGAGGGTCTCGCGGTGGTACTTCAGCCAGCCCTCCAGCATGGTGCGTTCGTCGGCGGTGGTCGAAGGTTCACTGCGCTCGATCGTCATGCCCGCATCCTCGCGCTCCCGGTCCGCCCGCACCACCGGATATCGCCCCGCCGTATGCTTCCGGGAACGTACCGCTGGGCGAGCGCCAGGGAGGCTCCGTGAAGGTCGGCTGCATCGGACTCGGTGACATCGCGCAGAAGGCCTACCTGCCGGTTCTCGGCGCCCTGCCCGGCGTCGAACTGCATCTCCAGACCCGCACCCCCGCCACCCTCACCCGCGTCGCCGACGCCCTCCACCTGCCGGCGGACCGGCGCCACCCGGACCTCGACGCACTCCTCGCGCAGGACCTCGACGCCGCGTTCGTGCATGCCCCCACCACCGCGCACCCCGAGATCGTCACCAGGCTGCTCGCGGCCGGCGTACCGACGTACGTCGACAAGCCCCTCGCCTATCAACTCGCCGACTCCGAGCGCCTGGTGCGGCTCGCGGAGGAGCGGAACGTGTCGCTCGCGGTCGGCTTCAACCGCCGCTACGCCCCCGGGTACGCGCAGTGCGCCGACCACCCGCGCGAGCTGATCCTCATGCAGAAGAACCGGATCGGGCTCCCCGAGGAGCCGCGCGCGATGATCCTGGACGACTTCATCCACATCGTGGACACCCTGCGGTTCCTGGTGCCCGGACCGATCGACGACGTGACCGTCCGCGCCCGCACCCAGGACGGACTGCTGCACCACCTCGTGCTCCAGCTCTCCGGCGACGGCTTCACCGCGCTCGGGGTGATGAACCGGCTCAGCGGCTCGGTCGAGGAGATCCTGGAGGTCTCCGGCCAGGACACCAAGCGTCAGGTCGTCAACCTCGCCGAGGTCGTCGACCACAAGGGCCAGCCGACCGTACGGCGCCGCGGGGACTGGGTCCCGGTGGCCCGGCAGCGCGGCATCGAGCAGGCCGTGCTCGCCTTCCTGGACGCCGTACGCGCGGGGAAGGTGCTCAGCGCCCGGGACGCGCTGGCGACTCATGAACTGTGCGAGCGGGTGGTGCGAGCGGTCGCGGAGCGGTCCGCCGCAGCCTGAACGCCACCGCGCCCTCACCCGCGCACGTCGCCGCCAGCACCAGCAGGGCCAGGCCCACCGGCCAGGCGCCGTAGCGGACGTACGGCGTGACGCCGTGGGCGAGCGGGACGTCGTAGACCTGAGTCGTGTCCGAGTCCGTGCCGAGCCAGGGGCCGATGCGTTCGCCGCTCGGGCCGTAGACGGCGGAGACGCCGGTCAGGGTGGCGTGGACCATCGGGCGGCCGGTCTCGGCGGCGCGCAGGGCGCCGAGCGTGGCGTGCTGCTCGGGGGCCCAGCTGTTCTGGAAGGACGAGGTCGAGGACTGGGCGAGCAGGACGTCGGCGCCGTCCTGGGCGAGATGGCGGCTCATGTCGGGGAACGCGGTCTCGAAGCAGATCAGCGGGCCGATGCGCAGCCCGTGCCCCACGTTCATGACGACCTGCTCGGTGCCGTGCCTGCGGTCGACGCCCGCCGCCTTGCCGACGGAGGTGGCCCAGCCGAGCAGTGAACGGAACGGGATGTACTCCCCGAAGGGGACCAGCCGCATCTTGTCGTAGCGGTCGCCGGTGAGCCCCTGCGGGCCGACCAGGACCGAACTCTTGTAGATGCCGGGTTTGTCGGAGCGCTCGGCGTCCACGTTGACCAAGATGTCGGCGCCGGTCTCCTTGGAGAGGGCCGCGATACGGCGCGCGAGATCGGGCCGCTTCCCGAGGTCGAAGCCGACGCTGCTCTCGCCCCAGGCGATCAAGTCGACATGTTGACCGGCCAGTTGGCGGGTCAGTTGTTCCTCGCGGTCGAAGCGCCGGTCGCCGCTGTCGTCACCGTCGATGACCCCGGGCTGTACGACGGCGATCCGCACCCGGCCGTCGACGTCGGGGCGCGGTGACCACACCCAGGCCGCCGAGGTCACGGCGGCGGTGGCGACGAGCCCGGCGACGGCCGGCACCCGCACCGCACGGACCGCGACCAGCACGGCGACCGCCACATTGACGGCCACCACCAGGAAGCTCAGCAGCCACACCCCGCCGACCGACGCGAGCCGCAACGCCGGTTCCACCTGCCACTGGGTGGAGCCGAGCAGACCCCAGGGCCCGCCCAACCCCTGCCAGGACCGCACGAGTTCGACCATCAGCCAGCCCGAGGGCAGCACGAGCAGCGCGGCGGCACCCCGCCGGAGCGACGGCACGCCACCGAGGAAGCGGCGCACCAGCCAGCCCCACGGCGCCCACAGCGCGCCCAGCAGGCCCGCGATGACCACGATGAACACGCTCAGGCTCGGCACCAGCCAGCTGTGCACGGCCAGCATGAACCCGAGCCCGCCGCACCAGCCGTCGTAGACCGCCCGGCGTGGGGTCGGCGCCGAGCGGGTCAGCAGGATCCAAGGGACGAGCGCGACGTAGGCGAACCACCACCACGACGGCGCCGGGAACGCGAACACGGGCAGCGCGCCCGCGAGCGAGGCGAGCAGTGAACGCCGCCATGGGGAGGCGAGCCAGTCGCCGAAGGTCTTCATACGGCACCTCCCTACCCGCTGATCGCTCCAGTGTGCGCGTCACGGACGATCTCGCACAGAGGATGTCGCGCCAGTCACCTCGATCGACTCGATCGAGTCAGTTGATCACGGCCTCCGGGTGTCGCTCCGGAAGGCGCCGCCACTTCTCCGCCACGACGACCCCGGTCAGCCGCCAGCCGTCGTGCGTCCGCAGCAGCCCGAACTCGTACCGCCCGCCGCACACGAAGTCGGGCGCGGTGGAGGTGTCGTCGGCGTCCTCCTTGGCGAAGCGCATCGGATTCACGTAGTCGGCCTGGACGCGCGCGGTGTCGTCGGTGTTCTGGTCCAGGGTGCCGAAACGGATCCGCCGGTTCACGATCAGATGCTGCCGCATCGGGAACAGCCGCATGCTCTCGGCGAGCCACCCGGCGACGTCCTCCGCGTTCCCCTCGATGCCTCCGGCGGACCGGTAGTCGGCCCGCCCGTTCGGCGCGAACAGTTTTCGGTACGCCTCCCAGTCGCCGTCGTCCACCGCCACCGCGTACTCGGTGATCACTTCGTCCACGGCCAGCCGGTCCATCACGATCGCCAGTTCCACACGCTGCGTCATCGGCCAAGTGTTGGTCACGCGGTGTGTCGAGCCAAGGGGTACACGGGGACAACGTGAGGAACATTCGGTGGTGTTCGGACAGGTGTGCGTCCCTGGACGTGGCC
The DNA here is from genome assembly GCF_053891435.1 of Streptomyces sp. NPDC002276. Taxonomy (NCBI): domain Bacteria; kingdom Bacillati; phylum Actinomycetota; class Actinomycetes; order Kitasatosporales; family Streptomycetaceae; genus Streptomyces; species Streptomyces sp. NPDC002276. Next base: position 236,551 of record NZ_JBSFCQ010000013.1, on the reverse strand, counting down.
GGATCCCTCAGTCCCGCTGCTCGTCGGCGGGCGTCTTCAGCAGCCGTTCCAGCTCCTGCCCGGCGTCGTCGTACCCGGCGTCGGAGATCCGCCGCAGCTCGCGCAGGGTCTCCCGGTCGATGTTCGTGTGCGTCATGCCCCCATGCTGCGACCCTGCCCCAGGGGCGGGGTCAAGTGGGACGATGGCCGGGTGATCCCCATCGGGCAGCCGGCCGGGTATGTCGGAGTCTCGGTCAAGACCGTCCGCGTCCATCACGCCAAGGGCCTGCTCCCCGAGCCCGAGCCCGAGCCAGAACGCGACGCGTCCGGATATCGCCGCTACGGCGCGCACGACGCCGTCGATGACGACCTCACCGCCCGCATCCGCATCCGCATCCGCGACCTGCGGGCAACGCGGGGGCGGCTGCGTCGGCTCGCCGCCGGAGATCTGACACCGCTGCCCGACGAGGGATCCTCGTGTTCGCCACCCACCCCGAGCACGCGATCACCCTGTTCCACGACCAGGCCGGGACATTGGCCGACCCGGCGCTGCGACAGCTCTTCCTGGACTACGACCGCGCGCACGACCTTGCCCCCGAGGATCCCCGCCCTCGTCCAGGGCATGGTCAACGCCTCGTCCCCGGCCTGGCGGCGACTCGACACGCTCGTCCGCGCCCGGCTGGGACCGGCCACCACCTGAACTGCTCAGCTCCGGAAGGGGAGTCCGCATGAAACGTCTCGTCACGGTCGTCACCGGAGGCAGCCGGGGAATCGGCGCCGCGACCTGTCTGCGGCTCGCGGAGGACGGGCACGACGTGGTCGTCGGGTATCTCCGGGACGCGAAGGCGGCCGAACAAGTGGCGGACAGGGTACGGCAGTTCGGGGTGCGGGCCGTGTGCGTGGGCGCGGACACGGCCGTGGAGGCGGACGTGGAGCGGCTGTTCACCTCGGCGGAGCGGCAACTCGGGCCCGTCACCGGGCTGGTGAACAACGCTGGGGTGACCGGCCCCTTCGGTCGGCTCGCGGACATCGACACCGCGGACCTGCGCCGGGTCGTCGAGGTCAACCTCCTTGGCACACTGCTGTGTTCACGCCGCGCCGCGCAGACCATGACGGCCCGGGGCAACGGCGTGATCGTGAACGTGTCGTCCTCCGCCGCCACGCTCGGCAGCCCCGGGGACCACGTCCACTACGCCGCGACCAAGGCCGCCGTGGACACCCTCACGGTGGGCCTGGCCAAGGAACTCGGCCCCGACGGCATCCGCGTCAACGCGGTCGCACCCGGCATCGTCGATACCGAGATCCACGCGAGAATGGGCGACCCGGACCGCGCGCGACGCGTGTCCGCGTCGATCCCGCTGCGCCGCCCCGGCCAGCCCGAGGAGATCGCCGCGGCCATCGCCTGGCTGATGTCGCCGGACGCGTCGTACACGACGGGCACGGTGGTGCGGGTGTCGGGGGGACGGTGAGGGTGGCGATGGGGTCGGTGCCGGTGCCGGTGCCGGTGCCGGTGCTGGGGTGTCGCCGCCTGCCGCTCAGGCGGCCTCGATGACCCCGTCGCGTATCGCGGCGGCCCACTCGACCACCAACAACTCGTATTCCTCCCGCTCTTGAGTGGAGAGCGATCCGCCCGCGCGCAGCCAGAGAGCCCGGATCTGCTCGTTCACCTCGTAAGCAGACCGCACGGAACCAGGGGTCACGGAATCGGGGGACATGCGGAACAGCCTAGGGGCAAGGACTGACACTGCGCTACCGGACGGCTACTCAAACCGTATGGGGTTGGTCACGGGCGTGGCAGTTCGGTAGAACTCCCCTATGGCCGCGAAGTGTTCGGCCAGGTGGGTTCGTACAGTGCCGTCGAATTCGGCGCCGAACCAGCAGGCGGTGGCCGCCTCTTCGGTTGACGTCGACAACTCCGAGAGGAGGCCGTCGAGTCGGATGCGGTCCAGGAATGCCGCATCCCCGCCGAGGCAAGCCTCGGACGAGGCGAGTGCCGAAGCACGGCAACGGTCGAGGTACCCGGACGACACGCGGGCGAACTGCTGGGTCAGCGGCATCAGTTGGCTCTCCCTCGCCGCTCGGCCCACACCCGCGACCAGTCCAGCAGCGGCCCCATCGCCGTCACCAGGTCCCTGCCCAGCGGGGTCAACTGCCAGGCCCCGTCCGGTGTCTGGCCCGCGATGTCCGCCTCGCGCAACTCCGTGAGGCGGGTGGACAGGACGCTGGAGGACATGGCGTCGCAGTGCCGTTGCAGATCGCGGAAACCGATCGGGGCGGGGTGACGGTGGAGTTCCCAGATCACGCGGAGGGTCCAGCGCCGCCCGAGGAGGTCGAGCGCGGCCATGACGGGACGCCCGGTGTCCGACCCGCGTACAGGGCGGCCGGGAGCGGGGACCGGTTCCAACAGGGCCTCCTTGCCGGGGTCTTGGCGATCTCCCGACTTACTCTTGCGCTTCGATTTCAGAAGCGCAAGAGTCGGTGGACATGAGACAGCGCATCGAAGAGCAGGACATCGAACGACAGCGCATCGAAGGAGTCACCCCGCCCTACACCCCCGACACCGACCGCGCCCTGCGCCGCTGGATGCCGCCCGGTGTCGCCCACGAACCCCTCATGCTGTTCAAGGTCCTCGAACGCCACCCCGAACTCGCCTCCCGCATGCGGGCGTTGGGCGCCGGACTCCTCGTGCACGGCCGCCTGAGCGCCGCCGACCGCGAACTCGTGATCGCCCGCGTCTGCGCCCGCGCCGGTTGCGCCTACGAGTGGGGCGTCCACATGGCGGCGTACGCCGAAGCCGCCCAACTCACCCCGGAACAGGTCACCTTGACCGCGACCGGCACCCCGGACGACCCGGCCTGGTCGCCACGGCAGACCGCGCTGCTCCGGGCCGTCGACGAACTCGACGCCGGCGCACGACTGAGCGACCCCGTCTGGTCCGGCCTGCGGGAGCACCTCGACGAGCCCGAGGCCCTCGAACTCCTCGTACTGGCAGGGTGGTACCGCACGATCGCCTACGTCGCCAACGGCGTCGGGATCGCCCCCGAACCCTGGGCTCTCGCCCTGCCCGAGCGGTAGCTCAGCCCGCCGACTCGGCCGCGTGCGGGCTCAGCGCGCCCGCCGTGACCAGCGCGATGATGACGATGCCGAGGGCGATGCGGTACCAGACGAACGGCATGAAGCTCTTGTGCGAGATGAACTTCATGAACCACGCGATGACCGCGTATCCGACCGCGAACGCGATCACCGTCGCGAACATCGTCGGACCCCACGCGATGTGCCCCTCCTCGGCCGCGTCCTTCAACTCGAAGGCACCCGAGGCCAGTACGGCCGGCATGGCGAGCAGGAAGGAGTAACGGGCCGCCGCCTCACGGGTGTAACCCATGAACAGGCCGCCGCTGATGGTCGCGCCCGAGCGGGAGACGCCGGGAACCAGCGCCATCGCCTGGCAGAGGCCGTACAACAGGCCGTCCTTGGCGTTCAGGTCCACCAGTGTCTTGCGCTGCTTGGGCGCCCGGTGCCGGCCGCCCGTCTCGTCGCGGGCCGCGAGGCGGTCGGCGACGCCGATGACGATGCCCACCACGATGAGCATGGTGGCGGTGATCCGCAGATCCCGGAACGGCCCCTCGATCTGGTCCTTGAGCGTGACCCCGAGCACGCCGATGGGAATGGAGCCGACGATCACCAGCCAGCCCATCTGGGCGTCGTGGTCGCGCCGCATCTCCTTGTTCGTGAGCGACCGGAACCACGCGGCGAGAATCCGCCCGACATCCTGGCGGAAGTAGATCAGCACCGCCGCCTCCGTGCCGAGCTGGGTGATCGCCGTGAAGGCCGCGCCCGGGTCCTTCCAGCCGGAGAAGGCCGCCGTCAGCCGCAGATGCGCACTGGACGACACGGGCAGGAACTCGGTCAGCCCCTGGACGAGTCCGAGGATGAGGGATTCAAACCAAGACATGGAGTTACGGCGTCCAAGTGCTGCTCGCGGAGGGGCAAAGGACACACCAAAACGCCGCGCACGGTGATCGAGTGTGTGTGAGGGGCAGCGTAGCGTCCCGGTGTGACAGGCCGGACACAGGGGTTTCGCGGGCGGTCGGGCGACTCCGGGTGCGTGGTGTTGACCAGGCGCGGGGGCGGCGCATACGTTGCAGCGGAGGAAAGCGCTTGCTGGACGCGCTCGCTGTCTCCGGAGGAGTGCTGATCACGCCCATGTCCACACCCGCCACCAACCCCGGGGCGTATCGGCCCCCGGCCCCCCTCGCCGGGCGGCGCATCAGGGCCGCCGTGGTCGGCGCCGGTGCCATCGGCCGCGGCTCGCACTTCCCCGCGCTCGCGCGGCTCGCCGAGGAGGGCGAGACCGAGGTGGTCGCGGCCGTTGACATCGATGCCACCTCAGTCGAGTCCTTCTGTGCCGAGGCCGGGATTCCGCATGCCTACACCGACCTGGAGCAGATGCTCCGGGAACAGCGGCCCGACCTCGTCACCATCTGCACCCCGCCCACCCTGCACCGCGCGCAGACCGTCGCCGCGCTGCGGGCCGGCGCCTGGGTCTGGTGCGAGAAGCCGCCGGTGCCGACACTGGCCGACTTCGACGCCGTGCAGGACGAGGAGGGCCCGGCAAAGGGGACGGTCGGGGGGCCGTACGCCTCCATCGTCTTCCAGCACCGGTTCGGCTCGGGCACCCGGCATGTACGCCGGCTGCTCGCCGAGCGGGCCATGGGCCGGCCGCTCGTGGCGCACTGCCAGACCACCTGGTACCGCGACACCGCCTACTACGCGGTGCCCTGGCGCGGACGCTGGGCCACCGAGGGCGGCGGTCCCGCCATGGGACACGGCATCCACCAGATGGACCTGCTGCTCGATCTGCTCGGGCCGTGGAGCGAGGTCAAGGCCATGGCCGGGCGGCTGGTCCACGACGTGGAGACCGAGGACGTCTCGACCGCCCTGGTCCGCTTCGAGAACGGCGCGATGGCGACCGTCGTCAACAGCGTCCTGAGCCCCGACGAGGTCAGCCGTATCCGCATCGACTGCGAGCGCGCCACCGTCGAACTCACCCACCTGTACGGCCACAGCAACGACAACTGGCGCATCACCCCCGCCCCGGACGTCTCGGGCGAGGAGGCCGCCGCCTGGCGGAACTTCGGTCCCGACGTGCCGAGTTCGCACCTGGAGCAGCTGCGGGAACTCGTCGTCAGCATGCGGGCCGACGAACGGCCGCGCGCCAGCGGCACCGACGGGCGCACCAGCCTGGAACTGATCACCGCGCTCTACAAGTCGGCGTTCACCGACACGACCGTACGGGCCGGCGAGATCGGCCCCGGTGACCCCTATTACACGGCGCTGCACGGCGGCGCCCCCGGCTGGGCGCCCGTGGCGCGCGAGGAGGTGTCGGCATGACCGGCCTGCGTATCGTCCATGCCCACGGCGACCGCGTCACAGTGACCGAACCGGCCACCGGCGTCGAGCTGTTCAGCTACGTCTACCGGCCCGAGGCGTCCTGGGAGGCGCCGAAGCCGTACCTCCACCCGATCAGAACGCTGGCCGGCGACATCGTCACGGACTACCGGCCCAACGACCACCGCTGGCACAAGGGCTTGCAGTTCACCGCCTCACATCTGTCGGGCCAGAACCTGTGGGGCGGCAACACATACGTTCACGGCGAGGGGTATCTCGAACTCCCCGAGCGGGTCGGGTCGATGGCCCATGTCGCCTTCGACGAGCTCTACGCCGACGCCGAGCGCCTCGTCATCGCCGAACGGCTTACCTGGCATCCGTACAGCGGTGAACTATGGGCCGACGAGCGGCGCCGGATCGAGGTGCACGACGTCGACACGGAGTCGGGTTCATGGGCGCTGACCTGGACCAGCGCCGTGACGAACCGCCGCGACGAGCCCCTGCTGTTCGGCAGCCCGACCACCCACGGGCGTGAGGCGGCGGGCTACACCGGTCTGTTCTGGCGCGGCCCGCGCGCCTTCCGCGACGGCCGCATCATCGGCCCCGACGGCGAGGGCCCCGATCTGATGGGCTCCCAGGGTCCCTGGCTCGCCGTCTCCGGAGAGCACGACGGCACCGACGGTCACGCGACGGTCGTCTTCGAGCATGCCCCCGAGAACGACCACACCGGCGCCGAGGGCGCCCACCCCGCCCACTGGTTCGTACGCAACGAGCCGTTCGCCGGGATCGCCCCCTCCTTCGCCTTCCACGACGAGCTGGTCCTCGACCCCGGCGACACGCTCACCCGGCGCTACCGCGTCGTCGTCGCCGACGGGGCGTGGGAGCGGGAGGAGATCGCCAAGTACCTTGAGGCGCGGCCGTGGTGAGCACCGAGAGTTTCGGCTTCGGCGGACTGCCGGGCGGGGTCGCCGTCTCGCATCTGTCCGTCTACGAGTGGCCCGCCGAGGCCGATGGTGCAGGCAGGGTGTGCGGCGGAACTCCCCATATGCACCTGATCTGTTCGGAGGGGTACGTCGTCACCGGCGGCCGCGGTGCGGTGCAGACGCTCACTGCGTCCGGCACGACGTCCGGGTACACGGTCACACCGCTCGCGGCCGGAACGGTCGCCTGGTTCACGCCCGGGACCATCCACCGGCTCGTCAACGAGGGCGATCTGCGCATCACCGTCCTCATGCAGAACAGCGGGCTGCCCGAGGCGGGCGACGCGGTACTCACCCTGCCCCCGCAGTACCTCATCGACCCGCAGACGTACGCCGCTGTCACCGTCATCCCGGCCGACGCGCCGGAGGCCGAGCAGGAACGGATCGCCCGGGCCCGCCGCGACCTCGCCCTGGAGGGCTACGAGGCGCTGCGCTCCGCCGAGGGCCCGGAAGCGCTTGCCGCCTTCCACCGGGCCGCCGCCGCGCTGGTACGGCCCCGGCTCGCGGAGTGGCGCGAGCGCTGGGAACGGGGTGCGCGGGCCGCCGCCGAGGCCACGGGGGAGCAGCTCGACCGGCTCGACCGGGGCGACTTCACCCACCTCGCCGACGCCGCCGTACGGGCCGAACAGCCTTCGGCGTACGGGAAGTTCGGGATGTGCGGGCGGTTGGACGTCTACGACGTCTAGGCCGCTGCCGGGCCCGTGACGGTCCAGCCCGGTACCTGCGGGTGGGCCGTCAGGTCCTCGTGGCGGACCGTGCCGCCGCAGGCCGTGCAGGTGACGGCCGGGACCAGTTCGTTGCCGCAGATGTGCTCGATCACCATGGGGCGGTCGAGCAGATCCCTACGGAGATGCCGGTCGCCCCACGCCATGAGGGTCATCAGGACCGGCTCCAGTTCGAGACCCGCCTCCGTGGGCCGGTACTCGAAGCGCTGCGGGTGCTCGCTGTAGGTCCGCCGGGTGAGGATCCCGGCGTCGACGAGGCGGCGCAGCCGCGTGGCCAGGACGTCGCGCGGGGCGCCGATGTTGCGGACCAGCTGGTCGAAGCGGCGATTGCCGAGGCACACCTCCCGCAGGACGAGCAGGGAGTACTTCTCGCCGACGAGTGCGAGGGCGTCGGCGATCGAGCAGGGGCGCGGGTCTTTGGGGGCGGGCTTGTCTTTGGGAGGGGCCATAGCACCTACTTTAAGGGTGGGTTTGATTTTCCAACTGACAGAGCTATGGTGAGTTTGGATTTCCTACTCACTGGTAGTGCTTGCTGGAAAAAAATAGTAGTGCTAGCTGGAAAAAATAACGGAGGCCCACCCCATGCGTGACGCAGTGATCGTCGAAGCCGTACGCACCCCAGTGGGCAAGGGCAAGCCGAACGGCTCCCTCGCCCAGGTCCACCCCGTCGAACTCCTCTCGCACACCCTGCGCACCCTCGTCGAGCGCACCGGGATCGACCCCGCCCTCATCGACGACGTCATCGGCGGCACGGTCACCCAGGTCGGTGAGCAGTCCGTCAACATCACCCGGCAGGCCGTCCTGTCGGCGGGCTTCCCGGAGTCCGTGCCCGCGACCACGGTGGACCGTCAGTGCGGCTCCTCCCAGCAGGCCGTGCACTTCGCGGCGCAGGGCGTGCTCTCCGGGGCGTACGACCTGGTCGTGGCCTGCGGAGTGGAGTCCATGGGGCGCGTGCCGATGGGGTCGGCCGTGCTGCCCGGCACGGATCCCTTCGGCCCCGGAGTCGCCGCGCGCTACCCGGAGGGTCTCGTCCCGCAGGGCATCAGCGCCGAACTCATCGCCGCCAAGTGGTCCATGACACGGGACCAGTTGGACGACTTCGCGCTCTCCTCGCACCACAAGGCCGCCGCCGCCTGGGAGGCGGGCCTCTTCGACGCCCAGGTGACACCCCTGGCGGGCGCCTCGCGCGACGAGTGCGTACGGCCCGGCAGTACGGCCGAGGTCCTGGGTGGTCTCAAGCCCGCCTTCTACGACCCGAGTTGGGCCGAGCGGTTCCCGGGGATCGAGTGGAACATCACCGCCGGCAACTCCAGCCCGATCAACGACGGCGCCTCCGCGGTCCTGATCACGTCCAGTGAGACGGCGGCCCGGCTCGGGCTGCGTCCGATCGCCCGGCTGCACAGCTTCGCCGTGACCGGCTCCGACCCGCTGCTCATGCTCACCGGTGTCATACCGGCTACGGAGAAGGTGCTGCGCAGGGCCTCGCTCACCCTCGACGACATCGACCTGTTCGAGGTCAACGAGGCGTTCTCCAGCGTCGTTCTGGCCTGGCAGCAGGAGACGGGCGCCGATCTCGCCAAGGTCAACGTGCACGGCGGGGCCATCGCGATCGGCCATCCGCTCGGCGCGAGCGGCACCCGGCTGACGACCACGCTCGTGCACGCGATGCGGGACCGGGGAGCGCGCTACGGGTTGCAGACGATGTGCGAGGCCGGGGGCCTCGCCAACGCGATGATCGTCGAGGCCGTCTGACGTGTTACTGGGGGCGCAGGTGGTGGCGCTTGCGCCAGGCCACCACCGCGCCGCCGAGGGCCGGCAGGGCGATGCACGCCATGGCGATCAGGAAGGCCGGAGACGTGGGGCTGGACGCACGGGCACCGGCGACGACGTACGCGGCGGTGTTCGGGAGCGACCCGAGAGCCGTCGCGAGCAGGAACGGCATCCAGCGCATGCGGGAGACGGCGGCGCAGTAGTTCACGCCCCAGAACGGCAGTCCCGGGAAGAGCCGGGCCGCCATCATCGAACGGAAGCCGTGCTTGCTGAGCTGCCCGTCCGCCGCCTTGAGCCACCGGCCGCGCAGCAGCGGGCGCAGCGCGTCCTGGCCCAGGATGCGGCCGAGACCGAAGGAGATCCCGGCCCCGAGCACCGTGCCCGCCAGCGCCGAGACGGTGCCCATCTGGGAGCCGAACAGCGCGCCCGCCGCGAGGTTGAGCAGCGGGCGCGGTACGAACGCCACGCTGCACAGGCCGTAGGCCGCGGCGAACACCAACGCCGCCATGGCGCCGGTGAGTTGGGGCGGCCAGCCGTCGGAGAGAAGTCGCTGCGGGTGGAAGAGCAGCACGGTCGAAGCCGCCCCGGCGAGCAGGACGAGCAGCAGCGACAGCCGGGACCAGGGTGAGAGCAGGGCTCTCGTGCAGCGCGCGGCGAAGCCGGTCGGGGCGACGGGCAGCACGGGCGCGACGGAGACGACGGACGTGGCCGTGGGGACGGTCACGACTGCGGCGAGTTCCGTGCCGGTGAACTGGGCAGTGGCCTGGGGAGTGGCCGTGGCGGTGCCCCCAGAGCGGGTGCCCCCAGAGTCGGTGGCGGCATCGGCGAGCATGTCGGCGACCCTAACCGACCTGTGTGTGTGATCGCCGTATGGTTCGTCTCATGAGCGTCACAGGTGCGGGCACGCCGAAGATGCCGGGCAGTGTTCTCGCCGACACCGTGCTGGAGCGGCTCACCGCCACGTACGCCGCCGCGGCCGACGCGGAACGGGCCGTTCCGATGCGGGCCTACATGAAGGACATCGCGCCCTTCCTCGGTCTGACCACGCCCGTACGCAGGGCTTTGTCCCGCACGGTCCTGGAGGGCACGCCCCGCCCCGACGAGACCGACTGCACCGCGATCGCCCTGCGCTGCTGGGAACTGCCGGAGCGCGAGTACCAGTACTTCGCGGTGGACTACCTGCGCCGGCATGTGAGGCACTGCACGTCCGGCTTCCTGCCGGTCGCCCGGCATCTCGTCTCCACGGTCCCCTGGTGGGACACCGTCGACGCACTCGCCTCCCACGTAGTGGGAGGCCTGGTCGCCGCCGATCCGAAGCTGACGGCCGACATGGACGCGTGGATCGTCGACGACGACCTGTGGGTCGCCCGTACGGCCCTGCTCCACCAGCTGCGCTACAAGGAGCGCACCGACACCGAACGCCTCTTCGCGTACTGCCTGCGCCAGTCCGGGCACCCCGACTTCTTCATCCGCAAGGCCATCGGCTGGTGCCTGCGCGAGTACGCGAAGGCGGACCCGGAGGCGGTGCGCGGATTCCTGGCGAGGGAGAAGGGCCGGTTCGCTCCGCTGTCGGTGCGCGAGGCCCTGAAGAACATCGGTTCCTGAAGAACTTCGGCTCCTGAAGAACAACGACCCCTCAAGTCCCGGCCGCTGATAAATCGTTCGACGTGGGGCAAAGCGTCGGCAATGATCGGCGTCATGTTCCGGTACGCCTTCCACCTCGCAGCATCCGCGGTCGCGGATGCTCAGAAGGCTGCCGTTCCCCCCGTGCCTGTTCCTGTGCCTGTTCTCCTCGCCGCAGTCGACGGCGCCCGAAGCTGACCCTCTCCGGATCGTCCGGCGGACCCCGCAGGGGGAGGGTCGGCGAGTCCTCGGGGTCCCCGCACTTCACTCACCAGGCTTCGAGGTACCGCCATGTCCAAGACGGCATACGTCCGCACGAAACCGCATCTCAACATCGGCACGATGGGCCATGTCGACCACGGCAAGACCACCCTGACCGCCGCCATCACCAAGGTCCTCGCCGAGCGCGGCGCGTCCACCTACGTCCCGTTCGACCGTATCGACCGGGCGCCGGAGGAGGCCGCGCGCGGCATCACCATCAACATCGCGCACGTCGAGTACGAGACCGACACCCGGCACTACGCGCACGTGGACATGCCCGGTCACGCCGACTACGTCAAGAACATGGTCACCGGGGCCGCGCAGCTCGACGGGGCGATCCTCGTCGTCTCCGCGCTCGACGGGATCATGCCGCAGACCGCCGAACACGTGCTGCTCGCCCGGCAGGTGGGCGTCGACCACATCGTGGTCGCGCTCAACAAGGCCGACGCCGTCGACGACGGCGAGGACACCGTGCTCACCGACCTCGTGGAGCTGGAGGTCCGCGAGCTGCTCACCGCGAACGGCTACGGCGGCGACTCCGTACCCGTCGTACGGGTGTCCGGCCTCAAGGCCCTTGAGGGGGACCCCCGTTGGACGGCGTCGATCGACGCGCTGCTCGACGCCGTGGACACGTATGTGCCCATGCCCGAGCGGTACCTGGACGCGCCGTTCCTGTTGCCGGTCGAGAACGTGCTCACCATCACCGGGCGCGGAACGGTGGTCACGGGCGCGATCGAGCGCGGCACGGTCCGGGTGGGCGACCGGATCGAAGTGCTCGGGGCCGCCGTCGACACGGTGGTCACCGGCCTGGAGACCTTCGGCAAGCCCATGGCGGAGGCGCAGGCCGGGGACAACGTGGCGCTGCTGCTGCGCGGGGTGCCGCGCGACGCGGTCCGGCGCGGGCACATCGTCGCGGCGCCCGGCAGCGTCGTGCCCAGCCGTCGCTTCTCGGCGCGGGTGTACGTCCTGTCGGCCCGCGAGGGCGGCCGTACGACCGCGGTGTCGACCGGCTACCGGCCGCAGTTCTACATCCGTACCGCGGACGTCGTCGGCGACATCGACCTCGGCGAGACGGCGGTCGCGCGGCCGGGGGACACCGTCACGATGGCGGTCGAGCTGGGCCGTGAGGTCCCGTTGGAGCCGGGGCTCGGCTTCGCGATCCGCGAGGGCGGGCGGACGGTCGGCGCGGGCACGGTGACGGAGGTCGGCTGAACGAGCGAGGTGCCCGTTCCTGCGGGGGCGGGCACCTTCGCGTGTCCGGGGCCGCTCCCACGGGCCGGGCGAGGCGGCGGGGGTCTGACGGGCCCGTACGACCGCACCCCTTCCCACCACCCCGGCACAATGGACCCGTGAACGAGCCCATACCCGTGACCCGGGACGTTGATCACGGGACCGCCAAGCTGATGCCCGACGTGGACCGGGCGCGGGCCTGGCTGCTGACCGTCGACGGGGCGCCGCAGTCGTATGTGGACCTGGACGCGCCGACGCACCTGGAGTTCGAGTACGCGCGGCGGCTCGGGCATGTGCTGGACACCGTCGCGGAGCCGGGGCGCCCGCTGGACGTGGTGCATCTGGGCGGCGGGGCGCTCACGTTGCCCCGGTATCTCGCGGCGACCCGGCCCGGTTCGCGGCAGGACGTCGTGGAGGCGGACCGGGGGCTGTTGGAGCTGGTCGCCGAGTATCTGCCGGTGCCGGACGGTGCCGGTGTCACCGTGCACGGCGCCGACGCCCGGGCCTGGCTGGAGGCGGCGCCGGACGGTTCGGCGGACGTGGTCGTCGCGGATGTCTTCGGTGGGACGCGGGTTCCGGCGCATCTGACCTCCGTGGCGTACGCCCGCGAGGCCGAGCGCGTGCTGCGGGCCGACGGGTACTACCTCGCCAACCTCGCGGACTCCGCCCCCTTCGCGTTCCTGCGTGCCCAACTCGCCACGTTCGGCGCGGTGTTCGGGGAGCTGGCGCTGATCGCGGAACCGGGTGTGCTGCGCGGACGCCGGTTCGGCAACGCGGTGCTCGTCGCCGCCCACCGGCCGGTCGACACGGTGGCCCTGACCCGGCTCGTGGCCTCGGACGCCTTCCCCGCGCGGCTCGAACACGGGCTCGCGGTACGGGAGTTCATCGGCGCCGCGCGACCCGTCCGGGACGAGGACGCCGTACCGTCACCCGAGCCCCCCGACGGAGCGTTCGGGATCGGCTGAGCCGTCTACGGCCTCCGGTTCGTCGTGGGCGGGCGATGCGGTGCGCAGCCGTAGATCGCGTACCTCCGGCACGCACAGCGCGCCCGCCGTGACCAGGACGACCAGGGCCGTGCACCCCCACAGGGCCGCCGTCCGGCCGAAGGCCGACTCCGCGGGGCCCGCCGCCGCGGCGGCGACCGGCATCAGCGCGATCGAGCCCAGCCAGTCGTACGCCGCGATCCGGGAGAGTTTCTCCTCGGGGATCTCCTGGTGCAGTGCCGTCATCCACGACACCCCGAAGACCTCGACGGTGGCTCCGGCGACGAACATCACCACGCACAGGACGCCGACCGGCACCGGTACCGCGAGCGCGGCGGACGGCAGGGCCAGCGGGAAGATGCAGAGCATGCCCGCGAGGAGCAGCCTGCGGGGTTTCCAGCGGGTCATCAGCAGGGCGCCCGCGACCGTGCCCGCGCCGAACGCGGCCAGGGCCAGGCCCCAGGGACCCGCGCCGCCGAGGCTGTCCCGGGCGACGAGCGGACCGTAGACGCCGTCGGCCGCGCCGACGACCGCGTTGGCGATGGAGAACGCCAGGACGATGGACCACAGCCAGGGCCGGCCGATGAACTCCCGCCAGCCGTCCCGGAGATCGGCCAGCATCCCGCCACCCGGCGCGCGCGCCGGGATGTGGCTCACGTCGAGGAAGGAGCGCAGCGCCCCGGCGACCGCGAACATCGCCGCGTCGAGGGCGAGCACCCAGCCGGGGCCGACCACCGCGACCAGCGCGCCGCCGAGGGCCGCGCCGCCCAGGGACGCGCCCTGCATCGCCATCCGGAACACCGCGAACGCCCGGCCCGCCTGTTCCCCGCTCACCGTGGACATCAGCATGCCCTCGGCCGCCGGACCGAAGAACGCCTGCCCGGTGCCGCCGAGCGCGGTCAGCAGCATCATCTGCCACAGCCGGGGCTCGCCGGTGAGGACCAGTACCGCGAAGGCCGCCTGTGACACACAGCTGAGGGCGTTGGCCGAGACCATCACCCGGTGCCGGGGCACCCGGTCCGCGAGCGCGCCGCTGATCAGCAGGAACACCACCAGCGGCAGCGTGCGCGAGGCGGCCACCAGCCCCACGTCACCGCTGTCGCCGCCCGCGTCCAGCACCGCGAACGCGGCGGCGATCAGCGCGCCGCTCCCACCGAGCCCGGTCGCCACCGCGGCGACGGTCAGCAGGGTGTAGTTGCGGCCCGCCCAGTCGGGACGGTGCGGGTGACGGAGGGCGGCGGTGTCGTTCACCGGCCGACTATCGCCGCCCGGGCCACGCCCTGCCAAACCATTTGCTGCCAGAATCCGGCCAACCCGTCACGGCGTCAGCTGGTGCTGCCCGTCGGGTCCCCGTGCAGCCGTACGGTGCTGAGGATCTTCTGGATCGTCGCGTCGGGGATCTCCTCGCTGACGCCCTTGGCGCCGTAGAGGGTCCAGGAGACGAAGTCGCCCGCCGAGTTCTTGAAGGCGAATGTGGTCGCCTTGCCGTCCGAGGAGCACTTGCCGCTCTTCGGCACGCCGGTCGTGTACGAGGTGGCGACGCTGCCGGCGACACCGGACTTCGTCGTGTACGACTTCGCCGCGCCGATCTTCAGGTACTTCTTGGAGGAGTCCTTCTGGTCCGTGTACCCGCCGAAGGCGAACGAGGCGGCGTCACCGCGCGCGGTGCTCGCGGTGTCCTTCGCGCCGTCCTCGCCCTTGGTGCCGCTGGACGCCAGCGACGAGGTCTCCTTGGTGCCGTCCTTGTTGTCGTCGGACTCGCACCAGTTCTGCTTCAGGTAGGCGGGCGCGGAGAAGCCGATGTACGGGGAGCCGTCGCCCTTCTGTTCGTCCTCGAAGAAGGTGAAGGTGCCCGGCGTGCCCACCTCCCAGTCGGCGGGGACGTCGAAGGCGGTGCCGTACTTCTGGTTGACGACGACCTTCCAGCCCGCGATGGTCGGCTGCTCGGTCTCGGTGCCGCGCGGGTTGTCGTCGGAACCGGAGGATTCCGAGGACCCCGCACTCGGGTCCGCGGAGGCCGAGGGCGAGTGGCTCGACGTGCCCTTGCCGCCGTCCGCCTTGTCGTCCTTGTTCCCGCCGAGGACCAGGAATCCGGTCACCCCGGCGGCCACGACGACGGCCGTCGCGGCGATGATCGCGACCAGCTTCGTCCGGTTCCCGCCGCCCCCGCCCTGCGGCAGCTGTGGTCCGCCCGCGGGGCCCGGAGCGGCCCACTGCGGTTGCTGCCCATAGGGGTTGGGCTGCTGGTAGCCGGGCTGCTGATACGGATTCGGCTGCTGGTACCCCGGCTGCTGGTACGGGTTCTGTTGCGGGTTCTGCTCGCCCCCGGGCGGCTGCTGTCCTGGCCACATGGGCAGTAACCCTAGTGCGGCACGGGACACGGTTGGGTCACCGGCCCTTGTCAGGGTCGTACCAACTGGGGACCCGACGGTGTTTGCCGGCGCACAGGTCTGGTCCGACTTCGCTACTCATGGGTAACATGTCGTCCATGAGCGCAGATCAGATGTCCATCGGCGAGTTGCTCGCCGCCACGGTGCCGATGGTTCGCACGCTGAACCTGGAGTACCTGGAGACCAGTCCCGAGCGGGCCGTGCTGGCCCTGCCGGACCAGAGCGAGTACCGCAACCATGTCGGCGGGCCGCACGCCGGTGCCATGTTCACCCTCGGTGAGTCCGCCAGCGGCGCGATCGTCCTCGCCGCCTTCGGCGACCAGCTCTCGCGGGCCGTGCCGCTCCCGGTCAACGCCGAGATCGCGTTCAAGAAGATCGCCCTCGGCCCGGTCCGGGCCACCGCGACCCTCGGCCGCTCCGTCGCCGACGTCGTGGCCGAACTCGACGCGGGCGAGCGCCCCGAGTTCCCGGTCACCGTCGCCATCCAGCGTGAGGACGGCGCCGTGACGGGGGAGATGACGGTCACCTGGACGCTCCGGCCGAACGGCTGACCGCCGTATCGCCGTATCGCCGACAGGAGGGCCCGGTCGTCGCCACGGCGTGACCGGGCCCTCGGGCGTGCGGAGTTCAGGCGGCGAGCCGCTCGTCGGCGCTGGCGCCGCCCTCCATCCCCGCCACGAACTCCTTGAGCCAGGCGACGAATTCGGGCCCCAGGTCCGGGCGGTCGCAGGCCAGCCGGACCACCGTGCGCAGATAGTCGGCCTTGTCGCCGGTGTCGTAGCGCAGGCCCTTGAAGACGACTCCGTGGACCGTGCCGCCGGCGGCCAACTCCTGGAGGGCGTCGGTCAGTTGGATCTCGCCGCCGCGTCCGGGCGGGGTGCGTTCCAGGGTGGGGAAGATCGCGGGATCGAGGACGTAGCGGCCGATGACGGCGTAACGGCTCGGCGCGTCCGCGCGGGACGGCTTCTCGACCAGGCCGGTGACCCGTACGACACCGTCCTCACTGGTCGGCTCGACGGCCGCGCAGCCGTACAAGTGGACCTGTTCCTCCGGGACTTCCATCAGGGCGACCACGCTGCCCGCGTACCGTTCGCGGACCTCCAGCATCTGGCTGAGCAGGGTCTCGCGCGGGTCGATCAGGTCGTCGCCGAGCAGGACGGCGAACGGCTGGTCGCCGACGTGGTGGCGGGCGCAGAGCACCGCGTGGCCGAGGCCGAGCGGGTCGCCCTGGCGGATGTGGTGGATGTCGGCGAGGCGCGCGGGATCGCGTACGGCGTCCAGGCGCACGGTGTCGCCCTTGGCGGCCAGGGCCTGTTCCAGCTCGAAGGCGTGGTCGAAGTGGTCCTCGATGGCGCGCTTGTGCCGGCCGGTGACCATCAGGATGTCGTCGAGTCCGGCCGCCGCGGCCTCCTCGACGACGTACTGGATCGCGGGCTTGTCGACGACGGGGAGCATCTCCTTCGGCGTCGCCTTCGTCGCGGGCAGGAACCGCGTGCCGAGTCCGGCGGCCGGTACGACCGCCTTGCGGACCGTGGGGGCGGGAGCGGGTGCGGGGGTGGCTGAGGGGTGGGGGGCGATCATGCGGCTCATGGTGGCCCACGGCGATGAGAGCATCCCGAGAGAAACTTCGGAGTTCCCTGTGCGCCTCGCTTAGTTCGCGGGAGAGTTGGAGATTTCGTGTAGACGCCTGTGGATACCGGCGGTAACCAATCTGAATTCACAGCGTTTTGAACATCGGTCACCCTAACTCCTTGTTTCCTGTCAGGCGCTTGTGCGAGTGTGAGCCACCTCATGAGGCCAGTCGTGAGAAGGCAATGGTCAGGGTCGTTTCTGACAGTTCATAGGTATGCACCAAGCAAGCACCTGCTTTCCGATGGTCGGGCATTCGTGTGCCGTCCTGCGGCTTGGAAGGAAATGGTCCCGTGCAATCCCCCAACCCCCCACGTCCGCCGTTCCCGCCTCGCCCCGGATCAAGTCCGGGGGAGTCGGACCGCAATCTCATGGCACAACTCGGCGACAAAACCGCGGGCACTCGTGCCGTCGCCCTGCTGCTCGCGCGCCACTGGCAGGCGACAAGTGAATATGCGGCCATCTGCCTCGCCACCGCCGAGAGTTCGGCGTCCATGGTGGCGAGCGCCGCCTTCCACCAGGTACTCGCGAGCCGGGTGACCGGTGGCGCTCTGCGGCCCCAACTCCTTGTGACGGTAAGGGAGATGGTGAAGAAGTGGGCCGCCGATGAGCGAATTCCCGCGCTGCTGCCGGAACTTCGCAAACCCACTGGCGCCCGCGGTCTACGCGCGGCGAGGCCCGGCACCTCCGAAAGGCGGAAGCTCGCAGAACGCGCTTTCGGCAAGCTGGCGGGCGCCTCCCAATGCCTGCTGTGGCACACCGAGGTCGAAGCCGAACCCATAACCGTACCGGCCGGTCTGCTGGGCGTGGACGAGGCCACCGCGACCGCCGCGCTGGACCAGGCACGTGAACAATTCAGGGCGGGCTGTGTCCGCGCCCACCACGAACTCGCGCCGACTCCGGAATGCCGCTACTACAACCGTCTCCTCGACGTCCCGATCCGCCGCGGCGGCAGTCTGTTGCCCGATGTGCAACGGCATCTCATGACATGCCGCTACTGCCGTTTCGCGGCGGAGCAGTTGAGTCATTTCGACGGCGGCCTCGAAGTACTGCTCGCCGAGACCGTCCTCGGCTGGGGCGCCCGCCGCTATCTCGACTCACGGCCCGGCCGTGCGACGCCCGGCTCCGCCGCCCGTGCCGCCCGCCGCCCGATGGGCCGCCACCGCCCCACCCCGGACGGCGTCCTCGCCTTTCCGCGCAGGCACCCCAAGGCAGCGGTCGTGGGCGTGGGGCTGACCTCCCTCGCGCTGCTCGCGACCGTGCTGGTCTCCAAGGGCTGGTCCCAGGGCGACACCCCTGATCCGCAGGTCACCTGGGGTGCGCCCAGCGGCAGTTCGTCCCACCAGAGCCCGGTCGCGGTGCCCTCGTCGGCCGGTGCCGAGTCGGCCGCCGGTGCCGTCGGCGCGGGAGTCGTCCAACAGGGTGTGCTGCGCGCCCTCGCGTCCGGGCTGTGCCTCGACGTGGCCGGCGGGCGGGTGCGCGACGGCGCCGCCGTCACCCTGGCCGGGTGCTCCGACGCCGGGTCGCAGCAGTGGTCGTACGACCAGGACGGTCTGCTGCGCAGCCTCGACGATCCCGGACTCTGCCTCGCCGCCGACACCGACCGGGGCACGGTCACGCTGGCCGGGTGCCTGGTGCACGCCGGTGAGGTGCACTACGACCTGACGGTCCGTGGCGAGTTGCTGCTCCGCTGGAGCCAGGGGCTGGCCGTTGCGCCGGAGAACGGGAAGAAGGGGGCGCGGATCGTGCTGGCGGGACGGGACGGGTCCGCCGGGCAGCGCTGGGCGCTCGGATCCGCCGCCGACGCGGCGGCCGAAGGCGGCGAACCGGCGGACGGAGGGAAGCCGGAGGGGCCGGGCGACGCACCGCGCGGCGGTGCTCCGGCGGCACCTGAGGGTGGTGACGTGCCGCAATCGCTTCCCACGGGTCTGCCTCAGCAGGACCAGCCGCAGAACGCACCCCGCGCCGTGCAGGTCGCCTGCTGCCAGGAGCCCGCGCCGGACCCCACTTCCACGCCCACACCCACGCCCGCACCGGTCGTCGATGCCTTGCGGCCGGTGGTGACGGTCGTCGGGGACGTCGTGAACACTGTCACCGGTGTCCTCGCCGGGCTCGTCCCGGCCCGGCACTGATTTGGAGGTAAGGTAAGCCTAACTTTACCTGGGGGGTCTCGTATGGCAGACACCGCAAGCGCCCTGGCGCCCGCACGGACGCTCGCCCGAGTCCGGCTCGGCGCCGGTGGACCGCTTGCCCGGCTGCGGGTGGCGGACGGCAGGATCACCCACGTCGTCCCGGAAGCGGGCGCGGACGCGGACACCGGGGCCGGCGGTGGACCGGTCCTCGATCTCGACGGGCGGGTGCTGCTGCCCGGCCTGTGGGACGCCCATGTCCACCTCGCGGAATGGGCGAGCGCCCGGCACCGGCTGGACCTGGCCGGAACCGCCTCCGCGCGGGAGGTGGCCGACCTCGTCCGGAAACGTGCCGGGGCGGCCGACGGCACGGTGCTCTACGGCTACGGGTTCCGCGACGGCCTGTGGCCCGACGCCCCGCACAAGGCGCTGCTCGACGCGGTGCTGCCGGACCGGCCGGTCGCCCTGGTCAGCGCCGATCTCCATGCCGCGTGGTTCAACTCGGCCTGCCTCGCCCTCGTCGGCCGCGCCGACCACCCCACCGGACTGATCAGGGAACACGAGGCCCACGAAGTCCTCGCGGCCCTCCCCGCGACACCGGCCGAGGTGCTCGACGGCTGGATCGAGGAGGCCTGCCGGGCCGCCGCCGCACGCGGGGTCACCGGAGTCATCGACTTCCAGTTCGGCGACACGGTCGCGGACTGGGAACGCCGGTCGGCCCAATTCCGGCCCGCCGTACGGGTGTTGGCGGCGGTGTATCCGAGTCATCTGGACGCCGCGATCAAGCGCGGGCTGCGGACGGGCGACGAGATCGGCGGCCTGGTCGGGGTGGGCCCGCTGAAACTCTTCACGGACGGCTCGCTCAACACCCGCACCGCCCTGTGCCGCGACCCCTACCCGGGCCTGGAGGGCACGGACGGCGCCCACGGCATCGAGCAGACCGCCCCCGACGAACTCGTACGGCTCATGCGGCGCGCCGCCGCCCACGGCATCGAACCTGCCGTGCACGCCATCGGCGACCGCGCCAACACCGTTGCCCTGGACGCCTTCGAGGCGGTGCGCTGCCGCGGCCGGATCGAGCACGCGCAGCTGCTGAGCCCCGAAGACCTCCCGAGATTCGCCCAGTTGGGGGTGATCGCGGGCGTCCAGCCCCGGCACGCGACGGACGACCGCGACGTGGCGGACCGGCACTGGGTCGGACGCACCGAACGCGCCTTCGCCTACGGTGACTTGCTCGCCGCCGGCGCGCGGCTGGAGTTCGGCTCGGACGCCCCCGTCTCGCCGCTCGACCCCTGGCTCGCCATCGCCTCGGCGGTCAGCCGTACCGACGACGAACGCCCCGCCTGGCACCCGGAGCAACGCCTGTCCGTCCCGGACGCGTTGGTCGCCGCGGCCCGTGGTCGCCGGCTCATCAGGGTCGGGGACCCGGCCGACCTGGTGGTCGTGGACACGGACCCGCTGGACGCCGGTCCGGACACCCTGCGCGCGATGCCCGTGCACGCCACGATGACGAACGGCCGCTGGACCCACGGCCCTTACTCATGATCCCGTACGACATGCCGGGCCCCGCCGCGTTGCCCGCGGACCGCACCGGCTGGTCCGTCGACGCGCGCCGCGCCGCCCTGGTCGTCCTGAACGTCCAGAACCACTTCCTGCACGTGCTGCGTGAGTCCTCCGCGCCGGTCGGTCAACTCCTCACCGGAGTCGGTCTGTTGGCGGAGTCGGCGCGGGCCGCGGGCATCCCCGTGCTGTACACCCTCAAGACCGCCGAGCGTGAACCGGCCGGGCGCGAGACCAGTTTCGGGCACCCTCGGCTGCCCGGTGGCGAGGACTCCCGGGACATCGTGGACGCGATCAGGCCGCAGGTCGGCGACAGCGTGCTGGTGGCCAAGCGGTTCAGCGCCTTCGCCGGCACCGGACTGCGGCGCAGGCTCGCGGAGTCGGGGCGGGACCAGCCGGTGATCGTCGGGGTGTTCGCGCGCACTCAGGTACTGCTGACCGTGGCCGACGCGTGGATGCAGGACATGGAGCCGTTCGTCGTCGCGGACGCGGTGGCCGACCGGGCGCCCGACGACCACCGCATGGCCGTCGACTGGATCGCGGCGACCTGTGGAGCGGTGCGGACCGTGCGGGGCGTTGTGGACGTGTTCGGCGAGCAGGTGTCTCAACACCGTTGATTCTGCGCAGGGTTCGCTGATCGTGGGCAAAGACCCCGGGCCCGGAAGGGACCGTACCCTCCGGGCCCGGGGAGTCGTGGGGCCGTCAGACGGCTACTTTCGTCGCCTGCACCGAGCGGTGGATCTCCTCCGCCCGGACCGCGACCGTCGACAGCAGGGTGCTGGTCAGCCCGTGGGTGTGCTCGGTGCCGCCCTGGAGGTAGAGGCCCGCGGTGACCTCCGGGACGGTCTCGACCCGGTGGTCCCGGCCCACGCGGATCTCGTCCCCGTCGTCCCTGAGGCAGAGCTTGGCCGCCTCGCCGAGCAGTGAACTCAGGTCGCGGGGCCGGTAACCGGTCGCGAGCACCAGCACATCGGCGGCCAGCACCTGCTTCTCGCCGGTGGGCAGGAACTCCACGGCGACATCGAGACCGCCGTCCGCTCCGGCGTCCACGGCGCGGACCCGCGAGACGTTCAGGAAGCGCAGCCGCTCCCGTCCCGCCACCTTCTCCCGGTACGCGGTGGCGTACAGGGCCTCGATCAACTCCATGTCGACCACGGAGTAGTTGGTGGACCGGTGGTAGTCGAGCAGCGACTGCTTGACCTCGGAGGGCGCCGAGAAGTAGACGTCCACCGCCTCCGGGTCGAAGATGCGGTTCGCGAACGGGCTGTCGTCGGCCGGGGTGTAGCCGTACTTGGCGAACACCGAACACACCTCGGCGTCCGGGAAGGTGCGGTGCAGATAGTCCACCGCCTCGGCGGCGCTCTGGCCCGCGCCGAGCACCACGGCCCGCCGCACCGGCTGCCCCGCTTCGGCCAGTTCGGTCGCGCGGGGGATCAACTCGCTGTTGTGCCAGAGCCGTTCGCCCAGTTCGAGACCCGGCGGCACATGCGGCTCAAGACCCATGGCCACGCTGATGTTGCGGGCCCGGCGGGTCACGGTCGCGCCGTTCCCCGAGGGGTCCCGGGTGGTGACGTCGAAGAAGGCCACCTCGCCGTCGTCGCCGCGCACCGGGTCGACGGCGACGACCTCGCTGCCGTAGGAGACGAGGTGGGAGACCCGCTCGGCCGCCCACTCGAAGTACTCGTGGAACTCCACGCGCAGCGGGAAGAGGGTCTTCTGGTTCAGGAAGTCGATCAGTCTGCCCTGCTCGCGCAGGAAGCAGAGGAAGCTGTAGTCGCTGGTCGGATTCCGCAGTGTGACCAGGTCTTTGAGGAACGACACCTGCATCGTGGCGTCGTCGATGAGCATGCCCCGGTGCCAGCCGAACCGCGGCTGGCGCTCCAGGAACAGGGCGTTGAGACGGCTGTCTGCCGGAAGGCTCTTGTTGTGCTCCTCAACCGCTATGGACAGAGCGAGATTTGACGGACCGAATCCGATTCCGAGTATGTCGTGGACCACTTCGGAATCCAGTAGCGGTGACTTCACCGTGGCATCGCCTCCCTCAGGCAGCCCAATGCTAGATAAGGTAAGGCTTACCTTGCAATGAGTCGTTGAAGGGAAGGACCGTCATGCGGGTCGTCATGCTCGGCTATCAGACCTGGGGTCACCGCACGCTTCAGGCGCTGCTGGACTCCGACCACGAGGTCGTTCTCGTCGTCACCCACCCGAAAAGTGAGCATGCCTACGAGAAGATCTGGGACGACAGCGTCGCCGAACTCGCCGAGAAGCACGACGTCCCCGTCCTGCTGCGCAACCGCCCCGACGACGCCGAACTCCTCGACGCCGTACGGGATGCACGGCCGGACATCATCGTCGCCAACAACTGGCGGACCTGGCTGCCGCCGGAGCTGTTCGACCTCCCGCCGCACGGCACCCTCAACGTCCACGACTCGCTGCTGCCGTCGTACGCGGGCTTCTCCCCGATCATCTGGGCGCTCCTGAACGACGAGCCGCGCGTCGGTGTCACCGCGCACCGCATGAACGGCGAACTCGACGCCGGGGACATCCTGATCCAGCGCTCGGTGCCGGTCGGACCCACCGACACCGCGACCGACCTGTTCCACCGGACCGTCGACCTCATCTCGCCCATCGTGCGCGAGTCGCTCGACCTGATCGCCTCGGGCCGCGACGCCGGCCAGTGGGTGCCGCAGGACCGCGGCCGCGCCAGCTTCTTCCACAAGCGGTCGGCGGAGGACAGCCGGATCGACTGGAGCTGGCCCGCGGAACGCCTGGAGCGCCTCGTACGCGCCCAGTCGGACCCGTACCCGAACGCCTACGCCTTCCACCGCGGTCAGCGGCTCAGGATCGTCTCGGCGGCCGTCTCGGAGGGACGCTACGGCGGCACCCCGGGCCGGATCTTCATCCGTGAGGGCGACGGTGTGGTCGTCGTGGCGGGCCCCGAGGCCCACACCGGGCACGGCCGCGGGCTGTTGGTCCGCCGCGTGCGCACCGACGACGGCACCGAGTACGCGGCCGGCGACTACTTCCGCACCATGGGCGGGTACTTGACGTCACGCCCCTGAGGGCGGCTTCCCGCGCCGGGCGGGGTAGGTGTGGCAAAAAAGTGTGACGCTTCTCGCGAGAAGCGTCACACTTTTTCGGACCAGGTCCCGTGCCGGACCCTCACCGGGTCGTGACCGTGTCCTCGATCCGGGAGGTGTCTCCGTCGTGGTGGTGCCGCCCCAGCGGGATCACCAGCGGGGTGCCGCTGACCGGGTCGGGGGTGATCCGGCAGCGCAGGTCGAACACGTCCTCGACGGTCGCCTCGGTGACGACATCGGCGGGCGCGCCCTCGGCGACGATACGGCCGGCCTTCATGGCGATGACGTGATCGGCGTACCGGCAGGCCTGGTTGAGGTCGTGCAGGACCATCACGACCGTGCGGCCCTCGCGCCGGTTGAGGTCCGTGATCAGGTCGAGTACGTCGATCTGGTGGGCGAGGTCGAGATACGTCGTCGGCTCGTCGAGCAGCAGCACGGGGGTGCCCTGGGCAACCGCCATGGCTATCCAGGCGCGTTGCCGCTGGCCGCCGGAGAGCTCGTCGACCGGACGCTCGGCCAGCTCGGTGAGATTGGTCGCCTCAAGGGCCGCGTGCACGGCCTCCTCGTCCGCGGCCGACCACTGCCGCCACCAGGTCTGGTGCGGGGACCGGCCCCGGCCCACCAGGTCGAGGACGGTCAGCCCCTCCGGCGCCACCGGCGTCTGCGGCAAGATGCCGAGTTTCCGGGCGAGTTCACGGGTCGGCACGGAACGCAGCGCGACGCCGTCCAGCTCCACTACGCCCTGGCGCGGGGCCAGCAGTCGGGCGAGCGCCCGCAACAGGGTCGATTTTCCACAGGCGTTGGCGCCGACGATGGCCGTGATCCGGCCGGTCGGCACGGTCAGGTCGAGGTTCTCGACCACCGCCCGTCCGTCGTAGGCGAGATGAAGATCACGTGCCCGCAACTCCGGCCCTGGGGCGGGCGATTCGGACGTCCGCGGGGTGCGCGGGTCGGTGGTCGACATGCGATCAGCCTCCAGAGCCCGCGCGGTTGACGCGGATGAGCAGCCACAGCAGGACCGGCGCGCCCAGGGCGCCGGTGACGATACCGACCGGCAGTTCCGTCCCGGGGATCGCCTCGCGGGCGAGGAGATCCGAGCCGAGGACGACGAACGCGCCGGTGAGACCGGAGACGAGCGGGGGCGGCGAGGCGGTGCCCGCCAGCCGCTGGGCGATCTGCGGACAGGCCAGCGCGACGAACGCCACCGGACCGGCCGCCGCCGTACCGAACGCGACCAGGCCCACCCCGGCCAACAGCAGTGCCAGCCGCACGACTTGGACGGGGGTGCCGAGCCCGGCGGCCACGTCGTCGCCGAGCATCAGCGTGCGCATCCAGCGCCCCATGCCCAGCGTGACCGGCAGCAGTACGGCCAGGGCGATGGCCAGGGAGTCCACCTGGCCCCAGGTCCGGCCGTTGAGATTGCCGACCAGCCAGCCGAGGGCCGCTTCCGCCTCGAACCGATTGCCGCGCGCCACAAGGAAGTTGGTGGCACTGGAGCAGATCCAGGACACCCCGATGCCGACGAGGATGATGCGGTACCCGGTGGCCCCGCCCTTCCACGCCAGCGCGTAGACGAGCAGCGCGGTCACCAGCGCGCCGAGCAACCCCAGCGTGGACAGCCCGAGTCCACCGGTCCAGCCCAGAACGACCGCCGCCACGACGGCGGTTCCGGCGCCCTCGGTGAGTCCGATCATGTCGGGGCTGGCCAGCGGATTGCGGGTCATCGTCTGGAACACGGCCCCGGAGACCCCGAACGCGATCCCGACCAGCAGCCCGACCAGCGCACGCGGCAGCCGCAGATCCTGTACGACGATGACCGTGCCCGCGTCGCCCGAACCCCACAGCGCCCTGATGACGTCGGTGAACGCCACGGGATAGTCGCCGATGGTCAGACCCCAGCAGAACAGCAGGAAGGCGCCGACCGTCACGCCAACTCCCGTAAGGAGCAGGCGTGGACGCAGTACGCCGGACACCGGGGGGAAGGTGAGCCGGAACGGTCGGTTGCCCAGGAAGGCAGGTGACGGTGGTGCGGACACGCTCATACCTCCGCGAGCTTCCGGCGGCGGACCAGGACGATGAAGAACGGGCCGCCGAGGAAGGCGACGAGAACGCCGGCCTGGATCTCGGTCGGGCGGTCCACCATCCGGCCCAGGATGTCGGCGGACAGCAGCAGCACGGGCGCGAGCGCGGCGGACAGCGGCAGCAGCCACCGGTAGTCGGGACCGATGCCGACCCACTGGGCGAGGACCCGGGCGATGTGCGGGACGACCAGGCCCAGAAAGACGACAGGACCGATGACGGCGACGGACGCGCCGGTCAACAGCACGACGGCGGTGACCCCTTGGAGCCGAACCAGACCCAGCCGCCGTCCCAGGGAGGCGGCCACGTCGTCGCCCAGCGCCATGCTGTTGAGGGCGGGCGCGCAGGACAGGGCCAGTACGGCGCCCACGGCGAGGAAGGGCAGGATGCGCACCAGGTCGCCGGAGTCCTGGTCGGCCAGGGTGCCGGCCGACCAGAAGCGGTAGCGGTCCAGCGCGTCCTGGTCGGTCAGCACGATGGCGCTGGTGAACGACTGCAACAGCGAGGTGACGGCGACCCCTGCGAGCGCCAGTTTGACGGGAGTTGCCCCGGACCTGCCGAGCCGCCCGAGGAAGAAGACCACGACACTCGCGACCAGTGCTCCGCCGAACGCGAACCACACATAGCCGTAGAGCGAGGTGGCCCCGAGTACGCCGACCGCCAGGACGATCGCGAAGGACGCGCCCGCGCTCACTCCGAGGATCCCCGGGTCAGCGAGCGGATTGCGGGTCAGGGCCTGCATCAGCGCGCCGGACAGGCCGAGCGCGGCACCCGTCGTCAGGCCCAGCAGGGTGCGCGGCACGCGTACCGACCAGATGATGTTGTCGATCAGCCGGCTGGGCGGATGGCCCAGCACCGATCGCACGACCTGGTCGAGCGGCACGCTGAGCGCGCCCAGCGCGACGGACAGCAGACACAGCAGGACGAGGAGAGCGACGACGAGTGTCACCAGCACCGTGGTGCGAAGCCTTCTGCCTGAAGCCACGTGCCGGTCTCCATGTCGTGTTCCGGGTCATCTTCCCTGCTGTGGAGCCCTGTTGGCGGACCCTCGGACAGCCCGGCCAGCAGCTTAGGTGAGCATAACCTCAGCTGCTGTGACATGCGCCGGTGGTTCCCGGGAAGGTCTATCAAGTAAGGCAATGCTTACCTTACTATGCGAGCGGTCGCGGCTCCGCTGAGCCGTTCCGCACGCATTGGGAGGCACGGGCAGCTGTGGCGGGCAACACGCTTTCTTCGGCACACGCAACGGCGACGAACGACTTCTGGCGACGGCGCTTCGCCTCTCCGGTCCCGGAGACGGCACTGCCGCTGGACTTCCCCCGTCCGCCACGCCAGGACGGCCCGGTGTCCCGCGCGCGCCGCACGGCCGTACTCGACACCACGGCCGACACGGCCACCCAACTCGCTGCCTTCGTCGCCCTGTTGCACCGCTACAGCGGCACCACGGCCACCGAGACGGCGGTCGCCCACGAGGGCCTCCCACTGCGCGTCACGGTCGACGGCGACACCCCGTTCACCGAACTCCGCGACCAGATCGCCGCCGTGCGCACGGAGGCCGCCGCCCACCACCTGCCGACGACCGATCTCCTACGGCTCCTCGCCCCCGAACCCTTCCGCGGCGGCGGCCTGTTGTGCGCCACGGGCTTCGGCACCGACCCCTGGCACGAGAGCGGCCCACTGGACCTGGCCCTCACCGTGACCGACGGCGAGGTGACGGCGGACTACCGCACCGACCTCCTCACCCCCGCCACCGTCGACCTGATCCTCGGCCACTACGGCACGCTCCTCGCCGACGCCCTCGCTCGCCCGGACGCCCAGGTCGCCGACCTCGAACTCCTCGGCGCCGACGAACGGCAGCGCGTCCTGCACGGCTGGAACGACACCGCGCACGACGTGCCCGCGCTCACCTGGCCCCGCATGTTCGCCGACCAGGTCGCCGCCCGCCCGCACGAGATCGCCCTCATCCACGAGGACGTCCGCCTCACCTACGCCGAACTCGACTCCCGTGCGGCCAAGTTGGCGCACGCGTTGGTGGCCCGGGGTGCCGGTCCCGAGCAGGTCGTCGCGCTCGCCGTACCGCGCTCCGCCGACATGATCGTGGCCGAGGTCGCCGTCCTGAAGGCGGGCGCCGCCTATCTGCCCGTCGACACCGACTACCCGGCCGACCGCATCGCCTACATGCTCGCCGACGCCCGCCCGGTCTGCCTCGTCACCACCGCCGAGATCGCCCCCGACCTACCGCCGGGCCTCGACCCGCTGATCCTCGACGCCCCCGGGACGATCGCCGAACTCGCCGCCCACCCCGCCCAAGGCCCGTCCACCGCCGACGAGTTGACGACCGCGCACGCCGCCTACGTCATCTACACCTCCGGCTCCACCGGCCGCCCCAAGGGCACCGTGCTGTCCCACGCGGGTGTCGCCAAACTGGTCGCCACCCAGCGGGAACGCTTCGGAATCGGCCCGCACAGCAGGGTCCTCCAGTTCGCCTCACCGAGCTTCGACGTCGCGTTCTGGGACCTGTGCCTCGGCCTGCTCTCCGGCGGCCGACTCGTCGTCGTCCCCGCCGACCGCCGCGTCCCGGGCGCACCCCTCGCGGACTACGCGAACGAGCACGGCATCACCTTCATGATCCTCCCGCCGGCGCTGCTCGCCGCCATGCCCGAGGACGTCCGACTCCCGCCCACGGCAACCCTGTTGGCGGGCACCGAACGCGTCTCGCCCGAACTGGTCGGCCGCTACGCACGCGGCCGGATGATGTTCAACGCCTACGGGCCGACCGAGGCCACCACCAACTCCACCCTCGGCCTCTGCGACCCGGACACCCCGGCCGGCACCATCGTGCCCATCGGCATCCCCGACCCCGGCACCCGCGCCTACGTCCTCGACGACCGGCTCCGCCCCGTCCCCGCCGGAGTCACGGGAGAGCTCTACCTCGCGGGCGACGGTCTCGCGCGCGGCTACCTCGGCCGCCCCGCGCTCACCGCCGAACGCTTCGTCGCCGACCCCTTCGGCGGTCCCGGCGAACGCCTTTACCGTACGGGCGACTTGGTGCGCTGGAAGACCGACGGCCGACTGGAGTTCCACGGCCGCGTCGACACCCAGGTCAAGATCCGCGGCTTCCGCATCGAACCCGGCGAGATCGAGTCCGTCCTGCGCTCCCACCCCGCCGTCGACCAGGCCGCCGTGGTCGTCCGCGAGGACCGCCCCGGCGAACGCCGCCTCGCCGCCTACGTCGTGCCCTCGCTGGACGCCGAGGCGACCCCCGACGAGGGCGTCGCCGACTGGAAGGACCTGCACGAACTCCTCTACTCCGCCGCCGGATCGGACGGCTTCGAGGAGAACTTCGCGGGCTGGAACAGCATGTACGACGGCCTGCCCATCCCGCTCGCCGACATGCGCGAGTGGCGCGAGGCCACCCTCGACCGCATCCGCGCGCTACGCCCCCGGCGCATCCTGGAGATCGGCGTCGGCTCCGGCCTGCTGCTGTCCCGGCTCGCCCCGGACTGCGCCGAGTACTGGGGCACCGACCTCTCCGAGGAAGCCGTACGCGCCCTGGACGCCCAGGTGTCCGCGATCCCCGAACTCGCCGACCGCGTCACCCTGTTGGCCCGCCCCGCGCACGACCTCACCGGACTGCCCGAGGGCCACTTCGACACGATCGTCGTCAACTCCGTCATCCAGTACTTCCCCGGCGGCGACTACCTCACCGACGTGCTCCGCAACGCCACCGAACTGCTCGCCCCCGGCGGCGCGGTGTTCGTCGGCGACGTCCGCAACCTGCGCCTGCTGCGCACTCTGAGCGCGGCCGTCGAGAGCGGACGGCCGCGCGACGAGGCCGACGAGGACAAGGAAGCCCTGCGCGCCGCCGTGGACCGGGCCGTCGCCTGGGAGGGCGAACTCCTCGTCGACCCCGACTACTTCACCACCCTCGACGGCCTCACCGCCGACATCCGCGTCAAGCGCGGCACCCACCACAACGAACTCACCCGCTACCGCTACGACGTTGTCCTGCGATCGCCGTCGGACGCACCCGAGGAAACCCCCGACTCGCCCTGGCCCGCGCTCGGTTCGGCACAGGCGCTGGACGAGCTGCTTGCCGGACGGCAGAACCGGCTACGGATCACGGGCATCCCCAACTCCCGCCTCGCCGACGACCTCGACGCGCTCGACGCCCTCGCCGACAGCAGCAGGCCGGCCGCCGGACCGTACGGCGTGGACCCCGAGACCCTCCACGAGATCGCCGAGCGGCACGGCTACGAGCTGGCGCTCACCTGGAACGGGGACGCCGAGGACGGCAGCCTGGACGCCGAGTTCGCCCTCGGAGCGGAGACCCGGGCGCCGTACTACCCCGGCGGGGGCCACCCGCTCACCAACTGCCCCGCCCCCTTCCGCAACGTCAACGCCCTGATGTCGACACTGCGGACGCACGCCACCGAGTACCTGCCCGACTACATGGTCCCGGCCGCCTTCGTCCCGCTGGACCGGCTGCCCGTCACCCCCAGCGGCAAGCTCGACGCCGCCGCACTGCCCGTCCCGGACCTCACCCGGCAGCTCAGCGCGGGCCGCGCGCCCGAGACCCCGCGCGAACAACTGCTCTGCGACCTGTACGCCCGGGCCCTCAAGGTCCCCTCGGTCGGCGTCGACGACGACTTCTTCGCGCTCGGCGGTGACAGCATCGTCGCCGTCCAACTCCTCATCCTCGCCCGCCGGGCAGGCCTGGAACTCACCCCCCGAGACGTGTTCCGGCACCGCACGGTCGCCGAACTCGCCACCGTCGCCCGCACCGGCACGGCCGACGACCCGACCACCACCCCGTGGCAGACCCTGAGCGAAGCCGAACTCGACGCGGTACAGGGCGAGTTCCCCGTCACCGTCGAAGAGGCGCTGCCCCTCGGCCCGCTCCAGGAGGGCTTCTTCTTCCACGCCCTGGTGGACGGCGCCGAACACGACGCGTATGTCGTGCAGCAGGTCATCGAACTGTCCGGCCCGGTCGACGGCACCCTGCTGCACACGGCCGCCCAGCGACTCGTCGACCGGCACGCCCCGCTGCGCGCCTGCTTCCGCCAGACGCCCGACGGCCGCCCGGTCCAGCTCATCGCCACCGGTCTCGAACTGCCCTGGCACGAAGTCGACCTGTCCGCGCAGGAGGACCCCACGGTCCGCCGCGCCCTCGCCGAGGCCGTCGCCGCCGACGAACGCGCCCACCGCTTCGACCTCGCCCACCCGCCGCTGATCCGCTGCGCCCTCATCCGCTTCGGCGAGGACCGCAGCCGACTGGTCCTGACGTTCCATCACATCGTCGCGGACGGCTGGTCCCTGCCCGTCCTGCACCGCGAACTCCTCGCTCTCTACGGCGAGAACCCCACCCCCCTCCCCGATGTCGCCCCCTACCGCGGCTATCTCCGCCGGATCGCCGGCGCCGACCGCGACGCGGCCCGCGCCGCCTGGCGCACCGCGCTCGCCGGAGTCGACGAGCCCACCCGTCTCGTCGCCACCCCCGCGCCCGCCGGTCCCCTCGAACCCGCCCAGATCCGCGTCGAGTTGACCGAACGGATCACCTCGCGGCTCACCGCCCGCGCCCGCGAACGCGGAGTCACTCTCGGCACCCTCGTCCAGGGCGCCTGGGGCCTGCTCGTCGGCCGGATGACGGGCCGCCAGGACGTGCTGTTCGGTACGACGGTCGCCGGACGTGACGCCGCCGTCGACGGCATCGAGTCGATGATCGGCCTGTTCATCAACACCCTCCCCACCCGCCTGCGTTGGGCCCCCGGAGACACCCTGGGCACGCTCCTCGACCGGCTCCAGGACGAACAGAGCGCGCTCCTCGACCACCAGCACCTCGGCCTCGCCGACATCCAGCGCGCCACCGGCCACGCGGGCGACGGCGAACTCTTCGACACCCTCGTGGTGTTCGAGAACTACCCCGGCGGCGAGGGCGCCCCCGGCATCACCGACCCCACCGGCACGATCGCCGTCGCCGGACACGCCTTCCACGACGCCGTGCACTACCCCCTCGCCCTCATCGTCAAGCCCGGCCGCCGCCTCGACCTGCGCCTCAAGCACCACGCCGGACGCCTCGACGCCGACGCCGTACAGTCCCTCGCCGACCGGCTCACCCTCGTCCTGCACGCCCTGGCCGACGACCCCGGCGCCCGCGTCGCCGACCTCGACCTGCTCACCCCGGACGAGCTGACCGCCGCCCACCCGGCGGGGGAGACCCGACCGGTCCCGGCCACCACCCTCGCCGCCGCGTTCGCCGCGCAGGCCGCGCGCACCCCGGACGCGACGGCCGTCGTGTACGACTGCACGACCACGCTCACCTACGCCGAACTGGACTCACGGGCAGAGGAGTTGGCCGCCCGACTGCGGGCCAAGGGCGCGGGCCGGGAGCGCTTCGTCGCCGTCGCCGTACCCCGCTCGGGGGAGCTGATGGTGGCGCTCCTCGGCGTCCTGAAGTCGGGGGCCGCCTATCTGCCCCTCGACCTGGACTACCCGGCCGAGCGCCTCGCCTACATGCTGGCCGACTCGGGCGCGACCACGGTCGTCACGACGGAACGGGACGCGGACCGGCTCCCCTCGGTCGACGGCCTGGACGTGCTGCGGGTGGACGCGGAGGGCGAAGAGGCCCTGTACGGCGGAGCGGAGGACCCCGCCCGCCCCGACGACCCCGCCTACCTCATCTACACCTCCGGTTCCACCGGCCGCCCCAAGGGCGTCGTCGTCACCCACCGCGCCATCGGCAACCGGCTCGCCTGGATGCAGGGCGCCTACCAACTCACCGCCGACGACCGGGTGTTGCAGAAGACACCGTCCAGCTTCGACGTGAGCGTCTGGGAGTTCTTCTGGGCGCTGCACGAGGGCGCCGCCGTCGTCCTCGCCGCCCCGGACGGCCACCGCGACCCCGCCTATCTGGCCCGCCTGATCCAGGCCGAGGGCATCACCACCATGCACTTCGTGCCGTCGATGCTGGAGGCCTTCCTCGCCTCCGACGAGGTCACCGCCGACCCGGCATGGGCGGGCAGCCTGCGCCACGTCTTCAGCAGCGGCGAGGCCCTGTCCGGTTCCGCGGCCCACCGCTGGCACGAGCTGACCGGCGTCCCGTTGCACAACCTCTACGGCCCCACCGAGGCCGCCGTCGACGTCACGCACCACACCTACGACGGCTCGCCCGACACCACCGTGCCCATCGGCCGACCCGTGTGGAACACCGGCCTGCGCGTCCTCGACTCCTGCCTGCGCCCGGTCCCGGACGGCGTCCCCGGCGAGCTGTACCTGACCGGCGTCCAGCTGGCCCGCGGCTACCACCGGCGCCCCGCGCTCACCGCCGACCGCTTCGTCGCCGACCCGTACGCCACCGAACCCGGCGCCCGCATGTACCGCACCGGCGACCTCGTACGCCGCCGCCCCGACGGCACGATCGACTACCTCGGCCGCACCGACCGCCAGGTCAAACTGCGCGGCAACCGCGTCGAACTCGGCGAGATCGAGGCCGAGTTGACCCGCGTGCCGGGTGTGGCCCGAGGCGCGGTCGTCATCCGAGACCAGCGGCTCATCGCCTACGCGGTACCCGCGTCCGGAGTCACGCTCGACCCCGCCGCCCTGCGCGCCGCCCTGGCCGACGCGCTGCCCGCACCCCTGGTCCCCGAGGCGTACGTCGTCCTCGCCGACCTCCCGCTCACTCCCAGCGGCAAGCTCGACCAGGCCGCGCTGCCCGCTCCCGAGGCCGAACGCGCCGAACGCCGGGCCCCCGCAGGCCTGTTGGAGCAGCGGCTCACCGCGATCTTCGCGGCCGTCCTCGGCATCGAGGACGCGGGCCCCGACGACGACTTCTTCCGCCTCGGCGGCGACAGCATCAGCTCCATCGGCGTCGCGAGCCGCGCCCGCGCGGCGGGCCTGGACCTGAGCCCGCGCGACGTGTTCACCCACCGCACGCCCGCCGCCCTCGCGCTGGCGGCCGGCACCACAACGGCCGTAACCAGCATTCGTGTTGAGGCATTCACCCTGACCGAGGCCGAACAGGTTCGTGTCCGTGCCGTCGCCGCCCCGGAGGAGGTCGTCGACGTATGGCCGCTGGCCCCCCTCCAGGAGGGCCTGTTCTTCCACTCGGCGTACGACGAGGGCGCGTTGGACGTCTACACCGTCCACGAGACCTTCGACTTCGCCACCCGCCTCGACACCACCCGGCTGCGCGCCGCCGTCCGCACGCTCCTCGACCGCAACCCGGGCCTGCGCGCCGGCTTCACCAGCGACGGCCTCGACCAGCCGGTGCAGTTCATCGTCGAGGACCCGGAGATCCCCCTCGAAGAGGTGGACCTCTCCCTCCTCCCGGCCGCCGAACAGGACGCACTTCTCAAGGAGTTGACGGACGCCGAACGCAACCGCCGCTTCGACCTGTCCGCACCCCCGCTCTTCCGGCTCCTCCTGCTCCGCCTCGGCGCGGAACGCGGCGACCGGCTCGTCATCGGCCGCCATCTGATCCTCTGGGACGGCTGGTCGGCCTGGCTGTTCCTGGACGAGCTGTTCGCGCTCTACGAGACGGGCGGCGACGACAACGCCCTGCCTGAGCCGGGCAGTTACCGCGACTACCTGACCTGGCTCGATGAGCAGGACGACTCGGTCGCCACGGCCGCCTGGCGCACCGCGCTCGCCGGTCTCGACGAGCCGACCCTGCTCGCGCCCGCCGCCACCGACGGCCTCGAACCGGTCATCCCCGACCAGCTCGACACCCGCCTCCCCGCCGAACTCGGCGACCGGCTGCGCGAGTTGGCACCGACCCACGGTCTGACCCTCAACACGATCCTCAACGCGGCCTGGGGTCTCACCCTCGCCTCCGCGACCGGCCGCGCCGACGTCGTGTTCGGCACGACCGTCGCAGGCCGCCCCAGCGAGGTCCCGGACGTCGGCAACATCATCGGCCTGTTCCTCAACACCGTCCCGACCCGCATCGCCCTCGACCCGGCCGAACCGGTCCTCGACCTGCTCCGCCGCGTCCAGGGCGAACGCCTCGACCTGATGCCGTACGAGCACCTCAGCCTCGGTGTCCTCCAGGCCGAGACCGGACACCGCAAGCTCTTCGACACGCTGTTCGTGCTGCGCAACAACGACACCGAGGAACGGCTCGCCGACCTGAAGACCCGGCACGGCGCCACGGCCGTCGCCAACGTCGACGCCACCCACTACCCGGCCAACCTCGTCATCACCCCCGGCCGCGAGATCGCCGTCACCCTCACCCACCGCCCCGACCTCGTACCGACTGCCCACGCACAGGCCCTCCTCGACCGCTTCGCGCTCCTCGTCGACCGCCTCACCGCCGACCTCACGGCACCGGTCGGCTCTCTCGACTCCCTCCTTCCCGCCGAAGTCGAGGCGCTACGGCGGGAGTCGGCGGCCAGCCGTGTCCCCGACCCCGAGGACACCATCGCCGACCTGCTGGCCGCGCAGGCCGAACGCACCCCGGGCGAGCGGGCTCTGGTCTTCGGCGAGCGCAGCATGACGTACGCCGAACTCGACGTGGCCGTGAACCGCATGGCCCGGCTGCTGACCGACCGGGGCGCGGGCCCCGAGCAGGTAGTCGCCCTCGCCCTGCCGCGCTCCCTCGACATGGTGGTGGCACTCTTCGCGGTCCTGCGCACCGGAGCGGCCTATCTGCCCCTGGAGTTGGACCACCCGGCCGACCGCCTGTCCCTGATGCTGGCCGACGCCAACCCGCTCCTTCTGCTCAGCACCACGGCCGTATCGGCCACGCTGGACGGCGAGATGACCCGTGTCCTGCTAGACGACCCCGCCACCAAGGGGGAGTTGGCGGATCAACCCGACACCCCTGTCCGCCGCCGCTTCAGCCTCGAACACCCCGCCTACGTCATCTACACCTCCGGCTCCACCGGCCGCCCCAAGGGCGTCGTCACCCCCTACCGGGGCCTGACGAACATGCAGTTGAACCACCAGAAGGAGATCTTCGAACCCGCCATCGCCTCGGCCGGCGGGCGACGGCTGCGCATCGCGCACACCGTGTCCTTCGCCTTCGACATGTCGTGGGAGGAACTGCTCTGGCTGGTCGAGGGCCACGAAGTGCACGTCTGCGACGAGGAGTTGAGGCGCGACGCCGAGGCGCTGGTCGCCTACTGCGAACGTCACCGCGTCGACGTCGTCAACGTCACGCCCACGTATGCCCGACTCCTCATCGAGCAGGGCCTGCTGGAAGGCCACGTCCCGCCACTCGTCCTCCTCGGCGGCGAGGCCGTCCCGGAGACGGTGTGGACGGCACTGCGCGACACCGAGGGCACGTACGGCTACAACCTGTACGGGCCGACCGAGTACACGATCAACACCCTCGGCGGCGGCACTCTCGACAGCGACACCCCCACCGTGGGCAAGCCCATCCGGGGCACCCGCGCCCACATCCTCGACGCCTGGCTGCGCCCGGTGCCGGACGGCGTCCCCGGTGAGCTGTACATCGCCGGAATCGGCCTGGCCCGGGGCTACTTGGACCGGCCCGCGCTGACCTCCGAGCGCTTCGTCGCCGACCCGTTCGGCGAGCCCGGCGAGCGCATGTACCGCACCGGCGACCTGGTCCGCCGCAACCCCGACGGCAACCTCGACTTCCTCGGCCGCACCGACGACCAGGTCAAGATCCGCGGCTACCGCATCGAACCCGGCGAGATCGAGACCGTCCTAAGCCGCCACCCGCTCGTCTCCCAGGCCGCCGTGGTCGTCCGCGACGAACGCCTCGTCGGCTATGTCGTGCCCTCCGGAGCCGACACGGCGGAGCGCACCGCAGCCGAGGCCGCGCAGGTGGGGGAGTGGCAGGAGATCTACTCCGACGAGTACGAGGAGATCGGCACCGCCGTCTTCACCGAGCAGTACGACGGCTGGGACAGCTCCTACGACGGGCAGCCCATCCCCTTCGAGGAGATGCACGAGTGGCGCGAGGCCACCCTCGCCCGCATCGGCTCGCTCAAGCCCCGCCGCATCCTCGAAGTGGGCGTGGGCTCCGGCCTGTTGCTGTCGCGCCTCGCCCCGGAGGCGGAGGCCTACTGGGCCACGGACTTCGCCGCCCCCGTCATCCGCAAGATCGGCGAGGAGGTACGGCGCGACCCCGCGCTCGCCGCCAAGGTCGAACTGCGCTGCCGCCCCGCCGAGGACCTGAGCGGGCTGCCGTTCGCCTACTTCGACACGATCGTCATCAACTCCGTCATCCAGTACTTCCCGAGCATCGACCACCTCACGACCGTGCTGAACGGCCTGATGGAGCTGCTCGCGCCCGGCGGCGCCCTGTTCGTCGGCGACGTCCGCAACCTGCGGCTCGCCGGCACCTTCCACACCGAGATCCAGCGCGCCCGGGGAACCGCCGAAGCGGACCTGGAGCGGGCGGTGGAACGCGGACTGCGCCTGGAGAAGGAACTCCTCGTAGACCCCGACTACTTCACCACCCTCGGCTACGGCGTCGACCTGCGCACCAAGCGCGCCGAGCACCACAACGAGCTGTCCCGGCACCGCTACGACGTCGTCCTCTACGCCGACGACCCGGACGTCCGCCTGGACAGCATCCCCTCCGTGGACTGGGCCACCGGCAACACCATCGGCGAACTCCTGCGCGGCGACTGGACGTCCGCCGAGGCGATCGGTGAACTCCTGCGCGGCGGCTGGTCCGCGACCGGCGCCACCACCGAACGCCCGCGCGGCGAACGGCCCGAGGCACTCCGCTTCACCGGCATCCCCGACGGCCGTACGACCGAGACGGGCGTCGACCCCGAGCACCTGCACGAGCTGGGTACGGCGGCCGGATACCGGGTGCTGACGACCTGGTCGGAGCAGCGGGGGACGTATGACGCCGTATTCCTGAAAGCGTCCGAACTCCGCCTGACCGGCGGCCTGTTCAAGCCCGGCGGCGGCACGCACCCCTATGCCAACGACCCCACCGCCGCCCGCGAGGCCAGCGCACTGGTACGCCGTCTGCGCGAGGACCTGGGCCGCGAACTGCCCGACTACATGGTCCCGTCGGCCTTCGTCACCGTCGACGGCCTGCCCATGAACGCCAACGGCAAGCTCGACGTCCGGGCCCTGCCCGACGCCGAACCCGCCGTCGCCCTCGGCGGCGGACGCGGTCCGCGCACCCCGCAGGAAGAGGTGCTCTGCCGCCTGTTCGCCGAGGTGCTGGGGCTCCCCGAGGTCGGCGCGGAGGACAACTTCTTCGACCTGGGCGGCCATTCACTCCTCGCCACCCGACTGGTCAGCCGCGCCCGCACCGAACTGGGTGCCGAACTCGCCATCCGCGACCTCTTCGAGGCCCCGACTCCCGCTCTGCTCGCGGGCCGTGCGGACGCGGCGAGCCCGGCCCGCCCGGCGGTCACGCCCGTCGCCGACCGGCCCGCCCGCATTCCCCTGTCGGCTGCCCAGCGACGGCTGTTGCTCGTCGAGGAGATCACCGGCAGCGGTGTCGCCTACAACTTCCCGTTGGTTTTCCGACTGCGCGGCGTCCTCGACACCGACGCGCTGGCCGCCGCCCTGCGGGATGTCGCCGGACGGCACGAGGCCCTGCGGACGGTGTTCCCGACCCACGAGGGCGAGCCGTACCAGCGGATTCTCCCCGCCGACGCGGCGGTCCCGGCCTGCACGGTCGTCGACTGCGCCGAGGACGAACTGCCCGCGCTGATCGAGTCCGCCCAGCGCCGCTCCTTCGACCTCACCACCGAACTCCCGCTGCGCTGCGAGGTGTTCAGGCTCGGCCAGGACGAAC
This sequence comes from Streptomyces sp. NPDC002276, assembly GCF_053891435.1. Classification (NCBI taxonomy): domain Bacteria; kingdom Bacillati; phylum Actinomycetota; class Actinomycetes; order Kitasatosporales; family Streptomycetaceae; genus Streptomyces; species Streptomyces sp. NPDC002276. The sequence goes on along the minus strand of NZ_JBSFCQ010000013.1, from coordinate 198,009 downwards.
ACGTCGTGGCCGTCGTCCTGCACCACATCACCACCGACGAGTGGTCCGACCGCCCCTTCCTCGCGGATCTCGACACCGCCTACGCGGCCCGCCGCGAGGGACGGGCCCCCGACTGGGCGCCGCTGCCGGTGCAGTACGCCGACTACACCCTCTGGCAGGACGACCTCCTCGCCCACACCGGCGACACCCAACTCGCCCACTGGGCAGACGCGTTGCGCGGTCTGCCCGACGAACTCGCGCTGCCCGCCGACCGGCCGCGCCCCGCCGAACCGACCGGCCACGGCGGCAAGGTCCGCCTGGAACTGCCCACCGCCACCGGCCACGCACTGCGCGACCTCACCACCGCCACCGGGACCAGCATGTTCATGCTGTTCCAGGCGGCCACCGCCGCACTTCTGAACCGGCTCGGCGCGGGCGACGACATCCCGCTCGGCGCCCCCATCGCCGGCCGCACCGACGAGGCCCTCGCCGACATGGTGGGCTTCTTCGTCAACACCCTTGTCCTGCGCACCGACGTGTCCGGCGACGAGCTGACCTTCCGTGAACTCCTCGGTCGCGTACGGGAGTCGTCCCTCGCGGCCTTCGAGTACCAGGACCTGCCCTTCGACCGGGTGGTGGAGGCCCTCAACCCGCCGCGCGTGGCGGGCCGCAACCCGCTCTTCCAGGTCATGCTCGGCTACCACCACCGCCCCGACGGCGACCCGGACGTGCTGGGCCTCGCGACCGAGTGGTTCGACATGGACACCGGCATGGCCAAGTTCGACCTCCACTTCACGTTCGTCGACGAGACCGGCCGCGACCGGGTGGTCCTGCTCCTGGAATACGCGACCGACCTCTTCGACGAGTCGACCGCCGAACGCATCGCCGCCCGCATGGCCCGCCTGCTGGACCGGGCGGCGGTCGAACCCGACCGCGCGGTAAGGGACTTGGACCTCCTGGAGGACGCCGAACGCGCCCTGGTCCTGGGGGAGTGGAACGCCACCGAGCACCCCGTCCCGGCCACCACCCTGCCGGAACTCTTCCGCGCCCAGGTGGCCCGCACCCCCGACGCCACGGCCCTCGTCTTCGAGGGACAACGGCTGACGTACGCCGAACTGGACGCCCAAGTGGAGCGCACGGCACGGGTGTTGGCCGCACGTGGCGCCGGCCCCGAGCGGACCGTCGCCGTGGCCCTGCCCCGCTCACTCGAACTCGTCGTCGCCCTGCTCGCCGTCCACCGCGCCGGAGCCGCCTACCTCCCGCTCGACCCCGACTACCCGGAGGACCGCCTCGCCCTCATGGTCGAGGACGCCCGCCCGGTGTACGTCGTCCGCGACACCCTGCCGACCGGCCCCGAGGCCCAACTCCCCACGTCCTACGACCCCTCGCACCCCGCGTACGTCATCTACACCTCCGGCTCCACCGGCCGCCCCAAGGGCGTCGTCGTCCCGCACGAGGGCATCGTCAACCGGCTGCTGTGGATGCAGGACGCGTACGAACTCACCGCCGACGACAGGGTGTTGCAGAAGACACCGTCCAGCTTCGACGTGTCGGTGTGGGAGTTCTTCTGGCCCCTGATCACCGGCGCCACCCTGGTCGTCGCCCGCCCCGAGGGCCACCGTGACCCGGCCTACCTGGCCCGGCTGATCCGCGAACAGGACGTCACCACCGTCCACTTCGTGCCCTCGATGCTCCAACTCTTCCTGGAGGAACCGGCCGCGGCCGACTGCACCGGCCTGCGCCGCGTGCTGTGCAGCGGCGAGGCCCTGCCCGTCACCCTCACCCACCGCTTCCACGAGACCCTGGGCACCGCCGAGTTGCACAACCTCTACGGCCCCACCGAGGCCTCGGTCGACGTGACGGCCGTGGAGATCGGACCGGACGCGACGAGCGTGCCGATCGGCCGCCCGGTGTGGAACACCCGCACCTACGTCCTCGACGCCGGACTGCGTCCCGTACCGCCCGGCGTCCCGGGCGAGTTGTATCTCGCGGGCGTCCAACTCGCGCGCGGCTACCTCGACCGGCCCGGCCTGACCGCCGAGCGCTTCGTCGCCGACCCCTACGCCAAAAAGCCCGGCACCCGGATGTACCGGACCGGCGACCTTGCCCGCTGGAACACGGACGGGACGATCGAATACCTCGGCCGCACCGACGACCAGGTCAAGGTGCGCGGTTTCCGCGTCGAACCCGGCGAGATCGAGGGCGTGTTGACCACGCACCCGTCCGTCGCGCACGCGGTCGTGGTGGTCCGGGAGCAGAACCTCGTCGCCTATGTGGTCCCGGCGGGCTCCGTCGAGGTGACGGCGCTGCGCGCCCACACCGCCGCCACCCTCCCCGCCCACATGGTCCCGGCCGCCTTCGTCACCCTCGACACGCTGCCCCTCACCCCCAACGGCAAGCTCGACCGCGCCGCCCTGCCCGCCCCCGACTTCACGACCGCCACCACCACCGGCACGGACGCGGGCACCGCGCCCCGCAGCCCGCGCGAGGAGATCCTCACCGGACTCTTCGCCGATGTCCTCGGCCTCGAACAGGTCGGCGCGGACGGCGACTTCTTCGCACTCGGCGGCCACTCACTGCTCGCCATGCGCCTGGTCAGCCGGGTCCGCGCGCTGCTCGGCGCCGACCTCACCGTCCGAACCGTCTTCGAGGCACCCACCCCCGCACTCCTCGCGGCCCGCCTCGACGACCCGGCCGACGGACTCCCCGCCCTCGTCCCCGCCGAACGACCCGACGAACTCCCGCTCTCCTTCGCCCAACAGCGCCTGTGGCTGCTGCACCGCATCGAGGGTCCGGGCGCCACGTACAACATCCCGGCCGCCTGGCGGCTGACCGGCACGCTCGACCGGGACGCGCTGTCCGCCGCGCTGAACGACCTCGCCGTACGCCACGAAAGCCTGCGCACGGTCTTTCCCGAGCGGGACGGCCGCCCCCACCAGGTGGTGCTGGACCAGGCCCCGGTGCCCCTGCACCACAGCCGGGTCACGGAGACCGAACTGCCCGCCCTGCTCGCCGGGGCCGCCGCGCGCGGCTTCGACATCGACCACGAACTCCCCCTGCGCGCCCACGTGTTCGAGGTGAGCGAGGACCAGCATGTCCTGCTCCTGGTGCTGCACCACATCGCCGGCGACCAGTGGTCCGACGGTCCGCTGTGGCGGGACCTGGCCACCGCGTACGAGGCCCGCCGCGAGGGGCGTGCTCCCGCGTGGGCGCCGCTTCCCGTGCAGTACGCCGACTACGCCCTCTGGCACCGCGAGGCGCTCGGCGACCCCGACGCCCCGGACAGCCGCCAGTCCCGCCAACTCGCCTACTGGCAGGACACCTTGGCGGGCCTCCCCGACGAGCTCGCGCTGCCCGTCGACCGCCCCCGCCCGCTGGAGAGCAGCCACCGGGGTGGCGCGGTCGGCCTGACTCTCGATGCTCAACGGATGTCAGAACTGCGGGCGTTGGCCCGCCGCCACGGCGTCAGTATGTTCATGGTCACCCAGGCCGCCGTCGCCGCGCTGCTGCACCGGCTCGGCGCCGGGGACGACATCCCGCTCGGCGCGCCGATCTCCGGACGGGCCGACGAGCAGCTCGAAGACCTGGTCGGGTTCTTCGTCAACACCCTTGTCCTGCGCACCGATCTGTCCGGCGACCCCACGTTCGCCGATCTGCTCGCCCGCGTCCGGGACACCGACCTCGCCGCCTACGAGCACCAGGACCTGCCCTTCGAGCGCCTGGTCGAGGCGGTCAACCCGGCCCGCTCGCTGGCCCGGCACCCGCTGTTCCAGGTGATGGTCGTCCACCTCGACGACGAGGGCCCCACCCCCGCCCTGCCCGGACTGACCGCGCGCCGCGAGGAACTCGGCCAGCAGGGCGCCAAGTTCGACCTCAGCTTCGACTTCGTCGAGCAGGGCGCGGACGGCATGCGGTGCTGGATCGAGTACAGCGCCGACCTCTTCGACGAGTCGACCGCCGAACTCCTCGCCCGGCGACTGGAGTCACTGCTCGCCCAGATAGCCCTCGACCCCGACCGTCGCCTCGGCGCCCTCAACATCCTCCGCGACGACGAACGCGCCCTCGTCCTCACCGACTGGAACACCACCACCCGCACCGTCCCCGACCTCACCCTGCCCGAGCAGTTCCGCTGCCAGGTCGCCCGAACCCCCGAGGCCACGGCGGTCGTCTTCGAGGACACCGCCCTCACCTACGCCGAACTCGACCTACGCGTCGAGAAGTTGGCCCACACCCTCGCCGCGCACGGCGCGCGGGCCGAGGCCGTCGTGGCCGTCGCCCTGCCGCGCTCCCTCGCCCTCGTGGTCGCCCTGCTCGCCGTGCACCGCGCGGGCGCCGCCTATCTGCCCCTGGACACCGGCTACCCGGCCGACCGACTCGCCTACACGCTCACCGACGCCCGCCCGGTCTGCCTGGTCACCGCCGAGGGCGTCGCCCTCCCGGACACCGACGTGCCCACCCTCACGGTGGACACCGACGGCACGCCCGACCACCCGGCGCACGCGCCGCTGCCCACCGCCCACGACCCCCGCCACCCCGCCTACGTCATCTACACCTCCGGCTCCACCGGGCGCCCCAAGGGCGTCACTGTCCCCCACCAGGGCATCACCAACCGCCTGTTGTGGATGCAGGACACCTACCGCCTCGACGCCGACGACCGGGTGCTCCAGAAGACCCCGGCCGGATTCGACGTGTCGGTGTGGGAGTTCTTCTGGCCGCTCATCACCGGGGCGACGCTCGTCGTGGCCCGCCCCGAAGGCCACCAGGACCCGGCCTACCTCGCCGACCTGATCCGACGTCAGCACATCACCACGGCCCACTTCGTGCCGTCGATGCTCCGCGCCTTCCTCGACGAACCCACCGCCACCGGCCGCACCGACCTGCGCCAAGTGATGTGCAGCGGCGAGGCGTTGCCCGCCCCGCTGGCCACCCGCTTCCACCAGGTCCTGCCGACCGCACGTCTGCACAACCTCTACGGCCCGACGGAGGCGTCCGTCGACGTCACCGCCCACGAGGTGCCCGCCACCCCGGCCACCGTGCCGATCGGCCGCCCGGTGTGGAACACCCGCACCTACGTCCTCGACGCCCAGCTGCGCCCCGTACCGCCCGGCGTGGCCGGCGAACTGTACCTGGCGGGCGTCCAGTTGGCGCGCGGCTACCTCGGCCGCTCCGCCCTGACCGCCGAACGCTTCGTGGCCGACCCGTACGCCACCGAGCCCGGCGCGCGCATGTACCGCACCGGCGACCTGGCCCGCTGGACCCCGGACGGCGAACTGGAGTACCTGGGCCGCGCCGACGACCAGGTGAAACTGCGCGGCTTCCGGATCGAACTCGGCGAGATCGAGAGCGTGTTGGCCACGCACGAGAGCGTCGCGCACGCCACCGTCGTCGTACGCGACGAACGGCTCGTGGCGTACGTCGTACCGGCCGGAACCCCCGCCGAATCCGCCGAACTCCGCGCCCACACCGCCCGTTCGCTGCCCGACCACATGGTCCCGGCCGCCGTCGTCACGCTCGACGCCCTCCCGCTCACCCCCAACGGCAAGCTGGACCGCCGCGCCCTACCGGCCCCCGACTTCGCCGCCGAGGTCACCGACACCCGGCCGCGCACGGCCCTTGAGGAGACCCTCTGCGCGCTCGTCGCGGATGTCCTCGGGCTCGAACGGGTCGGTGTCGAGGACGACTTCTTCACCCTCGGCGGCGACAGCATCGTGGCCATGCAACTGGTCGCCCGCGCACGTGCCGCCGGGCTCACCTTCAGCCCGCGTGACGTCTTCCGCCACAAGTCGGCGGCGGGGCTGGCCACCGTGACCGCGACCACGGTCACCGCCGAGCGCGCCGACGACACCGCGCTGCTCGACCTCACCGACGACGAGCGCGCCGAACTCGCCGCGCTGCCCGCCGGAACCGAGGTCCTGCCCGTCTCCCCGCTCCAGGCCGGCCTGCTCTTCCACGCCGCCCTCGACTCGGGCGACGACGGCCCTGACGTCTACACCGTCCAGGTCTCCTACGACCTCGAAGGCCCCCTGGACGCCGACCGGTTGCACACCGCCGCCCAGTCCGTGCTCGACGCGCACGAGAACCTGCGCAGCGGCTTCCGGCACCTGTCCTCCGGTCGGCCCGTGGCCGTCGTACCGCGTACGGCCGTACTGCCGTGGCGGCAGCTCGACCTGAGCGACGACCCGGGAGAGTGGGAGCGGCTGCTCGTGCAGGAGCGGCGCCGCTTCGATCCCGAACACCCGCCGCTGCTACGGCTGTTGCTGGCCCGGCTCGGTCCGGACCGGCACCGGCTCGTGCTGTCGCACCAGCATCTCCTGCTGGACGGCTGGTCGTTGCCACTGCTCACCGCCGAGCTGTGGGCCCGTTACGAGGGCCGCACTCCGGCCGCGCCCGCCCCGTACCGCGAACACCTGCGGCTGCTCGCCGCCCAGGACCCGGCCGCTTCCACCGCGGCCTGGGCCGAGGCGCTCGGCGGGCTGGCCGAGCCGACCCGGCTCGCGCCGGTCGACCCCGACCGGGCCGCCGTCGTACCGAGCACCCACACCGTGGAGCTGGACCCGGACCGTACGGCGGAGCTGGAGGCGTTCGCGCGTCGCCGGGGCGTCACCGTCAACACCCTCGTCCAGGCGGCCTGGGGCGTGCTCCTCGGCCGACTCACCGGACGCGACGACGTGGTGTTCGGCGCCACCGTCGCCGGGCGCTCGCCCGAACTCGACGGCGCCGAGTCGATGATCGGCCTGATCATCAACACCGTGCCGGTACGGGTGAACGTCCGCCCCGAGGAGAGCACGGCCGCCCTCCTGACCCGGCTCCAGGACGAGCAGTCCGCCCTCATCGCGCACCAGCACCTCGGTCTCGCCGACATCCAGCGGGCCGCCGGGCTCGGTGAACTCTTCGACACCCTGGTGGTGTTCGAGTCGTACCCGGTCGCCGACGCCGACGAGGACGGCGAAGGGCCGCGCGTCACAGTCCGCGACCACGAGGACTCCACCCACTACCCGTTCGCCTGGGCGATCGAGCCCGCCGAACGGCTGCGGCTGACCGCCGAGTTCCGTCCCGACCTGTTCCAACCGGCCATCGTACGACGGATCTCGGACGCCCTGACCACCCTCCTCACCGGGATGGCGGCCGACCCCGACCGCCCCGTCGGACGACTCGACCTGCTCGGCCCCGCCGACCTGCGCACCGTCCTGGAGAGTTGGAACGACACCGCGCTCCCGGACGCTGAACGCCTCCGCACGGTCCCGGAGTTGTTCTCCGCGCAGGCCGCCGCGGGCCCGGACGCGATCGCCGTCACCGACGGTCGTACGACCTACACCTTCGGTGAACTCGACGCCCGCACGGACCAGTTGGCGCGCACCCTCGCCGGACACGGCGCCGGGCCCGAGCGGATCGTGGCCCTCGCGCTGCCCCGCACCGTCGATCACATCGCCGCGATCCTCGCCGTGATGAAGGCGGGCGCCGCCTATCTGCCCCTCGACCCCGACCTGCCCGCCTCCCGCCTGACCGGCATGCTCGACGACGCCCGCCCCGTGCTGATCCTGGCCACGGACGAGACCGCCGCCACGCTGCCCCCAACCGGCGTACCGGTACTGCGACTTGATGCCCCGGACGACGGACTGCCGCAGGCGGAACCCGTCGCCCCCGGCCCCGACCACCCCGCCTACGTCATCTACACCTCCGGCTCCACCGGCCGCCCCAAGGGTGTCGTCGTCACCCAGCGAGGCATCGCCAATCTCTTCCACAGCCACCGCCACGACCTGCACCAGGTGGCCAGGGAGCGCACCGGACTGCGACGCCTGCGGGTCGGTCACGCCTGGTCGTTCTCCTTCGACGCCTCCTGGCAGCCGCAGTTGTGGCTGCTGGACGGACACGCGCTGCACATCGCGGACGACGAGACCCGCCGTGACCCCGAACTCCTCGCCGAGTTCATCCGCGGCCGGGGCATCGACTTCATCGAGGTCACCCCGTCGCTGCTCGCGCAGATGGCGGACAGCGGACTGATCGGCACCGAGGGCGACTGCCCGCTCGCGGTGGTCGGCTTCGGCGGCGAGGCCGTACCCGAGTCGCTGTGGACGCGGCTCGCCGCGCTCCCGGACACCGAGGCGTTCAACCTGTACGGCCCCACCGAGGCCACCGTCGACGCGCTCGTCGGCCGGGTCCGTGACAGCGCCACCCCGGTCGTCGGACGCCCCGTCCACGAGTCCCGCGCCTACGTCCTCGACACCGCCCTGCGCCCCGTACCGCCCGGCGTCACCGGCGAGTTGTACCTGTCGGGGCCCGGTCTGGCCCGTGGCTACCTCGACCGGCCCGGCCTGACCGCCGAGCGCTTCGTCGCCGACCCGTACGCCACCCGGCCCGGCGAGCGCATGTACCGCACCGGCGACCTGGCCCGCTGGACCGAGGACGGCCAGCTGGAGTTCGCGGGCCGCACCGACGACCAGGTCAAGATCCGTGGCTTCCGTATCGAACTCGCCGAGATCGAGGCCGCGTTGGACACCCACCCGGCCGTCACCCAGACCGTCGTCGTGGCCCGCGAACACCGGCCCGGCATACGGCAGTTGATCGCCTACGCGGTAGCCGACGGCGCGGACGGGTCGGACCTGCGCGCCCATGCCGCCGCCGTGCTGCCCGACTACATGGTCCCGGCCGCCGTGGTCGTCCTCGACCGGCTGCCGCTGATGTCCAACGGCAAGCTCGACCGATCCGCCCTGCCCGCCCCGGACTTCACCGCCACGGGCGGCGGCCGGGCCCCTGAGAACGACGCCGAGCGCACCCTGCGCGACCTGTTCGCGGACGCCCTCGGGCTGCCCGCCGAGGCGGTCGGCACGGACGACGACTTCTTCACCTTCGGCGGCGACAGCATCGTCGCGATGCAACTGGTCGCACGAGCACGGGCGGGCGGCCTGCGCGTCACCCCGCGCCAGGTCTTCCAGCACCGAACCGTCGCCGCCCTCGCGGCAGTTGCCGTCCCGCTGGGCACCGCCGAACGGCACGCCGTCCACGACGACGGCACCGGCACCGTCCCGCTCACCCCGATCATGCGCGGCCTGCTGGAGCGCGGCGGCCCCATCGCCGCCTACCACCAGGCGGCCCTGGTCCAGACCCCCGCCGACCTCACCGAACCCGGCCTGGTGGCCGTGCTCAAGGCACTCGCCGACCGGCACGACATGCTCCGGGCGCGGCTCGTACGCGCACCGGAGTGGAGTCTGCGGGTGCCCCCGGCCGAGGACACCGACGTCAGCACCTGGCTCACCCGGGCCGATGTACGCGGGTCGGACGAGGCCGGACTGCGCGCCGCCATCTCCCGACACGCCGAAGCGGCACGGGCGGGGCTCGACCCCGACAGCGGGGCGATGGTCCGGGCGGTCTGGTTCGACGCCGGACCCGGACAGCCCGGGCGGTTGCTGATCCTCGTCCACCACCTGGTGATCGACGGCGTCTCCTGGCGCGTCCTCCTGCCCGACCTGGCCACCGCCTGGGCGGCGGTCCGAGGCGGTCGTACGGCCGAACTCGCCCCCGTGGAGCTGTCGTTCGCCCGCTGGTCCCGGCTCCTCGGGACCCGCGCGGGCGACCCCGCCACCGAGGACGAACTGCCGTGGTGGACCTCCGCCCTCGCCGAAGGGGCGGGCCTTCCGCTGGCCCGTCCGCTCGACCCGGCCCGGGACACCGTCGCCACCACCCGCTACCTCTCCCTGACCCTGCCCGCCGACCTCACCGAACCGCTGCTGAGCCGCGCCCCGGCGGCCTTCGGCGCCACCGTCAACGACGTCCTGCTCACCGCGTTCGCGCTGGCGGTCGGGGACTGGCGGACCCGGACACTCGGCGCCGGGCGCACCGGCGGGCCCGTCCTGGTCGACCTGGAAGGCCACGGCCGCGAGGAGCAACTCGCGGGCGACGCCGACCTGTCCCGTACCGTCGGCTGGTTCACCAGCGTCGTACCCGTACGACTCGACCCGGGCCAGGCCGACTTGGCGGACGCCTTCGCGGGCGGACCCGCACTGGACACGGCCCTGGCCCGCGTCCGTGCCCACCTCACCGCGCTGCCCACGGCCGGAATCGGACACGGACTGCTGCGCCATCTCAACTCCGGGACCGGCCCGCTCCTCGCCCAACTCGCCGAGCCGCAGATCGAGTTCAACTACATGGGCCGCTTCGACCGCCCGGCCGCGGCCGACTGGTCCTACGCCCCCGAGGACGACGCGGCCGACCTCGACGCCGACCCCGGCCAGCCGATGTCCCACGCCCTGACCCTCAACGCCATCACCGAGAACCGTCCCGAGGGCCCGGAACTCAGCGCCCACTGGGCGTACGCGGCCGAACTCCTCACCGAGGAACGGGTCCAGGACCTGGCCCGCACCTGGTTCCGGGCGCTGGAGGCCGTCGTACGACGGGCGGACGCCCTCAACAAGCCCTGACCGAACAGCACTTACCCACCAGAACGCACGAAAGGCAAGGAAGCCCTGACATGAGCAACCCGTTCGAGAACCCCGAAGGCGTCTACTCCGTCCTCGTCAACGACGAGGGCCAGTACAGCCTGTGGCCCGACTTCGTGGACGTACCGGCCGGCTGGACGGTCGCGCACGGGCCCGCCGCCCGGCAGGAGTGCCTGGACCACATCGAGACCAACTGGACGGACATGCGGCCCAAGAGCCTGGTCGACGGGGCCTGAGCACACGAAAGGGGGGCCGGTCCGAGTCGTGAACTCGGACCGGCCCCCTTCACTTGGGTCAGGATGCGGGCTGCTCCACCTTCGTCGACGTCTTGCCGTCCACCGCCGCCGCGAGCTGCGGCACCAGGCGGTCCAGGACGTAGGGGATGCTCAACACAGTAGACAGGGATACCGCGTTGCCGTAGTCACTGGTCTCCTTGATGAAGACCTCGCGGCCCTGCTTCACCACGTTCAGGTCGCCGTAGATCTTGTCGTCGTGCAGCTTGGTGACGGCCGTGGTGGTGTCCGGCACGATCCACACGGCGACCTTCTGGTCGAGCAGGTCGTAGCGCTCCTTGCTGATGTTGGCGCCGAACGTGTCCCCGATGACCTTGTCGAGGTCCTTCGGGAGCGAGAAGCCCAAGTCGGACAGGAGCCGGGAGCGCGGGTCCTGGCTGCCGTAGACGAAGACGCCCTCGTACGGGGTGGCCATGACGGCGGAGGCGCCGGCGAAGGCGGGGTTGGCCTTCTCGGCCGCGGTGAACTTGGCCTCGACGCCCGCCACCAGGGTCTTGGCCTCGTCGGCCTTGCCGAGCGCCTGGCCGATCTCCTCGGTCTGCTGCTGCCACGGCACGCCGTAGTCGTTGTAGGCCTTCGGCTGGGCGACGACCGGCGCGAACTGCGACAGGCTCTGGTACTGGGCCTTGGTCAGGCCCGAGTAGACGGCGAGGATCAGATCGGGCTTCAGGGCGGCGATCTTCTCCACCTGGGGGCCGGTGCCGGTGTCCTTGAGGACGGTCGGCGCGGGCGAACTCCCCAGCTTGTCCGTGGCCCACGGGCCGATGGCACCCTTGTAGCCGCCGAGCCACTCGGTCGTGCCGACCGGCACCTTGCCGAGGGCGAGGACGGCGTCCTGGTCGGTGAGACCGACGGTGACGATGCGCTTGGGCTCGGACTTGATCGTCGTACTGCCGAACTTGTGGGCGATCGTCACGGGGAACGCGTCGGCGGAGACCTTCGCCTCCGAACCCGCCGTCTCTGAAGAGGACGTGTCGGAACCGGAGTCGGAGGAACCGCAGCCCACCGCCGTGACGGCCAGCAGGAGTACGGAGGCGAGCAGGCCGGACAGCCGGGAGGCTCTGGTGGCGCGGGGCATCGGATGATCCTTCTGTTCGTCGCGATGGGTACGGCGGGGGGTGACGGGTTCAGGGGGTGCCGGAGGAACGGCTGTCGGACCAGGCCTGCCAGAGAGCGGCGTACTGGCCCTGGGCGGCGAGGAGTTCGTCGTGCGTGCCGTTCTCCACGACCCGGCCGTCGCTGAGGACGACCACCCGGTCCGCGGAGGCGGCCTGGCTCAGCCGGTGCGCCACGACGAGTGCGGTACGGCCGCGCAGGGCCTGTTCGGCGGCCTCGTCGAGCTGGCGGGCGCCCGAACTGCCCGCCTCCGCCGTGGCCTCGTCGAGCACTACGACCGGCGGGTCGGCCAACAGCAGCCGGGCCAGGGCGAGTTGCTGGGCGCGGTCGGCGGTCAGCCGGTGACCGCCGTCGCCCACGACCGTGTCCAGGCCCTCCGGCAGCGCCTCGGCCCAGCCGAGCGCGCCCACCGTGTCGAGCGCCTCCCGCAGTTCCTCGATGTGCGCGTCGGGGCGGGCCAGCCGCAGATCGTCGACGAGCGGCCCGGCGAAGACGTGGACCTCCTGCGTGACGAGCCCGACCAACTGCCCTGCCTCGTCCGGCTCTTCGCCGCCGACGTCGATCCGGCCCGCCTGCGGGCGGTGCAGCCCCGCGACCAGCTTGGCGAGCGTCGTCTTGCCCGCACCGGTCGTCCCGACCAGCGCGACCCGCTCCTTGGGCCGGATCTCCAGGTCGACGTCGTGCAGCACCGGGCGGCCCGGCACGTAGGAGTGCGAGACACCGGTCAGCGTCACGGACGGGGGTCCGGCCGCGGTCGTACGGTCGTCCGCGTGTCCGGCGACCACCGGCGCGGGCTCGTCCACGACACCAACGAGCCGGGCCAGTCCGGCAGTTGCCGACTGGGCGTCGTCCAGCAGCACCAGCGCGGTGTTGACCGGACCGAAGAGACTGTGGAAGTAGAGCGCGGCCGCGGTGGCCGTACCGACCGAGGCGGAACCGTCGCGCACCAGCAGGAACCCGGTGACCAGGACGGCGGACAGCCCCAGATACTCGGCGATGTGCAGCCGACTGTAGAAGCGCAGCATCAGCCGCACCCCGCTCATCGTCAACTCCACGGCCGCGCGCGAGCGTTCGGTGACCTGCCGGGTGTGCCCCTTCTGTAGCCGGTACGCCCGTACGGTCCGCGCCCCGCCGATGGTGTCCAGCAACTGCTGCTGCTGGGTGCCGGTCGCGATGCGCTCCTTGGCGTACAGGGGAACGGCGTTGCGCACATACCAGCGGGCGGTGTGCGCCTGCACGGGCACGGCGATCAGCGCGGCGAGCAGGAACCGCCAGTCGAGCAGGGCGAGCGCGCCCAACGTCAGAACGATCGACAGCGCGGACCGCGCCAGTTCGGGCAGCGCGCCGCGCACCGCGTCCGCGACCCGTGAAACGTCCCGCGTCACACGGGAGTTGAGGTCGCCGGAGCCGGCCTTCTCGATCCGGTCCAGGGGCAGCGACAGGGCCCGCTCGACGAACAGTTCGCGTAGCCGCGCGAGCGCGGTCTCACCGAGCCGGGACACCAGCGACATGCCCAGCGCGGTCGTCACGCCCTGGACCACGGCGACCCCGGCCAGCGCGACCACGGGCAGTGTGAGCGCGTCGGGGGAGCGGCGCTCGGTGACCACGTCGACGATATGGCCCAGCAGCGGCTGGGTGAGCAGCCCGACGGCCGTGGCGACCACCATCAGCCCGAACCCGGCGAAGGCCAACCCCCGCTGCGGACGCAGCAGTTCACGGACCGCGGCACGGGTACGGGCGGGCGTGGCGGTGGGGAGCAGCGCACGGTCGGAGTCCGTCCGTAGGGCTTCGGAGTCTGTCCGTATGTCGTCCGTCGTCGTCATGCCAGCACCGCCGTCCGGTAGGTCGCGTCGGTCCGCACCAGCTCCGCGTGGGTGCCCTCGGCGCCGACGCGTCCGGCGTCGAGGAGGATCACGTGGTCGGTGACGGCGAGAAGTGCCGGGCTGTTGGTCACGACGATCGTGGTGCGGCCCTGCCGGAACTCGCGCAGCCCCTCCGCGATCCGTGCCTCGGTCACCGTGTCGACGGCGGTCGTCGGATCGTGCACGACCAGGACGGACGGCCCGGCCCGCAACGCCCGTGCCAGCAGCACGCGTTGACGCTGCCCGCCCGACAGCGACCGGCCGCCCTCGCCGACACCGGTGGCGGTCCCGTACGGCAGGGACTCGGCGACCTCGTCGGCACGGGCGGCGGCCATGGCCTGCTCGGTACGGAGGTCGGCCGCCGCGCTCGCGGACTCCTCCTCCGGAGTCACGTTGGCCGCCAACGAGCCCTCGAACAGGGCCGCGTCATGGGCGGCGACCAGCACCGCCGCCCGAAGTCCCGTCGGATCCAGCCGAGTCAGCGGCACACCGTCCAGCTCCACCGAGCCCGACTCGGGGTCGGTCTCCCGGCCCAGACAGCGCAACAGCGCCTCGGCTCCGGCCGGATCCGTCACCGCGATGCCGGTCAACCGCCCCGCGCGCAGGTCGAGATCGACACCGTCGAGGCCGCCGAGTCGTACGCCCCGCAGCCGCAGTTCGCCGCGCACGGGTTCGGTGACCGGGTCGTCGCCGTCCACGACGGCGTGCCCGGTGGCGAGCACCTCCGCGACCCGGGCGGCCGAGGCCCGGCCCTGCGCCAGCTCGGCGTTGACCCACGCGAACGTCTCCAACGGCCCCAGCAGGAACAGCGCGAGCCCCACCGCCGACACCAACTGCCCCAACGTGAGAGACCCGTTGAGGGCGAGCCGCCCGCCCACCAGGGCGATCAGCGCGATGAACCCACCGGTGAGCGCGAGCACGAGCCCGGTCTGCCAGGACTCGGCACGCGCCGAACGCAGCGTGGCGGCAAGGGAGATACGACTGGTCCGCCGATACCGCTCGACGGCGGCCCGCTGCGCGCCGAGACCCTTCAACACCCGCAGCCCGGCCACCAGGTCGGCGGCCACGCCCGAGGCATGGGCGGCCCGGTCCTGCTCGGCCTCGCTGCGCCGCTCCAGCGGCTTGGACAGCAGATGCCCCAGCCACAGCAGAACAGGCGTGCCCAGCAGCACGATCAGCCCGAGCGTCACCGAGATCAGCAGCAGCGCGACGGCACTCACCGCGACTCCCGCGACGGCCCAAATCCCGCTCATCAGCGCCATGTTGACCGCGCCGACCCGCTTGGCGTCCTCGGTGGCGACATTGGCCAGCTCACCGGGCAGCCGCCCGTCCTCGGCACCGCCGCGCGCATCGAGCACCCGGCCCACGATCGCCAACCGCAGTGTGTGCGCGGCCTCTTCGGCCCCGCGCTCACCGGCCTTGGCGCCGAGCCGGAAACTCCACGACAGCGTCACGTACATGAAGGCCAGCACGCCGAGCCAGAGCGCGAGCCGCCCCGCGTTCTGACCGGCGACGGCCTGATCGATGACGACGCCGATGAGCACCGGCACCAGGGCTTCCCCCAGTTGGTGCACGCATCCGAGCGCCGAGCCGAGAGCGACGCGCCGCATCTGTCCCTTGACCGAGCGCGTCAGGACATCCCGCCCAGACAGTTCCCCTGCTCCCACCAGCCACCCTCCGGAAACCGGCCAACTTAGGCAAGGCTACCTTAAGTGAATTGAGGGGAGTGGGAGCCCTTTCTGCCCGCTCAGTAGGTAACGGAGCGGTTCCGATGCGCTCGATCGGCGGGGCGTCGGCCCGTGACGGCGAGCGGTACCCTTCCCGGAGTGCGCCCTTTTGCGCGGCGCGCGCAGGCAAGGCGGTACGCGAACTCGGGAGGACCGGCGTTGCACGTCCAGGAATGGCTCGACACGGTTCCCCCAGTGGCCGTCTACGCCTTGGTGGCGCTGGTCATCGGGGTGGAGAGCCTGGGCATCCCGCTGCCGGGCGAGATCGTCCTGGTCTCGGCGGCGCTGCTCTCCTCCCAGCACTCCGGCATCAACCCGGTCATCCTCGGCGCCTGCGCCAGCCTCGGCGCGGTGATCGGCGACTCCATCGGCTACGCGATCGGCCGCAAGGGCGGACGCCCGCTGCTCGCCTGGCTCGCCGACAAGTTCCCCAGACACTTCAGCGAGGGCCATGTGGCCACCGCGGAGCGGTCGTTCGAGAAGTGGGGCATG
This sequence comes from Streptomyces sp. NPDC002276, assembly GCF_053891435.1. Classification (NCBI taxonomy): domain Bacteria; kingdom Bacillati; phylum Actinomycetota; class Actinomycetes; order Kitasatosporales; family Streptomycetaceae; genus Streptomyces; species Streptomyces sp. NPDC002276. Next base: position 182,107 of record NZ_JBSFCQ010000013.1, on the reverse strand, counting down.
TGGGCCGTCTTCTTCGGTCGCTTCATCGCCCTGCTCCGCATCTTCGCCGGGCCGCTCGCGGGCGTACTGCACATGCCCTACTGGAAGTTCCTGATCGCCAACCTCCTCGGCGGAATCATCTGGGCAGGCGGCACCACGGCAGTCGTCTACTACGTGGGCATCGTCGCCGAGGACTGGCTGAAGCGCTTCTCGTACTTCGGCCTGGCAGCGGCGGTACTGGTGGGCCTGGCCTCGATGTTGATGGTGAGGCGCAAGGCGCAGAAGATGAACGCGGCGAAAAAGGAACCCGAGCCAGTCAACGCCGCCGAGTAAACAGGGGCGCGGGGAACTGCGCGACCAGCCACAAACGACCCGCACCCGCCAGCCGGTCTACTGATGCACTTCGCGATGCGCCTTGGCCAACTCCGCATACATGGTCCCGTTGAGGGTCAACCCCTCACGTTCCTCACTGGTGAGCTCGCGCCGTACCTTCGCCGGCACCCCCGCGACCAGTGACCCCGTCGGCACAACCATCCCCTGCGGCACCAACGCCTGCGCGGCAACGAGCGAACCCGCCCCGATCACCGCCCCGTTGAGCACCGTAGCCCCCATCCCGATCAAGCAATCGTCCTCAACGGTCGCCCCGTGCACAACGGCGTTGTGCCCCACGGACACCCGCTCCCCGACGGTCACGGGAAACCCGGGATCGGCGTGCAGCGTGCAGTTGTCCTGGATATTGCTGCTCGCCCCGATGACGATCCGCTCGACGTCACCGCGCAACACGGCCCCGTACCAGACACTCGCCCCCGCAGACAGCGTCACGGCCCCGATCAGGGACGCCGTAGGAGCCACGAACGCCGACTCATCGACCTCCGGCTCCCTGCCACCAATACCTACGATCAACGCCCTGTGCGTCATAAGACCCTCCCAACCGTCGGAGACACCCGCACGGTACGTCATCGGGTAGGGCGAAGATCACAGCGGCCGGACCTCATGGGTGCGGCTCACGCTGAGTACCGTGAGCGGGTGCCCAAGCGCAAGAACACGTTCTCAGAATGGCGCCGCCACCTCGCGCAACGCGCTGTCCACGCGGGCTGGGCCTGGGTGCAGCGCACGGGCTCTGTGACCGCCGCACACCCGGGACGGTTCCGCTTCGGCGCGATGGGAACAGGTACCAGACTCGCCTTCCCGCTGGGCACGGTCTTCGGCGAACCCTGGATCCATCTCGGCGCCCACTGCATCGTCGGCGAACAAGTCACCCTCACCGCGGGCCTGATGCCCGACCTCGACCTCGGCCCCGACCCGATCCTGCGCCTCGGCGACGGCGTCGTCCTCGGCCGCGGCAGCCATGTCATCGCCGACACGACGGTCACCATCGGCAGTGACTGCTACTTCGGGCCGTACGTCTACGTCACCTCCACGAACCATTCCTACGACGACCCGCACGAGCCCATCGGCAAGCAGTGGCCGCGCATGGAGCCCGTCGAGATCGGCCCGGGCTGCTGGATCGGCACCGGCGCGGTGATCCTGCCGGGCGCGCGGATCGGCCGGAACGTGGTGGTGGCGGCCGGTGCGGTGGTCCGGGGCACCGTGCCCGACCATGCCGTGGTGGCGGGCGCGCCCGCACGCGTCGTACGACGGTGGACTCCGGCGGAGGGCTGGCAGCCGCCGCTGCGGACGCCCGCGCCGGTGCCGATCCCCGAGGGCGTCACCCCGGACCAGCTGAACGCGCTCGCGGGCCTGGACGAGGAGACCGCGGCGCGGCTCGCCGAACTCGACGACGACACGATCGCGCGGCTGGCGGAACTGGACGCCGAAGCCTGAGCGGCGCTCACCCCGTGGCCAGCAACAACGTCCCCACCAGCGCGAGCCCAGCCCCCGCCGCCTGAACCGCCCGCAGTCGCTCGCTCAGGAAGCCGCGCGCGGCCAGCGACGTGACAACCGGATAGAGCGAGGCGAGGACAGCCGCCACGGTGATCGGCCCGTGCTGCGCGGCGATCGAGTACGTCCCGTTGGCCGCGACATCGGCGAGCCCCACGAAGCCCAGCGCCGACAGCGAGGCCCAGCGGAAGCCGCCCTCCGGGAGCGCGGTCCCGCCCCGCCGCACGGAGACGCAGAGCGCGGCCCCGCCCGTGGCCACACTCGTCACCCGCTGCACGAACAGCGAGAGGAAGAGGCCGGTGACGTTGGTGGACGCCTCCGCGATCAGCGCGAACACCGTGCCGAAACCGAGCGCGGCGATCAGCGTCAGCAGGATGGTCCGCCGCTGCACGGGCGCGCCCCGCAACTGCGGGCCGCCCGCCAGGACGACTCCGGTGACCGCGACCGCGATCCCCGCCAGCTGCGTCAGCCCGGGCCGCTCCCCGAGGAACAGCCCGAGACCGACCGGCACGGCCACGCTCAGCGTGCCGAGCGGTGAGACGACGCCCATCGGGCCCAGCGCGAGCGCCTTGTAGAAGGAGAGGAGCGCGATCGGTCCCACCAGCCCCGCCGCGAACGCGAACCACAGGCGCGGCCCGGCCTCGCTCCAGCCCCCGGTGGCGACCACGACCGCCCCGAGCACGACCGCCGCGATCCCCTGTGACACGACGACGACCGTCAGCGCCGGGGACCTTCGAGTGAGCAGACCTCCGCCGAAGTCGGCCAGTCCCCACAGGAGGCTGGTGGCCAGGGCGAAGAATGCTGTCACGGGGTGCCTCGCAGTACAGTTCGGTGAACGATCGGGTGCACCACATCGTAGTTCAGTGAAGTGAACCCTGTCATCCATAATATTGAACTGAAGGTATGGACGGAACGTGTCGGACCTCGACCTGCTGAACCAGTCCCTGGCGCGCAACGTCAAGCACTGGCGCTCGGTGCGCGGCTTCACCCTGGACGTACTGGCCGCGCGGGCCGCCGTCAGCCGGGGCATGCTCATCCAGATCGAGCAGGCCCGCACCAATCCCAGCATCGGTACGGTCGTCAAGATCGGTGACGCCCTCGGGGTCAGCATCACCACCCTGCTCGACTACGAACAGGGCCCGAAGGTCCGCATCGTCCCCGCCGACCGGGCCGTCCGGCTGTGGCACACCGAGGCCGGCAGCTACAACCGCCTCCTCGCCGGCACCGAGGCGCCCGGACCGCTGGAGATGTGGGACTGGCGGCTGATGCCGGGGGAGAGCAGCCCCTCCGAGCCCCACCCCACCGGCACCGTCGAACTCGTCCATGTCACCACCGGCGAACTGACCCTCACCGTGGACGGCGAGGACCACCTCGTCCCGGCCGGCGCGAGCGCCACCTTCGAGGCCAACACCCCGCACACATACGGGAATCGGGGCGCTGTACCGATGGAGATGGTGATGGCGGTGTCCGTCCCGCCGGTCCACCGCGACACCCCGTGAACGGCCGCCGTACGACTGTTAACGTGCCGTCATGCACGCACCCATCGGACACTTCGACCACGCCACTCCCGCCCCCGACTGCCTCGACGAACTGATCCGCCCGGTCGCCGAGGCCGTGCGCGGCTGGCCCAGCACCGTCCCCGCCGACCAGATCGTCTACGTCGACACCGACCCGGAGTGGGCCGACACCGCCGCCTTCGTCGAGCGCTACGGCCGGGAGCTGCTGGAGCGGTCCGCGAACTGCGTGGTCGTGGCCGGGAAGCGCGGCGGCGAGACCACGCTCGCCGCCTGCGTGATCCTGTCCACCACCCGCGCCGACGTCAACGGCCTGGTCCGCCGCCAACTCGGCGCCCGCAAGGTCTCGTTCGCGTCGATGGACACGGCTACCGGCGAGAGCGGCATGGAGTACGGCGGCATCACCCCCATCGGACTCCCCGCCGACTGGCCGGTGTTGGTGGACTCGGCCGTGGTCGACCTGCCCTACGTCCTGGTCGGCAGCGGACGCCGGCGCGGCAAACTCCTCGTCCCCGGCAAGGCGTTCGCGGAACTTCCGGGCGCTGTCGTACTCGAAGGTCTCGGGGTCGCCTGACCTCAGGCCATGCTGTGGTGGTGGGCCAACTCCCCGTGCGGATCCGGCTCGCCCGGCACCGGCGCCGGATCGGCGTGCACCAGGGCCGCGGTGAGCCGCGGTACCGCGTGCAGCAGCGCGTGTTCCGCCGCCACGGCGACCGCGTGGGCCTGCCGTACCGTCGCCTCCCCGTCCACCACGACCGACACCTCGGCGCGCAGTCGGTGCCCGATCCAGCGCAGCCGCAACTCGCCCACTCCGCGCACCCCTTGGACCTCCCGCACGGCGTGCTCGGCCCGGTCCACGAGTTCGGGATCGACGGCGTCCATCACGCGCCGGAACACCTCGCGCGCCGCGTCCCGCAGCACCAGCGCGATGGCGGCGGTGATCGCCAACCCCACGAGGGGATCGGCGAGTTGCCACCCCAGCGCCGAACCGGCGGCGCCGATCAGCACGGCCAGCGAGGTGAACCCGTCGGTACGGGCGTGCAGTCCGTCGGCGACCAGCGCGGCCGAGCCGATCTCCCGCCCGACCCGGATCCGGTACCTGGCCACCCACTCGTTGCCGACGAAACCGGCCAGCGCGGCCCCCGCGACCGCCATGACATGCGTGACGGGCCGCGGATCGAGCAGTCGGTCCACCGCCGCCCAGGCCGCGAAGGCCGCGGACGCGGCGATCGTCAGCACGATCGCGATACCGGCCAGATCCTCGGCCCGGCCGTAGCCGTAGGTGAAGCGCCGGGTCGCCGCGCGGCGGCCGAGCACGAACGCGATGCCCAGCGGTACGGCGGTCAGCGCGTCCGCCGCGTTGTGCACCGTGTCGCCGAGCAGCGCGACCGACCCGGACATCACGACCACGACCGCCTGCGCCAGCGCCGTCGCGCCGAGCACCGCGAGCGACACCCACAGGGCGCGCATACCGCGGGCCGAGGACTCCAGGGCGGAGTCGAGCTTGTCGGCGGTCTCGTGGGAGTGGGGAGTGAAGAGGTGTCGGACGCCCTTGGGGGAGTGGTGGTGATGGTGCTCGTGATCATGGGTGTGGTGGTGCTGGTCGCTCACGTGCGTCCCCTTCCGGTGCGCGGGTGGACGTACGGCGCCCACGGGACCATTATGTGCGTATGAGCGCACGCATGCACCTATCACCTGCGCACGATGCGCATCCGCGTACCCCGGGCGAGGAACAGTTCGCCCTGGCCGCCGAACTCCTCGCCCTCCTCGGTGACCGCACCCGGCTGACCCTCCTCCACGCCCTGACGGCGGGTGAGTCCGACGTCACCACGCTCACGGAGGCGTGCGACGCGGCCCGCCCTGCCGTCAGCCAGCACCTGGCGCGGCTGCGTCTCGCGGGCCTGGTGACCACGCGCAAGGAGGGCCGCCGGGTCATCTACGCACTGAGCGACGGTCATCTACGACGGCTCGTCGACGAGGCGTTGAACGTGGCGGACCACCGGCTGAGCGACCGCCCGCCGCACGACTGACGCTCCGTCAGCCGGCCGGGTCCTTGCCGAGGTACGACTCCGCGAACGCGAGCCCCGCGGAAGGGGATTGGAAGACCCGGCGCAGTCGGGCGAGGGTCGTGCCCGCGAGATACGGGTCGCCGGACGAGGCGCCGTGGTAGACCTCGGAGAGCCACCGGGAGAACTCCTGGTACTCCCAGACCCGGCCCAGACAGGCCTCGGAGTAGTCGCCCAGCCCCGCCGATTCGCCCCTCGTGAGGTGCGCGACGAGCGCGTCACCGAGCAGGAACGCGTCGTGCAGGGCGAGGTTCATTCCCTTCGCGGCGATGGGCGCGGTGAGGTGGGCCGCGTCGCCCGCGAGGTAGAGCCGGCCGAACACCATGGGTTCGACAACGTAGTTGTGCATGTCGAGCACGCGCTTCTCGATCAACCGGCCCTCGGTCAGCGGCGGGGCGCCGGTCGCGGCGAGCCGGTGCTGCAACTCCGACCAGACGCGGTCGTCCGGCCAGTCGGCGGGGTCGTCGCCGGGCGGGCATTCGAGGTAGTAGCGGGTGACTTCGGGGCTGCGTGCCATGTGCCCGGCGAAGCCGCGCGGATGGACCCCGAACAGGACGCAGTCCGAGGACGGCGGTGCCTCGGCGAGCAGCGCGAGCCAGCCGATGCCGTAGTCGTGCCGCGCGGTGCGGGCCCGCTCCGGGGGTATCGCGGCCCGGCTCACCCCGCGCGCACCGTCGCAGCCCGCGACGAAGTCCCCGTGCACGAGCTGCCGTTGACCGGTTTCGTCGGTGTACGACACCGTCGGGCGGTCGGTGTCCAGGTCGTGCAGTTCGACGTCCCGCACACCGAAGCGGATCTCGCCGCCGCGCACGTCCGCGTACTCCCGCACCAGGTCCGTCACCAGCAACGGCTGTGGATAGACGTAGTGGTGATGCCCCGTCAACTCCGTGTAGGAGAACCGATGTCGCTGCCCGCCGAAGCGGAACTCGCACTGGGTGTGCCTCTGTGCCCGTTCCAACAGGTTCTGGGCGAGGCCGCGTTGCTCAAGGCCGCGGACGGCCCACTCTTCGATGACCCCGGCCCGGGGGCGCTGTTCGATGAACTCCCTGGTCTCGGTCTCCAGGACCAGACAGTCGACTCCCGCCGCGCGCAGGATGTTGCCGACGGTGAGCCCGGCGGGGCCGGCGCCCACGACGACGACCGGAAAGCGGGGAATGGACGGTGAGTTGGTGTGGGGGGACGCGAAAGTCACCGGTCCAGTATGACGGTGTTCCGACAACCGAGAACCGGCCGCCTGGACGGCGGCCGGTTCGGAACGTGCGTGAGGAGGGTCGGATCAGTGCGCGGGCGCGTCCGTGATCACGACCTCGTCGATGCTGCGCTCGATGTCCTCGACCGTGGACGAAGTCGCCTTGGCCCAGTAGTAGATGCCGAGGGAGAAGGCGGCGATGAGCAGGATGTCCCACCACAGCGGGATGTTGCCCTGGCCGCCGAAGCCGCCCTGCCAGGAGACCAGGCCCATGCCCAGCAGATAGACCGGCAGCCACTGCGCGGCCTTGAAGTCCAGTCGGGGCGCGTCCGGCAGGTTGTTGCTGTGGGCGTAGTAGGCGTAGCCGCCGAGCAGGAGGTAGCCGAGCAGGATCGCCAGGCCGAGCCGCCACAGGGTGTCCCAACCCGCCCAGTAGATGATCAAGTTGGCGACCACGAACGACAGCGGGGAGATCACCTTGCCCGCCGGCAGCCGGTACGGGCGTTCCAGGCGCGGCAGTTTGTCGGCGAAGACGCCGTAGGCCAGCGGAGCGCCCGCGTACATCAGCACGCTCGCCGAGGTGATGAAGCTGACCAGCTTGTGCCAGCTGGGGAACGGCAGGAAGCAGATCACGCCGGTCACGAACGACATGATGAGGCCGAACCACGGCACACCGCGCGCGTCGGTCTTCGCGAAGAGCTTGGGGGCGTAGCCGTTCTTCGCCAGGCCGTAGGAGACGCGTGAGGTGGCCGTGGTGTAGATCAGGCCGGTGCCGCCGGGGGAGATGATCGCGTCCAGGTAGAGGATCCAGGCCAGCCAGCCGAGGCCGATCAGAGTCGTCAGACCGGCCCACGGGCCGCTGTCGCCCTTGAACGCGAGGTGGCCCCAGCCGTTGGCGAAGGTGCTGTGCGGCAGTGCGGCGATGAACACCACCTGGAGCAGGACGTAGATGACGGCGCCGATCGCGACCGAGCCGAGCGTGGCGCGCGGCAGGTCGCGCTTCGGGTTGCGGCTCTCGCCCGCCAGTTGGATGGCCTGCTCGAAGCCGAGCAGCGCGAAGATGATGCCGCTGGTGCTGATCGCGGTGAGCACGCCCTTGGCGCCGAAGGGCGCGAAGCCCTCCGAGTGGAAGTTGGCGGGGTGGAAGTTGCTCGCGGCCACGATGAAGATCGCGCCCAGCGGAACGGCGATCTTCCACCAGGTCGCGGCGCTGTTGGTGTGCGCGAGCACCCGTACGCCGAAGAAGTTCACGGCGACGAAGACCGCCATGAGCACGATCGCCACCAGCAGACCGCTGGTCGTCAGGGTCTTGTCGGAGTGCTGGAAGTGCTTCGCCCACGACCAGTGACCGGCGTAACCGATCATGGCCTCGACCTCGATCGGCGCCACGGTCGCGGCCTGGAGCCAGGAGAACCAGCCGAACGACATGCCCGCGAGGCCGCCGAACGCGTAGTGCGGGTAGCGGGCCGTACCGCCCGCGACCGGGAACATGCCGCCGAGTTCGGCGTGCACCAGCGCGAGCAGCACGATCGCGACCGCGCCGATCACCCACGAGATGATCGCCGAGGGTCCGGCCTGGATGACCGCGTCGTGCGCGCCGTACAGCCAGCCGGAGCCGATGATCGAGCCGACTGACGCCCATGTCAGCCCGATCAGGCCGACGTCCCTCCGCAGACCGCTCGGATCCCTGGTGGCCTCCGGAACGGACTGGTCAACGCTCACCATGTCAAGAGGCCTCTCGAAGTCAGCACGCATGCTTAACGGACGGGAGGCCTCAGGCTAGGAATGAATGAATTCTTGCAGAAGTCCGTTGCCTGAAATTTTGCTTGTCTTCGAAGTCTTCTTTGACATGCACACAGGCTTCTTACGGTCTCTTCTTACTGTCTCCGCCTCAACCGTGGCCGAGCCTAGGGATCTCGATCGCGGGGCAGCGGTCCATCACCATCTCCAGGCCCGCTGCCCGGGTCCGCTCATAGGCGGCCTCGTCGATCACGCCGAGCTGGAACCAGACCGCCTTCGCGCCCTTGGCGACCGCCTCGTCCGCGACCGCCCCGGCGAGATCGCTGTTGACGAACACGTCGACGACGTCGACCTCGAAGGGGATGTCAGCGAGCGAGGCGTACCCCTGCTCGCCGTGCACCGTCTCCGCCTTGGGGTGGACCGGGACGACGCGCTTGCCGAAGCGCCGCAGCACCTCCGCGACGCCGTACGCGGCGCGGGACCGGTTCGAGGACAGGCCCACGACCGCCCAGGTGTCACCGGACTCGGTGAGGATCTCGCGGACCGTTGCTGAGTCGCCGTACACGCTCGGCCTCCTTGGTGTGCGTGCGGAGTCTGACGCGTGGCACAACGGCGCACGGCGGGCGGGGATTCCCTCAGTCCGAGACCACCGAGGTGTTGAGGCCCTTGTCGTAGTGGTTGTGGGCGATCTTGATGCCCGTACTGCCGTGGAAGACGAAGAGCGGGGAGGTGTACGGCGGCTCGTCCGGTGCGGCCAGGCGGCGGACCGTGTTGCCGGTGAAGGCGAAGCCGCCGACGCTCTTGGCGTTGACGACCGTCACGTCACCGATGTCGAAGGAGTTGCCCTCGACCGCGATGTCGTGGTGCACCGGGTTCGCCGGGTCGACGACCTGGTTGGTGGGTTCCACGAAGATGACGGGACCGGTGGGGCGGGTGAAGGAGTTGTCGCGGATCGTCAGGTGGGCCACCGGGCCGGACTCAAACCACTGGTAGGCGTCGGCGGAGACGTAGATGCTCGCCATGGACATCGCGTCGAAGTGGTTGCCGCTGATCAGGACGGGCTTGCGGGTGGTGACCAGGATGCCGCGCGTCGGCACGTCGCGGAACGTGTTGCCGGAGATGACGACCGACGGGGTGGCCGTGATGTTCTCGACGACCGTGCCGCCGATCTGCACCCCGGCGGGCACCGGCCGGTCGAAGGTGACGTTCATCGTCGTGAGCGGCTTGTCGTGGTCCATGCCGCTCGGGCCGTCCACGGCCGTGACCTTCGCGTGCGGGTCCGCCACCGGGGTCATCGTGCGCTGGGTGGTGAACTCGACCTCGTCACCCGGGGCGAACTGCGGGAACCCGGCGGTCTGCGGGTGTTCGTAGGCGAGGGTGAGGGTGTTCGGACCCGGCTGTCCGACCACTTCGAGGTAGGTGCCGTGGATGTTGATCGGGTCGTCCTGCGGGCCGTCGAAGAGGCTCCGGGTGATGGAGACCCTGCCCTTGACGCCGGACATCTGCACGAAGTCCGCGAAGGAGGCCGTGGAGCGGCCGGACTGGGGATCGGGCGCGAAGTTCACCTTGTCGATGGTGATGTTCTCGCTGAACTGGCCCACCACACCGAAGGATTGGAGGTAGTAGGCGTTCATCGAGCGCATCGTGACGTTCTTGGACTGCCAGATGAAGGCGCCCGGTTCGGTCCGCTCGATCAGGCGCATCTGGTAGACGAGACCGGCGTCCGACGGCTGTGCCGCGGTCGTGTAGTCGATGCGGATCCTGCGGTTGCCGAGGTCGGTGACCTTGGAGACGTCGTTGAAGAGGGGGTTGTCCCCGCGCCAGGTCTTCTGCGCCTTGGGGTCGTGGATCTGGGTGTACTGGAGTCCGTCCTCGCCCTGCCAGTACGGCTGTCCGGTGGCCGGGCTCTTCTCGCCGAGCCAGGTGATGTGCGTGCCGTTCACCTGGTACGGGCTGCCTGCCGGGATCGACAGCACGCGGTAGGCGTGCCCGTCGCTGACACCGGCGTTCGCGACGGTCGCGTCGATGACCTCGGGGGCCGCGTAGTCGAACGAGAAGTTCTGGAACGTCACATCGGTCGAGCGGATCGACGCGAACGCCGTCTGTAGACCGTGGTAGACGAGCTTCGCGCCACCGCCGTCGACGGTGACGTCGTGCATGTCCTCGATCAGTAGCCCGATCTTCTTGTCCCGGTAACGCTGGTCGGCGCCAACGGTGTTGGAGACATACAGCTCACGCGTCTCGGCCCGCTCGGGGTAGAGCTGATAGGTCCCCCTGGAGAAGACGATCCTGACCGGCCGCCCGTGATCGACCTTCTTCGCGTGCCGCAGCGCCGCGACGACGGCGGGCGTGGAGTCCGTCCGGCCCGTCGGGTCGGCGCCGTACGCGTCGACCCGCACCACCGCCGGCGCGGGCGTCGCTCCCGACGCCGCGGCGACGGGACCTCCGCCGCCGAAGAGCAGCGCGAGCGCCACCCCAAGAAACACGAACCGAGATCGAGACATAGCCCCTCCGGAGCATTCATGAGTCATCAAACACCCGATGAATAAACGGAGTTGCGGCCGGTTCGCTCCGGTCGAACTCCGACTGGAGTGTCTATAGATCCGACCTCTAGGTCAATGGTCCGGACGAGCAAGGGAGTTCACGCCTTGGGCGCCGCCGTGCTCGCGCGGATCACCAGCTCGGGGTCGAAGAGCAGCTCGCCGACGGGGACATCACGGTTGCCGACCAGGGCGAGGACGCTGCGGCCCGCCTCCGAGGCCAGCCGGTCGGCAGGTTGCCGGACCGTGGTGAGCGGCGGGTCGACGAAGTCCATGATCATGGAGCCGTCGTAGCCCACGACCGACACATCGCCCGGGACGTCGTACCCCTGCCGGCGCGCGCCGCGGATCGCGCCCAGCGCCATGTAGTCGCTGGCGGCGACGATCGCCGTCGCGCCGCGGCCGAGCAGCGAGATCGCGGCGGACTGACCGCCCTCCACGGTGTACGACTGCCGGACCACCCACTGCTCCGCGTCCTCGACCCCGCGCTTGGCGAGCGAGGCGACGAAGCCGCTGACCCGCCGGTCGGCCGGACGGTTGCCAACTGGCCCCGACGCCATGCCGATCCGACGGTGGCCGAGTCGGTGGAGGTGGTCCACGGCGAGTTCGGCCGCGAGCAGATCGTCGGTGGAGAAGACGGGTGCCTCGCTCACGCCCTCGAACCGGCCGTTGATCCCCACGAACGGGATCCTGCGGGAGGTGAGGAGTTCGTACGCCTGCGGATCCGCGCCCTCGATCGTGTTGCTGGCCGAGAGGAAGACCACGGCGGCCACACCCCGGTCCGCGAGGGAGGTCACGAAGTCCAACTCCTGGACCCCGCCCGGGAAACACGGGCACAGCACCGTCTTCAGACCGTGCGGGGCGAGCACCGACTCGATGCGCTCGGCGACATCGGCGAAGAACGGGTTGGAGACCAACTCCGTGACGACCGCGACGAGTTGCCCCCGCGTCTGCCGCTCGTAGCCGAGGTCGGCCATCGCCTGCTCGACGGCTTCGCGGGTCCTGCGGGACACGCCCTGGCGCCGGTTGATGACCCGGCTGACCGTGGCCTCGCTCACCTGCGCCCGGTCCGCGACCTCGGTGATGCCGACCTTCATACGGTTCCCTCCGCCCCGACTTGCAACAGTCCGATGAAAACTTTCAGTCCGACCTCCCGCGCAACATAGCAGCGAAACTGCATGTCTTCCATGTTTCTTGCGCATGACCATTGAATCGCCACTTCGGCCCCTGCTAGCTTTCCGGCCACCACGCGGCGCCCATCCCGCAGTGACCGAAGACCCGGGAGACCCGATGAAGCCCTCAAGGCTCATGCTGCTCACCGCTGTTGCCCTGCTCGCACCGATGGCTCCCGCTCTGTCGGCCACCGCCTCCGCCGCACCCCGCCCCCAACTCGCCATCCCCGACCCCGGGTTCGAGAACGGCGGCGTGGGCTGGACCTTCACCTCGGGCGCCGGAGTCGGTACCGGCAACCGGCACGGCGGCCAGCGCTTCCTCTACCTCGACTCCGGAGCCGGAAAGAGCGGGGAGACGACCATCGTCGCGCCCCGCGACGGCAGTTACGACTTCTCCGCCTGGATCGGCAGCGCCGGTACCGGCGGCACGTACACGGTCCGGCGCAACGGCGTGACCGTGGGGACCATCACCCTGCCGCAGCACCCCGGATATGCCCGCTACACCATCAGCGACGTCAAGCTGAGGACCGGCGACCGGCTGGAGATCGAATTCGGCTCCGGCACCTCCTGGGTCAACGCCGACGATCTGATGATCTCGCCCGCCGCGCCCGCCGACCCCAAGGTCACCTCGTCCGACCCCTCGGTGGTCGAGATGTTCGCCTGGGCGCAGAAGAAGGCCAACAGCTGGGTCCAACTGCCCGGCACGGTGGGCCCGGTCAACGTCGACGAGTACCAGACCGGCGGCACCGGAACCGCGACCTACGAGCCCACCTACTGGGCCGGATACGCCAACCGCAGCGCCTACTACTCCCGCGACATGACCCACCAGCTCGCCGGCGCCCACCTCATCGGCCTCGACACCGAGAACGAGACCATGCTCCGCTCGTACGCGGCGTCGGCCACCGCCGAGAGCAAGTACTTCCCGGTCTGGTCCCTCAACTTCGACGCCAAGACCTACCTCAGCATCGACTACAAGAGCCCGGACAACTTCGTCCGCGAGGTGCCGGCCACCTTCGAACTCGTCGAGAAGGCCGCCCAGGCCTACCTCTGGACCGGTGACCGCAGATACGTCGACGACCCGGTGCTGTGGAACTTCTACCGGCACGCCACCGAGCAGTTCATCGACCTGCACAACTCCGCCAAGGACAACGGCAAGGTCAAGGTCGCCGAGGGCACCGGACAGGGCATCTTCGCGGGTGCCGCCAGCTACAACGAACAGGACGGCGACGACCTCGCCGAGGCCGGCGACACCATCGCCACCGAGTACCAGGCCTACCTGGCGATGGCCGTGCTCGCCCGCGGCAAGGGCGACACCAAGCTGGCGAAGACCTACGACAAGAAGGCCGCCGACCTGAAGACGTACTTCAACGACACCTGGAGCGGCACCGGCAGCGGCGCCGACATGGTCCGCGCCTACACCGTCTCCGGCACCCCGGTCACCGGCTGGGGCAAGGAGAACAGCGTCTTCATGCCGATGAAGCAGATCATCGACCCCGGCCCGCGCAACGACGCCTACCTCGACTACATCCAGCAGCAGGAACTGGGACCGCAGGGCTCACCCAACATCGAGTCCACGACCTACCTGCCCGACATGTTCTTCAAGAACAACCGCCCCGACACCGCCTGGCAGTGGATGCGGAAGATCTACGGCGAGCGGGAGACCCAGCACATCAACTCCAGCCAGGGCCCGAACGGCGACTACCCCGAGGTGTCGTTCACCCTGGTCAGCCAGACCATCCAGGGCCTGATGGGCATCACACCGGACGCACCGGACCGCAAGGTGACCACCCAGTCGCAGCTGCCGACCGGCATGAAGTGGCTCCAGGCGGCGGACGTCCCCATCGGCACGGGTACGGTCACCGTGCGGCACGACGGCGCCACGAAGACCACGCTGACGAACAACTCCCGCAAGGGCTCCTACAGTTGGGAGGCCCGTTTCGTCGGCGTCCACAAGAAGATCAAGGTCAACGGCGTCCAGCAGCACGTGCGCGTGAAGACGGTCCACGGCGTGACCTACACCTACGCGACACCGACGGTCCGGGCCGGGGCCACGACGGTGGTCCAGGTCGGCGACTGACGCGAACTCCCGCTCACCGAGGGCCCCGTAGCGCTGCGGCGAGATCGTCGAGACATCGCGCGACGGGGCCCAGCGTGAGCAGGCCACTTCCCGCCCCGGCCAACTCGGCTGCGGCGGGCGCCAGTTCGGCCTGTGCGCGCTTCATCGTCTCCCGGTCGCCCACGGCGAGCGCCGCCCGCGCGGCCAGGCACCACAGCGCCTCGAACAGCAGGTCACGCGGCGGCTCCGGAAGCGAACGCAGCGCGGTCCTGGCGTCGTCGGGCCGTCCCTGGGCCAGCGACACGAGCGGCCGGGCCCACGGTGCGTACGGCCCCCAGTCGATGTGCTCGTCGGTCTGGGCGGGCCGCCCGAGCCGCACCCGCAGACACAGCAGGGCCAGCGGCAGCAGCCCGTGTTCCAGCCCCGGCATACCGGCTCCGACCAGCCGCAGCGCCGCGTCCCGGTAGGCCGCCGCCACGTCCTCCGGCCGCGCACTGCCGCTCTCGGCGAGCCGCACCACCCGATACCACTGGGTGAACACGCCCACCAGCGGCAGTTCATGACGCTCCGCCAGTTCCTCGGCGGCTGCCGCGTGCAGGTCCGCTCCGCCGAAGTCGGCGAGGGCGCTACGAGCCTGGAGCCGTACGAGATGGCCGAGCACTTCGTGGGTGACGAGGCCGTGCCGGGCGGAGAGGTCGACCAACTCGGCCCCGATCCCGTCCCGTTGCGGCGCGAGACCGGTGCGGTGGAAGGTCTGCATGAACACCCCGTTGAGGGCGAAGGCCAGGAGCGCGGGGTCGTTGAGCCGACGGGCGATGCCCTCCGCCTGGCGGGCGGCCTGGGGCCCCCGCGCGGAACGGGAACCCCGTGACTCCAGAGCGACCGTGGCCAACAGCCGCGCCCGCACCGCGAGATGAGCGTCCGGCGGGAGTTCGGCAAGGGTGCGCTCGGCGGCGGCCACGGTCTCCGCCGCCAACCGGGGGTCGTCGACCCGGGTCCAGATCGCCGGGACGTCGTAGGCGCCGATCACCCGGGCGGTCAGCTCCGGATCGCCCAGCTCGGCCGCCGCCGCGATCGCCGCGAGCCGATGCCCGCGAGCCGCCTCCAGCCCACCGCCACCGGTCACCGCGAGATCCCGCAGCAACCCCACCGTCGACTCCAGCCGCACCCGGGCACCGACTGCCACGGTCCGGTCGTAGGCGGCGGTGGCGGCTGCCCATACCCGCTCCGCGGGGCCGCTGCCCGCCGGCGACCGGCCTTGTTCGTGTGGGCTGCTGATCACCTGCGCCTGTTCCTGCGAATTGCCAGGCCCGATGCCGAGGTGCGGAGCATGCGTGAGGATGTCCGACTCCAGGTGGCGCAGGGCCGGGCCCGGGTCCGCGCCGAGTTGTTCCACGAGGAGGGTGCGGGCCCGGCGCAGTACGGCGAGGGCGTCGCCCTGGCGGCCGGTGCGGTACAGGGACAGTGCCAGCAGTCGCCAGGCGTTCTCGCGCCACGGGTGTTCGGCCGCGTGCGCGTCCAGGTCCGGCACCGCCTCCGCGGCCCGGCCCAGGGCGAGTTGGGTCTCGGCCCGGCGTTCGACGGCGTGCAGGCGTAGCTCGGCGAGGCGTGAGCGCTCCGCGCGGGCCCAGGTCTCGGCGCCGAAGTCGGCGTAGGCCGGGCCCCGCCACCAGCCGAGCGCCTCCTCCAGGTGGGCCAGCGCCCGTTCCTCCGGCAGCGCCCCGGCGGCGGTCACCGCACGCTCGAAGCGCCACGCGTCCACGGCATCCGGCGCGGCCCGCAGCGCGTACCCCGGCCCCTCGGTGACCAGCAGCCGGGCCGGAGCGCGCGGCGGACGCTCCGGTTCCAGGGACCGGCGCAGCGCGGCGACGAAGGTGCGCACCGCGCCCACCGCGTCGGCGGGCGGCTCCTCCCGGCCCGCCCACAGGTCCTCGGCCAGCCGCCCGACCGGGACGACCCGGCGCCGGGCCACGAGCAGCCGCGCCAGCACCGCCCGGTGTCGCGGCCCCCTCAGCGCGATCACGTCCCCGGCACCGTCCCAGGCCGTCACCGGCCCCAGGACCCCGAACGCGGCCTCCATCACCGACCACCCTTTCCGGGGCATCGCCCCAGGTCACGGTAGCGCGCTCACCCATTGCTCATCGGCGCGCGGCAGGGTCGAAGGCACCACTGGCACACGCACGAAAGCGGAGCGCACCATGCCACCGACCATCCCCGGCTTCACCTACCACCGCGTTCCCGTCGCCGACGGGGTGTCCCTGAACGCGGCCGTGTCCGGTTC
Organism: Streptomyces sp. NPDC002276; assembly: GCF_053891435.1. Taxonomy (NCBI): domain Bacteria; kingdom Bacillati; phylum Actinomycetota; class Actinomycetes; order Kitasatosporales; family Streptomycetaceae; genus Streptomyces; species Streptomyces sp. NPDC002276. The sequence goes on along the minus strand of NZ_JBSFCQ010000013.1, from coordinate 165,689 downwards.
GGGCAGTCCGGTCGTGCTGCTGCACGGCTTCCCGCAGACCCACCTCATGTGGCGCCACGTCGCCGCCGACCTCGCTGCCGACCACACCGTCATCTGCCCCGACCTGCGCGGCTACGGCGCGAGCGACAAGCCCGCCGAGACCGACGGCACCGGCTACGCCAAGCGCACCATGGCCCACGACATCGTGGCCCTCGCCCGCGCCCTGGGCCACGACCGCTTCGCACTCGCCGGACACGACCGCGGCGCCCTCGTCGCCTTCCGCGCCGGACTCGACCACCCGGACACCGTCACCCACCTCGCCTGTCTCGACGTACTCCCCACCCTCGACATGTGGGACGTGCTGCACGGAGTCACCGCCGCCGTCGGCTTCCACCTCTACCTGATGGCCCAACCCCCGGGCCTGCCCGAGGAGTTGATCGCCGCCGCGCCCGACGCGTTCTTCGGCCACTTCCTCGACCTCTGGACCGACGACCCACAGGCGATCCCCGCCGACGTCCGCGCCGCCTACCTGGACGCCTGCCGCGCCGCGGTCCCGTCGATCGTCGCCGACTACCGCGCCTCCGCCGGCGTCGACCTCGCCCACGACCAGGCCGACCGGGACGCCGGAAACCAACTGCGGATGCCGGTCGCCGTGCTCCAGCAGGACTGGGGCGCCGCCCTCGGCTTCGACGCGGCGGCCCTGTGGCGCGCCTGGGCACCGGACCTACGGCACTCCACCGTGACCTGCGGCCACTTCATGGCGGAGGAGGCACCCGCCGACGTGGCCAAGGCACTCCGGGACTTGCTCGCCCGCTGACCGCGTTCCCCCCTGCCGACCCGCGCAGTACCGTCGGGACAGTCCCCACGGCAGGGGGTGCCCGATGCCCGCGCCCGACCCGCTCGCCGCCCGCCTCACCATCCATCTCGACGCGGCCGCGCTCTGGCACCACAGACCCGCCTACGCCGAACTCGTCCATCGCGCCCACCGCGAGGGCCTCGCCGGAGCGAGCGTCTTCCACGGCGTCGCAGGGTTCGGCGCGGGCGACCCCAAGGCCCGGCACCCCGGCAAGGTCCGGCACCTCCGCGATCACGGGCCCTGCCTGGTGATCATCGTGGACGACGAGCGACGGCTGCGTTCGTTTCTGCCGTGCGTGGCCGACGTGTTGGGCGAGACCGCGGCCGTCGCGACCCTGGACCAGGTACGGATCCATGTGCCGGACAGCCTCGCGTGAACCTCGCCACTCCGGCCTGAACAGAGCGAACATGCGTGCGTACGGCCCTCCGCCCGCCTACGCTCGGGCCGTGCTGCGCATCATCGACGCCCGAACCGGCGACTCCACCGAAGCCGCCCCCGCCCGCCGTGGCCTGACCAGGGTCGAGGCGCATGCGTCGGGCCTCGATCCCACGGCACTACGTGTCCTCCTCGTCGCCGACCTCCTCGTGCGCGCCCTCGAACTCGGCGGCACACCCGTGTGGGCCCTGCTCACCGGCGACCACGAGCAGGCCGAGCTCCGTGCCGCCGCAGGGGCGTTGGGCATCCGCCCGTTCGAGGACGGCGGAGACCTGGGCTCCGGACTCGGCGAGGCCCAGGTCCTCCACGTGGCCGCCGGGAGCGAGACGACACCCGGGGGAGTCCTGGTCGCCGTAGCGCCCGTCGAGTCCGCTACGACCGCTGCCCCTGACCTCTCCGACCCGGGGGCGCTCCGCCTCGCCCTGCTCTCGCAGGCGCGGGACCTGCCGGGACGGCTCGACGCGGCGGCCCTCGACGAGGCTCGGCGGACCCTGGCGCACTGGCGCGGGTCGGTCGCCGACTGGGCGCGGCGGCCCTCGCGGCCGGTGCCCGACGAGGTGCGCGTCGAGTTGCGGAGCGCCTGGGAGAACGACCTGAACGTGCCTGCCGTGCTGGAGGTGCTGCGGCGCGTGGAGACCTGGCCCGACCTGCCGGACGGTGCCCGCTTCGAGACGTACGCCTACGCCGACCGGCTGCTCGGGCTCGAACTCACCCGTGACATCGGGTCGTTGGCGTGAACGCCCGCTCCGGGGCCCGCCCGCTGCGCCGACTCGTGGTGCTGCGGCACGCCAAGTCGGCCTGGCCCGCGGGCGTTCCCGACCAGCTGCGGCCGCTCGCCCCGCGCGGTCTCCGTGACGCCCCGGCCGCCGGGATCGCGCTCGCCGAGGCGGACGCCCTGCCGGATCTCGCGCTGTGCTCCACGGCCGTACGGGCGCGCCAGACCTGGGAGTTGGCCTCCGCCGAGTGGGGCACCCCGCCGCCGGTGCGGTACGAACCGCGGCTCTACGCGGCCGACGTGATGGACCTGCTCGACGCCGTTCACCAAGTGCCGCACGAGGTCGAGACGTTGCTCGTCGTCGGCCACAACCCCGGTCTGGAGGAGCTGGTCCTCGAACTCGCCGGTGACGGTCTCGACGACGCGCTCGACGAGGTCCGGGTGAAGTTCCCGACCTCGGCGATCGCGGTCCTGGCCTGGCACGGCAGCACCTGGCAGGACCTCGCCCCTGGCACGGCCCTGCTGACGGGCCTGACCGTGCCGAGGGGCAGGAAGAAGTAGGCCCGCTTCTACGGGAGTCGGAGGAACTCCCGGGCTCCGCGCAGCCGCGTGCCCAGCAGTTCCTGCGTGGCCCGGCAGTCGAGGCGGACATCGAGGGGCATGGACGTGAACTCCCGTCGTCCGGCGGGGAGTCGACTCGCGTCGAGTCCGTCGCGTCGGGCGATGAGCACACCGAGTTCGTGACGGCTGAGGGCGTCCGGACCGGCCAGGTGGAACATGCCGGACCCGTCGGACAGCGCGAGTTCCAGCAGCGCGGCGGCCAGATCCTCGACGTGGACCGGGCAGCGGACGACATCCGTGAACAGGACGCCCTCGCGGGCACCGGCGGCCAGTTCACGCACCATGCGCTCGTGCGCGGAGCCGCCGTGGCCGACGATCAGTGAGGTGCGCGCGACCGCGGCGGCCGGTGTCAGGAGGCGTACGGCGGTCTCGGCGGCGGCCTTCGCCGCGCCGTACGGGGTGACCGGGTCGGGCAGGCACGACTCGTCGTAGGAGATCCGGGAACCGGAGAACACGGCGTCGCTGGAGACATGGACCAGGCGGCATCCGTGGCGTGCCGCCGCCATCGCCACGCGGACCGAACCGTCCGCGGTGACCGCCCAGTCGCTCTGTCCGCTGGTCGCGTTGATGATCGCGTCGGGCTCCGACTCGGCCAGCAGGGAGTCGAGTTGGGCGTTCGCGCGGAGGTCGAGCCGGTGCCAGGAGACACCGGGCGGCACGGTGCCGGGGCGCGCGGAGCAGTACGTCGCCGCCGTGGCCCAGCCCGCCGCGCTCGCCCGGCGGACGAGTTCCGTACCCAGGAAGCCGCTGCCGCCGACCACGAGGACTCTCACGGCGGTCAGCCGACGTGGACGCGGGGCCGTCGCTCCGGGTCCGGTTCCGCGCGGCGCAGTACCTCGCGGGTGACGGGGGCGACCTCGCCGTCGCCGAAGACGAGGAAGCGGATCAGATGGCTGACCGGGTTGCCCTCGGTCCAGGTGAAGTAGGCGTGCGGGACCTTGCCGGTGCGGTCGCGGAGGGAGAGCAGGACGGCCGCGATCGCGTTGGGGACCGTCGGGCCCTCGACGCGGAGTCGTCGTACCCCGTACTTCTCCTCGCCGTGGACGGTGATGTCCGCCGAGAAGTCCGAGGAGTCGTGGAGGAGGACCTCCAGGAACAACACCGGCCCGCGGTCCGGGATGTGGGTCTCCTCGCGCTGGCTGTACTCCTTGGCCCGGTACTCCCGACTGCTGTGCTCCTGCGGCTCGTTGGCGATCAGGCGCAGGGGGCCGGAGCGGGCCGCCTCGTCGATGAAACGGGCCGCCGTGGCGTCGAACGTGACCTCGGCGGCGCGGAGTTCGAAGGCGCGGTGGATGCGCGAACCGAACGACGTCGCCAGGATCAGCAGAATGAAGATCCCGGCGATCTTGATGCCGTCGGGCCGTTCGATGACGTTCGTGACGAGGGTGTACGCGAACACGGCGGTGATCACGCCGAAGCCGAGCGTGGCCTTGCGGTGGCCGCGCTTGTGCACGGTGACCGTGGAGGCGAACGCCGCCGAGAGCATCAGCACCAGCACACCGGTCGCGTACGCGCCGCTCTGTGCGTCGACGCTCGCGTGAAACCACAGGGTGATCAGCACGGCCGTCACCATGAACACGAGCACCAGCGGACGCACCGCCCCCGTCCACTCCGGGGCCATGCCGTAGCGCGGCAGATAGCGGGGCACGAGGTTCAGCAGGCCGGCGAGCGCGGAGGCGCCCGCGAACCACAGGATCGCGATCGTCGAGACGTCGTAGAACGTGCCGAAGACCTGTCCCAGGTGCTCGTGCGCGAGATAGGCGAGGGCGCGGCCGTTCGCCGGACCGCCCGTCTTGAACGCGCTCTGCGGGATCAGGATGGTCGTCGCCAGGCTGGACAGCAGCAGGAAACCGGACATGATCACGGCGGCTGTGGTGAGCAGCTTGCGGGTCTCCCGGATACGGCCCGTCGGCTTCTCCCAGGTGTCCGTGGGATCGCCCTTGACCTGCGGCATCACCGCCACGCCCGTCTCGAAGCCGGACATGCCGAGGGCGAGTTTCGGGAACACGAGCAGCGCGACCCCGACCATCGCGAGCGGCGAGGAGTGCGCGGCCGTCACCGCGTCCGTCCAGTCGCCGATCTTCACCGGATGGCTCAGCACCTCCCAGGCGGACACCGTGAGGACCACCACATTGAGCGTGAGGTACACGCCCACCAGCACCACGGCGATCCCGATGGCCTCCCGGAACCCCTTGAGGAAGACCGCGCCCAGCGCGCCGACCAGCACCAGCGTGATCCAGGTGTTGCCGCCGTGCATCCAGCCCGGCGCGAACGGGTTCTCCACGACGTGCGCCGCCGCGTCCGCCGCCGACAGGGTGACCGTGATCATGAAGTCGGTCGCCGCGAAGCCCAGCAGCACCAGGACGAAGATCTTCCCCGACCACCAGGGCAGCAGCCGCTCCAGCATGGCGATCGACCCCTCGCCGTGCGGAGACTCGTGCGCCACCCGCCGGTAGACCGGCAGTGCCCCGAGCAGCGTGAGCCCGATCAGCACGACCGTCGCCAGCGGAGAGAGCAGTCCGGCCGCGAGGGCGGCGATACCCGGCTGATAACCCAGCGTCGAGAAGTAGTCGACGCCGGTCAGACACATGACCCGCCACCACCGGTGCCCCTCGTGCTCCGGGTTCGGCGTCGCGTGCGGCCCCGGATGCCGGGCGCTCTGCTCGCTCAGCCCCTCCAGCAGCCAGGCCCGGCAGCGCTCGGCGGCGGACCCCGAACCGCCGGACTCCACGCTCTCCGTCGGGTCCACCTGCGCGCCGGTCATGCCGAGAACTCCCTGAGATCGGACCACCGTGCCCGCCACCGGGGCAACGAGCAGCGAGTATCCACCACATCGTCACCCGCACCCGGACCGGGGGCGACCCCTGACCCTGCGCATAGGCTGGCCGGATGCAGGACGAGTACCGCACAGTGGCCCGCCCGGGCGTGCACGAGACCGAGGTCAACCGCTCCCGCTTCCTGTGCGCCCTCGCCCCGGCGGCCACCGAGCGGGAGGCGCAGGACTTCGTCGCCCGCGTCCGCAAGGAGCACACCGACGCCTCGCACAACTGCTTCGCCTACGTCATCGGCGCCGACGCCGCGATCCAGAGGGCGAGCGACGACGGCGAACCCGGCGGCACCGCCGGCGTCCCCATGCTCCAGATGCTGCTGCGCCGCGACATGCGGTACGTCGTCGCCGTCGTCACCCGCTACTACGGCGGCGTCAAGCTCGGCGCGGGCGGCCTCATCAGGGCCTACGGCGGCTCGGTCGGCGAAGCGCTCGACACCCTCGGCACGCTCACCCGCCGCCGCTTCCGGCTCGCCACGGTCACCGTCGACCACCAGCGGGCCGGCAAGATCCAGAACGACCTGCGCGCCACGGGACGCGAGGTCCGGGACGTCCGCTACGGCGAGGCGGTGACCATCGAGATCGGGTTGCCGGACGCCGATGTGGACGCCTTCAGGGCGTGGCTCGCCGATGCGACGGCGGGAACCGCGGCGCTGGAGTTGGGCGGCGAGGCGTACGGGGACGCCTGACCGTCTTCGAACGTGTTCTGATGCTCCGTCAGGAGTGCCAGTTCCAGACCTGGTTGGAGCTGCCCGCGCAGCCGAAGGTCTGGACGGGCTGACCGTCCTGCCCCGACTGGTCGGCCTCCGCGTCCAGACAGAAGCCGTCCGGGGCGCTGACCAGGGTCCCGGCGCTGCCCAGTTGCCACCGTTGCGCGCTCAGGCCGTCGCAGCTCCTGGCCCGGATCTTCGAGAAGTTCTGGCCGACAGTGTCGGCGTCGGCGTCCAGGCAGGCGTGGCTGCCCTGATTGACGACGAGGTACTGGGACGCGTGGCCGGGCACGCGGTACAGCGCCCACCGCTGGGCCGCCGTGCCGTCGCACCCCCACACCCGCACCGCGGAGACGCGGGCGTCGAGGCACCGGGCGACATCGACGGCGTGCACGCTCTCGGTGACGGTCACCGAACCGGTCCTGACCGGTCCGCGTTCCGTGCCGTACAGCAGCTTCATGGTCGGCGCGTCGACCGTTCCGCTCGGGGTGGTTCCGGCCTCGGTCTGGAAGGCCTTCACCGCGTCGGTCGTCGCCGCCCCGTAGTCGCCGTCGACGGTGACGTGCAACCCGTAGCCGGCGAGGAGGAGTTGGAGGGCCCTGACGCAGTCGCCGTGGGAGTGCGAGGCGATCTCGGCGACGCACGAGGCGATCCGGATGTCGAGGGTCGCGGGATCGTGGGTGGCGGTGCTCGGCGCGCTCGAAGGGCTCTGCGACGGCCCGTTCGTCGTCGCCGACGCGCTCGCGGCCGTGCTCGGCGAACTGCCGCCCGCCGAGGGCGAGTTCTCCGGCGCGACACCGGACGAGGGCGTCCTGGGCGCGGCACCGGCCGACGTCCCGCCGCCGTCGTGCAGCAGCAGTGTCGCGGTGATGCCGCCGGCGACCAGGACGGCTGCGGCGGCACCCGCGACCAGTTTTCCGCGCTTCCCGGGCGTGAACATCCGCTTCCGGGGCGCTACTTGGGGCTCGCCGGGTTCGGCGGGCTGCTCCGGGGGCGCCGCGACGGGGGAGATCGTGAGGCCGGGGGAGGCCGCGCGCCGGGGAGCCACAGGGGGTGGGTCCCCGACCGGCCCGGACAGCTGATGCCCGATGGCCGTCCTGAACACGGCTTCGGGCAACGGCCGTTGCTCGGGGTCCTTGTCCAGGCAGACGCGGATGAACGCGGCCAGGTCCATGTCCACGGCCGCCACCTTGTCGAGGGTCTCCTCCCGGGGCGGGTCGAAGGCCACCCGGTGCAGCACGTCGACGCCCGTGCCCTCGCCGAACGGCGCCTCCCCGGCGACGGCGTAGGTGAGCGTGGAGGCCAGCGAGAAGACGTCCGAGGCGGCGGTCACCTCCTGGCCGCGGACCTGCTCCGGGGACATGTAGGCGGGGGTGCCCACGTTCTGGCCGGTTGCGGTGATCGAGGTGCCGTCGGTGGCCTGGACGACCCCGAAGTCGATGACGCGGGCGCCGTCGGCACCCAGGATGACGTTGGACGGCTTGAGGTCGCGGTGCACGAGCCCCGAGCGCCAGATCGCCTCGATCGCGCGTCCCACGTCGCCCATCAGCCGCCAGGCCGCCGCCGCGTCGACCGGCCCGCGCGCGGCGACCAGCTGGTCCAGCGTGGGCCCGGGTATGTACTCGGTGGCGACCCAGACCAGGTCCTCGTCACAGCCGCTGCCCAACAGCCGTACGATGTGCGCCCCTTGGATGCTGTCCAGGGCGCCGACCTCGCGCTCGAAGCGCTTGCGGAACTGCGGGTCCTCCGCGTACTCGGGCCGGATCACCTTCACGGCGGCCGGGCCGGTGGAGCCGGTGGTGTCGCGGCCGAGATAGACCCGGCCCATTCCGCCGCTGCCCAGTACCGACAGCAAGCGGTACGGGCCCGCCTGCCGGGGATCGCTCTTCCGCAACGGGACCTCGGGCGGCGGTTCCATCCCCGCCGCCGCATAGGCCATCGTTTCGGACCGACCGCGGTACTCGACTGGCATGGGAACCCTGTGTCTCTCGCGTGGTGCGTGTGACGTGAGATTAGCGCAGCTCCCGTATGGGGCAGGGGAGTTGAGGGTTTCCTGTGGGGAGTCGAGCGCCTGGGGGAGCACCGGCGGGAGAACTCCGGTCGGCCGGCCGGGCGGACCGCGGGACGTCGAGCGGTGCACCGCCGACGCGCCGCCGTTCCGGTTCCGGGAGGGGCGGGTCAGGCTGGAGGCCCAGTCGTTCCGCTCGACGGAGACCGCCACCGGGTCGTGATCACCGGCGAGACGGTCATCGCCCCGCCCACCCTCACCGGCGACGAGCCGATGCCCCCCGGCGCCCACCAGGTCTGGGGCGGCGCCCAGCTCCTCGGCGTCGGCCGCCGCCCCCGGCCGACCCCCGCCCCGGGCGGCACCCGCGTCTCTCTCGGCACCGTCGCCGTAGGAGCACCCGCGCGCCTGGTCTCCCCGACCTGGGCGGCCCCGGCGGTCGGCTCCTGCTCGCCGCCGGCGCCCCGGCCGGACCGACACCACCACCCACCGCCTCCGCCACCGCCTTCGCGAGGTCCCGCGGCGCCTCCCGGCCGGGGGCGGCCGCGGTGTCCCGATGTGTCCGGCGGTCCGTTCAGCGGACTGGAGTCTTTCCGGGAATGCGGCGGCCGACCGAATAATGGGCGAACTCCGATCCGTGGGGCCCCACCCCCTGCTCGGCCCGACCTCCACAAGAGTGGGCCGAACAGCGGTTTCACTCCTAGGCTCGCAGCTCTCGACAGCACGGTTCGCGTGTTCCCCGTTCAGCCGGGCCACGCTCCGCGGTTTCCGGACGCCGCCGTACGCAGCCGTACGGCGAGACCGTCCCGCCGCCCCTCCATCCCCGCGGACTCACGCAACGGAGCGGCCACCACGACGGTGGCCTCCTTCCCCACGCCCGGTGAACCCCGCGTTCCCGTTCGATGCCTCAACGCCGGAGGTTCAGATGTCTCGTTCGCGTCTCACACTCACCGTCACGGCCGGTGCCGCCGGGCTGGCGCTGCTGACCACCGCGTGCGGCGGTGGCGGCAGCACCTCGTCCAGTACCGCGAAGGCCCAGGACCCCAGCGTCCTGACGGTCGCCTCGGCCATCGCGCCCAACAGCCTCAACCCGGCTCTGGGCGGTTCCTCCGACCCACAGCAGTACTTTTTCGAACTGGCATACGACACATTGATCCGTCAGGCCCCGGACGGGAAGTACACGCCCGCCCTCGCGACCAAATGGGGCTTCGTCGGCTCCGGCAGCAAGACCTTCGACCTCACCCTGCGGTCCGGTGTGAAGTTCAACGACGGCTCCGCACTCACCGCCGACGGCGTGAAGAAGTCGCTTGAGTACTACGCCAAGGCCGGCGGCCCACTGGCGGCCGACCTGGCCCCCGTCGGATCGATCGACGTCACTTCCCCGCTCTCCCTCCGCATCCATCTCAAGACGTCCGACCCGCTGCTGCCGCTCTACCTCTCCAGACCGACCACCGGGGAGATCATCAGCCCCACCGGCCTCGCCAGGACGAGCGAACTGGGGACCACCACCCACGGCGCCGGACCGTACATGATCGACAGCTCGCAGACCGTCTCCGGCCAGACCTACACCTACGTCCCCAACCCCACGTACTACGACAAGTCGCGGGTGCACTGGAAAAAGGTCGTCGTCAAGGTCATCAAGGACACGAACACCACGCTCAGCGCCTTCCGCTCCGGCGAGGTCGACTACGCGCTCGGCGACTCCACCACCGCCAAGGGTGCCAAGTCCGCCGGATTCCAGGTCCTTTCGAGCCCCTACTCGATCATGCAGCTGATGATCCAGGACCGGGCGGGCACCATGGTCAAGGCCCTCGGTGACCTGCGGGTACGCCAGGCCATGATGTACGGCATCAACCGGGACTCGATCGCCAAGGCCCTCTACGGCTCGTACGCCAAGGGCTGGGACTACCCCGTGCTCGCGAACACGAGCGGCTACACCCAGGGCAGCGAAGGAAAGTACCCCTACGACGTCGCCAAGGCCAAGAAGCTCCTCGCGGCGGCCGGCTACCCCAACGGCTTCAGCATGTCCATCACGGTGAACCTCACCGGCGTAGGGGAGTCCCAGGCCGCGGAGGCCTTCGCCGCGGAGATGGCCAACATCGGGATCAACGTCAAGATCAACGTCCCGGCCAACGTCAACGAGCTGTTCTCCACCTACGCGAAGTTCCCGGCGATGATGTTCGACTACGGCGCCGGCATCGCCCCGCCCTACGCCCAGGGCAACGACCTCCTCTACAGCTGGGGCAACCCGCTCAAGGTCAGCGACAAGCAGCTCGACACGCTCTACAGCACGGCGGCCTCCGCACCTTCCGGCGCACTCCAGGAGCAGGGCTGGCAGAAGTTCGAACAGCGGCTGTCCGACCTGTCCTGGACGATCCCCATGGTCTCCATGGAGAAGATCGTCTACGCCCGGCCCGGACTGAAGGGCATCGACCTCTCGGCCACCAACCTCACCCCGGACCTGACGTCCCTGTACGCCGCGAAGTGACCCTCCCGAGAAAGGCACCCAGTCATGTGGCGAACCAGCGGAATGCGGATCGTGCAGGCTGTACCCCTGCTGCTCTTCGTCTCGGCGCTCACCTTCTTCCTCCAGCTGTTCATCCCGGGTGACGCCGCCCGGTCCATCGGAGGGCTGACCGCCTCACCCCAGGCGATCGCCGCGCTGCGCCACCGCCTCCACCTCGACCAGCCGGTCTGGGAGCGCTACTGGGCCTGGCTCAAGGACGCGGTCCACGGCGACCTCGGCCGCTCGATCAGCAACAACGAATCGGTCTCGGGCACCCTCAACACCCGGCTGGGGGTGACCCTCTCCCTGGTGATCGCGACCACCCTGCTCGCGCTGGTGGTCGGGGTCGTCCTGGGCATGGCGAGCGTTCGCGGCGGGCGCGCCACCCGGCTCGCCGCGGACAGCGCGTCCATCGCGGGCATGACCATCCCCGCCTTCTGGGTCGGTCTGCTGGGCATCTGGATCTTCAACACCCGGTTCGACCTGCTGCCCGCCAACGGCTACGTGTTCTTCGGGACGTCCGCGGGCGGCTGGGCGCGCTCACTGGTCCTGCCGGTGGCCGCCCTGGCCTTCGCCCTGGTCACGGTGATCGCCAAGCAGACACGCGAGCAGTTCGCCGACGTACTGGGCCGAGACTTCGTACGGAACCTGCGCGCCAACGGCGTCAGCGAGCGCTCCATCCTCTTCAAGCACGCGCTGCGGCACGTCTCCGTCACGGTCCTCACCGTGGCGGGCAACAACCTCATCGGGCTCCTCGGCTCGGCCGTGGTGATCGAGGAACTCTTCGGCCTGCCCGGCCTCGGCAGCGCGGCGGTCACCGCCGCGTCCAGCGGCGACATTCCGGTGATCCAGGGAGTGGCGGTGTACTTCACCCTCATCGTGGTCGGACTCAATCTCCTGCTCGACCTCGCCATCGGCTGGCTCAACCCACAGGCGGTCGCCGCATGAGCACACCCCAAGTCCCCTTCCTCCGGCGGGCGTTGGGCCGCCCGCGGATCACGGTCCCGGCCGTGGTCCTGGTCCTGGAGCTGATCGCGTCGTTCGGCGCGAGCTGGCTCGCGCCCTACCCGCCCCAGCAGGCGGACTTCGCCGCCGCACTGAGCGGCCCCAGCGCGAAGCACCTGCTGGGCACCGACCGCCTCGGCCGCGATGTGCTCTCGCGGCTGATGTACGGCGGCGCGGACACGTTCCGCGAGATCGCGATCGCCGTGCTGATCACCCTGGTGATCGCGGTACCGCTCGGCCTGGTCGCCGGTCTGCGCCGGGGCCGTATCGACGCGGTGCTGATGCGGCTGGCCGACGTGGTGATGTCGATCCCCGGGATCATCCTGCTGCTGATCGTGCTGGCCCTGTTCTCGCAGAGCATGACCGCGGCCATGATCGTGATCGGCCTGCTGTCGGTACCCGGCATGATGCGGGTCGTCCGCTCCGCGTCCCTCACGGTCGGCCGCGAGACCTACGTCGCCGCCGCGCGGGTCTCAGGCCTCGGCACCTGGCGCGTGGCCCGTCGGCACGTGCTGCCCAGGATCACCGGCCTGATCCTGGTCAACGCGGCCCTGGCCTGCGCGAACACCCTGCTCATCGCGGCCGGCCTGAACGCCATCGGCCTCGGCGTGAAGCCGCCCGCCCCGTCCTGGGGCGGCATGATGGCCGATGCCGCGCAGACCCTCAACCAGAGCCTCTGGCTGGCCATCCCGACCGGCGGTCTCGTCGCCGTCACGGCCGCCGCGCTGATCGTCCTCGGCGACGGCCTGCGCGACACACTCGCCGAACGCTGGTCCGGCACCTCCCACGCGCCAACGACCCGACACCGTAAGGCAATTACTGCTCCGGTGACCGCCGCCGCGGCACCGGAGTCCGACGACGCCTGGCTGCTGGCGGAACCGCAACCGGTCGTACGGCTCACCAAGGTGACCGTCACCGCGGAGACCGAGCACGGCGAGGTCGAGCTGATCAGCGACGTCAGCCTGGCCGTGGGGCAGGGCCGTACGGTCGGGCTGGTCGGCGAGTCCGGCTGCGGCAAGTCCATGACCGGGCTCGCCCTGCTCGGCCTGCTGCCGAACGGCGCCCGGGTCTCCTCGGGCACGGTCGAGATCGACGGCACCGACGTCGGCTCCTTCGGCCCGGCCCAGTGGCGGGCACTGCGCGGCGGCACCATCGCGTTCATCTCGCAGGAACCCATGGTCGGCCTCGACCCCCTCTTCACCATCGGCCAGTTGCTGCGCGAGGCGGTCCGCACCCACGAGAAACTCTCCCGCAAGGAAGCCGCACTCCGCGCCCGCGAACTGCTCGCCCAGGTCCAACTCCCCGACCCCGACCGGGTGTTGAAGCTCCGCCCGTCGCAGATCTCCGGCGGTATGGCACAGCGCGTCTCCATCGCCGTCGCGCTCGCCGGACGCCCGCGCATCCTCGTCGCCGACGAACCGACCACCGCGCTCGACGTCACCGTCCAGCGCGAGATCGTCCAACTGCTGCGCACCATCCAGCGGGACACCGGCATGGCCCTGCTGATGATCAGCCACGACTGGGACGTCATCGCGGAGGCCTGCGACACCGCCCTGGTCATGTACGCCGGCCAGGTCGTCGAAGCCGGTCCCACGGAGCGCGTCATGACGGCGCCGCTGCACCCGTACACCCGCAAGCTGCTCGCCGCGAACCCGCGCCTGGCGACGGTCGGCGAGCCCATCCCCACCATCCCCGGCACCGTGCCGCCCCCGGGCCAGTGGCCGATCGGCTGCCACTTCGCCGACCGCTGCCCCGACCGGGTCGCCCGCTGCACCGAGGCCCCGATCGCCCTGACCCAACCCGACGACCAGGGCGTCGCCCGCTGCGTGCTGGTTGAGGAAGAGCTGGGCGAAGAACTGCTGGAGGTGTCCTCGTGAGCACGAAAGACGGGCGTACGGCCGACGTGAGCGCGCCCGGTGCGAGCGTGACCGAACAGCCCCTGCTCGACATCCGCGACCTCTCCGTTTCGTACCACCGCCGTGGCAGGGGCACCCCGGCCATCCGGGACGTGTCCCTGGACATCCGGCCCGGCGAGACCGTCGCGCTGGTCGGCGAGTCCGGCTCCGGGAAGTCCACGCTGGGCCGTGCCGTGCTCGGGCTGACGGCCGTCACCCAGGGCACGATCCTGTTCGACGGCGAGGACATCACCCATGCCGCCGGCGCCCGGCGCAGGGAGCTGAGCAAGAGCGTCCAGGCCGTCTTCCAGGACCCCAACGGCTCACTCAACCCGGCACTGACCGTGGGCCAGACCCTGGCCGAACCGCTCCTCGTGCACTCGCGCGACGAACGGTCCGTGGTCCAGCAACGGGTAAGAGAGGTACTGGCGTTGGTCGGGCTCCCGGCCGAGGCGGCCGACCGCTACCCGCGCCAGTTCTCCGGCGGCCAGCGGCAGCGGATCGCCATCGCCCGGGCCCTGGTGATGGCGCCGAAGCTCATCGTGTGCGACGAGCCGGTCAGTGCACTCGACCTGTCGGTCCAGGCCCAGGTCCTGAACCTCTTCACCGACCTTCAGCGGGAGACGGGCGTCAGCTACCTGTTCATCTCCCACGACCTCGCCGTCGTACGGCACCTCGCCCAGCGGATCGTCGTCCTCTACCGCGGTGACGTCGTGGAGCACGGCACGACCGAGGAGGTCTACGCCGACGCCCAACACCCCTACACCAGAAAGCTGTTGGCGGCGGCCGGAGTGCAGACCCCAGCTCCCACCAGCCCATGACCGGCCAACTCCCGTACACGGAGGCCCACATGCAGCGGTTCGCCGAACGCTTCGGCGTCACCAAGCCCCCGGAGCGGTCCGGCTTCAGCTCTGAACGCCTGGGCCGGATCACCGAGTTCTTCGACCGGCAGACCGAACTCGGGGTCATCCCCGGCTGGTCGGCACTGGTGGCCCGCCACGGGGAACCCGTGTACGCGGCGGGCGGCGGACTCCGCGACCTCGAACTCGGACTACCCGTCGAGCCGACCACCCTGTGGCGCCTCTACTCCATGACGAAACCGGTGACGTCCGTCGCCGTCATGATGCTGGTCGAGCGCGGCCTGCTCGGACTCGACGACCCGGTCGGCGAGTACATCCCCGAGTTCACGGACATGCGGGTCTACGACGGCGGGTCGCCGGGGAGCGTGCGGGTGCGCCCGGCCGCCCACCCGGTGACCGTGCGCCACCTGCTCTCGCACACCGCCGGGCTGACCCTCGGACTGGCCCACATGAACCCCGTCGACGCGCTGTACCGCCAGGCGGGCCAGGACGTACTGCCGCTGCCCGGCGCGACCCTCCAGCAGATGTGCGCCGACGTCGGCGCCCTGCCGCTGCTGTTCGAACCGGGCACGGCCTGGAACTACTCCCTGGGCGTCGACGTCCTGGGCCGGATCATCGAGGTCGTCAGCGGCCGGAGCCTCGACCGGTTCATCGAACGGAACGTGCTCGAACCGCTCGGGATGACCGACACGACGTTCGCGCTCGCGCCCGAGCGGGTGCCGGACCTGGCCGAGGTCTACAGCCCGGACCCCGAATCGGGCCGGCTCGCCGTGAACCAGGAACTGCGGCCCACCTTCCGCGAACCGGCGCCGTTCCCGTCCGGCAGCGGTGTGCCCGGACTGGTGTCGACGCTGGAGGACTACCACCGCTTCGCGGCCATGCTCGTACGCGGCGGCGAACTCGACGGCGAGCGGCTGCTCGGCCCCCGGACCCTCGCGCACATGACCGCCAACCACCTGCCCGGCGGCGCCGGGATCAACTCCTTCGGGCTGTACCCCGACGACGAGCACCGGGGCTGCGGGTTCGGGCTGGGCTTCTATGTCATGACCGACCCCGTGGGCGCGGGTTCGTTCGGCAACAAGGGGGAGTTCGGCTGGTCCGGCGCGGCCAACACCCACTTCTTCGTGGACCCGGTCGACGGCGTCACGGCGGTCTTCTGCTCCCAGGTCGTCACCTGGGGCACACACCGCCCACCGGTCCGCCGCCAGCTGCGCAACCTCGTGTACCAGGCCATGACATAAGGGGTGTTCGATATCGACATAAGGGATATTCGTCGCGTCTCGCACGGCGAGGCAGGCGCGGACGTGTGGCCGTGGTGAAGCAGGGGGGCCACAGGCGCTAGCGTGGTGGCTCCATGAAACTGCTGCACACCTCCGACTGGCACCTGGGCCGGGCGTTCCACCGAGTGAACATGCTCGGGGCCCAGGCCGACTTCGTGAGCCACCTCGTCACCGTCGTGCGCGAGCGCGCGGTGGACGCCGTGGTCGTGTCGGGAGACGTGTACGACCGTGCGGTCCCGCCGCTCGCCGCCGTCGAACTCTTCGACGACACCCTGCACCGGCTCGCCGACCTGGGCGTGCCCACGGTGATGATCTCCGGGAACCACGACTCGGCCCGCCGCCTCGGCGTCGGCGCGGGACTCATCGACCGCGCGGGCATCCATCTGCGCACCGAGCCGTCGGCCTGCGGGACGCCCGTGGTGATTCCGGACGCGTTCGGGGACGTGGCCTTCTACGGGCTGCCGTATCTCGAACCCGCCCTGGTCAAGGCCGAGTTCGGAGTGGAGAAGGCCGGGCACGAAGCGGTGCTGGCCGCCGCCATGGAACGCGTCCGCGCCGACCTCGCCACCCGCGCGCCCGGCACCCGGTCCGTGGTCCTCGCCCATGCCTTCGTCACCGGCGGCGAGGCCAGCGACAGCGAGCGGGACATCACCGTCGGCGGGGTCGCCGCCGTACCGGCCGGGGTCTTCGACGGCGTCGACTATGTGGCGCTCGGACATCTGCACGGCTCGCAGACCATCACCGGGCGCGTGCGCTACTCGGGCTCCCCGCTGCCGTACTCCTTCTCCGAGGCCGACCACCGCAAGAGCATGTGGCTCGTCGACCTGGACGCCGACGGGACCGTCACCGCCGAGCGCGTCGACTGCCCGGTGGAGCGCGAACTGGCCCGGATCCGGGGCGCGTTGGAGGACCTGCTCGACGATCCGGAGCTTGCGCGGCACGAGGAGGCCTGGGTCGAGGCGACGCTCACCGACCCGGTGCGCCCGGCCGACCCCATGGCCCGGCTCACCGAACGCTTCCCGCACACCCTCAGCCTGGTCTTCGACCCCGAGCGGTCCCCGGACGACCCCGACGAGTCGTACGCGAGACGTCTCGCGGGCCGCAGCGACCAGGAGATCGCCGACGACTTCGTGGCCCATGTGCGCGGCGCCGGACCCGACGACGACGAACAGACCGTGCTCCAGGAGGCGTTCGACGCGGTGCGCGCGGACGCGATGGTACGGGAGGTGACGCCGTGAACGCGCGGCCCTCGGCGCGAGTGAATGCGCGGTCTTCGGTAGGAGAGGGTGTCCGATGAGGCTGCACCGGCTCGACATCACCGCCTTCGGTCCCTTCGGCGGCTCGCAGACCGTCGACTTCGATGAACTGTCCTCCGCCGGCCTCTTCCTCCTGCACGGCCCGACCGGCGCCGGGAAGACCTCCGTCCTCGACGCCGTGTGCTACGCGCTCTACGGCTCGGTGCCCGGCGTCCGGCAGTCCGGCCAGGGGCTCACCCTGCGCAGCGACCACGCGGCGCCCGCCACCCGCACCGAGGTCCGACTCGAACTCACCGTCGCCGGGCGGCGGTTGGAACTCACCCGGCAGCCGCCCTGGGAGCGCCCCAAGAAGAAGGGCCGTGGGAACACGGTCGAGAAGGCACAGAGCTGGCTGCGCGAGTACGACGCGTCGGCCGGTGACTGGAAGGACCTCAGCCGCTCGCACCAGGAGATCGGCGAGGAGATCACCCAGCTGCTCGGGATGAGCCGGGAGCAGTTCTGCCAGGTCGTGCTGTTGCCGCAGGGGGAGTTCGCGCGGTTCCTGCGCTCCGACGCCGAGGCGCGCGGCAAACTGCTCGGCCGCCTCTTCGACACCCACCGCTTCGCCGAGGTCGAGAAACGGCTCGCCGACCGGCGGCGCGCCACCGAGGCTCAAGTCCGGCAGGGCGACGCCGAGTTGCTGGCCGACGCGCACCGTATGCAGCAGGCCGCCGGGAACGCCATGGAGCTGCCGGACCTCGCACCGGGTGAACCCGGCCTGACCGCCGAGGTGTTGGGCGCGGCGGCTGTCGCCCGCAGCACCGCCCGCGAGCAGCTGACCATCGCGCACAGCCGCCTCAGTGCCGCCGAGTCCGCCCGGGCAGCCGCCGACCGAGAGCTCGCCGACGTACGCGAACTGGCGCGCCTGCAACAGCGGTTCGGGCAGGCCCGGGAGCGGGCCACGCTGCTGGAGGAGCGCGCCGACGGCTACCGGCAGGCGCAGGCGCGGATGGAGCGGGCCCGCAAGGCGGAGGCGGTGGCGCCGGCGCTGGAGTTGCGGGAGGCCGCCGAGACCGAACACCGGGAAGCCGCCCGGGCCGAGGCGCGCGCACGTGACCTGCTGCCGGAGACCTTCGCGGACGCCGGAGCGGCCGGGCTCACCGCCGCCGCCCGCCGGGCCGCCGAGGAGCTGGGCGGCCTGGAGTCGGCCCGCCGCGCCGAACAACGGCTGACCGAACTCGGCGTAGAACGGGCCGAGTTGGAGCGGCAGGAGCGTGCCGACGAGGACGTACGGCAGGAGGCCGAGGCCTGGCTCGCCGGGTGGGACACGAACCGCGCGGAGCTGCGGACCCGGATCGAGTCCGCGCAGGAGGCCGCGAGCCGGGCCGAACAGCTCGCCGTGCGCCGCGAGCCCGCCGAGCGGCGGCTCCGGGCGGCCCGGCAGCGGGACCAGTTCGCCGGTGACACGGAGGACGCCCAGCGCCAGGTGCTCGCCCGCGCCGAACGCGCCGTCGACGCCCGCGCCCACTGGCTCGACCTCAAGGAACAGCGGCTCAACGGCATCGCCGCCGAACTCGCCGCCCACCTCACCGACGGCGAACCCTGCGCGGTCTGCGGAGCCTCCGAACACCCCGCGCCCGCCCGCAAGTCCGCGGAACACGTCGACCGCGCGGCCGAGGAACAGGCCCTCACCGCCCACCAGCACGCCGAGGAACAGCGCACCGAGGCCGAGCGCCGCCTCGGTGTCGTACGGGAAGCGCTCGCCGCCGCCACGGCGGAGGCGGGGGACACGCCCACCGATCAACTCGCCGACGAGGTGGCGGAGTTGGAGCGGCTGTACGAGCAGGCGCGCCGGGACGCGTCCTGGCTGCACCCCGCGACCGAGGAGCTGCGGCGGGCCGAGCAGGAGCACGACCGGCGGATCGACATCCAGCAGCAGGCCGCCCTCAGAGCCGCCTCCCGTACGACCCTCCGCGACACCCTGGACCGCGAACGCACCCTGCTGGAAGCGGAGTTGGCGCAGACGCGGGGCACCGCCGACAGTGTGGCGGCGCGCGCCGCCCAGCTGGAGCGGCAGGCCGCGCTGCTCACCGACGCCGCCGACACCGCACGGGTCGCCGAGGACACCGCGCAGCGGCTCAAGGACGCCGACGCGCGGCTGGCCGACGCCGCTTTTCGCGCCGGGTTCGACACCCCGCAGGCGGCTGCCGACGCCCTCCTCGACGACAGTGCCCATCGCGAACTCCAACGGCGCCTGGACGCCTGGCAGTCGGAGGAGGCCGCCGTACGGGCGGTCCTCGCCGAGGCCGACACCGTGGCAGCCTCCCAACAGGCCCCCGCCGAACTGGACTTGGCGGAGCGCGCCGCGAGCGCGGCCGAGCGGCGGACTCGCGACGCGGCCTCCGCGCGCGACGCGGCGGCCCGGCGCTGCACCGAACTGGACCGGCTCTCCGCCCGGTCGGCGGCCGGGGCACGTCAACTGGCGCCGCTGCGCGAGGAGTACGACCGGGTGGCCCGCCTCGCCGCCCTCACCGCGGGCACCTCGGCGGACAACGAACGCAAGATGCGCCTGGAGTCGTACGTCCTCGCCGCCCGCCTGGAACAGGTGGCCGCCGCCGCGACCGTACGGCTGCGGCGCATGTCGTCAGGGCGCTACACCCTCGTCCACTCCGACGACCGGGCCGGGCGTGGCCGCAGCGGGCTCGGGCTGCATGTCGTCGACGCGTGGACCGGGCGGGAGCGGGACACGGCGACGCTGTCCGGCGGCGAGACGTTCTTCGCCTCGCTCGCCCTCGCGCTCGGACTCGCGGACGTCGTCACCGACGAGGCCGGCGGGGTCCGGCTCGACACCCTCTTCATCGACGAGGGCTTCGGCAGCCTCGACGAGCAGACCCTCGACGAGGTCCTCGACGTCCTGGACTCGCTGCGCGAACGGGACCGCAGCGTCGGCATCGTCAGCCATGTCGCCGACCTGCGGCGGCGCATCCACGCGCAGCTGGAGGTCGTGAAGGGGCGGGCCGGGTCGGCCGTACGACAGCGGGGGCAGTGAGGTCGGTGAGGTCAGTGACCGAGCGGGCGGCGGGGGAGCGGTGAGGAGTAGACGACGCTGGTGGTGACCGAGCCCAGCGCGCCGATCTTCCCCGACACCTCCTCCAGGTGGCGCATCGAGCGGGCCGCGACCTTGATCATGAAGCAGTCGTCGCCCGTGATGTGATGCGCCTCCAGGATCTCCGGCGTCACCGCGACCAGGTCGTGAAACGGCTTGTAGTTGCCGTTCGGATAGCGCAGCCGCACGAACGCCAGGATCGGCAGGCCGAGCCGCTCCGGGTCCACGACCGCCGTGTACCCCTGGATCACCCCCGCCTCCTCCAGCCGCCGCACCCGCTCGGTGACCGCGCTCGCGGACATGGACACGGCCCGGGCCAGCTCGGCGAAACCGGCCCGGCCCTCCCGCTGGAGGACGTCGAGGATGCGCCAGTCGGTGGCGTCCGGGGAATACGTGGTCATAGCCGAGAAATAGCAGGGGAATCCCCGGCAAATCAAGCCGGACGCCGGGAATCGTCACTTCAGGCGACAGGCCGACGACCGTAGATTTCCGGGTGTCAGGACACCTCGGTGAAAGGCCGGTCAGCCATGAGCAGCACCACCCCCGCGGCAGCCGCCGCCCACTTCCGCGCGAGCCTCGCCTTCCACAGCGATGTCTCCGATGTCGCCGCCGCGCTCGCTTCCGGCGATCCCGCCTTCGTCCTCGTGGACTCACGCTCCACCGAGTCCTGGGGCCAGGGGCACATCCCCGGAGCGGTCCACCTCCCCACCGCACTCATTCCCGAACAGGCCGGGCGGCTCCTCGACAGATCCGTGCCGGTGGTGACGTACTGCTGGGGCCCCGGCTGCAACGGCGCCACCCGCGCGGCCCTCGCCCTCGCCGAACTCGGTTACCAGGTGCGGGAGATGCTCGGCGGCTTCGAGTACTGGGTGCGCGAGGGCTTCGAGTTCGAGACCTGGCAGGGGCGGGAGCGACGCTCGGCCGACCCGCTGACGGCGCCGGTGGACGCGGCCGACTGCGGCTGCTAAAGCTGCGAACGGGCTCTGCCCGCAGGAGAGTTGGCGGCGCGCGCGGCGGCTCGAACCCTGAACATGTGGGCTCGCTGTGCGTTAGGTTCTGCCCATGGCGCTATACGCGGAGCCGGGCACGGCGGTGCAGTGGGTGGAGTCGGGCGGCGGGCCGCTCATAGCGGTACCGGAGACGGTGCTGCCGTTCTGGACGGGAGCCGACGGCGACGAACTGGCCTCGGACTACGACCGGGCGTGCGAGGTCGGCGGATACGTCGGCCTGCTGCCGGTGGGGGACAGCGCGGCCCTGGTCCTGGGCGACGAACCCGCCTCGACGGCCTTCCTGCCGGAGCACGGCACGTTCGTACGGTGGTGTGCCGCGGACTCCGAGGACGAGGTGCTGGCCGGAGTGCCCACCGCGCTCGCCACCGCGACCTGGGAGAACGAGGTGCGGTGGGACGTCCCCGGACCGCTGGTGCTGTTCGACTCGGCGTGGCCCGGGCGGGACTCCGAGGGCACCGAGCACCTGAAGGTCGACCTGGAACCGGGACGCTACGCCGTCCGCGCGGGCCGCGCCCAGCCGGGCCCGGAGACCTGGCTGGGCCTTGTGCAACTACGACGGCTTCCCAACTGACCTGGGGGTGACGGGACTTCGGCCTCAGGCGCCAACTGCCCTGAGGCCGAAGGGACGTCCGCCCCAGGCATCGGCGTCAGAGCTGTGACAGCTCGTCCACCAGGTCGTCCAGGCCCAGCGAACCCTGCGACAGCGCGGCCATGTGCCACGCCTTCAGGTCGAAGTCGTCGCCGTGCCGCCGCCGCGCGTTCTCGCGGCCCAACAGCCAGGCCCGCTGGCCGAGTTTGTAGCCGATGGCCTGGCCCGGGATCGTGAGATAGCGGGTCAGCTCGCTCTCCACGAAGTCCGCCGGACGGCTGCTGTGCGCGCCGAAGAACTCCTGCGCCAGCTCCGGCGTCCACCGCTCACCGGGATGGAACGGCGAGTCCGCCGGGATCTCCAGCTCCAGGTGCATGCCGATGTCGACGATGATCCGGGTGGCCCGCATCATCTGCCCGTCCAGGAAGCCGAGTCGCTGCTCCGCGTCCTCCAAGTAGCCCAGCTCGTCCATCAGTTGCTCCGCGTACAGCGCCCAGCCCTCGGCGTTGGCGCTGACCATGCCGACGGACGCCTGGTAGCGGGACAGGTCCTCGGCGACATGCGCCCACTGGGCGAGCTGGAGGTGATGGCCGGGCACGCCCTCGTGGTACCAGGTCGAGACGAGGTCGTAGACCGGGAACCGCGTCTGCCCCATCGTCGGCAGCCAGGTGCGGCCCGGCCGCGAGAAGTCCTGCGAGGGTGACGTGTAGTACGGCGCCGCCGCACTGCCCGGGGGCGCGATCCGCGACTCCACCCGCCGTACCCGCTCGGCGAGTTCGAAGTGGGTGCCGTCCAATTCCTCGATCGCCCGGTCCATCACACCCTGGAGCCACTCGCGGACCTCGTCGACACCCTCGATGTGCCGACCGTGCTCGTCGAGGTGCGCGAGGGCCACCCACGGGGTCTCGGCCCCGGGCAGGATCTTCTCGGCCTCCCGCTTCATCTCCGTGAGCAGCCGGTGGTACTCGGACCAGCCGTACGCGTACGCCTCGTCGAGGTTCAGGTCCGTACCGTTGTAGTAGCGCGCCCAGCGCGCGTACCGCTCACGGCCCACCGTGTTCGGCGCGCCCTCGATCGCCGGCGCGTACACATCTCGCAGCCAGTCCCGCAGTTCCACCAGGGCCGCGGTCGCCCCGCGGGCGGCCTCGTCCAGTTCGGCGCGCAGGGACTCGGGTCCGGCCGAGGCGAAGTCCTCGTACCAGCCGCGACCCTCGCCGTCCGGGTCGGACCACTCGGTGAGCTGGTCGATGAAGGTGGCCGTCGGGCGCGGGCCCGCGAACAGCTTGCGGTCCAGGCCCAGTTGGAGGGACTCGCGGTAGCCGGCCAGCGCGCTGGGCACCGCGCGCAGCCGCTCGGCGATCGCCGCCCAGTCCTCGTCGGACTGCGCCGGCGTCAGCGTGAACACATCACGCACTGTGTGCGCGGGGGTGTGCATATTGCCCACCTCGCGCAGCCCTTCGTCGGTGTCGTGCACGCCGAGTGCGGCGGTCAGCCGCTCGCGCAGCAGGCGCGCGCACCGGCGCTCGACACCACTGTCCGCGCCGGGCCGGCGCTCTGCCTCGTCGAGCTTCGCGAGGGTCGCCCGCTGAAGCTCCGCGAGTCGTTCCTGACCTGCGGGGGAGAGGTCGGGCAGCCTGCTCGAACTCTCCTTCACGCCGAGATACGTACCGATGACCGGGTTGAGGGCGATGAGATCGTCGACGTAGGCGTCGGCGACCTGCCGGGGCAGCGGAGTGTTGGTCTGCGACATGGAGACCATCCTCATACCTGGGACTTCCCCCGTCACCCCGATTCAGCCACGGGCGTGGCAAGGGGCAGCAAGGGCCCGCAGTCCCACTGCTGGAAGATCAACCGGGTCTCCACGCGCGCCACTTCCCGCTGTGACGTGAACTCGTCCAGGACCAGCCGTTGCAGGTCCGCCATGTCCGCGACGGCCACATGGACGAGATAGTCGTCCGGCCCGGTCAGATGGAACACGGTCCGCGACTCGGGCAACGCCCGCACCCGCTCCACGAACGGCCCCACCAACTCCCGTCGGTGCGGCCGGACCTGCACCGACAGCAGCGCCTCCAGACCGCGCCCCAACTTCGCCGGATCGAGCCGCAGTTGATGCCCGAGGATCACCCCGGCCCGGCGCAACCGCGCCACCCGGTCCAGACACGTCGACGGCGCGACCCCGACCTGCGCGGCCAGATCGCGATACGTCGCTCGGGCGTCGTTCTGCAACAACCGCAGCAGATGAAGATCCACCGGATCGAGTACGACTGAGTCGGTCATCCATCGAACGTAACACGGAGATTTGCGCCGCGGACCCGTCCGTTGTTCACCCTTGCCTTCATGGACACAACGAGCCCGCACCCCTTCCCGGCCCGGAGAGCACTGGACACCGAAGCCGTGCACGCCGGCCGTGACGACCTCGCCCGGCGGGGCCTGCACGCCCCGCCCATCGACCTGTCGACCACCTACCCGTCGTACGACAGCCGTGGCGAGGCCGCCCGCATCGACGCCTTCGCCACCACCGGCGCCGAACCCGACGGCCCGCCCGTCTACGGCCGCCTCGGCAACCCGACCGTCGCCCGCTTCGAAACCGCCCTCGCCCGCCTCGAAGGCACCGACAGCGCGGTCGCCTTCGCCAGCGGCATGGCGGCCCTGACCGCCGTCCTGCTGACGCGCGCCTCAATGGGGCTGCGCCATGTGGTGGCGGTACGACCCCTCTACGGATGCAGCGACCACCTGCTCACCGCCGGACTGCTCGGCTCCGAGGTGACCTGGACCGACCCGGCCGGCATCGCCGACGCGCTGCGCCCCGACACCGGTCTTGTCGTCGTCGAGTCACCGGCCAACCCGACCCTGACCGAACTCGACCTGCGCGCCGTCGCCCACTCCTGCGGCTCGGTGCCCCTCCTCGCGGACAACACCTTCGCCACGCCCGTCCTGCAACGCCCCGCCGAACACGGCGCGCGCCTCGTCCTGCACAGCGCCACCAAGTACCTCGGCGGACACGGCGACGTGATGGCGGGCGTGGTGGCCTGCGACGAGGAGTTCGCCGGGCGACTGCGCCAGATCCGCTTCGCGACCGGCGGCGTGCTGCATCCCCTGGCCGGCTACCTGCTGCTGCGCGGCCTCGCGACCCTCCCGATCCGGGTACGGGCCGCATCCGCCACCGCCGCCGAACTCGCCCGCCGCCTCTCCGCCGACCCGCGCGTCACCCACGTCCACTACCCGCGCATCGGCGGCGCGATGATCGCCTTCGAGACCCACGGCGACCCCCACGAGGTCATCGCCGCCGTCCGCCTCATCACCCCGGCGGTGAGCCTGGGCAGCGTGGACAGCCTGATCCAACATCCGGCGTCGATCAGCCATCGGGTGGTGGGCGAGACGGACCGGCGGGGCGCCGGGGTGAGCGACCGTCTGCTTCGGTTGTCGGTGGGCCTGGAGGATGTCGAGGACCTGTGGGCAGATCTGGACGGCGCGCTAGCGCCGTCCCTCGGGGCCGCGGGGCTGTATTCATCTGCGGCTCCGCCGCGGGGCGCGACCAGCCACAGTGCACCCGCACCCGCCGACTCAGCCGCCATTGCTACGGCGCTTCGGCCCTCCCGAACTCCGTAACGTCCACGGAAGCCACCGCTGTCTCCAACCGCGCCGTGACCACCAACGTCCCCTCCTCGATCTGATAGTCGAGCGGCAGCTCAAGCCCCCGCATCGCCGCCACCATCCCCGTGTTGGACGCCTGCGTCACGGCATACACGCTCTCGCAACCGGCCTCGACAGCCATCCCCACCAGCCGCCCCAGCAACTCGCTCCCGATGCCCCGCCGTTGCCAGTCGTCCTCGACGAGCAGCGCGACCTCCGTCTCGTCCCCGTCCCACAACAGGTGCCCGAGTCCGACGATCCGCCCCGAGGCCGTCTGTACGGCGAGCGTCCGGCCGAAGCGCGGGGAGAGCAGGTGGTTGAGGTAGCGGTCGGCGTCACCGACCGGCCCGTGGTACCGCATCCCGAGCGTCCGCGCGGAGCAGCGCTCGTGCATCTCCCGGGCCGCCTCAAGATCGCCGGTGTCCGCGCGCCGCACGGTGATCGCGTTGCCCTCGGGCAGCGTCAGTACGTCCTGGCTGCGCGGGATGCGCGGACCGAGCCGGGCGTCCAGCTCCACCAGCGCCCGCGCCCGGGCGAACTCGGTGGGCGTGAACGGCAGATACGGCCGCTCCACGGTGATCACTCCGCCTTCCGGCGCCCGCAGGCGCATGACCGTGTCCTCCAACGCCCCTTCCGTCGGCACAGACTCCGGCTCGCGTCCCTTGCCCGAAGCGGTCGCGGGCAGCGAACGGATGGTGCACCGGCCGAGCAACTGCCGCAGCGCCAGCGGGAGTTCCGCCGCGTCGAGGGCCGTGCGGGTGGCCAGGCCCAGGACGCGGGTCGGCGCGTCCACCAGATCGTGGGCGTCGGCCCGCTCGATCCAGGTACTCGAACCGCCGGCCGACGCCACCAGTCGGGTGATCTCGGACGCCGCGACCTCACCCGGCGCCCGCAGCAGGAACTCGTCCACCGTGCCCTCGGCCAGCGGATGCGTCTGGAGGCTCAGGATGTCGACCTGCCGTCCGGCCAGCGCCGTGCACAACACGGCCAGCGATCCGGGCGCGTCCCGCACCGTGGTCCGCATCCGCCACAGCGCGGCGGGCTCGGTGACGCCGTCGGGCGCCACGGACGACTGCTGGGACTCCGACTCGGACCCGCGCGGGGACTCCGATTCGGAGGGCCCGGCCTGCCGCACCTGGGCGGCCGACCGGGCACCGGTATCGCCCGTAGGAGGTGCGTGACCGTGGCGGCGTGACCACCATGTGTGGAACCCCGCCGTGGCGATCAGCGCCAGCGCGGAGATCGCCAGCAGCGCCGGCCCCCCGGGACCGTGCCCCACCAGATTCGCCACGACGTCCGCCACCGCCACCGCAGTGAACAGCGCCGCCAGCTCCACCAGGTCGCGCCGCCAGTGGTGCACCGGACGCCCGTGCCTGGCTCGCGTCACATCAGACATGTCTCGACTCATGCAACCACTGTGGAGGAAGGGTGTTGCGTGATCACGAACGCTCTGTGACCGACCGGTAAAAGCGTGGTTCTGTACCTTTTGCAGTTCTTTTTACGAGTCTGCTGCCCGGAAGGTCAGCCCCGGTGCCCTACGTCATGCGGCCACCCCCACCACCAGCGCGCTGCGCAGCCGACGTGCCTGCGTGACCAGTCGGGACGAGCCGGTCCGGTCCGCCGTCTGCGCCAGATGCGGCAGCTCGCCCCGCGCCCCTGACCGCTCCGCGCACTCGGCGGCCACGGCGAGCAGGTCCCCGAGCCCCCGCGCCAGCGCGGGCTTGATGTCGCCGTCGAGACCGGCGAGCAGCGCGGCCAGGGTGTGGCGGAGGATCCCCCATATGCTCGTGTTCGCCCCGGTGGCGGCCCCCGTCCGCATCGACTCGGCGAGCCGCGAGGGCTTCACCGCCCCGCTGCGCACCAACTGCCCGAGATCCGTGCCCAGCCGGTCCCCGTCCAGCTGTCCCCGTGCCGCGAGCACCAGCAACGCGTCCACCGCGGCGAGCCGGTCCTCGGGGTGCCGGGCACCCAGTCCGTACGCCAGACACAGGTGCGTCGCCTCACCGGCCGTGCCGCCGGACTCGGCCAGCGCCGGGAGTACGCCGGCCGCGCCCCGGGCGTCGTCCACGGCCGCGGTGGACATCTCCCGCACGATCCGCACCGCCACCAGCTCGCGCAGTTCGGGGAGTATCGCGAGCCAGTGCTGCTGCATGTTCCGGTTCCAGTGGTAGCAGTGCCAGCGCTCGCCGTAGACCGTCGTGGGCTGCCCCAGCTCCCGGTATCCCGCCGGGAAGTCGGCCTGTAGCGACACGAGTTCACCGAATTCGAGCTGGACGCGGGCACCGGTGGACCGTCGTCGGCCGGCGGGCAGCACGGGTTCCCCGGACGACAGCCATCGCGCGAGCCGGACGCCCTCGGCCGTACCGAGCGCCGCCGCGCGCTCGGCTGCCGCCGCTGCCGCCGCCCGGTCTCCACGGCGCACCCGCAGCAGCGACTGCGTGAAGTCCGCCGCCGAGACCCGCGCACCCAGACGCCGATAGGTGTCGAGCCTGGCCACCAGTTCGTCCGGCTCCAGCAGGCCGGTACTCCAGCTGGGGGTCGACAGCAGGAACGGCAGCGGCTCCGCGCGGATGCGGTACGCCACCTCCCAGACGCGTGCCTCGAAGGCACTGGACAGCGGGCTGTGTCCGCACACCCGGGACCGGGAGCCGCCGTGCTGGACGGCGTCGTGGAGTGTGGCGGTGTGCACCTTGCCCCGGAGGGTGGCCAGCAGGAGGTCGAGGCTCTCCGCCACGCTGTTGAATCCGTGGTGATTCCTGCTGAAGCGGTTGTCCACACGGACGTCGTCCGGATCGGAGCCGCCCCACCAGAGGCGCGCGCACACCGGCCCCAATGCCTCCAGCAGCGCGTCCCGGTCCTGGTAGGCGTGGCGGACGAGTCCGTCCAACGCGCGCTCGAAAGCTGTCACATCGCCGTTGGACGCCAGCAACGCCCCTACTTCCTCGGCGAGTTCGACCGCCGACTCGGGAGCCGGCGCCAGGCGGACCGGCGTCGGAGGCGGCGGAAGCACTTCCTCGTGGACAGCCGCCGCCGCGACCGGCGCTGCCCCCAGCGACGCGACCGCACGCGCACGCAGCGCCGGGACCAACTGGTCGGCAGCCGCCGCGAGTTCGGCCCGGATCTCGGGGGAGTCGACCTTCTTGAGGTGCCGCTCGACCAGTTTCAGCGCCCGTTCCTGCACGTCCGTGTCCTGGTGCCCGAGGGCGACGGAGAGGGCGGGCAGTACCTCGGTGGCGGCCGACGCGTCCCGTGCCAGCACCTTTCCCAGCAGCACGAGTTGTGCTCGGACGAGCTTCTTCTCGGACCTGAACAGCACCGCGTCGGACATCTCGGCCAGCCGACGCGGCGTCAGCTCCCCGTCCAGCGCCAGGGATCCGAGCACCGTCTGGGCGTGCGAGGCCACGGTGGGCACCGCGTCCGAGGCCAGGGCCAGCCAGTCGGCGATGTGCTCCCGCTCCTCCTCACGGGTGAGGGCGAGTCCCTTCAACACGCGCAGGAACGCCCGGTGGTCGAGCGTCGAACCGCCCCGCAGCAGCCGGGCCACACAGGCGTCCACCGTCCGCTTCCGGTCCAGGGCGCCTTCGACGGTGAGCCGGGCGATCGCGTCGACCCAGCCGTCCATGTCCTCCGCCGAGGACCACTCCATGGGACCGGCGACATCGTTCGTCTCGAAGAGCGCGGCCATCAGCTCCGCGAGGTGAGGATCCCTGCGCAGCCGGTCGAACAGGGTGTCCCCGCGCTGCCACAGCTGACCGGTGTGCGCCACCCAGGCCTGCACATAGGTCTCCGTCGTCGGCACCGGACAACCGGAGAGCCGGACCAGACCGGCCATCAGCTCGTACGACACACCGGCGGAGGCCGGACGCCCGGCGAGGCGGTGCGTCACATCGGCCAGCCAGGACGAATCGCGGTCGCCCAGGACATGGACCAGCAGCGCCGCCGACGACTGCGACCAGCGCATGTCACTGCCGGCGATCCAGCTCACCGCAGCGGCCGCCCCCGTCTCACAGGCGGCGCCGGCCGCGTGCAGCGTGGGATAGGCATGGCGGGACGCATGTCCCCACGGTGCCGCGCGCAGCTCCTTGCGGAGATCCTTCAACTCCGGCAGGAACGCCCGGCGTTCGGGATCCGTCAGCCCGTCGAGCAATCCCACCACCTCGGCGGTCCGCCCCGCCCGCACCGCTTCCATCAGCGCACTCATCGCACACCCCCGTCGACCCGCACCGTGTCCCGCTCCACCGCGGCACCCCGCCGCACCATCCGTACCGCCAGCGCGTGCTTGCACGGCCCGCGCCCGCCCCGGTACCTCGCCCACCACACACAGCTGCAACTCAGCACCCCCACCTCGTCCCGCACCCGGTGCACATGACCGTCCTCGGCGGTCACCGTGCCGATCGCGCCCTCCAGCCGCACCGCGCCCGCGGCCACCAGCGCGAGAGCCGAGCTCAGCCGCGGGTTGTGCCGCTCCACGCGCCGCGCGTCGTACGGGAGTTCACGGTGGAAGTAGGCCGCCTCCGCCGTGTCGTAGCCGACCCGCCCGGAGGTGCCCAGGCGGATCAGCGCGGCGCGGACCCGCTCGGGGGTGAGTCCCGAGGAGGCGGCCAGGTCGGCGACGTCGATGCGGGGCTCCCAGGCCAGCAGCACGGCGATCAACTCGGCGTCCTCTCCGGCCTCGTCGGCCGCGAGTGCGTCCAGGACCCCGCCCTCGCCGGAGAAGCCGCGCGACGCGTCCGGCGACAGCGTGAGGGTAAGCCGCATCCCCGGCAGGACGGCCTCCCAAGCACCGGCGGTGGCGGCGCCGCCGATGACGGAGGGGCCGTAGATCCGCAGGGCCGTCGCGTGGCGCAGGACCCTTTGGAGGGCGATCAGCCGCTCCGGGCCCGGCAGGCACACCGCACCCGGGACGGGACGGGGCGGGTGGTGGGGCGCAGACCGCGGCCCGCCGGTACGACCCAGCGGGGGCCGCTCGTGGTGCCGCGCGCGCCGGCCTTCGGGAGCGAGCGCAGGAAGCGGACCGCCTCCGCCGCGGGCAGCTCGGCCCGCAGGTCGAAGCCTGCCGCTATGACCTGGGCCTCCGCGAAGCCGCGCAGCCACCGGTCCGGGAGCGGCACCTTCTTCTCCAGCACCGGACCGCCCAGCGTGGTCACGGCCAACTCCTCGGGGCCGACCCGCAGATGGAGCGGATCGTCCGAGCCGATCCGGGACAGGGCCTCGCGGAGGGGATTGTTGACGTCGACGTTCGTCGTGCCGTGTCCCACCTCGCCGCCGTCGAGACCGGGGCCGAGGATGTCCAGTCGCGCGTACACCCCGCCGCACCCGGAGAAGGACTCGAAGCGCAGCCGGTCACCGCCCGCCGTCACCACCGGGTCGAGCGAGGCGGCCAGTTGGCGCTGGTAGTACCGGGCGCCCGCCACGTCCGCCACCGCCAGCAGCGCCGACGAGGCGACCTGAGGCGAGGTCAGGAAGCCCGCGAAGAAGCGCGGATGGTCGGTGACACCCGAAGGAGTCGCGCCTTGTGAGGTCTCCAGCCCGAGGCGCCGTCCACCCTCCGACGACTCCAGCGCGGAGGGTCGGCGATAGGTCACGGCCTGCAAAGATCGCGTCATGGAAAAACCGTAGAGGCCGCCACTGACAACCGGCCTGACCTGCGAAAACGCGGCTCTGGGCGCGGATGTCGGCGTGCTGCGGAAGGCACCGCGCACCGGGGGATGACGCCGGTGCGCGGTACAGGTCCGAGGGTAGTGGAGTTACTGGCCGACGCGTCCCGGCTGAAGGGTCCGCGCGAACAGCACGGTGCCGTCCGACTCCCGCAGACGCACCGTCAGTTCCCCGCTGTGGCCGTCGATGTCGACCTCGCCGAAGAACTGGTAACCCTCGGCCGGCGACACGTTCTGCGCGGTCGGCGCCTTCACGAACACCCGCTCGGGACCGAAGGTGTTGTCGAGCGCGCTGGCCGGGAAGGCGCCCGCGTTCAGCGGACCGGAGACGAACTCCCAGAACGGCTCGAAGTCGGTGAACGCGGCCCGCGAGGGCTGGTAGTGCTGGGCGGAGGTGTGGTGCACGTCCGCCGTCAGCCACACGGTGCCGGTGATCCGCCGGTGCTTGATGTACCGCAGCAGCTCGGCGATCTGAAGCTCACGCCCCAGCGGCGCGCCCGGGTCGCCCTGCGCGACCGCCTCGATGTTCGCCTTGCCCTCGGTGGCGTCGGGCACGACCAGGCCGATCGGCATGTCGGCGGCGATCACCTTCCACACCGCCCGCGACTGCGACAACTCCCGCTTGAGCCACTCCAGTTGCTCACGGCCGAGGATGCCCTGCGGGTCCACGGTCTGGTTGTCGGGCGAGTTGGCGTTGCGGTAGGTCCGCATGTCCAGGACGAACACGTCGAGCAGCGGACCGTGCCGCATCACACGCTGGACCCGGCCCTCCTTCGCGCCCGGCCGCAGCGTCGAGATCGGGAAGTACTCGCTGAACGCCCGCCTGGCGCGCACCGCCAGGGCGTCGACGCTCTTCTCCGTGTAGCGGGTGTCGGTGGCGGCGATCACCTCGCCCGGGTACCAGTTGTTGCGCACCTCGTGGTCGTCCCACTGGATGATCGAGGGCACCTGGGCGTTGAACCGCTTCAGGTTCTCGTCGAGCAGGTTGTAGCGGAAGTTGCCGCGGAACTCGGCCAGGGTCTCGGCGACCTTCGACTTCTCCTCCGTGGTGACGTTCCGGTACAGGCTGCCGTCGGGCAGGGCCTGCGTCGCCGTGATCGGACCGTCGGCGTAGATGTTGTCGCCGCTGCACACGAAGAAGTCCGGATCCAGCTTGGCCATCGCGTCGTAGATGCGGTAGCCGCCGAGGTCCGGGTTGATGCCCCAGCCCTGGCCCGCCAGGTCACCGGACCACAGGAAGCGCACACCGCGCCGCCCGGTCGGCACCGTACGGAACGTGCCGGTGACCGGCTCTCCGGTACGGCGCGGGTCGTCGGGGTCGGCGAGCAGGACCCGGTAGTGGATCTGCTGCCCCGAGGGCAGCCCGCGCAGCCGGGTGGTGCCGGTGAAGTCGGTGCCCGGGCCGAGCAGCGGGCCGTGCCACCGGTGCGGGTTGCGGAACGACTCCGAGGCCGAGGTCTCCACGATCATCCGGGCCGGGCGGTCCGAACGCACCCACACCAGACCGGAGTCGGAGGTCACGTCCCCCGCCTGCACACCCCAGCCCGCCTTCGGACGTCCGGACAGGGCGAAGGCCGGCGCGGCACCGAGGGTGGCGGGCACGGTCAGGGCCGCCGACGCGGCCAGGGTGCCGCGCAGGACGCTGCGGCGGGCGGGGAACGGACGTTGCGACATGGGGTTGCGCCTCCACGGACGGGATGCGGTCAGGGTGCACCGCCACAACTACTGGTGCGCCACAGCGCGCACGGAAACCACGGGTGAACAACGGAACGCCTGACATCAGAGGCCGTCCGGATGCAGGGCGCCGGCCATCAGACGTACACCCGCGCGGATCCGCCCCGGAGACAGATGCGCGTACCCGAGGACCAGCCGTACGACCGCGTCGTCGGCACGCGCGTGTGCGTAGGCGGTGAGCGGGCGCACGGCGACACCGGCGGCGGCCGCCCGTGCCAGGAAGTCGTCCTGGGGGCCGTACTTCTCCGGGAGTTCGGCGATGACGTGCAGTCCCGCGGCGATCCCGGTGACCCCCGCTCCGGGGAAGTGCTCCGCCAGGGCGGCGACCAGGGTGTCACGCCGCTGCCGGTAGGCGCGCTGGCAGCGGCGCAACTGGCGGTCGTAGTCGCCGCGTTCCAGGAAGCGGGCGAACAGCGCCTGGTCGAGGGTCGGGTGGCCGAGATCCATGGTCCGCTTCCGCTCGACGACCTCGTCGGCCAGGGACTCGGGCACCAGCAGCCAGCCGAGCCGCAGCCCAGGGGCGAGTGATTTGCTCGCCGAGCCCGCGTAGGCGACATGCTCCGGGTCGAGACCCTGGAGAGCGCCCACGGGGGCGCGGTCGTAGCGGAAGTCGCCGTCGTAGTCGTCCTCGAAGACCAGGCCGTCCACCGACCGCGCCCAGTCGAGGAGTTGGGGCCGCCGCCGCGCGGAGTAGGCGATGCCCGTGGGGAACTGATGGGCGGGCGTCGTCACCACGGCCCGCACGCCGGACGCCCGCAGGGGGTCGACCGCCAGGCCCTCGTGGTCCAGGGGCAGCGGTACGGTGCCGACGCCCGCCGCCGCGTACAGGGCGTCGTGCTGGGGGCTGCCGGGGTCCTCGACGCCGACGGTGCGTATCCCGCGCGCGTGGAGCACGGATCCGAGCAGCGCCGTCGCCTGTGCCACTCCGGAGACCACGATCAGCCGCTCCGGATCGGCGACCACACCCCGGCGGCGCGCCAGCAGTTCCGCGAGCGCGGTACGCAACCGGGGCAGCCCGCGAGGATCGGGATAACCGAGCAGCTCGTGCGGGGACTCCGCCAGCACACCGCGCTGCGCGGCGGCCCACGCGGAACGCGGGAACAGCGACAGGTCGGGAGTGCCGGGCACGAAGTCGACCCGGGCGCCGGGGGAGCGCGGTGCGAAGTCACGCGCGCGTGGCCGTGCCGCCCGCACGGCGCCACCCACCCAGGTGCCCGCACCCCGGCCACTGCGCAGATATCCCTCCGCCGTCAACTGCTCGTACGCCTCCGTGACCAGGCCCCGCGACACCCCGAGGTCGGCCGCCAGGTCCCGGCTCGACGGCAACCGCGTGCCCGGCGCCAGCCGCCCCGAGCGCACCGCCTCGCGCAACGCGGCCTGGAGCGAACGGCCACGCGTGCGTGCCGGTGCCGAGACGGCGGGCAGCAGCAACTCCCACGCGGCTGAACCCGTCAGGCCCTCCGGATCGGTCGGTCCCTCCGGATTGGTTCGCGATGACGTCATGGAAGTGGACCTTAAACCGGGCCACCGCGCGGCCTAGCGTCGCCGCCATGACCGCAACCGCCGCCCGCGGCGCCCCGCTCGCCGCCTTCGCCTGCGTCCTCGTCGGCGCCTCCTTCACCGCCAACAGCGTCCTCGGCCACTACCCGTACGCGGGCGGCCAGTTCCTGCGCTACGGCCTCGCCTGCCTGCTGCTGCTCCCCTTCACCGGCAAGGACGCGACAACCCGGCTGCGCGCGCTCACGCCCCGTCAGTGGGCCCGACTCGCACTCCTCGCGGCCATCGGCATGGCCGGCTTCAACCTGGCTGTCATCGCCGCCGAACACAGCGCCGAACCGGCCGTCCCGGGAGTCTTCGTGGGCTGCGCACCCGTGGTCGTCGCGACCCTCGTCCCGCTCCTGGAGGGACGCCGTCCGCGCAGGATCGTGCTCTACGGGGCGTCGCTCGTCGCCGTCGGCGCGTTCACCGTCCAGGGGTGGGGCCGTACGGACGCCGCCGGAATCGCCTTCTCCGGGTGCGCACTCGCGGGAGAGGTGGGCTTCGCGGTGCTCGCGGTACCCGTGCTGCGACCCCTGGGGCCGCGGTTGTTGTCGGCCACCGTGTGCGGTGTGGCCGCGATCGAGGCGGCGACGGCCGGGCTGCTCCTCGACGGGAGCGCCTGGCTGCGGCGCCCCGACGCCACCGAGGCCGCCGCGCTGCTGTGGCAGGCGGCGGTCGTCACGGTCGTCGGCTTCGTGTGCTGGTACATGGGCCTGCAACGGATCGGCGCGGAGCGCGCCACGCTCTTCTCCGGCCTCATCCCGGTCGCGGCGGCCGGAACCGCACCGCTCGTCGGAACGGGCTCCTACGGGGCCGCCCAGGCCGTCGGCAGCGCCCTCGTCGGCGTCGGAGTGGCCCTGGGATCGGGTGCGTCGACGCGGTTCCCGCGCCGGTCAGCGGCTTCCGTCGAGGATGACACGCGCGACCAGCGCCGGGTCGTCGCTCATCGGGCAGTGCCCGCAGCCGGGCAGCCGCACGAGCCGCGCCCGCGGGATCAGGTGCTTGGCCCGGACGCCCTGGCGACGCAGCAGCAGCCGGTCCTGGGTGCCCCAGGCCACGGTGACCGGCAGGCCGGGGAGGTCGTCGGTGAACCGGACGGTCGTACCGGCCCGGAGCGTGTCGTCGAACCCGGGGGCGTTGATCAGCGCGAGCGTCTCGGCGACCACGGCCTCGGGTGAACGGCGGCCGGGGCGGGCGTAGATGGTGCTCGTCAGGGCGGTGCGGCCGGCCACCGTGCGCGACAGCCGCTCGACCATCGGGAGCGGCATCCGCCGGGCGATCCGCCGCATGGTGAGCAGCACCCCGAAGGCGTAGCGGCGCTCGGCCTCGGACCAGAACCCGGCCGGCGAGAGGGCGGTGACGGACCGCACGACCTTCTCGCGGCCCAACTCCAGGGCCAGCAGACCGCCGAGCGAGTTGCCCGCGATGTGCGGACGGTCGAGCCCCAGCGCCTCGCAGAACGCGCTGAAGACGGCGGCCGTCGTGGACAGGTCGTACGCCAGCCCCTCCGGCAGCGCGGGCGAGGCACCGAACCCGGGGAGGTCCACGGCGATCACGTCCCGCTCGGTCGCGAGGATGTCCACCACCGGGTCCCAGGCCTGCCGGTGATGGCCGATGCCGTGCAACAGGAGCAGCGGTTCACCGCTGCCCACGCGCGCGTAGGACAGCGTCACGGTCCGCGGGCCGTGCGGAGAGGGGACCGGGAAGGAGACGGTGGCGGACATGGGGGTTGCTCCTCGTCTGGACTTGCTGACAGACGCCGTACAGGCCGTGTAGACAGCTTGTCAGCAAAAGCTACCGACTGGTAGCCCCCATTGCCGTGGACCTCGTGGACCTCAACGCGCGCTGCGCACCTCAAGGTTGAACTCGCCGTGCCCGAGGGTCCGGAACAGATTCACCCACAGCGGCAGCATCATCTCCACCGCGCGCGCCGACTCGATGCCGCCCAGATCCAGCACCCGGTGCGCGGGCCAGCCGAACTCCCCGAGCAGGGCCGTCACCCGCGCCTTGGCCTCCGCGTCCTCACCGCACACGAACACCTGGTGCTCGCCCGGCACCAGCGAAGGGTCCACCATCACCTGGCAGTTCACGGTGTTGAGGGACTTCACCACGCGCGCGTGCGGGAAGGCACGCTGGATCTGCTCGCCCACGCTGTCCGACTCCACCGGCGACAGCCTCAGCCGCCCGTCCTCGAACGCCAGGGGATTGGAGACATCGAGGACGACCTTGCCGTCGAGATGCTCCGCCCCGGCCGCCTCCAACGCGGCGAGCGCCACCCGGCCGCCCACCGCGTTCACGATCACCTCGGCCGCTGCGGCGGCCTCCGCGAACGTACCGGCACTCGCTCCGGCCCCCACGCTCTCGGCCCACTTCAGGGCGGCCGGATTGTCCTTCGTGCGCGACCCCAGGGTCACCTGGTGCCCCAACTCGACCAACTTGCCGCCCAGGGCCTGGCCGACCTCGCCCGTACCCAGCACCGCGTACCGCATCGCCACCTCCGGAAGGGGCCGCCGGACGCCGCCGGCCCGTGGCCAATTCTGCTCCGGGACACACGGTTTTCTCCTGGACAGGGCCGCACGCGTCGCATGGGATAGGACCGTGACCACCGACATGCCGACCGACGTCTTCGAAGACCACCGCCCCGTCCTCATGGGAGTCGCCTACCGCATGCTCGGGCGGGTGGCCGACGCCGAGGACGTGGTCCAGGAGGCCTGGCTGCGCTGGTCCGGAGCCGATCACCGCGCGGTCCGCGAACCACGCGCCTACCTGGTGCGCGTCACCACCCGCCTCGCCATCGACCGACTGCGCCAGATCAAGGCGCGCGGCGAGACCTATGTCGGCCCCTGGCTGCCCGAGCCGTACGTCACCGACTTCGGGGACACCGTCCCGGACTCCGCCGAACGGGCCGTCCTCGCCGACTCCGTGTCCCTCGCCGTACTCGTCGTCCTGGAGTCGCTGTCGCCGCTGGAGCGCGCGGTGTTCGTCCTCAGGGAGGCGTTCGGCTATCCGTACGCCGAGATCGCGGCCATGCTGGACCGCGGTGAGCCTGCTGTGCGCCAACTCGCCGGACGGGCCCGCAAGCACGTCGACGAAGGGCGCCCGCGCTACGACGTCGACCCGGCCCAACGCCGCGATCTGACCGAGCGGTTCCTCGCCGCGGCGGCGGAGGGCGACCTCGCGGGCCTGATGGAACTGCTCGCACCGGACGTCCGACTCGTGGGCGACAGCGGCGGCAAGACCAAGGCGCCGCTGCGGATCCTGGAGACTGCGGACAATGTGGGCCGCTTCCTGATCGCCGTCGCGGGCAAGGGCATCCCGGAACTCTCGTTCCGCTTCCTTGAGCTGAACGGCGGCCCGGCGGTGCTGATCCTTTCGGGTGACAAGCCCGACAGTGTCTTCCAGGTGGACGTATCCGCCGGACGCATCCGATCCGTGTATATCGTCCGCAACCCCGACAAGCTCCGGTCGCTGGCTTCCGTTTAGCCGAGCCACCGACAGGGCCCCCGTCTCGCGACGGGGGCTTTGCCGTCGTGTCACGAAACGCGCCCTTTACGAACGCCCTGTGAACGCTCCATGGCAACCGCTCTCTGTGTTGCCTGTGGGATCGAGGATTGGTCTTGACCAAGGGTGTGGGCCGTCCTATGGTCACTGATAAGTGAAACAACCTTTAATAAACAAGGGCGCTAAAACGCGGCCGGACCACGGCGATTGCGGAGGACAGGGTGGGGACCACGCAGTTGGAATCGGTGCCGGAGCCGAAGTACTGGCATCTCAAGACAGTGCTGAGTGAGGCACTGGACTCCGAGTTCTCCGTGGGCGAGATCCTGCCCAACGAGCGAGACCTGGCAGCCCGCTTCGGCGTCGCCCGGGCCACACTCCGGCAGGCTCTGGAACAACTCGAACTCGAAGGCCGGCTCCAGCGCCGGCGCGGTGTCGGTACGACCGTCGCGCCGCCGCGCGTGGGTGTCGCCGTCGGCACCGAACAGCACGCCTGGCCGGGTGCCGCGGAGGACGCCTGGCAGTCCGTCGACTGCGTGCTGGCGGCTCCGCCGGCGGCCGTCGCCGCGGTCCTGGAGACCGCTTCCGAGGAACTGGTGCACACGGTACGGCGCTCCCGGGTGAGCCACGGCCAGCCGGTCGCCGCCGAACTGCTCTACATCCCGGAGTCGTCGGTGCCCGACCTCTCCGCGATAGACACTCCGTCCGCGACGGCACGCGCGCGTGCGGTGCTGCGCGAGTTGCAGCGCCTCGACCTGGAGGGCCAGGACCGCGCCGTCGAACTCGGCTCGGCCCGCGCGGACGACGCCAAGGAGCTGGACCGCCTTCCCGGGGCACCGGTCCTCGTCGTCACGACCCGCTTCTTCGCCGAGGGCCGCACCGCCGCGGTCTCCGTAGCGACCTACCGCGCGGACACCTGCCGCCTGACCTTCGCCGACTCCGGAGGCGTGGAAATCCACCACGGCCCGGAACGCCAGGCTTCCTGACGGCAGTCACAGCTCAGCCGTAGCGCCCCGGAACTCCACCGGGGCGCTGGGCGTTTTCCTCTCAACGCCGGGGATGGCAGCGCCCCTTCAGGGGCGCGGGGCTGTGTCGATTCGCGGCTCCGCCGCGTGGGCGTGCCCAGCCACGACGGCGCCGCACCCGAAACTCAACCCCATCGCCAAGCTAGCGCCGCGTCACCGTGCCCTCGACCGCGAACAGTTGCTCCTCGACATGGTCGAGAGCGAGCCGCAGCGCCCCCGTGGCCGCGGCCGCCTCGCCGAGCAACGACAGGGCCACCTTCGGCGGACGCAGGCAATACCGCGCCAACTCCCGCCGCAGCGGCTCCAGTACGCCGTCCAGACCGGCCGCCCAACCACCCACGACGACCAGTTCCGGATCGAGGGCGAGGACGAGCGCGGCGACATCGTGCACAAGGCGCTGTATGAAGCGATCGACGGCCGCGCGGGCCCGCAGGTCGCCGTCGCGGGCCAGCGCGAAGACCTGCGCGACCGCCTGTTCGTCCAAGGGGTGCAGCGGCTCGTCGGTCGTGGACAGCAGCGTCTCCGGAGTCACGTCCCGGCCCAGCAGATGCAGCGCGCCGATCTCACCGGCCGCCCCGCGATACCCCCGGTGCAGCCGCCCCCCGATCAGCGAACCGGCGCCCGGGCTCAGCCCCGCCAGCACCATCACCATGTCGTCGGACTCGGTCGCGGCGCCCTTCCAGTGCTCGGCGACCGCCGCCGCGTTCGCGTCGTTCTCGACCAGGACGGGGCACTTGAAGGAGCGACTCAGCCGCTCGCCCAGGTGCAGTCCCGTCCACTGGGGCAGCGCGGTGCCCAGCC
Source organism: Streptomyces sp. NPDC002276 (assembly GCF_053891435.1). Classification (NCBI taxonomy): domain Bacteria; kingdom Bacillati; phylum Actinomycetota; class Actinomycetes; order Kitasatosporales; family Streptomycetaceae; genus Streptomyces; species Streptomyces sp. NPDC002276. Next base: position 126,168 of record NZ_JBSFCQ010000013.1, on the reverse strand, counting down.
GTACCGTGCCGTCCGCCTCGACGATGCCCGGTGTGGCGACCCCCACCGCCCGCAGTGAGCCGCGCGCGACCCCCGCCCGGCGCAGCAGCTCGGCGACCGCGGTGCGCAGTCGCTCCAGCCGCTCGTCCGCCGAAGCCGTCTCGTCGACGTCCTTGGCGATCGCGCCGAGCACCCGGCCGTCCAGGTCGGCGAGGAGCACGGCGACGCGATGTGCGCCGATCTCCAGGCCCAGCAAGTGCCCGGCCTCAGCCCGGAACCTGAACCGTCGCGCGGGCCGCCCCTGGCGCCGTACAACGCTCTCGTCGGCCGCTTTCTCGACGACGAGCCCGGCCTCGATCAGTCCCTCGACGACGCCCTCCACGGTCGGCCGGGACAGACCGGTCACCCGGGTGATCTCCGTCAGCGTGGCGCAGTCCGTGGCACGCAACGCGTGAAGCACCACCGCGGAGTTGATCCTCCGCAGCAGCGAGGGGTCCCCGCCGGTCAGCCCCGCCAAGGTCTGTCCTCCCAGCTCGTGCGCGTGTTGGGCGGATCGTACTCGGCGCGGCGGACCCGGGCGAGTGCCGGGCGCCACGGACTTACGAGCCCCACCGGATCACCCGGGCGCCACGAACCCCGACTCGGACGCCGCGATCACCGCCCGCGCCTCCAGAACGGCCCGCGGGCCCGCGCGTACGAGGGGTTCGTCATCGGCCAGGAAAACGGTGACCGGCATCCGGTCACCTTGGATCGGCTCAGCCCCACCGTGACCCGCCGGACACGACCTAGCCCCGCGCGGCCTCCCGCAACCGCGCGAACTCCTCGGCCATCGTCGCCGCCGTCCAATGCGCGTTCAGCCCGCTCGGATTGGGCAGCACCCACACCCGCGTGCCCCCGAACACCCGCTCCTGCGGCCCCACTTGAGCCCGACGGTCGTCGAACGCGGCCCGGTAGGCCGTGACGCCCAGCACCGCCAGCCACCGCGGCTGCCACCCCGCCAGCTTCGACGCGAGCGACTGTCCGCCCTGCCGGTACTCCTCCGCGCTCAGCTCGTCGGCCCGTGCCGTCGCCCGTGCCACCACGTTCGTGATGCCGAGCCCGAACGACAGCAACTCGCCCTGCTCCGAGGGCTTCATGAGCCTCGGTGTGAAGCCGGACAGATGCAGCACCGGCCAGAAGCGGTTGCCGGGGCGGGCGAAGTGATGGCCCGTGGCCGCCGTCATGAGACCGGGGTTGATCCCGCAGAACAGGACACCGAGGCCGTCCGCGACGACGTCCGGTACGAGACGGTCGCGGGCGGCCTCCAGCTCGGCCTGGGTGAAGCGCTTCGGAGGCGTCGGAGGCGTCGGAGGCTTGGGAGGCGTCAGAGGATCGCCCCCGGGGTGTAGCCCGCGGCCTCCGGGTGCTGCTTGGCGATCTCCTCGACGCGGGCGACCACGGCGGCGACCTGGTCGGCGGCGGCGCCGGTGAAGGACAGCTTGTCGGCCATCAGGGCGTCCAACTGGGCGCGATCCAGCGGGATGCGCTCGTCGGCGGCGAGCTTGTCGAGCAGTTCGTTGCGCTCGGCGCCCTGCTCACGCATGGCCAGCGCGGAGGCGACCGCGTTCTCCTTGATGGCCTCGTGTGCGACCTCACGGCCGACACCCGCGCGGACGGCGGCCATCAGCACCTTGGTCGTCGCGAGGAACGGCAGATAGCGGTCCAGCTCACGCGCCACGACCGCCGGGAACGCGCCGAACTCGTCGAGTACGGTCAGGAACGTCTCCAGCAGCCCGTCGAGCGCGAAGAACGCGTCGGGGAGGGCCACCCGGCGCACCACCGAGCAGGAGACGTCGCCCTCGTTCCACTGGTCGCCCGCCAGCTCGCCGGTCATCGACGCGTAGCCGCGCAGGATGACCATCAGGCCGTTGACGCGCTCGCAGGAGCGGGTGTTCATCTTGTGCGGCATCGCGGAGGAACCGACCTGGCCCGGCTTGAAGCCCTCGGTGACCAGCTCGTGCCCGGCCATCAGCCGGATCGTCTTCGCGAGCGACGAAGGCGCCGCCGCGACCTGCACCAGCGCGGTCACGACCTCGTAGTCCAGCGACCGCGGGTACACCTGGCCGACCGAGGTGAACGCCTGCGAGAAACCGAGGTGGGAGGCGATCCGCTGCTCCAGCTCCGCGAGCTTCGCCGCGTCACCGCCGAGCAGGTCGAGCATGTCCTGCGCCGTGCCCACCGGGCCCTTGATGCCGCGCAGCGGGTAACGGCCGAGCAGCTCCTCGACCCGGCCGTACGCCACGAGCAGCTCGTCGGCCGCGGTCGCGAAACGCTTGCCCAGGGTGGTGGCCTGCGCGGCCACGTTGTGCGAGCGGCCGGCCATGACCAGCTCGCCGTACTCACCGGCCAGCTTGCCCAGACGCGCCAGAACGGCCACCGTACGGTCGCGCATCAGCTCCAGGGAGAGCCGGATCTGCAACTGCTCGACGTTCTCCGTGAGATCCCGGGAGGTCATGCCCTTATGCACCTGCTCGTGCCCGGCGAGGTCGTTGAACTCCTCGATGCGCGCCTTCACATCGTGCCGCGTGACCTTCTCGCGCTCGGCGATCGAGGCCAGGTCGACCTGGTCGAGGACGCGCTCGTAGTCCGCGATCGCCGCGTCCGGCACCTCGATCCCGAGGTCCTTCTGGGCCCGCAGCACGGCGAGCCAGAGCTGCCGCTCCAGCTTCACCTTCTGCTCGGGTGACCAGAGCGTGGCGAGCTCGGTGGAGGCGTAACGTCCGGCGAGGACGTTCGGGATGCGGGGCTTGGCGGCAGCGGAAGTCACGTGTACGGATTCTACTGGCGATTCGTGCAGGCCAGCGCCATGGCCCCGTTCGTCGGAAGCTACGAGACCTCCGTCACCGTCCCGCGTCGGCGAGGTCGGCCAGCACCTCCGCGTGACACAGCAGCGGCGCGCACCAGCACGCCAGCGTCCGTCCGCGCAGCTCCGGCACCAGGGCCAGCAGGTCGGGGCGGGCCAGCAGATACGCCCGGTACTTCGCCATCACCTCCGCGCGCGTGCCGTCCCGGCGGCGCGTGGGGGTGTCGTAGGCGAAGGGGTTGTAGAGCGGGTGGCGGGGGAGGTCCCAGCCGCCGAGGGTCCAGCGGCGGCCTACGTAGACGAGGTCTGTGGGGGCGAGTTCCAGTTGGGGGCCGTACTCGTGGATCCGGCCCCTGACGTTGATCACCCGCGTGGTCATGGGGAGTTACGCCTCCGGGCCCTCGTAGGGGAGGAGGTCCGGGCGCTTGGGGGAGAGGCCGTCGCCCGAGGAGCGGCCGGTGAGGCGGCGGCCGATCCAGGGGAGGAGGTACTGCCGGGTGAAGCGGACGTCCTCCACGCGGCGGGCGGTCCAGTTCGGGGGCGGGGTCGGCGGCATCGGGGTGCGCCACTCCGGGTCCTCCGCCTCGTGGCCGAGGGTCTGCCACACCGCCTCGGCGACGCGGCGGTGGCCCTCATCCGTGAGGTGGAGACGATCGACGTCCCACGCGCGCGGGTCGCCGAGTGAGGGGGCGCCGTACAGGTCCACGACCAGGGCGCCGTGGCGGGCGGCGACGTCGTCGACGCAGGCGAACAGTTCCTCCATGCGGGGGCGGAAGCGCTCCAGGACCGGGCCGTTGCGGCCGGGACTGCGCATCAGCACCAGGTGCTTGCAGGCGGGCGTGAGGCGCTCCACGGCCTCCTCCAGCAGCGCGCGCACCCGGCCCATGTCGCACTTGGGACGCAGGGTGTCGTTCAGGCCGCCGACCAGCGTGATCACATCGGGCTGCATGGCCGCGGCCGGGCCGACCTGCTCCTCGACGATCTGCGCGATCAGCTTGCCGCGCACGGCGAGGTTGGCGTACCGGAAGCCGGGCGTCCGGGCGGCCATCCGGCCGGCGAGGAGGTCGGCCCAGCCCCGGTAGGTGCCGTCCGGGAGCAGGTCCGACATGCCCTCGGTGAAGGAGTCGCCGATCGCGACCAGGCTGGTGTGCGTGGGATTCGTCTGCATGGCGACGAAGATGATATCCCGCCTCCATACCCGCCGGTCGGTCCCCCCTTCCCGATCGGGGCCCGGGCCTACGCCCGCTGCTCGAACAGCTCCCGCAGCACGTCCTCCATGGTCACCAGACCGGTCAGTCGCCCCTCCTCGTCGAGGACCGCCGCGAGATGCGTACGGCCCCTGCGCATCGCGGTGAGGACGTCGTCCATGGGTGTGCTCTCCCGGATGTTCGCGATGGAGCGCATGTCCTCCACCTTGAACGGCTCGTCGCGCGGCGAGGCGTCCAGCGCGTCCTTGACGTGGAGGTAGCCGATGATCCGGCGCTCGGCGTCCACCACCGGGAAGCGGGAGAAGCCGGACTCGGCCGAGAGCACCTCCAGCTCGGCCGGGGTGATGCCCGCGACCACGTAGTCGACGCGTTCGAGGGGGAGTACGACATCACGGACCGGCCTGCTGCCCAGCTCCAGGGCGTCGTTCAACCGCTCCCGGGCGCGCTCGTCGATGAGGCCCGCCTCACCGGAGTCCCGGACGATCCGGGCGAGTTCGGCGTCCGAGAAGGTCGCCGTGACCTCGTCCTTGACCTCGACGCGCAGCAGCTTGAGCAGCGTGTTGGCGAACGCGTTGATCGTGAAGATCACCGGACGCAGCGCCCGGGACAGCGTCACCAGCGGCGGCCCGAGGAGCAGCGCGCTGCGCACCGGCTCGGCGAGCGCGATGTTCTTCGGCACCATCTCGCCGAGCAGCATGTGCAGATAGGTCGCCGCGGCCAGCGCGATCACGAAGGACACCGCGTGGCCTGCGCTCTCCGGGACGCCGACCGCGTGGAACACCGGTTCCAGCAGATGCGCGATCGCCGGTTCGGCGACGATGCCGAGCACCAGCGTGCACAGCGTGATGCCGAGCTGGGCCGCGGCCAGCAGCACGGACACGTGCTCAAGACCCCACAGCACGCTCTTCGCGCGTCGGTCGCCCTGTTCGGCGTGCGGCTCGATCTGGCTGCGGCGCACCGAGATCAGCGCGAACTCGGCGCCCACGAAGAAGGCGTTGACGACCAGCGTCGCGAGCCCGATCAGCAGTTGTACGGCGGTCACAGCTCCCCCTTCGCGGAGTCGGAATTGAAACCGGAACCTGAACCTGAGCCGGAACCGGAACCTGAACCGGAATCGGAGTCAGGGCCGGATGTGGCGGGCGGCGCGTGCAGCAGCAGCCGTGCGGCCCGGCGCCCCGACGCGTCCACCACGTCGATCCGCCACCCGGTGACCGCGACGGTGTCCCCGGCCTCCGGAATCCGCCCCAGCTCGGTGGCGACCAGACCGGCCAGCGTCTCGTACGGCCCCTCGGGCGCCCGCAGTCCGACGCGGGCGAGCTGGTCCATGCGGGCGGCGCCGTCCGCCGAGTACAGCGCCCGGTCCTCGTCGTCCGTCCCGGCCGGGGCCAGGTCGGGCGTCTCGTGCGGGTCGTGCTCGTCCCGCACCTCTCCCACGACCTCCTCGACGATGTCCTCCAGGGTCGCGACCCCCGCCGTACCGCCGTACTCGTCGATGACGACGGCCATCGTGCGCTTGCCGGACAGTCGGTCCAGGAGGCGGTCGACGGTGAGGGACTCGGGGACGAGGAGGGGTTCGCGCAGCACGTCGGAGAGGGGGAAGCGGGCCCGCTGGTCCGCCGGTACCGCCAGGACGTCCTTGATGTGCACGGTGCCGACGACGTCGTCGAGGCTGCCGCGGTAGACCGGGAAGCGGGACAGCCCGGTCGCCCGGGTCGCGTTGGCCACGTCCTCGCAGGTCGCCTGGGCGTCGAGGGCGACCACCTGGACGCGGGGCGTCATCACGTTCTCCGCGGTGAGGTCGGCGAGGTTCAGGGTGCGGACGAACAGCTCGGCGGTGTCCGGCTCCAGGGCGCCCGCCTTGGCGGAGTGCCGGGCCAGCGCGGCCAGCTCCTGCGGCCCGCGCGCGGAGGCCAGCTCCTCGGCGGGCTCCAGACCGAAGGCGCGCACCACGTGGTTCGCCGTGTTGTTCAGATGGCTGATGAACGGGCGGAACGCGGCACTGAACCAGCGCTGCGCGTTGCCCACCCGTTTGGCCACGGCCAGCGGCGAGGAGATGGCCCAGTTCTTCGGCACCAGCTCGCCTACGACCATCAGGAACACCGTCGACAGCGCCGTACCGAGGACCAGCGCGACGGACTTCGACGCGGAGTGCGAGATGCCCAGCGATTCGAGCGGGCCCGCGATGAGGGCGGCGATCGACGGCTCGGAGAGCATGCCGACGACCAGGTTGGTGACGGTGATGCCGAGCTGCGCGCCGGAGAGCTGGAAGGTCAGATTCCGTACGGCCTTCAGGGCACCGGAGGCGCCCCGCTCGCCACGCTCGACCGCGCGCTCCAGCTCGCCGCGCTCGACGGTGGTCAGCGAGAACTCGGCCGCGACGAAGGCGCCGCAGAGGAGCGAGAGCAGGATCGCCACCAGCAGCAGAAGCACTTCGGTCATCGGGTCACCTCCGTCCCATGATCGGACAGGGCAGGGAGGTTCGCGCGATGTCGCGTACTGGGAGGCTCGCCCATGGGCGGACGCTCACACCTTTCGAGGAGATGCAGAAGTTCCGGGTCGTCCGCCAATGGTAAAGGATGAGCAAAGCGTTCAGGTGGTGAGGTGCTTCACCCAGCGCCGCCAGTGGTCCTCGCGTGCATACCCCGCCGCGCGCCAGGCATGCTGACCGGTCTCGTTGCGTTCCAGCACCATCGCGTCCCCGCGCCGCCCGCCCAGCGCCACGAACCGCTCCTCGGCCGCCGTCAGCAGCGCCGACCCGATGCCCTGTCGGCGCTGCTCCGGGTGCACGGCCAGCCGGTAGAGGTGACAGCGCCAGCCGTCGAACCCGGCGATCACGGATCCGACGAGCCGCCCGTCGCGCTCCGCGAGGATCAACGCCTCCGGGTCCCTCTCGATGAGCCGGGCCACGCCGTCGCGGTCGTCGCTGATGCTCGTGCCCTCGGCGGCCTCGCCCCAGAACGCCAGCACGGCGTCGATGTCGGAGAGGGCCGCGCTGCGGATATGAAGATCACTCATGGGACGAGCCAAGCAGAGGGACGGCGGGCGCGGCGAGCGGGTTTCGGCGCAGTTCCTCGACGACCGGCGCGAACGCCTCCAGGTACGGCTCCAGCACGGTGAGATAGGAGAACCCGTACCGGTCGCGCAGCGCGCGCAGCTTCGCGGTGATGTGGTCCAGGGTGCCGACCAGCATGACGGGCAGGTCGAGGACCTGCTCCAGGGTGAGGTCCGGTCGGCGCTCCAGGAGTGGGCGGAGCGCGTCTTGAGGATCGTCCGTCACCGCCACCAGCTGGATCAGCAGGTTGAGTTCGGCGGGTTCCGCCCGGTCGGCGGCGAACTCCCGGTATCGGGCGACCCGTTGACCGAACTCGGCGGAGTCGACCGGCGCCAGCCTGCCCTCCGTGTCGCCCGGCACCAGCCGCGCACCCGTGAACGCCGCGATGTCCGCGTGCTCGGCGGTCAGCCGCAGCATGCGGTCGCCGTTGCCGCCCAGGAGCAGCGGCACCCGGGTCTCCGTGGCCGCCAGCAGCCGCGCCAACTCCTCGACGGTGCGCCGGAGATGGTCCACCCGTTCCCCCGGCGAACCGAAGGGCAGCCCCGCCGTGTCGTGTTCCGCCTGGATATAGCCGGTGCCCAGGCCGAGTTCGAGGCGTCCGCCGGTCAGGTCGTGGGTCGTCGCGACCTCGCGGGCCAGCAGAGCCGGGTTCCAGAAGCCCGCGTTGAGCACGAACGTGCCCACCCGTGGCCGCTCCGTCGCGTCCGCCGCCGCGACCAGCGCGGGGAACGGCGCGACCATGCCCAGATGGTCGGGGACCAGGATCACGTCGTAGCCGAGTTCCTCGACGCGTCGGCATCTCGCGCGCCACTCGTCGGCGGGCGCGGACGTGAGCAGACTGGCCCCGAAGCGGAACGGGCGCGGCATGAACTCTCCTCAGCGGCGGGGGACTTCAGATCGACCGTCGCGATTCCATCACTCGTGCGCGATCGCCGCCAGCACGTTCATGCGGGAGGCGCGCAGCGCCGGGAGCAGGGCCGCCACGATGCCGACCACCGCCGAGCCGATCACCACCGCGACGATCGTGGTCCACGGGACCGCGAGGGCCTTCAGGCCCTGGAGCGCCAGGACTTGCTGCGCGCACACGCCCCACACCAGGCCGAGCCCGAGTCCCAGGACCGCGCCGAACACGGCGATCACCACCGACTCCAGCCGGATCATGCGCCGCAGTTGACGCCGTCCGAGCCCGATCGCGCGCAGCAGTCCGATCTCCCGGGTGCGCTCGACGACCGACAGGGCAAGGGTGTTGACCACGCCGAGCACCGCGATGACGATGGCCAGCCCGAGCAACGCGTAGACGAGATACAGCAGTACGGCGATCTGGTCGTGGACCAGCTTCTTGTAGTCGGCCTCGTCGCGGACCTGTACCTGCGGATAGGGCTTCAGCGTCGTGTCGAGCGCCTTGCGGAGCTGGTCGGCGCCGGTGCCGGAGGCAGCGTTCACGTACAGCGTGGAGTCCTGGCCGTTCGGGACGTACTTCTCGACCGTCGCGATCCCGAAGAACAGCCCGCCCTGCGTCCCGAATCCGCCCGCCGACTCCTGGTCGCTGAGGGCGCCCACCGTCAGTTGCGTGGTGCGTCCGCCCGGGAACTCGACGGGCAGCACACTGCCGAGCCGTACCCCGTGGTCCTTCGCGAAGCCGACGTCCATGGCGAGGTGGCCGGGCGCGAGCGCCGAAGTCGTGTTCCCCTGGGCGTACTTGATGTGGGCGACGTCGTCGAGCGGGGCGTCGTAACCGGCGGCCGTCGTCTCCACCCGCTTGCCGTCCGGCAGCCGGACCGCGAGGGGCGCGAACCGCGCGCGTACGACGAGACCGACCCCGTCGGTGGCGCGCACCTGGTCGGTCACCTCCTTGGAGAACGGCACGAAGCTCCCGTTCTGGATCACGAAGTCGGCGCCCAGGGTCTTGTCGATCTGCTGGTCGAAGGACTTGGACATGGACGCGCTCGCCACCGACATCCCGCCGACCAGCGCCAGCCCCACCATCAGCGCCGCCGCGGTGGCACCCGTACGGCGAGGATTGCGCAGGGCGTTGCGCTGGCTCATCCGGCCGACCGAGCCGAACAGGGCGGGGAAGGCGCCGCCCAGCACCCGGATCATCGGGCGGACCAGGAGCGGGCCCGCGATCACGGTCGCGATGAGGGTCAGTACGACCCCGAGGCCCAGGAGCGAGGAGGCCGAGGCGGTCTTCGTCGCGGCGGCGCAACCCGCGAGCGCGGCCACTCCGATCGCGCCGACGATCGAACCCACCACCGCCCGTACCCTCAACGGCCGCCCCACACCGGCGACTTCGGCGTCCGCGAGGGCCGCCATCGGCGAGACCGTCGCGGCCCGCCTGGCCGGGAGATACGCGGCGACGAAGGTGACGCCGACCCCAACGACGTACGACGCCACGGGAGTCGGCCAACTCACCACCATCTCAGTGGTCTTGAGGTTCATGCCGAACGCGGTCATGAGCTTGATCAGCCCGGCCGCGAGTCCGATACCTGCGGCCAGACCGAGCGTCGAACCGATCAGGCCGAGCAGCAGCGCCTCGGTGAGCACCGAGCGCCGTACCTGCTTGCGGTCGGCGCCGAGGGCGCGCAACAGGCCCAGTTCGCGGGTGCGCTGGGCGATCAGCATGGAGAACGTGTTGACGATCAGGAAGACCCCGACCAGGACCGCGATGCCCGCGAAGCCCAACATCACGTACTTGATGACGTCGAGGAAGCCGCCCAGGTCGGCGGCGGCCGACTTGGCCTGCTCGTCGGCGGTCTTGATGTCGTAGGAGCCGGACGAACCGATCGCGGCGGCCACCCGCTGCTTGAGCACGGCGTCGTCGACCCCCTTCGCCGCGTCCACCGAGATGCTCGTGGCACGGTCGGAGGCGCCCAGCAGTTGGGACTTCGCGGTGGCCGGGTCGAGGAAGACCAGCGCGGCACCGGGGTTGGTGGTGGTGAAGGTGGCGATGCCGACGATCTCGACCTTGAAGCTGCCGGGCTGCGCCTGCACGGTCAGTGTGTCGCCGATCTTGACGTGCTTGTTGTCGGCGGTGTCCGCGTCCAGGAGGGCCTGGCCGGCGCCCTGCGGGGCATGTCCGGAGGTCAGTTTCACCGGGCTGCGGTCGGTGAGGTACCAGTCGGTGGCGATGGTGGGCGCGCCCGTCGTCGGCCCGACCGACTTGTCCTTGCTGTCGACGACCACGATGTTCTGCACGGACACGTCGGCGTGCGTCGCGGCGACCCCGGCCACCTTCGCCACCTGCCCGGCCAGCGCGGCGGGCACGGTCTCGGTCGCGCCGGTGGGCACCGAGGACTTGAGGTCCTGCTTCGGTTCGACGGTCACATCGGCTGATGTGGACGCGAAGAGGCGGTCGAAGGTGCGGGTCACCGTGTCGGAGAAGATCAGGCTGCCCGCGACGAACGCGACGGACAGCACTACGGCCAGCGCCGAGAGCAGCAGCCTTCCCTTGTGCGCGAGGAAGCTCCGGAGGGTCGCCTTCAGCACGGGTTCAGTCCTTGTCCTCGGTGTCCCCAGCGGCTGCCGGCGGCCCGTCGAGCTGCCCCTTGGCCAGGTCGAACCGCTTCATTCGCTCCAGCACGCCCTCCGCCGTAGGCCGCTCCATCTCGTCCACGATCCGTCCGTCCGCGAGGAAGAGCACCAGATCGGAGTGGGCGGCGGCGCCCGGGTCGTGGGTGACCATGACCACGCTCTGCCCCAGGCCGTCGACCGCGTCGCGCAGGAAGCCGAGCACCTCCAGACCGGCCCGTGAGTCGAGGTTGCCGGTCGGCTCGTCCGCGAAGATCAGCTCGGGCCGGGAGGCGAGCGCCCGCGCGCAGGCCACCCGCTGCTGCTGGCCGCCGGACAGCTGGGACGGCCGGTGCTTGAGCCGGTCCCGCAGCCCGAGCGTGTCGATGACCTGGTCCAGCCACTTCTGGTCCGGCTTCTGCCCGGCGATGTCCATGGGCAGCGTGATGTTCTCGGCCGCGTTGAGGGTCGGGATGAGGTTGAACGACTGGAACATGAACCCGATCCGGTCCCGGCGCAGCCGGGTCAGCTCGCGGTCCTTCAGGCCCGTTATCTCGGTGTCGCCGAGCCACACCTGCCCGGCCGAGACGGTGTCGAGCCCCGCCAGGCAGTGCATCAGCGTGGACTTCCCGGAGCCCGAAGGACCCATGACGGCGGTGAAACGGCCGCGCGCGATGTCCACGTCCACCGCGTCCAGGGCGAGCACGGTCGTCTCGCCCGAGCCGTACGCCTTGGTCAGACCGCGGGCGCGGGCCGCTATCCGGTCGGCCGAGGCCTGACCCGGGGCGTGCTCCGGTGCAGGTGTGGACAAGACGGCCTCCTGGAGTTCCCTCGCTCGTGGACGTGCCCGACTCCGTACTCCCGGCCGAGCCTAGTGTGACGCGGCGCACACCCGATATCCCCCGTGCGACCGAGGCGGTCTCCGCCCCAGGTCGGGCCCCCGACACCGGTGTAAGGGGCACTCTCCACCCACGGGACGAGCCCTTGCCTCTGCTAGCAATTTGGCGCTAGCGTCTAGGTATGGCGAAGACCCAGCTGAACGTACGCGTGGACGAGGGCACCGCCCGCGCGGCGCGTGAGCGTGCCCTGGCCCGTGGGATGAGCGTCAACCGCTACATAGAAGAGCTGGTCAGACAGGACACCGGGGAGGTCGGCCACACCTTCGTCGAGGCCGCCGCCGACTTCATGAAGCAGTACGAGTCCGTCTTCGCCGACGAGTTCGGCGCCGACGGGGCGAGCACCCGCGAAGGTCGCCGCTGATCCCTTGAACAACCTCAGGATCGACCTCGCCTGGCTGCTGATGCTCGCCGAACACAACACACCCGGGGACCCCCAGGTCACCGACTGGGGTGCGCTCGTCGCCGCCGTCGCCCGCCACCAGGCCGACATATTCGACGTCCCCGTCTACGACAGCCCGCATGCCCGCGCCGCCGCGTTACTCCAACTCCTCATCCACGTCCCCGCGTTGGAGCGCTCCAACGCCCTCTTCGCCTCGGCCGTCGCCTACGCGTACCTCGTCGCCAGCGGCCTGAAGGTCATCACCTCGCCCGAACAGGTCCGCGATCTGGCCCGGTTGGTGAAGAGCGGCGAGGCGTCGGTCGACGACATCGCGCACGAGTTGCGCCAGTGGAGCCTGTGACGTGTGATCACCCGTCCGCGACCGGGCGCCAGGCCGTCCCCAGGACGCAGTACGACGTCGGCAGCGCGGGCCCCTTCTCCGGGATCAACACCCGCCGGTACGGCCCGAGTTCGAACCCGGCGGCACGCAGCGCGGCGACCGGGTCGCGGGCCAGATGGCAGCCTCCGTTCAGCGGCGGCCACAGCGTGCGGTCCAGGGCGCGCTGGGTGAATCCCATCGCCGGTCCGCCGCCCCGGCCGTGCTCGAAGAACCGCACGACCCCGCCGGGCCGCAGCACCCGCCGTGCCTCCGCGAGCGCCCGCGGCACATCCCGCACACTGCACAGCACCAGCGAGAGCACGACCGCGTCGAAGGCCTCGCTCTTGACGGGGAGCTTCTCCGCCGCGCCCGGCACCACGTCGACGGGCACCCCGGAGCGGAGCGCGGACTCCACGGCCAGCTGCCGCAGAGTTCGCTCGGGTTCGATCGCGACGACCTCCGAGACCGCGTTCGGATAGTGCGCGAAGTTCAGTCCGTTCCCCGCGCCGATCTCGATCACCCGCCCGGAGAGCCCGGCGAGCAGCCTCTCCCGCAGCCCGGCCAGGCCGAACCGTGACTCGGCGCGCACACTGAAACGGGCGTAGTAACGGGCGAACAGCGGGTGGTGGACGGCGTCCCGCGGCACAGTGCCGACTGTGCCGGAGCCTGCGGACCGTAGCGGCATGGCGACCTCCCGGACCGGACCGGGCCGAAACCGGTCCCTACCGGGATTGTCCCCCTTGCGGGCCGTGACCACCCCCGCTGTCGCCCTGGGGCGGGTCAGGAGATGAAGTCGTGCACCTGTTCGTAGACGCCGTGGTCGTTGTTCATGTCGGTGTGCGAGATGCACCCGACGTCGACATTGGTCGCGCCGCTCAGTTCGGCCGAGGTGTCCGGGTTGATCGCCTCGTCGCAGTCCGACCAGTAGGCCGCGTACGACACGCTGCCGGGCGTCTCGTCACCGGAGTTGAGCGCGGTGAGGAAGGAACTCCCGGTCTGCATCTCCTTGCAGGACGTGTACAGCCAGCCGCACAGCGAGGCGATGGTGGTGCCGTGGTTCACGCCGGCGACGGACACGAAGTGGTCCACGTACGACGTGCCGCTCAGGTTCTTCAGGAAGTAGCGGGCGCTGAGCGTCCCCATGGAGTGACCGACGATGTCGACCTTCGACGCCCCGGTCTGCGCGAGCACGCTCTTGACCTCGGTGGCCAGCTGCGAGGCGGTCGTGACGTTCGACTGCGTCCAGTCGTACGACCACGCGAACAGCTCGGACGAGGAGTAGCCGTCGGCCTCGAAGTCCGCGACCCAGTCGTCCCAGCCGCTCGCCGAACCGCTCAGGCCGTGCACGAAGACGATGGGATCGTGGCTCGCCGCGTGGGCGGGCGTCGAGGCCAGGGAGAGTGACAGAAGGAGCGAGGTGGTCACGGCCGACAGGGCCGTGGCGATGCGACGCTTGTGGCGCTGCATGATGCCTCCTGATACGGGTGGGGTTGTCAGGAGTGTCAGCGGGGTCTACGCGCGCCGCATCGGCGAAATCGCCGGTCTTTACGTGTGAATTAACTCGCCAGTAACGTCAGTTGTGTGGTGACACCAGTGAACCCCCCACCTCTGGACCGCACTTGGCCACCGTCGCGCACCGACGTGTGGCGAACCCCCGATCCCGCGCTCCCCGAGGGCGTCCGCATCCGACTGCTCCGCGCGGCCTACGGCGACCCCCGCGCCGCCGCCGAACTCCGCTCCCGCCTGACCCCACGCCAGGCCGCCGGACTCGACCCCCTCCCCACCGAACCGGCGTCCCTGGCACCGGAGTTGCTGAACCGCCACCGCCGGGAGATCCGCTCCCTGCCCGACGACACCCGCCTGCTCCTCCTGCTCGCCGCCGCCGACCAGTACCCCGTCCCCACCCACGCCTTCCTCCGCGCGGTCGCGGCGGGTCGGCTCGACACCCGGCCCCTCGAAGCCGCCGAGGCGGCAGGGGTCGCACAGGCGACGGCGGGCGGGGTCGTGTTCCGCGACGCGTGGACGAGGATCGCCGCGTACGAGACCGGGTCCGCGGCGGACCGACGGGACGTCCACCGGTTGCTGGCAAGGGTGTTGCGCGCGGAGGGCGAGACACCCCGGCGCTCCTGGCATCGGGGCGCGGGCGCGCTCGGCCCCAGCGTGCGGCTCACCGCGGAACTCCGCACGGCGGCGGGCAAGGCACGGGCGACGGGCGAACACGCCCTCGCCTGCGCCCTGGTGGAACGTGCCGCCGCCCTCTCCCGCGACCCCCGCGAACAGTCCCGCCTCCTCGACCGTGCCGCCGGTGACGCCTGGCAGTCCGGCGAGGGCGACCGGGCCCGAAGACTCGCCGCCGCGACGGACAGCGACGCGCTGAACGGGGTGTTCGCGCTGCGGGCCGGGAACGCGGCGGAGGCGTTCGACGCGCTGCTGATCGCGGTGGCGCGACGGGGAGTTGAGGGGGCGGTGGCTCGGCCTAATGGCGAAGTGCCTGTGGTGAGCGCCCACTTGAGCGAGACGCGCCGCACGGCGACGCCCGAAACGGCAACGCCTCCAACGACCGCGCCACTTCGAACGACCGTGACCCCACCCCACGTCACCACCCCACGCCACGTCGCCACACCACCCCACGTCACCGCCGTACCCCGAACTCCCGCCCCGGACCACGCGGTTCACCTCCTCGCCCGGGCCACCGAGGCCGCCGTCTACACCGGGGACCTGAGACGCTGCCGGGAGGCGGCCGCCGTCGCCTCCCGGCTCGGGATCGTGCCGCACGGGACGCTCGGCGGACTGGTCGCCGCCTTCGAGGGACGGTACGAGGACGCGCGGGACCTGCTGAAGGCAGCCGCCGGGCGATGCGGGCCCGGCGGCGACCCCACCCTCCTCGTCCACGCCGGGATCGCCGCCCTGATGCTCGGCGACCACACCCGCGCCACCACCGCCACCGTGCGGGCGGCGGCCTCGGCCCGGGCGTACGGCGCGACGGTGATCGTGCCGCAGGCGATGGAGTTCCGGGCGTACGCCGAGTTCTGGACCGGACACTCGCGAGCCGCCGAGACTGCCACGGCGGACGCCCTGTGGCAGGCCCACGCCACCGGCCAGGACAACGGCGCCTGCCATCTCCAAGCGGCCCTCGCCATGTTCGCGGCGCTCACCGGAGACGAGGACGTCTGCCGTGAACGGGCCGCCGCCGCCCGCTCGTTCGCCCTGGGCCGAGGCCTGGGACTGCCCGCCGCCCTCGCCCAATGGGCGCTCGCCTACCTCGACTTGAGCACAGGACGCTTCGCCGCCGCGGCGGCCAGGCTGCGCGCGCTCGCCGGATTCGGCCCGGGCCACGGCCACCGGGCGATCCGGCACCTCGCCACCCCGCACTACGTCGAGGCCGCCGCCCGCAGCGGCGACACCCGGATCGCCCGTGCCGCGCACGCCGACTACGACCGCTGGGCACGTGCCGTGCGCAGCCCCGACGACCTTGCCCTGAGCGCCCGTTGCAGGGCCCTGCTCGCCCCCGGCGCCGAAGCCGTCGACCACTACCGCACCGCCCTCGACCTGCACGCACACGGCACCCGCGACTTCGAACGGGCCCGCACCGAGCTGCTGTTCGGCGGCGCGCTGCGCCGACTGCGCCGCCGTACCGAGGCCCGCGACCGACTGCACACCTCGCTGGAGGCCTTCGAGTCCTTCGGCGCCCCGCACTGCGCCGCCCAGGCCCGGGCCGAACTCCGCGCCCTCGGCACACCGGTGGGTGCGACCGCCCTCCCCACACCTGCGGCTCGCCTGACGGCCCAACAACTGATGGTCGCCCGCATGGCAGCCGACGGCGCCACCAACCGCGAGATCGCCGTCCGGCTCGCCCTCAGCCCCCGCACCATCGACCACCATCTGCGCGGTGTCTTCAGCCGGTTGGGCATCCGGTCCCGGATCGAACTGGTACGGCTGCTGGCGGACGGGGAGGTGTCCTAGACCGTGCCGCCGTTCCAGGACGGCGGCGCCTCGCGCCCCCGGAACACCTCCGCGTCCCACACCCCGTCGAGCCGCGGCGCCAGCCAACTCGGCGCCGCGGAACGGAAGTCGGCCGGGGCGAGAGCTCCGGCCCCCTCCGGCAGCGCGCCCAGCAGTGGTGCCGACGCCACCTCCGGCAGGTCGGCAATATTGCAACGCGACGCAAGATCAGGGTTGTTGGGCCAGCTGCCGATCACCACACCCAGCAAGTCGAGCCGCCGAGAACGGAGTTCACGGGCCGTCAGTTCCGTCGTGTTCAAGGTGCCCAGGCCCGCCGAGGCCACCACCAGGACCGGAGCGGCCAGCAACCGTGCCACGTCCGCCAGCGTGCCGCCCTCCGCGTCGAACCGTACGAGCAGCCCGCCCGCGCCCTCGACCAGCACCAGGTCGTGCTCGGTGGCCAACTTCTGGGCGGCCTCAGCGACTTCCTGCGGATGGACCGGAGTCATACCGGCTCTGCGTGCCGCCGTGCCGGGGGCCAACGGCTCGGGGTAGCGGGCGAGTTCGGCCGCCGTGACGGTGCCCGCGAGCCTCGCGACCTCGTCGGCGTCCCCGCGCTCCTCCGGCCGTAGACCCGTCTGGGCGGGCTTCAGGACGGCCACCGTGCGGCCGGCCGCGAGGGCCGTCGCGGCCACCGCGGCCGTGGTGATCGTCTTGCCGACCTCCGTGCCCGTGCCCGTGATCACCAGTACCGGCATGTCATCCCTCCCGCGCCGCCGCGCACACCGCGCGGGCGATCCGTGCCAGGTCGGTGTCGTTCGTGACGTACGGCGGCATCGTGTAGACGAGGTCGCGGAACGGCCGTAGCCACACGCCCTCGCGTACGGCCGCGTCCGTGGCCGCCTTCATGTCGACGTCGTGGTCGAGTTGGACCACGCCGATGGCGCCGAGGACGCGAACGTCCCGGACGCCGGGGATGCGTGAGGCCGGGGCGAGGCCCTCGCGCAGGCCCGACTCGATGCGCTTGACCTCCGTCAACCAGTCCTGGTTCAGGAGGAGTTCGATCGACGCGCAGGCCACGGCCGCCGCCAGCGGGTTGCCCATGAAGGTCGGGCCGTGGGCCAGGACCGGCACCTCGCCCAGCGAGATGCCCTCGGCCACGCGAGACGTGCACAGGCTCGCCGCCATCGTCATATAGCCGCCGGTCAGCGCCTTGCCCACGCACATCACGTCCGGCGTCACCGCCGCGTGCTCCGCCGCGAACAGCGCGCCCGTACGACCGAAACCCGTCGCGATCTCGTCGAACACCAGCAGCACGTCGTGCGCGTCGCACGCCTCGCGCAGCACCCGCAGATACGCGGGGGAGTGGAACCGCATCCCACCCGCGCCCTGCACCACGGGCTCGACGATCACCGCGGCCAGTTCGTGCGCGTGCCGCTCGATCGCGGCGCGCAGTTCGTCGGCGTACGACTCCTCGTACGCGGCCGGGGGCGCGTCCACGAAGACCTGCCGGGGCAGCACCCCCGCCCACAACTCGTGCATCCCGCCCTCGGGGTCGCACACCGACATCGGCTGCCAGGTGTCGCCGTGGTAGCCGCCGCGCCAGGTCAGCAGGCGCTGTTTCGTGGGGCGGCCGAGCGAGCGCCAGTACTGGAGGCACATCTTCACCGCGACCTCGACCGACACCGAGCCCGAGTCGGCCAGGAAGACGTGTTCGAGGCCGTCAGGGGACATGTCGACAAGGAGCTTCGCCAGGCGTACGGCGGGCTCGTGCGTGAGCCCGCCGAACATCACGTGACTCATCCGGCCGAGCTGTTCGCGCGCGGCCTCGTTGAGCACGGGGTGGTTGTAGCCGTGGATCGCCGACCACCAGGACGACATCCCGTCGACCAACTCGCCCCCGCCGCCCGCCAGTCGGAGGCGGACCCCGCTCGCCGACTCCACGACGAGCGGTTCGACCCGGCCGGGCATCGGACCGTACGGATGCCAGACGTGCCGCCGGTCCAGTTCCAGCAACTCCGAGACGGGCAGAGGGCCGTTCAGGTCAGGCATTGGGCGCGAGATCCGTTCCGGCACCTCGACGACGGACGGAGACCAGGTCCCGGCGGACCTCGTCCACCTGGGGTGCGGGCGTGGCAGTGGGAGCCGAGCCGCAGACGCCGGCGCCCTCGTGCGAGTCGCAGCCCCCGCAGGCTTCCTCATGAGACCCGCAGACGCCGCCTGCCGTCACCCGGTGCCCCGGCAGCGTCACCTCGCCCGCGCCCTCCACCTCGAAGCCCGCGTCCGCGATCATCTCCAGGTCGGCCTGGCCGGCCTGGCCCTCGGACGTCAGGTAGTCGCCGAGGAAGATCGAGTTGGCGAGGTTCAGGGCGAGGGGCTGCATCGTGCGCAGGTGGACCTCACGGCCGCCCGCGATGCGCACCTCGACGTCCGGGCAGACGAACCGCACCATCGCGAGGATGCGCAGACACCGCTGCGGGGTCAGGTGCCACTCGGCCGCGAGCGGGGTGCCCTCCATCGGGATCAGGAAGTTCACCGGCACCGAGTCCGGGTCGAGGTCCCGGAGCGAGAAGACGACGTCGACCAGGTCCTCGTCGGTCTCGCCCATGCCGGCGATCAGGCCGGAGCAGGCGGACAGGCCCGCCGCGTGCGCCTTCTGCACGGTGTCGACGCGGTCGGCGTACGTGTGGGTGGTCGTGATGTCGCCGTACGTCGACTCGGAGGTGTTGAGGTTGTGGTTGTAGGCGTCCGCGCCCGCCTCGCGCAGCCGGTCGGCCTGGCCGTCGGAGAGCAGGCCGAGGCACGCGCACACCTCGACGCCCTCGTTCTGGTCCTTGATCGCCTTGATGGTGCCGGCGACCCGGTCCACGTCCCGGTCGGTCGGGCCCCGGCCGGAGGCCACCAGGCAGACCCGCTTGGCGCCACCCGCCACACCGGCCGCCGCGGCCTTCGAGGCATCGTCGGGTTTCAGCCACGTGTACTTCAGGATGTCGGCCTTGGAGCCGAGCCGCTGCGAGCAGTACGAGCAGTCCTCGGGGCACAGGCCGGACTTCAGGTTGACGAGGTAGTTGAGCTTCACCCGTCGGCCGAACCAGTGCCGGCGCACCTTTCCGGCCGCGGCCACGACGTCCAGCAGGTCGTCGTCGGAGGTGGCGAGGACGGCGAGTGCTTCGGCGCGGGTCGGCAGCTCGCGCCGAAGCCCCTTGTCCACGAGTGTGTTCAGCAGGTCCATGAGTCCCGATCCTGTCCTACGGCACCGCCCGCGGCCAAGGAGAGATCGGACAAGACATGCGGTCGGCGGTGTGGGTATCACCACACCATGGGCGGCCGGTCGTCCGATTACTGTCTGTGCACTGCCTACAAAAGCCCCGGAGGAACCATGGCGTTCGGCTGGATCGACGACCAGGCGGAGCAGCGCCGCCGCGCCGGGCTCGTACGGACCCTGCGCCCGCGCCCCGCCGACTCGCCGCTCCTCGATCTCGCGAGCAACGACTACCTGGGGCTCGCCCACCATCCCGAGGTCGTCGAGGGGGCCGCGGCGGCGGCACGGACCTGGGGCGGCGGATCCACCGGGTCGCGGCTCGTCACCGGTACGACCGAGCTGCACGCCCAACTGGAGCGCGAACTGGCCGAGTTCACCGGGTTCGAGGCCGCCCTCGTCTTCTCCTCCGGCTACACGGCCAACCTCGCCGCGGTCACCACGCTCGCGCCGCACGGCTCGCTGATCGTCTCCGACGCGGGCAACCACGCCTCGCTCATCGACGGCTGCCGGCTGGCCCGGGGCGCCACCCAGGTCGTAGGACACGCCGATCCGGACGGGGTGCGGAAGGCGCTGCGGACGCACGACGGGCCGGCCGTGGTCGTGTCCGACTCGGTGTTCTCCGTCGATGGCGATGCGGCTCCGGTGGAGGCGCTCGCCGCGGCGAGCCGGGAGTTCGGGGCGGGGCTGCTGCTCGACGACGCGCACGGGCTCGGGGTGCTGGGCGAGGGCGGGCGCGGGGCGCCGTACGCGGCGGGGCTCGCGGGGGCCGAGGACGTGGTCGTGACGGTCACGCTGTCCAAGTCGCTCGGGAGTCAGGGCGGGGCCGTGCTCGGTCCGGCCCGGGTGATCGACCATCTGGTCAACGCGGCACGGACGTTCATCTTCGACACGGGGCTGGCGCCCGCCGCCGCGGGTGCCGCGCTGGCGGCGCTCACCCTGCTGCGGCGCGAGCCCGAGCGGGCTGCCCGGGCCCGTGCCGTGGCGAGTGAGCTGCACACACGGTTCACCGCCGCGGGTCTGGAAGCGGTACGTCCGGACGCCGCGGTGGTGTCGGTGCGGGCACCGTCCCCGGAGGCGGCCGTGCAGTGGGCGGCCGACTGCCGTACGGCAGGGCTGGCCGTGGGCTGCTTCCGTCCTCCTTCCGTGCCCGACGGCATCTCACGGCTCAGGCTGACCGCCCGAGCGGACCTCTCCGGGGCCGAGATCGAACGCGCTGTACGTGTGATCGGCGAGACGCGACCATGAGTCGGCGTGACACGGTCGTGCGTCGCTGACGGGGGAACCGATCAGTGGAAGGCGCCGAGGAATCCCGTCCAGCTCTCGGGGGAGAAGAGCAGAGCGGGTCCCTGCGGGTCCTTGGAGTCGCGTACGGCGAGCAGCCCCGCGCGGGGGCCGGAGTGCGGACGGGCCGCCTCGACGCAGTTGTTGGCTCCCGTGCTGTAGCTGCTGCGCAGCCACCGCACTCCGGACAGATCGGTACTGGAAGGTACGTTCCGAGGCAGTGCAGACATGGTGCCTCCTTACGAGCCGTTACCTATCCCGGCGATGTAGTCCAACGAGTCCTCGGGTGAAAGGGCGTGGAACTGAAGGGTGTTGAAGGCCTCGCCGTAGGCCTCTAGGTCTTCTTTCCGTTCGAGGTAGAGGCTACTCGTCAAGTGGTCTAGAACAACCACGTCCAGATCAGAAGTGCTCGGAAAGGAGAAGATAACGAAAGGCCCGGTGATACCGATGTGTGCTCCTGCGGCGAACGGCAAGACCTGAAGCCGGACTTGGGGCAGATGCGCCGCCTCGATGAGCCGCTCCAGCTGCCGTGCCATCACACCCGGCCCGCCGACCTCCCGGCGTACCACCGCCTCGTCGAGGACCACGCTCAGTTCCAGCGGCGGATCCGCCCGCAGGATGTCCTGCCGGGCCAGCCTGACCTGCACCAGCGCGTCGAGCCGCTCCGGCCCGTCGTTGTCGAGGCCTCCCACGGCGGCCCGGGTCACCGCGCGGGCGTACTCGGGTGTCTGGAGCAGACCGGGGACCACCGAGGTCTCCAGGGTGCGGATCGTACTGGCCTGTGACTCCAGGCTGATGAAGTCCCGGTAGGCGGGCGGCAGTACACCGCGATAGGCGTGCCACCAGTGATGTCGGCCGCCCCCGTCGTCGGAGCCCGCCAACACGAGCAGCATGTCCCGGAGTTGTGCGTCGCCGACCTGATAGGCGTCGAGGAGTAACCGGACGTCGGGCGGTTTCACGCCACTCGCGCCGGTCTCGATGCGGCTCACCTTCGACTGGTGCCAGCCGACCAGCCGGGCCGCCTCACCGCTGGTGAGCCCCGCGTCCGCACGCAACGCGCGGAGTTCGGCGCCCAGTTTCCGGCGGCGCACCGCGGGACCGTACTGCATGGGTTTCTCCTTACTCCTTCCGAGCCGCCCAAATAGAGTCTGGGTTCGCAGAGTTCACCGCTTTGAGCGACAGATATATGCATATCTTGGTGGATCGGCACCGTTGGCGACGCGGTAATGGCAGTCTGGCGAAGAAGCACCAGTCCGGGACCGTACTCGAACCATCCGCTCCGTGTCGGACACCGGTCCCGCGGGAAAGGGACGACCGCGCCATGGCAGACCATCTGGAAGCATCCGTCACTCTGCCGAGCGATCCCGCCTCGGTCTCCACCGCCCGCTCCTACGTGGTCGGGACCCTCGTGGAATGGGGACTGCCGGCGGACACGGAGGTCGCCGACACCATCCGCCTCATCGTCTCCGAACTCGCCACCAACGCCGTACAGCACACCTTCGGACAGTCACCCACCTTCACGGTGGACATCGAGCTGGAGCGTGACGAACAGCTGCGCATCGGAGTTACCGACAGCCATCCCCGCTTCCCGAAACGCCTGCCGGCCGCCGTCCAGCAGGACAACGGCCGGGGCATGGTCATCATCCGCTGGCTGACCGCGGAGTGCGGCGGCAAACTCCGGGTCCGGCCCACCCTGGAGGGCGGCAAGACGGTCTCCATCGAGGTGCCCTGGACGGTACCGGCCCGCCCGGTGACCGCGGCGGGCCAACAGGAGCCGTAGCGCGGCGTGTTGAACGCCTCCGGTACACCCGAGGGGTGGCGGTCCGTCAGGAGACCGCCACCCCTCGGGGTATTCAGCACGGGTCAGCTGACCCGGCCGTACCAGACGCTCTTGGTCCAGATCTTCTGCAACCGCACCACGTCCCCGGTCTTCGGGGCGTGCCAGATCTTTCCGCCGCCGGCGTAGATGCCGACGTGGTAGACGCTGGAGCCCGAGTGGAAGAAGACGAGATCCCCGGCCTTGCGGCTGCCTGCCGAGATGTGGTGGGTCTTGTTGTACTGCTGGGCCGCCGTACGGGGCAGCTTCTTGCCTGCCTTCTTGTACGAGTACAGCGTGAGCCCGGAGCAGTCGAAGCGGCCCGGTCCGGTGGCCCCGTACCTGTACGGGGAGCCCTTCTTGGACGCCGCGACCTGGAGTGCCTTCGTCGCGGGTGTCGCTGCCGCGGCGTCGGACGCGACACCGGGGATCACGACGGAACCGCCTACGGCGGCGATGGCGAAGGCCGAAGCCGTACCGGCCCGGACCATCAGCGACGGGACACGATTGAGCGCAGTCATGCGCAACCCTTCGTCAGCCGCCTGTGAAGGATGACCTGTCGGATTCGGGCTGACAAAGTTGCCCGGCCGCACACTCGCGGCTTCACCCCAAGGGCTGCTCGACCCGGTCATGGCGTGACCGTCCCGGCGACCCGTCGTGCTTGGGTCCTCCACTCCTACCGATGCAATCCTGTCGACCTGTCATCCCGGCGGCGGTAGGACTCGGCGTCCGCCCGGATCGCCCCGCCGCTGCGGCGGGGTCTTGTCGTCAGACAGGGATCTTCACCTATGAATGTCCGAAAAGCCCAACGGAATCGGGGATTTGTGGGGTTACTCACCACTCACCCGTTCGGCTGAACGCGTCGGTGTTCGACGGCGTGTCGAGGGCGCGTGACCCCCGGACCAGCGCCGGAACACCTCACCCGCCCCTCGGGCTACGCGTGTTGCGCAACCCGGACGGCCGCATGGACGGAGCGGCGACTACACCGATCGGGGGTACGTCGTTCGGCCCGTTTCGACCCCGGCCGTCAGGGCTCCGGGTCCGTCAACTGTCGGAGGGTGCGGGGATCGTGACGCGAGCCGTGCGGCGCTCCCCGTCCAGCACGCGCAGCGCCCGCGCGAGCGTGGGGGCGTGCAGTTCGGCCTCGCCCCGCTGGTGCATCAGCGCCAGCGCGTCCCGCAACTCGGTGGCCTTGGCCACCAGTGCCTGGGCGGCCCTCAGTCCACGGTACGTGTCCCCGTGGTGCGCCGGGTTGATACGGCCCAGCAGGTCGGCCACATCCAGATAACGGTCGATCAACTCGCCCTCGGCACGCGTCAGTGCGGGCAACGGCGGCAGCTCCGGCGGCAGCATCGCGGGCTCACTCCCCGCCGTACTCGGTGAGCGAGGTCTTGCGGGTCGACACGATCCGGTCCACCAGGCCGTATTCCAGGGCCTGGTGGGCATCCATGATCCGGTCCCGCTCGATGTCCGCGCTCACCTGCTCCGCCGTCCGGCCCGTGTGCAGGGCGAGCAGTCCCTCCAGTTGGGCCCGGGTGCGCGCCAACTCCTCGGCCTGGATGGCGAGATCACTCGCCTGACCCTGGACCGGCTCGGTCAGCGAGGGCTGGCGGAGCACCATCCGCGCGCCCGGCAGTGCCGACCGCTTGCCCGGTGTGCCCGCAGCCAGCAGCACCGCCGCGCTGGTGCCGGCCTGGCCGAGGCAGATCGTCTCCACGTCGCAGGTGACGAACCGCAGCGTGTCGTAGATCGCCGACATCGCGGTGAACGAGCCGCCGGGCGAGTTGATGTACAGCGAGATGTCCCGATCCGGCGCCAGGTACTCCAGGTGCATGAACTGGGCCATCACATCGTTCGCCGAGATGTCGTCGATCGGCGTCCCGAGGAAGACGATCCGCTCCTCCAGCAGCTTCGAGTACGGATCGAGGGTCCGGTACCCGGAGCTGGTGCGCTCGGTGAATTCGGGCAGGACATGGCGGGCGAACGGTCGGGTCATGGGTGCCCCTCCTTCGGTATCTGTAAGAAATGTACAGGACGTACATCACGTTATGATGGGGGTATGGCCTACGAGATTCCGGTGACGCAAGCCAGGGCTGAGCTCGCCGACCTGATCAACCGGGTGGTGTACGGCGGTGAGCGCGTCGTCGTGACACGGCACGGCAAGCCCCTTGTCGCGCTGGTCTCCGCCGCCGACCTGGAGCGACTCGACGAACTCGACCGGCTGGACAAGCTCGACGCGAACGCCGACGAACCGGTGATCAGCTCCGTCTCGCGCGTCCACGAGGTCGCGTCCGCTCCCCGCGAACACCAGCGGTTCGGCATTGCGGCCGAGCACCGGGGGGCGAACCCCTCTTAGGTGACCGGTTCAGAGGCGGCTCTACGGGCGTAG
This sequence comes from Streptomyces sp. NPDC002276, assembly GCF_053891435.1. Taxonomy (NCBI): domain Bacteria; kingdom Bacillati; phylum Actinomycetota; class Actinomycetes; order Kitasatosporales; family Streptomycetaceae; genus Streptomyces; species Streptomyces sp. NPDC002276. The sequence continues at coordinate 101,233 of NZ_JBSFCQ010000013.1, read as the reverse complement.
ATGTGATTGTCCTGATCACAGCTCGGTTAACTTGCTTGAAACCCGGTCCAACTAGCCTGCCGATCCACGCCACCAGGGACTTTGACCGGGGGCTGCGGCAGCCGGACCCCGCACGGTCCGGAGCGAGGACTGTGAGGTGGGAGCGTGCAACTGACCCCGCACGAGCAAGAGAGGCTGCTCATCCATGTGGCGGCCGACGTGGCCGAGAAGCGCCGGGCCCGTGGACTGAGGCTCAACCACCCCGAGGCGGTCGCCCTCATCACGTCGCACATCCTCGAAGGCGCCCGTGACGGCCGTACCGTCGCCGAGCTGATGTCCTCCGGGCGCAAGCTGCTCACCAGGGAAGACGTCATGGAGGGCATCCCCGAGATGATCCACGACGTACAGGTCGAGGCGACCTTCCCGGACGGCACCAAGCTCGTCACCGTCCACGACCCGATCGTGTAGGAGGCCTCGATGATTCCCGGCGAGATCCTGTTCGCGGACGACCCGATCGTCTACAACGCGGGCCGCGAGGTCACCGCGATGACCGTCCTCAACGCAGCCGACCGGCCCGTCCAGGTCGGCTCCCACTACCACTTCGCCGAGGCCAACCCCGGGCTCGAATTCGACCGCGCCGCCGCACGCGGCAAGCGGCTCAACGTCGCCGCCGGTACGGCCGTGCGCTTCGAGCCGGGGATCCCCGTCGACGTCGAACTCGTCCCGCTGGCCGGCGCCCGTGTCGTGCCCGGACTGCGCGGGGAGACCGGAGGTGCCCTCGATGCCTGAGATCTCCCGCGCCGCGTACGCGGACCTGTTCGGGCCGACCACCGGCGACCGCATCCGGCTCGCCGACACCGACCTCCTGATCGAGATCGAGGAGGACCGCTCCGGCGGTCCCGGACTCGCCGGTGACGAGGCCGTGTTCGGCGGCGGCAAGGTCATCCGCGAGTCGATGGGCCAGGCCCGTGCCACGCGCGCCGAGGGCACCCCCGACACCGTCATCACCGGCGCCGTCATCATCGACCACTGGGGCATCGTCAAGGCCGACGTCGGCATCCGCGACGGCCGGATCACCGGCATCGGCAAGGCCGGCAACCCCGACACCATGGACGGCATCCACCCCGACCTGGTGATCGGCCCCGAGACCGAGGTCATCGCGGGCAACGGACGCATCCTCACGGCCGGTGCCGTCGACGCGCACGTCCACTTCATCTGCCCGCAGATCGCCGACGAGGCGCTCTCCGCCGGAGTCACCACGCTGGTGGGTGGCGGCACCGGTCCTGCCGAGGGATCCAAGGCGACCACGGTCACCCCCGGCCCCTGGCACCTGGCCCGGATGATGGCGGCGATGGAGCAGTACCCGCTCAACATCGGCTTCCTCGGCAAGGGCAACACCGTCTCGCACGACGCGATGCTGTCCCAGATCCGAGGAGGAGCACTGGGACTGAAGCTGCACGAGGACTGGGGCTCGACCCCGGCCGTCATCGACGCCTCGCTCACCGTCGCCGACCGCACGGGCGTCCAAGTCGCCATCCACACCGACACGTTGAACGAGGCCGGGTTCGTCGGCGACACCCTCGCCGCCATCGCCGGACGCGGCATCCACGCCTACCACACCGAGGGTGCGGGCGGCGGGCACGCGCCCGACATCATGACCGTGGTCTCCGAGCCGCACGTCCTGCCCAGCTCCACCAACCCGACCCGGCCCTACACCGTCAACACCGCCGAGGAACACCTCGACATGCTGATGGTCTGCCACCACCTCAACCCGGCCGTCCCCGAGGACCTGGCCTTCGCCGAGTCCCGCATCCGCCCCTCGACGATCGGCGCGGAGGACATCCTCCACGACCTCGGCGCCATCTCGATCATCTCCTCCGACGCGCAGGCCATGGGGCGCGTGGGCGAGGTGATCCTGCGGACCTGGCAGACGGCGCATGTGATGAAGCGGCGGCGGGGGGCGCTGCCGGGCGACGGGCGCGCGGACAACCATCGCGTACGGCGCTATGTCGCCAAGTACACGATCAACCCCGCCCTCGCGCAGGGCCTCGCCCGCGAGATCGGCTCCGTCGAGACCGGCAAGCTCGCCGACCTCGTGCTGTGGGAACCGGCGTTCTTCGGCGTCAAGCCGCACCTCGTCATCAAGGGCGGGCAGATCGCCTACGCGCAGATGGGCGACGCGAACGCGTCCATCCCGACTCCGCAGCCGATCCTGCCCCGGCCGATGTTCGGGGCGATCGGGCGGGCTCCCGCTTCCAACTCCTTCAACTTCGTCGCGCCGTTGGCGATCGAGGACGGGCTGCCCGAACGGCTCGACCTCGGCAAGAAGTTCGTCGCCATCGAGTCCACCCGTGGGGTCACCAAGGCCGACATGCGCGAGAACGATGCCCGGCCGCGCGTCCAGGTCGATCCCGACAGCTTTGCCGTGCACATCGACGGGGAGTTGGTCGAGGCGACTCCGGCCGCTGAACTGCCCATGGCCCAGCGGTACTTCCTCTTCTGATGTCCAGGGGAGCATTGTTGGTCCTCGCCGACGGGCGCTTTCCCGCCGGTGGGCACGCGCACTCCGGCGGGGCGGAGGCGGCCGTCAAGGCCGGGCGGGTCACCGGGGCGGCGAGCCTCGGGGACTTCTGCCGGGGGCGGCTGTACACGGCTGGGGTCGTGTCCGCCTCGCTGGCCGCCGCTGCCGTACTCGGCGTCGATCCTGTGGAGTTGGATGCGGCCGCTGATGCGCGGACGCCGTCGCCCGCGTTGCGGACCGCCGCGCGGAAGCTCGGGCGGCAGTTGACGCGGGCCGCGCGGGCAACCTGGCCGTCGGGTGAACTCGACGCGCTGGCGCGGGAGTTCCCCAAGGGGGCGCATCAGCCTGTGGTGTTGGGGCTGGTCGCTCGGGCGGCCGGGCTCGGGGCGGAGGACGCGGCGTACTGCGCGGCCTACGAGAGTGTGAGTGGGCCCGCGTCCGCGACGGTGCGGTTGCTGAGTCTTGATCCGTTCGACGCTACGGCTGTGCTGGCGCGGTTGGCGCCGGAGTTGGACCTTGTCGTCGATCGGGCGGTGGAGGCGGCTGGGCGTGTGGTGGAGCACGGGGTCGGTGAACTGCCTTGTGCGTCTGCGCCGTTGCTGGAGATCGGGGCGGAGGCGCATGCCGCTTGGGCTGTTCGGTTGTTCGCGTCGTAGGGGGTTTCTCGCCCCCGCCGCCCCTACCCGTCCCGTCACCAGGGGGCTCTGCCCCCTGGACCCCCGGTCGGCCTGGACGGCCTCGTCCTCAAACGCCGGACGGGCTGGATGGTGCCGGCCCGGGTCATGAGATCCCCCAAAGTCCCGTAGGAAACCAGAAGGAGCCGCACTCATGCACCTCGACCACACCCACGACGGCCCCGTCGCCGTCAGTGCCGACGCTCACCGGCCCGACGGGAACCGGCGTGCGCTGCGTATCGGGCTCGGTGGGCCCGTCGGTTCCGGTAAGACCGCTACCGTCGCCGCGCTGTGCCGGGCCCTGCGGGACGAGTTGTCCCTCGCTGTCGTCACCAACGACATCTACACCCGGGAGGACGCCGAATTCCTGTTGCGGGAGGCCGTGTTGCCGCCCGAGCGGATCACCGCCGTGGAGACGGGGGCCTGTCCGCACACGGCGATCCGGGACGACATCTCCGCCAACCTCGAAGCGGTGGAAGACCTGGAGGACGAGGTCGGGCCGTTGGATCTGATCCTTGTCGAGTCCGGTGGGGACAATCTCACCGCGACCTTCTCCAAGGGGCTCGTCGACGCGCAGATCTTCGTGATCGACGTCGCCGGCGGGGACGACATCCCGCGCAAGGGCGGGCCCGGGGTCACGACCGCCGATCTGCTCGTCGTCAACAAGACCGACCTCGCGCCGTACGTGGGGTCCGACCTCGGGCGGATGGCCGCCGACGCGAAGGCGCAGCGGGCCGAACTGCCCGTCGTCTTCCAGTCGTTGCGGACCGAGGCGGGGGTTGGGGATGTCGCCCGCTGGGTGCGGCAGCAGCTTGCCGCGTGGGCGGCGTGATCGCGACCGGCGTTCGGGCCACCGCGCGGATCGTGGCCCGGGAGGACGGGCGTGGCGGCACCGCGCTGCCCGTGCTGGAGGGGGACGGGCCGCTCGCGCTGCGCCGGGTCCGGGCGAGTGGTGCGGAGGCCCGGGTCATGCTCGTGGGGGCGATGAGCGGGCCGTTGGGAGGGGATCACTTCGGCGTCGAGGCCCAGGTGGAGAGTGGAGCGCGGTTGCGGGTCGGGTCGGCCGCCGCCACCATCGCGCTGCCGGGGCAGGCGAAGGGCGAGTCGCGGTACGACGTGCGGATCGACGTCGGCGAGGGCGGTGAACTGGAGTGGCTGCCCGAGCAGTTGATCTCCGTGTGCGGCAGCGATCTGCGGGTCACCACGCGTGTCGACCTCGCCGCCTCCGCCCGGCTGGTGCTGCGCGAGGAGCAGGTGCTCGGGCGGGCCGGTGAGGAACCCGGGCGGCTCACCAGCCGGCTCACGCTGCGGATCGCCGGACGGACCGTGCTGGACCAGGAGTTGGCCTGCGGCCCCGGAGCACCGGGCGGCTGGGACGGGCCCGCCGTCCTCGCGGGACATCGCGCGGTGGGTCAACTCGTCGTCGTACGGCCGGAGTTCACCCTGGAGCCGCCTGTGGCGCGGATGCTGGGGGAGGGTGCCGCGCTGGCGCCGTTGGCCGGGCCCGCCGTGCTGGTGACGGCTGTCGCGGCCGACGGGCTGCGGCTGCGCCGGGTGCTGGACGAGGCGTTGGTCTCGCTGGGATGAGTATCCGCTGAGCGGTACGTGAGTTTCCGCTTATCGGATTGGTAAAGAAGGTCAACAGCCCCTGTCCTCAGACACCTCACAGCCGGGAGGATCCCCCGAGACCATTTCGCAACTATGTACGGGGAGGGGCCCACTTGAGGTTCATCAGACCGAGGAGCCGCGTCACGGCGTTCGGCTCGGCCGGGTTCGCCGCGGCGGCTCTGATAGCCGGTGCCGTGGCCGCGCCCACGGCCAACGCGCAGACCAATCTGGCGGCGAGCCACGGACAGGACAGTGCGGCCAAGGGCGCCGCGCTCACCGCCGCCCGCGCCGCGAAGGCCGGGATCGACTGGCAGGACTGCCCCACCGCGTGGGGCTTCGCGAAGCCGGTCCAGTGCGGCTGGGTCACCGTGCCGATCGACTACACCAAGCCCAACGGCAAGAAGATCAAGCTCGCCGTCGACCGCGCGGTCAGCACCGGCACCGCGGCGGAGCGCCAGGGCGCGCTCGTCTACAACCCCGGTGGTCCCGGCGCCTCCGGTATGCGCTTCCCGCTCCGGGTCACCACCAAGAACCCGCTGTGGGTCAACACGTCCAAGGCGTACGACTTCGTGGGCTTCGACCCGCGCGGTGTCGGCCACTCGGCGCCCATCTCCTGCATCGACCCGCAGGAGTTCGTGAAGGCGCCCAAGGCGGACCCGGTACCGGACTCCACGGCCGACAAGAACGCGCAGCGCAAGCTGGCCCGTGAGTACGCCGACGGCTGCGCCGAGCGCACCGGCCGCACCATGCTCGCGCAGATGACCACGCCGAACACCGCGCGCGACCTCGACGTCATCCGCGCCGCCCTCGGCGAGAAGAAGCTCAACTACCTGGGCGTCTCCTACGGCACCTACCTCGGCGCCGTCTACGGCACCCTGTTCCCGAGCCACGTCCGCCGGATGATCGTCGACAGCGTCGTCAACCCGGCGCGCGACAACATCTGGTACGAGGCCAACCTCGGCCAGGACGTCGCCTTCGAGGGCCGCTGGAAGGACTGGGAGGACTGGGTCGCGAAGAACGACGCGGCCTTCCACCTCGGCACCACGCGCGACGCCGTACAGGCCAAGTGGCTGCAACTGCGCGCCACCGCCAAGAAGAGCCCGCTCGGCGGGGTCGTCGGTCCGGCCGAGCTGCTCGGCTTCTTCCAGGGCGCCCCGTACTACGACTCCTCGTGGGTGCCGGTCGCCACCGCGTTCAGCAAGTACGTCGCCGGTGACCCCCAGCCGCTGATCGACGCGGCCTCGCCCGACCTGTCGGACACCGCGGGCAACATCAGCTCGGAGAACGGCAACGCCGTCTACACGGCCGTCGAGTGCACCGACGCCAAGTGGCCGACCAGCTGGGCGAAGTGGGACAAGGACAACACCGCGCTCAACAAGAAGTACCCGTTCCTGACCTGGGCCAACGCCTGGATGAACCTGCCGTGCGCCACCTGGCCCGTCAAGCAGCAGTCCCCGGTCGAGGTCAAGACCGGCAAGGGTCTGCCGCCGGTGCTCATCGTGCAGTCGCAGCGTGACGCCGCGACGCCGTACGAGGGCGCCGTCGTACTGCACCAGCGCTTCAAGGGCTCCCGCCTGATCACCGAGAAGGACGCGGGCTCCCACGGTGTGACCGGTCTGGTCAACCCGTGCATCAACTCCCGTGTGGACACCTACCTGTTGACCGGGAAGCTGGACAAGTCCGACGTGACGTGCACCCCGCACGCGACGCCGGTGCCGTAACCAGCGGTATTCGTAAATGACTTGGGGCGGTCGGTTCGCAACCGGCCGCCCCTTGGCGTGTCTTGCGCTTGCTGAACCTCAACTCAGCGGCAGGCGCGGGAACTTGCGTTCCTTCGTGGCAGCCGCCTGTTCCGCCTTGGCGACGGCCGCGTACTGGTCGACGTACTCCTGCTCGGAGAGCATCAGGATCGCGTACATGATCTCGTCGGTGACGGCGCGCAGGATGGCCTTCTCGTTCTCCATGCCTTCGTAGCGGGAGAAGTCGAGGGGCTTGCCGAAGCGGATGGTCACCGGGTGGAGGTTCGGGATGACCTTGCCGGGCGGCTGGGCCTCGAAGGTGCCGATCATCGCGCAGGGGATGACGGGCACACGGGCCTGCAACGCCATGGACGCGACGCCGACCTTGCCCTTGTAGAGGCGGCCGTCGTGGGAGCGGGTGCCCTCCGGGTAGATGCCGAGCAGCTCGCCCTTGCTCAGGACGCCCAGGCCCTCGCGGATGGCGGCCTGGCCCGCCTCCTTGCCGGAGCGGTCGACCGGGATCTGGCCCGCGCTGCGGAAGAAGGTCGCGGTGAGGCGGCCCCTGATGCCGGGGCCGGTGAAGTACTCGGCCTTGGCGAGGAAGGTGATCCGGCGCTTGAGGACCGCGGGCATCAGGAAGTGGTCCGAGAACGAGAGGTGGTTGCCGGCGACGATCGCCGGGCCCGACTCCGGTATGTGGTCGAGGCCCTCGATACGGGGCCGGAAGACGAGTCTGAGCAGGGGCCCCAGAATGACGTATTTCAGGAGGTAGTAGAACAAAGGGGGGTCGCTCCTCACTCCGGCGGGTCGGCTCGACCGATCTGTTCTCGCAGGTCACCCGGCATCTCGTGGCTGCCAGTGTAGAGGCAGGCGCCGTCGCGTGGAACCGGTCGCGATCAGCCCGCCGCCGACACGGCCGAGGGCGGCGAGAAGGACCTCCTCGCCGCCCTCGGGACGGAACAACTACCCCCGGTCCGCCGGGAGTTACACGGACGCCGTGCGCGCCCTGCGGCGGTACAGCGCGAACGCGGTGGTCGCGCCCGCGGCGGTGACGAGCCCCGCGCCGATCGCGATCGCGGGCGTGTTGGAGGCGGTTCCGCTGGCGGCGACGTTCTGCGCCTTCAGGTCCTGGACGTACGCCGGGTACGGGGCCGTGGTGGCCGTCGACGACGTCTGGGAGTAGTGCGGGATCCGCTTGACCGACTGCACCGAGCCGTTCGTGTTCAGCAGCACCTGCTTGTCGTTCGGGTGCTTGAAGTCGAACATGCCGCCCAGGGTGCCCGCCCGCTGGTCGAAGGACGCGTCACCGATCCGGCCGGTGTGCCAGTTGTGCTCGATGAACTGGGTGATCGACGCCTGCTCGGTGGGCGTGTGGTCGATCTTGTTGACCTTGCTGTACGGCGAGATGACCAGCAGCGGCTGCCGGGTGCCGGGGCCGCAGCGGTCCGCGTAGCCGCTCTTCGCCGCCGGGCCGGACTGGCAGGCCGGGCTGTCGGTGGCCTTGCCGTTCGAGCCGACCGTCGAGTCCGTGGAGCCGTTGAGCACCTTGGAGGTCACGTGGTCGTACCAGCCGTCGGAGTCGTCGTAGGCGATGACGACCGCCGTCGACTTCCACTCCGGCGACTTCTGGATCGCGTTGATCTCCTTGATCAGGAAGTTCTGCTCGTCGGCCGGGTCCGAGTAGCCGGCGTGCCCGTCCTGGTACTCGGCCGCCTTCAGGAAGCTCACCGCGGGAAGGTTGTTGGCCTTCAGCGCCGCGTCGAAGTCCGTGAGGTCGTAGTTGTGGTTCGCCCGGCCGTTGTGCCCGATCTCGGCGACCGACTTCGGCGCCAGGTGGTGCGGGTTCGACGTCGACTTGTAGTACTGGAAGGGCGAGTGGTGCGGGCTGTAGTCCTCGGAGGCCGCGCCGCCCACGTTGGTGTGCGTGGTGCCCGCACACTTCGCGTAGTTGCCACTCGTGCCGTCCCACGCGGTGCTCGGCCGGAAGCCGCCCTGGAACCAACCCCAGGTCACACCCTTGTTGTTGAGCAGGTCACCGATGTTCTTGCCCTGCATCACCGCGAGCGCGCTGGTCGAGGTGTGGTCCTTGTCCGAGCAGTCGTCGAAGGCCGGGTCGGGGTCGTTGATGACCGTGCCGACGCCCTTGGCGTTCGGGGAGACCACGGCGTACGAGTCCGGAGTCGTCGTCTGCTTCGGATTCTCGGTGCCGGAGGCCGGGTCGACCGAGATCACGCCGTGCGTCTGACCGGAGATCAGGTTCAGGGCGCCGGGCGTGGAGGGTCCGAAGGTTGAGCTGAAGGAGTGGTCGTTCAGTGCGAACTGCTGGGCGTAGTTCCACATGCCCGTGACGGTGTTGCCGTCGTAGTAGTCCATCACCAGACCGGGCTCACCGAACAGGCCGGTGCACTTGTTGACCTCGGTGTTCTCGACGTACTTGTCGGCCTTGCCGCCGTCGGCCGCGTACTGCTCGGGGCCGTAGGAGTGGTTCTGGTCGCAGGTCATCACCTGCGAACTGCTCAGCCGGGTGGGCGTGTAGAGGTTCGGGTTCTGCTTCAGCAGCCCGGCGTTGAGCAGGTTGTCGGCCTTCGGCGTGTGGGCCGCGGCCTTGAACTTCGTGCCGTCCGTGTTGGCGGCCTGCGGGTAGGTGGCGAAGTAGTGGTCGAACGAGATGTTCTCGTCGTAGAGGACGACCACGTGCTTGATCGGCGTCGACGTGTGCGTGCTGCCCGAGGGCCGGTGGCCGTTCGAGGCCGCGGACGCGGGGAACGCCCCGCCCGCGGTGGCCAGGGCCGCGGCGCCCAGCAGGGCGCCCACGCGTGTCAACCGGCGCCGTGCGCCTGGGGTTCTTCCTTTGCCGATCATGCTGTCTCGCCTTCCGGGAGCAGTGGTTCCGTGCTCACGCCGTCCGTGGCCGTGGCGCCTACGGCCGAATCCTGGGCAATCGTGACGGCGGGGCGGGGGAGCGGCAATGTCGCGGGAGCGAACGCCCGGTCAGGAAATTCTCATGGTCTGTTGGCCCGTTCTTGACCCTGCTCTCAGGCCAGCAGGCCGCGGCCCAGCCAGTCGGCGCTGTCGCGGACCCCGGGCAGCGCGAAGAAGTAGCCACCGCCGTACGGCGAGACGTAGTCGACCAGCGGTTCACCGGCCAGCCGCTCCTGGACCTTCGCGAACTGCCGTGCCAGGTCCTGCTGGTAGCAGCAGAACAGCAGCCCCATGTCGAGGTTGCCGTTGCTGTCCATGCCCCGGTCGTAGTTGTAGCCCCGGCGCAGGATCCGCTGGTCGGCGCTCTGCGTGGTGCGCGGGTTGGCGAGCCGGATGTGGCTGTCCAGCGGGATCACATCGCCCTGCGGGTCCTGCGCGAAGTTCGGCGTGTCCTTCTCGTGCCGCCCGTCCAGCGGGGCGCCGGTGTCCCGGGCGCGGCCGAACATCCGCTCCTGCTCGGTGATGGAGACCCGGTCCCAGAACTCCACCAACATCCTTATCAGGCGTACGACTTGATAGCTGCCGCCGGTCGCCCACTCCGGTTCGCCACTGCTACCGCCCACCCACACCAGGTCGTTCATCGCACGGGCGTCGGTCACCTCCGGGTTGGCGATGCCGTCCTTGAAGCCGAGGTGGTTGCGCGGGGTGCCCGAGGGGCGCGGCGGGCTGATGAACCCGTCCGTCCGCCAACGGACTTGGAGACCGCCCCGGGTGTGCCGGGTGACATCGCGCAGGGCGTGCAGCACGGTGTCGGAGGTGTCGGCGCAGAACTGCACGCTCAGATCGCCGTGGCACCAGGCGGAGTCGAGGTCGTCGTCGGGGAAGGCGGGCATCGCGGTCAGCCTGCGGGGTGCCTGCTTCGCGAGCCCGTAGCGGTCGTCGAAGAGCGAGGCGCCGACACCGACCGTGACGCTCAGCCGGTCGGCCGGGAGGTCCGGGCCCAGGGTGCCGGAGTCGGCGGGCGGCGCGGTGATGCCCAGGTCCTGCGGACTGCCGCCGGAGGTCAGGAAACGCGCCCGCTCGGTCAACGTCCGCAGCAGGTCGGTGAGTTCGGCCCGGTTCTCGGCGGTCGTGTCGAAGGAGACGAACGCCGTGGCACGCTGCGCCGGGGTGATGATCCCCGCCTGGTGGAGCCCGTGGAAGGGCACGCGCGTACTGGCCTCCGCCGCGGCCGACGCCGTACCCCGGTCCGCGGCCACCAGACCGGCACCGGCCACGGCCGCCGCGCTCGCCAGGAACCCCCGGCGGCCCACCTCGTTCACGCGCTTCACGCGGTCCTCCGTACGTCCGTGAGGGCGGCCACATCGGCCAGCCGCTCCACCAGTCCACCGAGGTCGGAGTCGACCTTCTCCCTTTGCGGACGGGTGAGTTGAGCCAACGATGTCCACTTCCCGGAGTGGTCGAAGCCGTCCAGGGTGTGCTGCGCCCGGTCCATCCAGTCGCCGAGTTCGGCATAGCCCGCGTCCCGGGTCTTCAGCAGCGGGCCCAGATAGCCGAGCAGTACGCGGGTGCCGTCGAGGTTGGCGCGGGCGGTGGCCAGGTTGGTTCCGCTGCCGTAGTCGGTGCGGCCGGTCAGCTCGAACTGCACGGTGTTCTCCAGGATTTCGTGCGCGCGCAGACCGGTGTCGGCCGGGTCCATCCGCTGGGCTGGCCAGCCGCTCTCCAACGCGTGGACGTCCTTGGCGAGTTGATCGGCGGGACCGCGCAACTCGTTCGCCGGCTCGCCGTGCCACAGCCCGTACTCGACCCGGTGGAACCCGGTGAACCCGGCGTCGCGCACCCCGCCGGAGAGCCCGGCCGTGGTGCCGTTGATCGCCCCGTCGGAGTCACCGAACGTGCCGTAGGCGGCGCCCATCCGCTCGTAGACGAGATGCGCGGGCAGCCACGCCTTTCGGGCCGCCGCGAGATCACCGCGATCGACGGCGGCCCGCAACACGTCCGTCTTCTGGGCCAGTTCGACGGTCCGGCCCTGGATCCACTTCTGATAGGCGAGCGTCGGCGGGATCAGCTCCTGCTGGGTGATCGGCACGGCCGCCGGTCCGCTCCTCACCTTCGACCCGGTGATCCGCACGGTGGGGCCGGTCACGGCGTCGGCGTCGTCGGGCAGACACTTGAAGGCGTACGAACCGTTCCCCAGGGTCACCCCGAGCGGCCGTACCGTCCCCGGCGCCAGGCCCTCGACCTCGCCGTAGACCGCGCCGGTCGCCGGATCGGTGAGATAGACCTCGGCCGCCGTGCTCGACGTGTTGTGCAGCTCGAAGACCTGGTGTCCGGCCCGCGGATGCGTCCAGCCGCTCCCGCAGCCGGAGGTCGCGACCTCGACGGTGGTGCGCGGCAGCCCGCTGACGGCGGTCGCCTTCCCGTCCGAGCCGGACCCCCGGGCCGCCAGCACACCGCCCACCACGGCCGCGACGGCGACCAGGGCACCGGCCGCGAGAAGGACGGTACGACGATGTCCCGCGGCGGGAGCGGGTTCTGTCCGGCCGGGTTCTGTTTCGGCTTCGGCGCCGCGCGCGGTTCCGGGCACGCCGGGCCTCCAGGGGGAGTCGTACGAAAGGTGGCGGTACCAGCGATCTTAGGAGGGCGTCACGGCCCCCACCGCGTCCCTTGACCCTGTTCTGACCGGAGGGCGGGCGAGAATTCGCCCGGGGTTCACCCGGTCGTCCGTGAGCACCACGGTCCGCTGCGGGGCGCTGCACGGTGGGCTACGGCTACGGCTACGGCTACGGCTACGGCTGCGCCAGGCGCCGGGGCGGTCGGCCAGAGGCAACGCCATGGCCATGGCCGAGGCCGGTCTGCTGCACGCGGCGCACGCGGTGCCAGGGCGTGGGCAGGCGGCTCGCTGCGGCGTCCTTCGCCAGGATCGGCCCGGAGCCATGACCATGGCCGGCGCAAACCGGCAGCGCCTGGAGAGGCGGCGACACGACCGCACCCCGCCCCTCGGCCGGACGGGTGCCGCCAGCCGGTCTCCGGGAACAACCCGGGCCCGTTCCGCGCTGCTCCTGGTACCTCGCCGGGTATTCAGAGAAGGGTCGTGGACGACATGATTCGGTCAGGGCAGGAGCCGCTCCCGCCGTCGGGTGAAGCGCCGTTGGTGACCACGTGCGGTCGGCAGGTCGCGGTGAAGCGGCTGCTGCTGGCGCTCCCAGAGCGGCCGATCACCCGGGTCACCCTGGACGTGGGCCCGGTCGTGCGCGGCGAGCCCGGACTCTGGGCCTCCCTGACCGTCGACGAGGCCCGTGACCTGGCGCGTCGACTGCTCGCGCAGGCGGCCCTGGCCGACACCCCCACGGACACGTAGGGGTCGGTGGTCGGACCGGCGTCCCCGCGCCGGTCCAACCACCCGTCACCTCACGCCCCTTGCGTCAGCACCCTCTCCAACGCGCCCACCGCGGACCGGAGTTCGTCCGCCGTGATGGTCAGCGGCGGGGCCAGCCGGATCGTGGAGCCGTGGGTGTCCTTGGCCAACACCCCCTCGCGCATGAGGCGTTCACTGATCTCGCGGCCGGTGCCGATGGCCGGGTCGACGTCGACGCCCGCCCAGAGGCCCCGGGAGCGGAAACCGACCACACCCTTGCCGACCAGCTCGGTCAGACCGTCCCGCAGGACCACGCCCAACTCGGCGGCCCTGCGCTGGAATTCGCCGGTCTCCAGGAGTTCGACGACCGCCGTGCCGACCGCCGCGGCGAGGGGGTTCCCGCCGAACGTCGACCCGTGCTCGCCCGGGTGCAGCACCCCCAGCACCTCGCGCCGCGCGACCACCGCCGACACCGGCACGATGCCGCCGCCGAGCGCCTTGCCCAGCAGCAGTACGTCCGGGACGACACCCTCGTGCTCGACGGCGAGGGTGCGGCCGGTGCGGCCGAGGCCCGACTGGATCTCGTCCGCGATGAACAAGCAGCCCTTGCGGGTGGTGAGTTCACGCACACCGGCCAGATAGCCCGCGTCCGGGATGATCACCCCGGCCTCGCCCTGGATGGGCTCGATCAGCACCGCCGCCGTCGTCTCGTCGACCGCCGCCTCCAGCGCGGCCAGGTCGTTGTACGGCACGATCCGGAAGCCCGGAGTGAAGGGACCGAAGCCCGCCCGCGCCGACTCGTCGGTGGAGAAGCTCACGATCGTCGTCGTACGGCCGTGGAAGTTCTCCGCCGCGACGACGATCGTGGCCCGGTCGGCGGGGACGCCCTTCACGTCGTAGGCCCATTTGCGGGCCACCTTGATGCCGCTCTCGACCGCCTCCGCGCCCGTGTTCATCGGGAGCACCATGTCGAGGCCGGTCAACTCCGCGAGCCGTTCGGCGAATTCGGCCAGCTTGTCGTTGTGGAAGGCGCGGGAGGTGAGCGTCAGCCGGTCGAGCTGGCGGTGCGCGGCCTCGATCAACGCGGGGTGGCGGTGGCCGAAGTTGAGGGCCGAGTAGCCCGCGAGCATGTCGAGGTAGCGGCGGCCCTCGACGTCCTCCACCCAGGTGCCCTCGGCGCGGGCGACGACCACGGGCAGCGGGTGGTAGTTGTGCGCGAGGACCGGCTCCTCGGCGCGGATCAGGTCGGCCGACGTACGGGCACTGGCGGGTTCACGGGTGGGCGCGGTCATGAGCGGATCTCCTGGGTGCAGCACTTGATGCCGCCGCCGGCCTTGTGGAACTCCGACAGGTCGACGGGGACGGGGACGTAGCCGTGTGCGGCGAGGCGCGAGGCCAGCGCCTCGGCCTGGGGCGCGATGAAGACGTGCAGACCGTCCGAGACGGAGTTGAGGCCCCACGACATCGCGTCCTCACGGGTCGCGAGCACCGCGTCCGGGAACAGCCGGGCGAGCACCTCACGGCTGCCCGGGGAGAACGCCTCCGGGTAGTAGCAGACGTTGTCCTCGTCGAGGACGAACAGCGCCGTGTCCAGGTGGTAGAAGTACGGGTCGACCAGCGTCAGGCTGATCACCGGGACGCCGAAGAACTCCTGCACCTCGCGATGGGCCTCGCGGGTCGTACGGAACCCGGTGCCGGCCAGCACATAGCGGCCGGTCGGGATCAGATCGCCCTCGCCCTCGCTCACCGACTCGGGGCGGTGGACGTCGTAGCCCGCCGCCTTGAACCACATGTCGTAGTGGTCGGACTCGGGGCGCCGCTCGGGCGCGTGGAAGAGCGAGCCGAAGACACGGCCCTCGACGACGACCGCCGAGTTCGCGGCGAAGACCATGTCCGGGAGGCCGGGCGCCGGGGGCACGGTCTCCACGCTGTGGCCGTGCTCGCGGTAGGTGTCGATCAGCGTCCGCCACTGGTCCTGGGCGAGATCGACGTCCACCTGGGCATCGGGATGCATCCAGGGGTTGATCGCGTACTGCACGGCGAAGTGTCTGGGTTCGCAGACGAGAAAGCGCCGCCGGCGCCGCACACGGGTGTCGGGCACAGAGGGGTCCCTCCGCTTCCTGTGGTGTCGACTGGGGTTGACACCAAGGTAGGAAGAGACCAATACGTGCGACAAGCGATGAAGGCTGCGTGTCCGCGCAGGAATGCTGCGTCTTTGGCGGGGTCAGCGCAGGTCTGATGCGTCGCCCGGCGCGGGGTGGGTGGCGCCCGCTTCCGGGCTTTCCGGGAGGAGGTGGGACAGCACCATCACACTGATCGTCTTCCGGATGAACGGCTCCTGCCGGATCCGCTCCAGGACCTCCTCGAAATGGTCCACATCGGTGGCCCGCACATGCAGCAGCGCGTCCGCGCCGCCGGTCACCGTCATCGCCGCGGTGATCTCCGGATGGTTGCGCACCACCTCCGCGAGCCGTCTGGGGGGCGCGGCGCCCTCGCAGTACACCTCCACGTACGCCTCCGTGCGCCAGCCCAGCGCGGACGGCTGCACGGTCGCCGTGAACCCGGTGATCACACCCGTCTCCCGCAGCCGGTCCACCCGCCGTTTCACGGCCGTCGCGGACAGCCCGATCGCCGCGCCGATCTCGGCGAAGCTGGTCCTGGCGTTCGCCATCAGCGCGTTGATGATCTTCCGGTCGAGCTCGTCGAACGGGGTGGTCCTGCTGTTCATGTCCGCACTGTATCCAGCGTGTACGTCCACGCCCGGCACATGTCCAGGCGTACGAATTCCTCCTACACTCCACGTTCATGCTGCGCGCCCTCGCCGTCGACGACGAACGCCCCTCGCTGGAGGAGTTGCTCTATCTGCTGAACGCCGATCCACGCATCGGCAGCGCGGAGGGCGCGGGCGACGCGACCGAGGCGCTGCGCCGCATCAACAGGGCCCTGGAATCAGGCCCGGACGGCCCGGAGGCGATCGATGTCGTGTTCCTCGACATCCAGATGCCCGGCCTCGACGGACTCGACCTGGCACGGCTGTTGACGGGTTTCGCGCAGCCGCCGCTCGTCGTGTTCGTCACCGCGCACGAGGACTTCGCCGTACAGGCCTTCGATCTCAAGGCAGTTGACTACGTGCTGAAGCCCGTCCGCAAGGAACGGCTCGCCGAAGCCGTGCGCCGGGCCGCCGAACTCGGCGGCGCCGCACCGCGGATACCCGTGCACGAACCCGACCCCGACCACATCGTCGTCGAACTCGGCGGTGTCACCCGCTTCGTGGCCGTCGACGACATCACCCACGTCGAGGCACAAGGCGACTACGCCCGGCTCCACACCGACCGCGGCAGCCATCTCGTCCGCATCCCGGTGTCCACCCTCGAAGACCGCTGGCGCTCGCGCGGCTTCGTGCGCATCCACCGCCGCCATCTCGTCGCCCTGCGCCACATCGGCGAACTCCGCCTGGACGCGGGCACGGTGAGCGTCCTGGTCGGCGGCGAGGAACTCCAGGTCAGCCGCCGCCACACCCGCGAACTGCGCGACCTGCTGATGCGGAGGTCCTGACGGTGCCTCAAGAACCCACCGAACGCAGGGTCGTCGTCACCGGCCCGCCCCGCCGCACCCGGCGCGCCTCCGGCTACTCCCGCCCCCGCACCGAGATCGACGAACAGACCACCCTCGGCCACACCTACGTCCGCTCCCTCATGCGCACCCAACTCCGCGCCGCCCTCACGGTGTTCGCGATCCTCGTCCTCCTGGTGGGCCCGCTGCCCCTGGTGTTCGCGGCCACCCCGGACTCCCGCCGCCTCGAATGGCTGGTCCTCGGCTTCTGCCTCTACGCCCCGCTCGTCCTGCTCGCCCTCTGGTACGTGCGCCGCGCCGAACGCAACGAACGCGACTTCGTGCGCCTCGTAGAGGACCGCTGAGGCGCGTGAACTCCAGCTATGCCGTACCGGCGGTCGCCCTCGTCGTCGTGGCCACCGTCCTCGTCGGCGCCTTCGGCCTGCGCATCTCCCGCACCACCTCCGACTTCTACGTCGCCTCCCGCACCGTCGGCCCCCGCCTCAACGCGGCCGCCATCAGCGGCGAATACCTCTCCGCCGCGTCCTTCCTCGGCATCGCGGGCCTGGTCCTCGTGCAGGGCCCCGACATGCTCTGGTACCCGGTCGGCTACACCGCCGGATACCTGGTCCTGCTGCTCTTCGTCGCCGCCCCGCTGCGCCGCTCCGGCGCCTACACCCTCCCCGACTTCGCCGAGGCCCGGCTCGCCTCGCACGCCGTACGACGCCTCGCGGGCGCCTTCGTCGTCGGGGTCGGCTGGCTGTACCTGCTGCCCCAACTCCAGGGCGCGGGGCTGACGTTGACAGTCCTCACCGGCGCCCCCGACTCGCTCGGCGGGCTGATCGTCGCCGTCGTGGTCGTCGCGACCGTCGCCGCCGGTGGAATGCGCAGCATCACCTTCGTGCAGGCCTTCCAGTACTGGCTCAAGCTCACCGCACTGCTCGTCCCCGCCCTCTTCCTGGTGCTCGCCTGGCAGAGCGACGGAGCGCCCCGGCACGCCTTCGAGGAACCGGCCGCCTTTCGCGAACAGCGCGTCGTCCGCGTCGACGACACCCTCGACCTCAAACTCGACCACCCCCTGACCGTCACGGTGAACGGCACGGTCGACGGCCGACGCCACCGTGCCGAGCGGCTCCAACTCCCCACCGGCACCCACCACATCGGAGCCGGTACCCGCCTCACCTTCGCCAAGGGCGCCACGGTCCCGGTCGCCGACCGCGGCACCAACGGCGGCATGTCGACGTCCCTGGCCGCCAGCCGCGAGGAACGCCCGCTGTACGCGACGTACGGCCTCATCCTCGCCACCTTCCTCGGCACCATGGGCCTGCCGCACGTCGTGGTCCGCTTCTACACCAGCCCGCACGGAGTCGCCGCCCGCCGCACCACGGTCGCCGTCCTCGGCCTCATCGGCGCCTTCTACCTCCTGCCGCCCGTCTACGGCGCCCTCGGTCGCCTCTACACCCCCGAACTCACCATCACCGGCGACGCCGACGCGGCCGTACTCCTGCTGCCCGACCGCATGATCGGCGGTGTCGGCGGCGATCTGCTCGGCGCGCTGGTCGCGGGCGGCGCCTTCGCCGCGTTCCTGTCCACCGCGTCCGGACTGACCATGGCCGTCGCGGGCGTCCTCACCCAGGACGTCCTCCCGTCGCGCGGAGTACGGCACTTCAGGCTCGGCACGGTCCTCGCCATGGTCGTCCCGTTGGCGGCGAGTGTCATGGTCGGGGGGCTGCCCGTCGCCGACGCCGTGGGACTCGCTTTCGCCGTATCGGCGTCCTCCTTCTGCCCGTTGCTGGTCCTCGGCATCTGGTGGACGCGGCTCACCCCGCCCGGTGCGGCGGCCGGGATGTTGGTCGGCGGCGGCTCGGCGTTCGTCGCCGTGGCCGCGACCATGGCGGGGTTCCCCGGGACCGGCTCCCTGCACGCCCTGCTCGCCTGGCCCGCGCTCTGGTCGGTACCGCTGGGCTTCCTCACGATGGTGCTGGTGTCCCTGGCCACCCCGGGCCGGGTGCCGACGGGCACGGCGGCGATCCTGGCGCGCTTCCATCTGCCGGAGGAACTGCGGGCGGAGGTGAAGGCGTGAACACCCTTCATGGGGACACCCTTTACGTGACGGAGGCGGGCGCATGAGCGGGTTCCTGGCCGGCCTCTGTGTCGCCGTACTCCCGTTGCTCGCCGCCGGGTTCTGGCTCGGGCGGCGCACCGCGCGCCCCGAGAGCCTCGGCGGGCTCGGCACCCCCGTCGAGCACGCCACCTTCCAGACCCTGCACACGGCCTCCCTCGCCGCACCTCCGCTGCGGGCCGGGCTCACCGGGGAGACGGCCCGCCGCTCGGCCCGCAGACTGCGCACGCTGCTCGGCACCGACGCGCTCTGCCTGACCGACCAGAAGCAGGTCCTCGCGTGGGACGGCGTCGGCGACCATCACCGGGCCGAGATCATGGAGCGGCTCGCGGGTCCGCTGGAGACCGGCCGGGGTGAGGCGTTCCGGCTCAAGTGCGATGCCCCGGACTGCCTGTTGCGCTGGGCGGTGGTCGCGCCGCTCACCGTCGACGACCGGGTCCACGGCGCGCTGGTCGCCTGTGCGCCGCGCGAGTCCGCAGTCCTCGTGCGGGCCGCCGGAGAGGTCGCCCGCTGGGTCTCCGTCCAACTGGAGTTGGCGGATCTGGACCAGTCCCGTACCCGGCTGATCGAGGCCGAGATCAAGGCACTTCGGGCCCAGATCTCCCCGCACTTCATCTTCAACTCGCTCGCCGTGATCGCGTCGTTCGTCCGCACCGATCCGGAGCGCGCCCGCGAACTGCTCCTCGAATTCGCCGACTTCACCCGCTACTCGTTCCGCAGGCACGGCGACTTCACCACCCTCGCGGACGAACTCCACGCCATCGACCACTACTTGGCACTGGTCAGGGCGCGCTTCGGCGAACGCCTCTCGGTCACGCTCCAGATCGCCCCCGAGGTACTCCCGGTCGCGCTCCCGTTCCTGTGCCTGCAACCGCTCGTCGAGAACGCTGTAAAGCACGGCCTGGAGGGCAAGGCCGACAAGAGCCGCATCAGCATCACCGCGCAGGACGCGGGCGCCGAGGCCCTCGTCGTCATCGAGGACGACGGCACCGGCATGGACCCCGACCTGCTCCGCCGCATCCTCGCGGGCGAGGTCAGCCCCTCCGGCGGCATCGGCCTGTCCAACGTCGACGACCGGCTCCGCCAGGTCTACGGCGACGACTACGGCCTCGTCATCGAGACCGCCGTAGGAGCGGGCATGAAGATCACCGCCCGGCTGCCGAAGTACCAGCCGGGCGTGCACTCGGCCAGTCGGCGGAGCGCCGAATAGCGCGCGTCAGGTGCTGCGCGTGGCCACCATCCCCAGAGTGATCAACCCCAGCACGACCCAGCCGAACCACAGCCAGCCGTTGCTGCCGAGCGCCACCGTGTAGGCCGTCACCACCACCAACCCGCCGACGGTGATCACCCCCATGGTCTTCGTGGAACCGGGCATCGCGACACCCTCCTCATGGTTCGTCCCCCTCCATGGTGCCCCCGTTCTGCTTCCGCACGGCGCACACGACGAAATGAGTGCCGGACTTCCACGGTCCCTCACTGGTCCAGGAGGCGGCCTCGTAGACCGATGGATCGAAGCCGTAGTCGGCCGGCGGCACGTCCCGCGCGCACGCCGCGTCCGACCGCGTACGGGCCTGGGCCAGCGTGACGTCCGCGCCCAACCGGGTGAACCCGACCACTTCCTGATCGTGCTTGCCGGTGCAGGAGACCAGGCTCGCCGCCCGGTTCGAGGGCACGTCCAGACAGTCCCGCTTCTGCATGGTCGACGTGTCCGCGAACGCCGAACCGAGGGCACGACGGCCGCCGAGCGGCCCGTAGACCGGTCCGTGCGCACCCAGCACCAGACAGGCGGTCCGACGTCCGGCCGCCTGGAAACCCGCGTCGGTCGGTACGACGGCGTAGCCCCGCACGTCCGCGAGCTTCTCCCGGATCTCCCGCGTCCGCCGCGCGCACCGGTCGGCGCCGACCTTCCGCGCCTCGTCGGCCGACGCCGTGGACACGAACGCCATCACCTGCCCGTCCGGCACGGTGGTCCGGCAACCGGCGTCCACGGCGAGCCGCGGCGTCCCCTGGAAAAGGCGCCCGCCCGGCCAGTCGGCGGTGACACAGTCGCCGTCCTTGAGCGGCACGGACAGCCCGACGGCCGTGCCGTACGGCGGGCTCTTCTTGCCGGTGCCCTTGGCGGGCGGCTGATGGGCCATCGCGTACCAGACACCGCCCAGGGCGAGCGCGAGCCCGAGCAGCCCCGCCAGGACGGACTGGAGCAGCCGGGGGCGGGCCCGCCGACGCCTGCCGGGCGGTGGGACCCATCCGTACGGCGGCGAGCCCTGTGTCGGCACCGGCATCGGCACTGCCACGGGTGCGGGCATGCCCTCCCAGGGCGACTGCGAACCCAGGTCCGTCTGCGTCCGGGCGTACGCCTCCGCCTCCGTCTGCGGCGTCACGATCCGCGACAGCGCCGCCTCCGCCTCCGCCGCCGGAATCCGCCGTAGCGGATCCTTCTCCAGCATCGCGTGGAGCACCGGTGCCAGGGCGCCCGCGCGGGACGGTGGCAGCGGGTCCTCCATGACCACGGCGGTGACCTCCGCGAGCGGCGACTCGCGGGTGAAGGGGCCGTGGCCCTCGACGGCGTGGTAGAGCGTGCAGCCCAGTGAGAACAGGTCGGCGGCGGCCGTCGGCGGCCCGCCCGTGGCCCGTTCCGGCGCCAGATAGCCCGCGGTGCCGACGAGCACGGACGTCAGCGTGTACCGCGTCTCCCCGGCGTCCGGCTGCACCGAGATGCCGTAGTCGGTGAGCAGGACCCGGGCGTACGGCGAACCGGTGCGGTCCGGCGCGAGCAGGATGTTCGCCGGTTTCACGTCCCGGTGCATCACGCCCCGGTCGTGCCCGGCGGTCAGCGCGTCGAGCACGGCGAGCCCGACGCGGGCGCACTCCGCGGGGGCGAGCGGGCCCTGCCGGCCGACCAGGTCGCGCAGGTCGACGGCGTTCGCCACGTACTCCATGACGATCCACGGCAGTCCGTCGTGCTCCAGCACGTCATGGACGGTCACCACATGGGGGTGGCCGCGCAGCCCCGCCGCGTGCCGGGCCTCGGCCTGGGCGCGGGCGACCCGGGCCTCGCGCTCGGCGTCGGCGAAGGCCGGGTTGCTGAACACGATCTCCTTGAGCGCGACTTCACAGGCCAGCCGCTGATCATGTGCGAGCCACACATGTCCCATACCGCCACTGCCCAACTGGTTCAGCAGCAGATAACGGCCGGCGATGACCCGGCCCACGCCCGATGTCGGCGATCCCTGTGGCATCCGGAGTCCCCCTCCCGGGTCCGCGTCATGTCTCGGTCGTGGTGGGGGTGGTGGGGGTGCCGGTCACGGGGTCTCTGGTGACCGGCACGCTGCTGGTCGAGGGAGCCGCGCTGGTGGTGACCGGTGCGCTCGTCACGGGTGAACTGCTCACCACCGAGGGCGAAACGGTCGCAGGGGAAGCGCTGGAGGGTGAACTGCTGGACGGCGGCTCGCTCTTGGGCGAGGACGGGGGCGGCGACGAGGGTGGTGAGGCGGGTGGCGATGAGGTAGTGGGCGGTGGTGTCGGGGACGTGGAGGGCGGTGCCGTGGATGTCGGTGGGCCGATGGTCGGTCCTGAGGTCGTCGGAGCCGGGGGAGTGGACGTCGCTCCGGTCGCCCCTCCGCTCGTCCCACCGGACACGGTCAGCGTCACGTACTGCCCGAACCGCAGCTCGGTCCCCGCCGGGGGATCGGACGCGGTGACCCGCGCGTCGTCGGAGGGCGCCGAGCTTCCGCCGTACCCGACGGCCAGCCCACTGCTGACCAGCTGCCGCCGAGCCTCCCCGAACGTCACCCCCATCAGGTTCGGCACCGCCTGCTGCCGCCGCGTGTCGAAGGTGGCGTCGCGCTTGCCCGTCGTACCGACCGGACGCGTGATGCCGACGTCGGGATCGTCGACGTCCACGAGGGCGAGCCCGTCCATCTTCTGCGGCGCCGGACGCACGGCCACCACCGAGGTCGGCTCATATCCGTGCCACTTCCTGTTGCCGTCCGCGAACTTGACGGAAATCCTCCCCGCGTCGCCCTTGAACGGACGCAGCGGATTTCCGCACGAGCACTTCGCGGCGGGTTCCCCCTGCTCGTCGACGAGAATCGCGATTCCGGCCTGGAGAAGGGAGTTGTAGGGCATGGCCTTTCCCTTTTTGTAGTCGTGGTTCTGTACGAGAGTGTCGTGACGCAGGAGTACGGGTGTGAGCCGGTCGAGATAGGCCGGAATCCCGCCCGTGGTGATTCCGAGCACGGACGACCACGCCACCGCCTTCCGATGGTTCGCGGGATCGGTCAGGAACTTCTTGAGCTTCGCCACGTCACAGATGGTCGGCTGCCTGGTGCCCCCGTACAGGCCGGGTGTGTCCCCTTGCTGCAAGGTGCCCCGCACCGGCAGCGACCGGACCTGGGCGTCATGTCCCAGGCCCTGTTTCTCGTCGAAGAAAGGCGCGAGCGACGGAACTCCGGCGGCGACCGCCTGCACGGCGAACAAATGTGCGCCCGCGCTGCATCCGCTCACCACCAGGACACAGACGAGCAGCGCGGCGATCCTGCGGATCACCGAAATTCCGATGCTTTGCACAATCGCGCGAATTGTCATTACCGCTCCCCCCGGTCGCGGTTCCCCCATCGCGCTTTATGCTACTGAACGAAATTTCCGTTCAGTGAGCCGCGTGCGTTCAATTGCCTCGTGTGTTCAATGAGGCCAAATAGGCGTTGTACGCCTCAAGTTCCTTGTCGCCGTCCCGGTCGGCGGCCCGGTCCTGCCGCTTGGCCTGCCGCTGCTCCGAGCTGTACCACTGGAACAGCAGGGCGATCAGCACCAGTACGGAGGGGATCTCGCTGAACGCCCAGGCGATACCGCCGGCCGCGTTCTGGTCGGAGAGCGCGTCGATGCCGAGCGAGGCGGGCGGGTGCTTGAACGTCTCGACCATCGGCTCCGACGCCATCATCAGCGCGATGCCGAAGAACGCGTGGAACGGCATCCCGGCGAACAGCTCCAGCATCCGCATCAGATAACCGGGCCGACTCGGTCCCGGATCCACGCCCATGATCGGCCAGAAGAACACCACGCCCACGGCGAGGAAGTGCACCATCATCGCGATGTGCCCGGTCTTCGAGCCCATGAGGAAGTCGAAGATCGGCGTGAAGTAGAGGGCGTACAGGCTCGCGATGAACAGCGGGATCGTGAACGCGGGATGCGTGATGATCTTCATGTACCGGCTGTGCAGGAACATCAACAGCAGTTCGCGCGGCCCCTTACGACCCCGGGCCGCCGGCGGCAGCGCCCGCAGCGCGAGCGTGACCGGGGCGCCGAGCAGCAGCAGGATCGGCGACAGCATGCTGATGATCATGTGCTGCACCATGTGCACGCTGAACATGACCATGCCGTAGTCGTTGAGCTTGGTGCACATCACGAGCCCGACCGTCAGCACACCGATGACGTAGGAGATCGTCCGCCCCACGGGCCAGGAGTCCCCGCGCCGCCGCAACCGCACGACCCCCCACCCGTACAGCCCGAGCCCGACCAGGCAGGCGGTGAGGAAGAACGGGTCGGCCGACCATTCGAGCCCGCGCCCCAACGTGAACGGCGGCAGATCCATGGTCATGCCGTGCCCGCCGTGATCCATCGGACGGCTCCTGATTCGTGGGGGTTGTGCAAGTCTGTCCGCACACAGACTAGAACTGCCCCCGGTCAGGATCATGACCGGGGGCAGTTTCGTTCTACGTACGGGCTACAGCACGCACTCAGCCTCTTCGTACCGATCAGCGGGAACGGTCTTGAGGGTCTCCACCGCGTCCGCCAACGGCACCATCAAGATGTCCGTCCCCCGGAGCGCGGTCATCTTCCCGAACTCCCCACGGTGCGCGGCCTCCACCGCGTGCCACCCGAACCGGGTCGCGAGGACGCGGTCGTAGGCGGTCGGGGTGCCACCGCGCTGGACGTGCCCGAGGATCACCGGCCGCGCCTCCTTGCCGAGCCGCTCCTCCAGTTCGAGGGACAGCTGCCGCGCGATCCCCGCGAAGCGCTCATGGCCGTAGACGTCCTTCTTGCCCTCGTCGAACTCCATGGAGCCCGCACGCGGCTTGGCACCTTCAGCCGCCACCACGATCGCGAACCGCTTGCCCGCCTCGAAGCGTTCGCCGACGCGTGCGGCCAACTCCTCGATGTCGAAGGGGCGTTCAGGTACGACGATGGCGTGCGCGCCCGCCGCCATGCCGGAGTGCAGCGCGATCCAGCCGGTGTGGCGGCCCATGACCTCGACGACGAGGACGCGCTGGTGGGACTCGGCGGTCGTCTTGAGCCGGTCGAGCGCCTCGGTCGCGACACCGACGGCCGTGTCGAAGCCGAAGGTGACGTCCGTGACAGCGATGTCGTTGTCGATGGTCTTGGGGACGCCGACGATCGGGAGCCCGGCGTCGTACATCAGCTTGGCGGCCTTGAGGGTGCCCTCACCGCCTATCGGGATGATGGCGTCGAGGCCGAGTTCCTCGACATGGCCCCGGGCCTGCTCCACGCCGTCCCGCAGATGGGAGGGCTGGACCCGGGAGGAGCCGAGGATGGTGCCGCCGCGGGCGAGGATGCCGCTCACCGCGTCGAGGTCGAGCTTGAGGTAGTCGCACTCCAGGAGGCCCTTCCAGCCGTCCCGGAAGCCGATGACCTCGTCGCCGTGGTCCACGACGGCGCGGTGCACGACGGACCGGATGACGGCGTTCAGGCCGGGGCAGTCGCCGCCGGACGTGAGCACACCAATGCGCATAGCCCGAAAGAACCTTCTCAACGTGGGCGGGACCGGACCACGTTGTCCGGCACGATCCCCGCCACCCTAACGGCAGGAGGGGGCGGGGTCGTAGCGTGCGTCCGCCTGCTGGACGACCCCGCTCACCTGCGCGGACGAGCCGTCAGACGGGCTGGTTGCCCGCACCCGAAGACCAGGTGTACGCGCCGCTTACGCGGGCTGCTGAGCTGCGGCGATGCGCTCGCTGCGGAGCGCCTCGTACCAGCGGTCGTCGATCGGAGGCAGCGCGTTCACGTCAAGGGCCAGCTTGAGCAGCAGGTCCGCGATCAGCGGGTTGCGGGCGAGCACGGGTCCGTGCATGTACGTACCGAACACCGTGTCGTTGTACGCGCCCTCGGTGCCGTCGCCCGTGCCGTTGCCCTTGCCGAGCCGCACCTGCGCGAACGGGCGGGCGGAGGGGCCGAGGTGGGTGACGCCCTGGTGGTTCTCGAAGCCGGTCAGCGGGGGCAGGCCCAGCCGCGGGTCGATGTCGCCGAGGACGTCACCGACGCAGCGCTCGCCCTCGCCGCGCACCGACACCACGTCGAGCAGGCCGAGGCCGGGCTCGCGCTGCCCGAGGTCGTTGATGAACTCGTGGCCGAGGATCTGGTAGCCGGCGCACACCGAGAAGACGATCGCGCCGTTGCCGATCGCCCGGTGCAGGCCGCCGTCCCGGCGCAGCCGCTCGGCCGCGAGCCGCTGCGGGCGGTCCTCGCCGCCGCCGATCAGATAGATGTCGCCCGAGGTCGGGATCGGCTGGTCGCTGCGCACGTCCAGCCGTGCCACGTCGAGGCCGCGCTGCCGCGCCCGGCGTTCCACGACGAGGGCGTTGCCCTGGTCGCCGTAGGTGCTCAGCAGGTCGGGGTAGATCCACACCAGACGGAGCTGGTTGTCGCTCATGGTCATTCGTCCTCTGGGGGTTCTGGGTCTCAGTTGCCGACGCGGCGGCGCAGGTCCTGGAACGCGGTGTAGTTCGCGATGACCTCGATCCGGCCGGGCGGGGCCTGCTGCACGGCCTGGTCGAGGTTGTCGCAGACCTGGAAGTGCTGGTTGGCCACTTCCAGACGGACCGCGAGGTCCAGCTTGCGGTCGCCCACGACGAAGATGGGGTGGCCGGTCAGTCGCGTGTAGTCGACGTCCCACAGCCACGAGGTGTCGGTGCCGTCGGCGCCGCGCGCGTTCACCGAGAGGATCACCGGGGTGGGCGGCGGATCGATCAGGCTGAACGTTTCGAGCCAGCCCGCCGGGTTCTTCGCCAGCAGCAGGCGCAGGTCGCGCTGCATGAACTGGACGACGTCATAACGTCCGGCGACGGCCTGCACCCGGTACATGCGCTCCAGGGCGACCTGCGGCGGCACCCCGAAGACGGCGGCGACGGCGGCGGAGGACGCGGCGTTGGCCTTGTTGGCGCGGCCGGGCAACTGGAGGTGGATGGGCCAGGCGGAACCGTGCGGATCGAGCACATGGTCCCCGGACAGCGTCCAACTCGGCGTCGGCCGCCGGAACCCGCACTCACCGCAGAACCAGTCGTCACCGGGCCGCTGCATCACGCCACCACAGGACGGGCAGGACCAGGCGTCGTCCTTCCACATCTGCCCGGCGGCGACCCAGATCACATTGGGGGAGGAGGACGCGGCCCACACGACCAGCGGGTCGTCCGCGTTGGCGACGACGACGGCCTTCGAACCGGCAAGCCCCTCACGCCAGTTCTCCGCGAGCATGCGGGTCTCGGCCGCGCGGTCCAGCTGGTCGCGGGAGAGGTTGAGCAGCGCGATGCACTTGGGGTCGGTGTCCCGGGCGACGCCGGCGAGGTACTTCTCGTCGACCTCGATGACCCCGAACTTGGCGTCCGAGCCGCCGGCCAGCGCCGAGGTGATACCGGCGGGCATGTTGGCACCGAGCGCGTTCGACACGACGGGCCCGGCGGCCCCGAGCGCCTCGGCGATGAGCCGCGTGGTCGTGGTCTTGCCGTTGGTGGCCGAGACCAGAGTCACATCCAGACTCTGCGCGAGCCGGGCGAGGAGGTCGGGGTCGAGTTTGAGTGCCACTCGGCCGCCGATCACCGATCCGCTGCCCCGCCCCGCGGCACGCGATGCCGCCGCGACCGCCTTGCCCGCCGTCACGGCGAGCTTGGCCCGCGGCGTGAGCGGGTCCGAGTTGCCTGCCATCAGTTCTCGATCCTCCTTGCGTACGCGCCGCGCCTCTGCCTCCGGCAACGTGGTGTGGACCTCAGCCTATCGAGATCCTTATCAGTGCCCGAACCCGCGGCACCGCGAACGCCTCGCGGCGGGCGTGCGCCGTAGAGAACCGTACCCTTGCGCCCATGCGATACGGCTCCATCCCGGGCGCCCACGGGCGAGTCCGTCCCCTCACCCTGCTCGGCGACCCCCTCCTGCATGCCCCGTGCGAGGAGGTGACGAACTTCGGCCCCGAACTCGCCCGCCTCGTAGAGGACTTGTTCGCGACGATGTACGCGGCCCAGGGCGTGGGCCTCGCCGCGAACCAAGTCGGCGAATCCTTGCGGGTGTTCGTCTACGACTGCCCCGACGACGAGGAGACCCGCCACCTGGGTCATGTGGTGAACCCACGCCTGGTCGAGACGGATGGGCTGGTGCTGCGCGGCCCTGAAGGCTGCCTGTCCCTACCGGGCCTGGAGGCGGGGACGGAGCGCTACGACCACGCGGTCGTCGAGGGCTTCACGGTGACCGGGGAACCGATCACCGTGGAGGGGACGGGTTGGTTCGCGAGGTGCTTGCAGCACGAGTGCGACCACGTGGAGGGACGGGTGTACGCGGACCGCGTGACGGGCTGGCGCCGAAACCGCCTGATGCGACAAGCGGCCCGAGCTTCATGGCGCCGGTGAGTTCAGGTCTTTTCTTTAGGGGCGCGGGGAACTGCGCGATCAGCCCCCACTCACCCGCACTCTGAACACGACCTCAGAACCCCGGCCCACCCACCTTGTCCCCGGCGGCAGCCAACCGCCCCCACAACAGATCAGCCAAACTCCGCACCAACTCCGCCCGAGAACAAGGCCGTTCCCCCAGCCACCAGTCCCCGGCCGCATGCATCATCCCGACGATCCCATGCCCCCACACCCGGGCCAACTGCTGGCTGTTGGGCCCGAGATCCACCCGCTCCTCGATGACCTGAGCGAGTTCCTCCCCCATCCGCCGAAGCAGCGGTACCGAGTGATTCCCCGTGTCGAACCCGTGGTCCGCGGTCTGCCCGCCCTCGACGGGATGCATCAGGAACCGGTACACCTGAGGCAGCGCCTCGATCGCGGCGAGGTAGGTGTCGAGCGTGGCCTCGACCCGCT
Source organism: Streptomyces sp. NPDC002276 (assembly GCF_053891435.1). Classification (NCBI taxonomy): domain Bacteria; kingdom Bacillati; phylum Actinomycetota; class Actinomycetes; order Kitasatosporales; family Streptomycetaceae; genus Streptomyces; species Streptomyces sp. NPDC002276. The sequence continues at coordinate 72,676 of NZ_JBSFCQ010000013.1, read as the reverse complement.
CCCGACGCTCGGCGGGAGCGTCCAGCGCGGCCCGCAGTGAGGACAGCAGCGCGTCGGTGTGCCGCTTGGCGAGCGCCGCGTACAGTCCGCCCTTGTCACCGAAGTGCCGGTACAGGATCGGCTTGGTGATGCCGGCCTCGGCCGCGATCGCGTTCATCGAGGCCTGTGGGCCGTCACGCAGCACCACCCTGTCCGCGGCCTCCAACAGCTCACGCCGTCGGCGGTCGGCGGACCGCTGTTGATCGGTCCGCTGCGTGGTGCTCATGGTCTCTCCCCACCCGTGCTGAATCGGTAACGCCTGCGCAAACTAACACTCAACGTGCCACACACCTCGAACGGGCTGCCGAGACGTCATCGGGAGTTGACTTTTCCTACCCGTCGGTAACAGACTCTGTCGTTACCGCAAGTAACATGCTAGTGCGCTGCTGGAGGAGTCATGGCCGAGTTCACCATGGAACTCAACGACGAACAGAAGGAGGTGCGGGACTGGCTGCACGGCTTCGCCGCCGATGTCATCCGCCCCGCCGCCGCCGAATGGGACGAGCGTGAGGAGACTCCCTGGCCGGTCATCCAGGAGGCCGCCAAGGTCGGCATCTACTCCCTGGACTTCTATGCCCAGCAGTACTTCGACCCCACCGGCCTCGGCATCCCGATGGCCATGGAGGAGCTGTTCTGGGGCGACGCGGGCATAGCCCTCTCCATAGTCGGCACCGGTCTCGCCGCGGTCGGCGTCCTCGCCAACGGCACCGAGGAGCAGATCGGCACCTGGATTCCCCAGATGTACGGCGACGCCAACGACGTGAAGGTCGCCGCCTTCTGCTCCTCCGAGCCCGACGCCGGTTCCGACGTGGCCTCCATGCGCACGCGTGCCGTCTACGACGAGGCCAAGGACGAGTGGATCCTCAACGGCACCAAGACCTGGGCGACCAACGGCGGTATCGCCAACGTCCACGTCGTCGTCGCGGTCGTCGACGCGGACCTCGGCTCCAAGGGTCACGCCTCCTTCATCGTCCCGTCGGGCACGCCGGGTCTGTCCCAGGGGCAGAAGTTCAAGAAGCACGGCATCCGCGCCTCGCACACCGCCGAGGTGGTCCTGGAGAACGCGCGCGTCCCCGGTTCCTGCCTGCTCGGCGGCAAGGAGAAGCTGGACGAGCGCCTCGCCCGTGCCCGTGAGCGCGCGAAGGCCGGCGGCGGCGAGCGGGTGAAGAACGCGGCGATGGCGACGTTCGAGGCCAGCCGCCCCGCGGTGGGCGCCATGGCGGTCGGCACCGCGCGCGCCGCGTACGAGGTCGCCCTCGACTACGCGAAGACCCGCGAGCAGTTCGGCCGCCCGATCATCGACAACCAGGGCGTCGCCTTCCAGATCGCCGACATGCGTACGTCCATCGACGCGGCGCGGCTGTTGGTGTGGCGGGCCTCCTGGATGGCGGTCAACGGCAAGCAGTTCACCGCGGCCGAGGGCTCGATGTCGAAGCTCTTCGCCAGCGAGACGGCGAAGAAGGTGACCGCGCAGGCGATCCAGATCCTCGGCGGGAACGGCTACACGCGTGAGTATCCCGTCGAGCGGATGCACCGGGATGCGGCGATCTACACGATCTTCGAGGGCACGAGTGAGATCCAACGGCTGGTGATCGCACGGACGTTGTCGGGGATGCCGATTCGTTGAGTTCCCGCGCCCCTGAAAACCCGTCAGGCACCGGTGTCCTTAAGGGGCGCGGGGAACTGCGCGACCAGCCCCCACCGGCCGGTAGCCGAACAACTACCGGTGTTTCAAAGGCGTCAACTGCTCGATGTCATAACGCGCCCGCAGCTCCTCGATAGCCGCATGATCCGGCGGCCCCCCACCCCCGAGAATCTCCAACAACTCCTCGAAATACCGCTCATGATCGGGCGGCGGAGACGCCTGGAAGAACATCTTCGCGGGCGTCTCCGTGGGGTTGGAGAACGCGTGCGGACACCCGGGCGGTACGACGATCACCGTCCCCGGTGTCGCCCGCACCACCCGACTCCCCGAACTCGACTCCCACCGCTGCCAGTTGTCCGGCGTCCGGATCCGCGGCTCGAAGGCGAGCACGTCCAGCTCGCCTTCGAGGACGTAGAACAACTCCTCGCTGCGCGTGTGCACATGGGCCCCGACGTCGAACCCCGGCGGCACCACCACCTCGAAGGTGGACGCCGTCCGCGAGTGCGACCCGGTCACCTTGAACGTCACGTGCTGCGCGGGTGTCTGTACGACCCGGCCGTGCCCCGGCGGCACGAGCAGCCCCTCCGTCGCCGTCATCGACACCTCACCACGTCACGGGCAGTGCCTCGGGACCACGGATCAACGCGCCCTTCTTGAACGGCACTTGATCGGCCGGAACCGCGAGCCGCAGCCCCGGCAACCGGTCGAGGAGCGCGTCCACCAGCAGCTCGGACTCCATCCGCGCCAGCATGTTGCCGGGACAGAAGTGCGGGCCGAAACCGAAGGAGACGTGCGGGTTCGGGCTGCGCGAGAAGTCGATCTTCTCGGGGTCGGGGAAGACGTCCGGATCGCGGTTGGCGGCCAGGTACGACACGTACACCGGGTCGCCCGCCCGCATCCGTACCCCGCGGATCTCCACGTCCTCCATGGTGATCCGGGACAGCCCGACCGCGTTGCGGTGCGGGATGTACCGCAGCAGCTCGTCGATGGCCTGGGGCCTCAACTCCGGCTCGGAGCGCAGCCGTTCGACGAGATCGGGGCGGGTCAGCAGCAGATAGAACATCTGCCCGCTGTTGTTGGTGACCGCCTCGCCGCCGATCTGTAGCAGCACCGCGAGCCCGACCGCCTCCTCCAGGGTCATCTCCTCGCGGCCCACGGCTCCACCGAGCAGCGAGGCGACGTCCTCGCCGTCGCTGCTCTCCCGCAGCCCGATGAGATCGCCGAAGTAGGCGCCCATCTCCTGCTTGGCCTGCTCGCTGACCTCGGCGCCGTGCGAGGAGGACAGGATGAGCTGGGTCCAGGTGTGCATGCCGTGCCGGTCGGCCGCCGGCACGCCCATCAGCTCGCAGATCACCGCGATCGGGAACGGACTCAGCACGGTCTCGGTGAGATCGGCCGGCGGTCCGTCCTGGAGCAGTTCGTCGACCAACTCGTCTAGCAGCAACCGGGATTGCTCCCGCACCCGCTCCACCCCGCGCGTCGTGAACGCTGGCGCCACCGAGCGCCGTAGCCGCGTGTGGTCCGGCGGATCGAGGAAGCCGACCGCGCCGCGGGCCGGGATGAAGTGCGGGGCGAGCCGGGTCACCGGCTGGTCCATCACCGCCTCGCGGCTGAACCGGGGATCGTTGGTGACCATCCGCACGTCGTCGTGCCGGGTGACCAGCCACGCCCAGCCCTCACCGTTGGGCAGCTTGATCCGGTTGACCGGACCCTCCCGCATCAACTTGGTGAGGACCGGGTCGAAGTCCACCCCGGTCAGGTCGAGGGCCGGCCAGGGCCTGACCGGGGGCAGGGTCTCGGTGATCGTCTCTTCAGTCATGCCGTACTCAAGCCGTCTCTCGGTCGTCGCGGTGCCAGCGGCCCAGGGCCATCTCGGCGGTGATACCGGGTCCGAACCCGGCGAGCAGTCCACGCGCCCGGTGTTCGGCGCCGCCCTCGTCGAAGAGCCGGCGCAGCGCGTCCAGCACGACGGCGCTGGCGATGTTGCCGTACTCGGTGAGGGTGGCCCGGCTGAACCGGAACGCGTGCGGGTCGACCTGGAGGAACTTGCTCAGGTCGTCGAGTATTCGGGGCCCGCCCGCGTGGACTATGTAGAAGTCCAGGTCGGCCGCGTCCCAGCCGTGCAGTCCCGCGAGGTCCTGGAGCGCCGGGGCGAGGGGCTCCATGGTGGCCGGCACCCGCTTGTCCAGCAGGAAGTGGAACCCGGTGGCCCGCACGTCGTACATGATCCACTCTTCGGTCTTGGGGATCAGGTACGACCCGTTGCGCTCCAGCTGGATGCCGGTGCCGCCCCGCCCGCGCACGACCGCGGCGGCGATACCGTCGCCGAACAGCCCGTTGGAGAGCAGGGAGCCGATGCCGAGGTCGGTCGGCTGGTAGCACAGCGAGCAGAACTCGCAGGCCACGATGAGGGCGTTGGCGTCCGGGTACGCCGTGCAGAAGTCGTGCGCCCGGTTGATCGCCGCGCCGCCGGCCGCGCAGCCGAGCTGGGCGATCGGGATCTGCCGGGTGGTGGACTCGAAGGCCATCTCGTTGATCAGCCAGGCCGTGAGCGAGGGCATCATGAAGCCCGTGCACGAGACGTAGATGATCACGTCGATGTCGGTGGTGAGCAGCTCCGCCTCGTCGAGCGCCCGCTGTACGACCGACGGGACCCGGGCCTTCGCCTCGGCCGTGTAGATCCTGTTGCGGTCCTCGAACCCGGGGTGCTTCAGGGTCTCCTCGATGGGCTGCACGATGTGCCGGGTGCGCACACCGGTGTTCTCGATCAGCCGGAGGGCCAGCGGCAGGTTGGGGTGGTCCGCGTGGCGGGAGCGCGCCAGCTCAAGCGTCTCCTCCATCGTGATCACGTGCTCCGGAACCGACACCGAGGGTTTGCACAAAGTCGCCATGAACCGTCCCTGCTTTCGCCTTCCGGAAGGCCTTCGCCCGCCGGTCAGAAGGTGGTTCACCTCAGAGGGTGGTGCACCCACGATCACCCTTGAGGGCGACGATCTCTCGGTGGACTACTCCAATTCAGGGACCCTGTGTAAAGGTCGGATCAGTATCCGGACCCCGCCCGAAGAAGGACGCGATGACCACGAACCCTTTGGTAGCCCGGATCGAGACCGGCACGGCCCCCATCGAAACCCTCGCAACTCTTGCCCTGGAACAACACCGCGTGATCCCGGCCGACCGCCGCGCCTTCCTGCATCTGGCGCAACGCGAAACGACCACTCCGGAGGCAGCCGACTTCTTCGAGTTCGTGGCGGCGGGGGAGGCGATGGCGGGCGAGCGACTGACCGCCTTCGCGGAGGCGTGCGGAGTGGACGAGGAACGGTTGCGTGCGTATGAGCCACTACCGGGCTGCCAGGCCTATCCGGCGTACGTGGCGTGGCTGGCCCTGAACGCCGATCCGACGGACGTGGTGGCGGCCCTGACATCCAACTTCGCGGAATGGGGCGGCTATTGCGCGACGATCGCGGGCGCGCTGCGGTCCGAGTACGGCTTCACGGAGGAGGCTTGCGGCTTCTTCGATTTCTTCGCAGAGCCGTCCCCGGAATTGGATGAGAAGGCGGCGAGGGCGAGCGGGGCGAACAAGGGGTTGGTGAACACCTACAGCACCTTGCTCAAGCATTACGAGGCGATGTTCTGGACCACGCTGGGGGGAGTTTCCTAGGGGCGCGGGGAACTGCGCGCCCAGCCACAACCCACCCGCACCCGCCCGACTACGACGACCCCCCACTGCTGTGCGCGATGCACGCAACGTCAATACGATCCGCCAGCTTCGCCAGCTCGATCGTCAACGCAGCCACCGTGTCCTCATCAAGCCCCTCTTCCCCGGCCTCAACAAGGTGCAGCCACCGCCCACCCACGGTACGCAAAAGCTTGCTGACATCCGCCGCAGCCACCTGCAAGGTCCCGCGGTCGTCGACGATCAGAGGCAGAGTCACTTCGCGGTTCACACAGGGGATCGTAGCCGCGGAACGCTCACGCTCCGTGCCATACCGTGGTGATGTTGCAGAACTCCCGGATTCCGTGCCCCGACAGTTCCCGTCCGTACCCGGACCGCTTCACCCCGCCGAACGGGAACGCCGGATGGGACGCGGTCATGCCGTTGAAGAACACCCCGCCGGCCTCCAGATCCCGTACGAACCGGTCGGCCTCGCCCTCGTCCCGCGTCCACACGTTGGAACTCAGCCCGAACGGCGTGTCGTTGGCGACGAGGACCGCCTCGTCGAGGTCGGCCACCCGGTACAGCGTGGCGACGGGTCCGAACGTCTCCTCGCGGTGGACGCGCATCTTGCGGGTGATGTCGCCGAGGACGGTCGGCGGGTAGTACCAGCCGGGCCCGTCGGGCCGCTCCCCGCCGCACAGCACGGTCGCGCCGCTGCGCACGGCGTCGTCGACGAGTTCTTCCAGATCGTCCCGCCCCTGTTCGCTGGCGAGCGGTCCCACCTCGGTCTCCTCCGCCAGTGGATCACCGACAGTGAGCGCCTTCATGCCGGCCACGAACCGTTCGGCGAACGCGTCGAAGACGTCCGTGTGCACGATGAACCGCTTGGCGGCGATGCAGGACTGCCCGTTGTTCTGCACGCGTGCCGTCACCGCGATCCGCGCGGCCCGGTCGATGTCGGCGGACGGCATGACGACGTAGGGGTCGCTGCCGCCCAGTTCCAGCACCGTCTTCTTGACCATGTCCCCGGCGACGGACGCGACGGCCCGCCCGGCGGGTTCGCTGCCGGTGAGGGTGGCCGCCTTCACCCGCTCGTCGCGCAGGATCTCCTCGACCGCGCCGGAGCCGACGAGGAGGGTCTGGAAGGCGCCCTCGGGGAAGCCCGCGCGGTGGAACAGGTCCTCCAGGTAGAGCGCGGTCTGCGGGACGTTCGAGGCGTGCTTGAGCAGGCCGACGTTGCCCGCCATCAGCGCGGGCGCGGCAAAGCGGATCACCTGCCACAGCGGGAAGTTCCACGGCATCACCGCGAGCACCGGGCCCAGCGGCCGGTAGCGGACCAGTGCCCGGGAGGCACCGGAGTCCTTCACGTCGGAGGCGGCGGGCTCCTCGTCGGCGAGCAACTCTTGTGCGTGGTCGGCGTACCAGCGCATCGACCGCGCGCACTTGGCGGCCTCCGCGCGGGCCTGCTTGACCGGCTTGCCCATCTCGGTGGTCATGACGCGGCCGATGTCCCGCTGGTCCTCGTCGAGCAGGTCGGCGGCCCGGTGCATGAGCCGGGCGCGTTCGGCGAAGGCGGACGTCCGGTAGGTGCGGAACGTGGCCTCCGCGAGCCGGAGCCTGCGCTCGATCTCCTCGTCACCCATGGCCTCGTACGTCTTGAGCGTCTCACCGTTGGCCGGGTTGACCGTCGCGATGGGCATGGCTGACCTCCTGGAGCGGACTGTGCTTCGACCTTCCCGCGCGGTGCGGACGACCGCAACGCGTGGGCGGCTGTATTGATTTGTTCGCTTTCGGGGCGCTCCAGTCGGTGTCGAGAGGGCGACCGTGCTCAGCCCGAGTGCTCCGCCAGCCGGTCGAGAAACGTGGCCTGCGCCTGGACGACGACGGCTCGCGCCCGTGCGAGGTCCATCCACTCGACCCGGTCCAGCTCGGGGAACTCCTGGACCTGCCCGGACTTCGGCGGCCACTCCATCCGGAAGGTGCCGGGCACCATGGTCGCCGGGTCGAGATCGGCCTCGATCGCCCACGCGGTGACGACCTTCCCGTTGGTCTGCCGCACCTCACCCAGCTCGATCGCCTCACCCTCGGGCGGCGCGAGCCCCAGCTCCTCCTCGAACTCGCGCCGGGCCGCGTCCCATGCGGTCTCGTCGGGCTCGTACTCACCCTTGGGCACACTCCACGCCCCCGCGTCCCGTCGCGCGAACAACGGGCCGCCCATATGCCCGAGCAACACCTCCAGACCGCGATCGGTGTGCCGGAACAACAGCAACCCCGCACTGCGCTTCCCACTCACGGCTTCACCTCCGGATGCGCGGCCAGCAACGTCTCCACCGTGTCCGCCTCCTCCGCCCGCTTGTCCTCGCGATAGCGCACGACCCGCGCGAAGCGGAGCGTGACACCGGCCGGGTAGCGGGTCGACTTCTGTAGTCCGTCGTACGCGATCTCCACGACGAGTTCGGGCCGTACGGTCACCACGTGGCCGTCGCTCTCCACGGCCAGCTCCTGGAGGCGCTCGGTCTGCCAGGTCAGGACGGCGTCGGTCATGCCCTTGAAGGTCTTGCCGAGCATCGCGAAGGAGCCGTCGGGGTTGCGGGCGCCGAGGTGGAGGTTGGAGAGCTTGCCGGTTCGGCGGCCGTGGCCCCACTCGGCGGCCAGCACGACCAGGTCGAGGGTGTGGACGGGCTTCACCTTCAGCCAGGAGGCGCCCCGGCGGCCCGCGCTGTAGGGGGCGTCGAGGCCTTTGACGACGACTCCCTCGTGGCCGCGCTTCAGGGTCTCGGCGAGGAAGGCCTCGGCGGCGGGGATGTCCTCCGGGCCGGAGACGAGCGTGCGGCGGACGCGCATCGGTTCCGGCACCAACTGGGCCAGTTCCGCGTGCCGTTGGGCGCAGGGGAGGTCGAGCAGGTCGCGGCCGTCGACGGACAGCGCGTCGAAGAACACGGGGGAGACGGGGACTGTTTCGGCGGCCGTGGCCACGTCCACCCGGGAGCCGACCCGGCCCGCCGTCTCCTGGAAGGAACGGGGCCGCCCGTCCGCGTCGAAGGAGATCACCTCGCCGTCCAGGATGAACCGCTCGCCTCTCAACTCCAGGGCGGCTGCGGTGAGTTCGGGGAGGCGGTCGGTGATGTCGTCGAGGGTGCGGGTGTAGAGCCGTACGACCTGGCCGTCGCGGTGGACCTGGACGCGGATGCCGTCGAGCTTCTCCTCGACCGCGCATTCACCCAGTTTCTCGACCGCTTCGGCGACCGAGGAGGCGGTGTGCGCGAGCATCGGCAGGACCGGACGGCCCACGGTCAGGCGGAAGCGGTCGAGGGAGGCCGGGCCGTCGGCGAGAAGGGCTTCGGCCACCGTCTGGAGCGAACCGGCCAGCATGACCGCCCGCCGTACGTCCGCCGGAGGGGTGCCGGTCGCCTCCGCCAGGCCCTCCACGGCGACCGCGTCCAGCGCGCCCTGCCGGACCTCGCCGGTGATCAGACCGAACAGGAAGCGCTGCTCGTCGGCGGTGGCCGCGCCCATCAACTCGCCCACAAGAAGCGCTCGTTCAGCCTGTGAGCCGGTGCCCGACACCTTGCCGAGAGCGGAGAGGCGGGCGTCCACCTCGCGCACGGTCAGGGTGGGTTCGGGGGCCGGGGCGACCGGCCGGCTCAGCACCTTCCAGCCGATGCCGAGCCGGCCCTGTGGCAGGCGGCCCGCCAGGTACGGGATGACGATCGGGACGTCGTCGGCCTCCGCGTCCCGGAAGAGCTCCGCGAGCAGAGCGATCTTCCGGGACCGCGCCGAGGTGGCGGCGACCTCCTGGGACACCTGCGCGAGCCGGGTCAGCAGCATGCAGCCATCGTGCAACGGAGGCGGCCGGTCTACACCCGGACGACCGCACCCGGATGTCGGCCACGCCCGGATATCGGCTACGCCCGGATGTCGGCGTCGAGGTCGGCCATGAGCAGTTCCCCGTTGATCGTGGCGCCCGCGCGGTAGCCGGCGGAGGCCGCGTTCACGACCTGCTCGCCGAAGCCCATCGCGTTGCCGACAGCCCACACCCCGGGCACGGTCGTCAGGCCCGTCGGGTCGACCACCGGGTACGCGCCGAACGGGGTCTCCTGCATGTCGGCGCCCAGCTGCTCCAGGAGACCGGTCTGCGGGATCGCGCGGGGCGCCACGAACACGGCCTCGCGGGGGTGCGTGGTGCCGTCCGCGAGGCGGACGCCGGTCAGCCGGTCGTCGGCGACGACGAGCTCCGCGACCTCGCCGGGGACCACGGCGACCCCGGCCGCCGCCAGCCTGCGCAGATCGTCGTCCGTCAGCTGGGACTCGGCGACGGTGTGCAGGAACAGGGTCACGTCCTTGGACCACTGCGAGACCATCAGCGCCTGGTGCACGCTCATCGGCGTGGTCGCGAGCACGCCGAAGGCCTGGTCGCGGACCTCCCAGCCATGGCAGTACGGGCAGTGGATCACGTCACGGCCGAAGCGCTCGGCGACTCCGGGGACGGCCGGCAGCTCGTCCTTGAGACCGGTCGCGATGACGAGCCGCCGGGCCCGGACGGTCTCGCCGCCGGCCAGCGTGACCGCGAAGCCGCCGGTGACGTCCACCACCCGGTCCCGGACCAGCTCGACGCCGTAGCGCGCGATCTCCTCTCGGCCCAGGGCCAGGAACTCGGCGGGGGACATGCCGTCCCGGGTCAGATAGCCCTGCATGTGCGGGGTGGGCGCGTTGCGCGGCTCGCCCGCGTCGACGACCAGGGTGCGGCGCCTGGACCGGCCCAGGACCAGTGCGGCGGACAGACCGGCCGCGCCACCGCCGACGACGACCACTTCGTAGGTCCCGGGAGATGTCCCGGTGTGCGTCTCGGTGTGTGTCTCGGTCATGGTGACCACCTCCACCCCCGAAGGTCGCGCCATCGCTGCCGTATTGACAAACGCGTTTGCCGAAACTGCAATACCGGTCATGAGCGACGACACGGACGAGGTCCTGGCGGAGGTCGGCCCGCGACTGCGGCGGATCCGGAAGGAGCGGGGCGCGACCCTCGCGGGGCTGTCGGAGACGACCGGCATCTCGGTGAGCACGCTGTCCCGACTGGAGTCCGGCCTGCGCAAGCCCAGCCTGGAACTGCTGCTGCCGATCGCGCGGGCCCATCAGGTGCCGTTGGACGAGCTGGTGGGGACGCCGACGGTCCGGGATCCGCGGGTGCGATCCGAGCCGATCCAGCGGCACGGCCGCACCTACTGGCCGCTCACCCGCCAGCCGGGCGGACTCCAGGCCTTCAAGGTGCTGGTGCCGCAGCGGCAGGAGGAACCCGATCTACGGACCCACGAGGGCTACGAGTGGCTGTACGTCATGTCCGGACGGCTGCGGCTCGTACTCGCCGAGCACGACGTGGTGCTCGCGACGGGCGAGGCCGTCGAGTTCGACACGCGGGTGCCGCACTGGTTCGGTTCGACGGGGGAGGGCCCGGCGGAGTTCCTGAGCCTGTTCGGGCCGCAGGGGGAGCGGATGCACGTCCGTGCACGTCCCAGGAAGGTCCAGTAAAACGCGCCCTGAAGGGGCGCCGGGAACTGCGCGACCAGCCCCCACCGGCCCGCGGTGTACAGGACCTGCTCAGCCGGTGGACCGTGACGAACCCGACGGTTCCAGATCCGCAAGCGACCGCTTAGTATGCGACCAAGCCCGGTAAGACAGAGCAGTCCGTGGAGGCCCCGCATGCAGGCATGGCAAGTGCACCAGAACGGCGAGCCGAGCGAGGCGATGCGCCTGGAGGAGGTGCAGCAGCCGACACCCGGTGCGGGCCAGGTCCTGCTCAAGGTGCGCGCCGCGAACATCAACTTTCCGGACGTCCTGATGTGCCGCGGCCACTACCAGGTCAGGCCCCCGCTCCCGTTCACGCCCGGCGTGGAGATCTGCGGCGAGACCGAGGACGGCCGCCGCGTGATCGCCAACCCCGCGCTGCCGTACGGCGGTTTCGCCGAGTACGCCGTCGCGGACGCCGCCGGACTGCTGCCCGCGCCCGAGTCGCTGGACGACGCGGAGACCGCCGCGCTGCACATCGGCTACCAGACGGGCTGGTTCGGCCTCCACCGGCGCGCCCACCTGGAGGCCGGCGAGACGCTCCTCGTGCACGCCGCCGCCGGCGGGGTCGGCAGCGCGGCCGTACAGCTCGGCAAGGCCGCCGGTGCCACCGTCATCGGTGTCGTCGGCGGTGCCGACAAGGCCGCCGTGGCACGGGAGTTGGGCTGCGACGTCGTGATCGACCGGCGCACCGAGGACGTCGTCGCGGCCGTCAAGGAGGCCACCGGCGGGCGCGGTGCCGACGTGATCTACGACCCGGTCGGCGGCGACGCCTACACGCAGTCCACGAAGGTCGTCGCCTTCGAGGGCCGGATCGTGGTCGTGGGCTTCGCGAGCGGCACCATCCCGAGCCCCTCGCTCAACCACGCCCTGGTGAAGAACTACTCGATCCTGGGCCTGCATTGGGGCCTGTACGCCACCAAGAACCCGAAGCTGATCCTCCACTGCCACGAGCAGCTCACCGACCTGGCCGCCCGGGGTGTCGTCAAGCCCCTGGTGAGCGAGCGCGTACCGCTGAGCGGCGCCGCGGCCGCCGTGCAGCGGGTCGCCGACGGTGTCACGACCGGCCGGGTCACCATTCTGCCGTCGCTGGAGGACTCGTCGTTGGAGAACGGAGCCGCCGCATGACCATCGACGCAACTGAACTCAGGCGTCGTACGGCCGAGTTGCTGGCCGCGCACCCACCGCTGGAGACCGACAGGACAGCCTTCCTCAAGGCGCGCTTCGACGCCGGACTCGCCTGGGTCCACTACCCCGAGGGCCTCGGTGGCCTCGGTGCCCCGCGCGCTCTCCAGGCCGTCGTGGACGCCGAGTTGGCGACCGCGGGCGCCCCCGACAACGACCCGCGCCGGATCGGCATCGGCCTCGGCATGGCCGCCCCGACGATCCTCAAGTACGGCACGGAAGAGCAGAAGCAGCAGTTTCTACGGCCCCTTTGGGTCGGCGAGGAGGTCTGGTGCCAGCTGTTCAGCGAGCCGGGCGCCGGGTCCGACCTGGCCGCGCTCGGCACGCGCGCGGTACGGGAGGGCGACGGCTGGATCGTCAACGGGCAGAAGGTGTGGACGTCCAGCGCCCACGTCGCCCGCTGGGCCATCCTCATCGCGCGCACCGACCCGGACGTGCCCAAGCACGCCGGCATCACCTACTTCATCTGCGACATGACCGACCCAGGCGTCGACGTCCGGCCGCTGCGCCAGATCACCGGCGAGGCCGAGTTCAACGAGGTCTTCCTCACCGACGTCCGCATCCCGGATGCCCATCGCCTCGGCGAGGTCGGCGACGGCTGGCGGGTCGCGCAGACCACGCTGATGAACGAGCGCGTCTCCATCGGCGGCATGCGCATCCCCCGCGAGGGCGGCATGATCGGCCCGATCAGCCAAACCTGGCGCGAGCGCCCCGAGTTGCGCACCCACGACCTCCACCAGCGCCTCCTCAAGCTCTGGGTGGAGGCCGAGGTCGCCCGGCTCTCCGGCGAGCGGCTGCGCCAGCAGCTCGTCGCGGGCCAGCCCGGTCACGAGGGCTCCGGCATGAAGCTCTCCTTCGCCCGCCTCAACCAGGAGATCAGCGGCCTGGAGGTCGAACTCCGGGGCGAGGAAGGCCTGTTGTACGACGACTGGACCATGCGCCGCCCGGAACTCGTGGACTTCACCGGCCGCGACGCCGGTTACCGCTACCTCCGTTCCAAGGGCAACAGCATCGAGGGCGGGACCAGCGAGGTCCTGCTGAACATCGTCGCCGAACGCGTGCTGGGCCTCCCGGCCGAGCCGCGCACCGACAAGGACGTCGCCTGGAAGGACCTGGCCCGATGACCGACCTGCTCTACTCGGAGGAGGAAGAGGCGCTCCGCGCCGTCGTCCGGGACCTGCTCACCGACCACTGCGACGCGGCGAGCGTCATCGCCCGCACCGAGTCGGACGCCCCGCACGACCTGTCCCTGTGGAAGTCCCTCGCCGAGGGCATCGGCCTCGCCGGACTCCTGGTGCCCGAGGCACAGGGCGGCCAGGGCGCCACCCACCGCGAAGTCGCCGTCGTACTGGAGGAGTTGGGCCGCGCGGTCGCACCCGTGCCGTACCTCACGAGCGCCGTCGTCGCCACCGAGGCGCTGCTGGAGTGCGGGGCCGATGACCTCCTCGCCGAGCTGGCGTCCGGCCGCAGGATCGGTGTCCTCGCCGTCTCCCTGAGCGTCGCGCCGGGCGCCGCCCACAAGGCTGTACGGCTCGAAAACGGTTCCCTGCACGGCGAGTTGACCGGGATCGCCGATGCTGCCGCCGCCGATGTGCTGCTGGTGCCGGGTGAGGACGGCGGGCTGTACGCCGTCGAGGCGGGCGCCGTGACCGTCGTACCGCAGGTGTCCCTGGACCTGACCCGGCCGTTGGCGCGTGTGGTGTTCGACGGGGTCGCGGGGCGCCGGATCGGCGACGCGGCTCCTGCCGTACGGCGGGCGGTGCGGGCCGGGGCCGGGCTGCTCGCGTCCGAGCAACTCGGGCTCGCCGACTGGACGTTGACGGAGACGGTCCGGTACCTCAAGGAGCGCAAGCAGTTCAACCGGCCCGTCGGCGGGTTCCAGGCGCTCAAGCACCGGCTCGCGCAGCTGTGGCTTGAGGTCGTCAGTCTGCGGGCCGCCGCGCGGAACGCGGCCGACGCGCTCACGACCGGCGAGGACACCGAGGTGGCGGTCGCCGTGGCGCAGGCCTACGCGGCGTCCGTCGCCGTCCACGCGGCCGAGGAGGCCGTCCAGTTGCACGGCGGCATCGGCATGACGTGGGAGCACCCGGCCCACCTCTACTTGAAGCGGGCCAAGGCCGACTCGATCGCCTACGGCACGGCGGGCGCCCATCGCGAGGCGCTGGCGGAACTGGTCGATCTGCGCGCCCCCTGACCGCCGTTCGACCATCCGGTGAAGCCCGTCCCACCTGGGGCGGGCTTTTCCGTGCGCCACCGCCGAAGGAGTGAACAAGCAAGGACGGTCCGGCCAACTCCTGGCATGTGCAGGTTCGTTGGGGGCCGTACAGCTCCATACTCCCTGTGGTTCGAACCCGCCCCACAGGGAGGAACACCATGGCCCTCATCACCCGTCGCAGAGCCCTCACCGCGTTCGGCGCCACCCTCGCGGTCGTGCTCGCCCCGCCCGCGGGCAGCGCGTTCGCCGCCGATCAGGGGCACCGCCGGCGCCCGTTGTGGCGCGCCCACGCCCACAACGACTACGAGCACCCCCGGCCCCTCTTCGACGCCCTCGACCACCGTTTCGGCAGCGTCGAGGCCGACATCTTCCTCGTCGGCGACCAACTCCTCATCGGACACGACGCGTCCGAACTCGACCCGAGCCGCACCCTCGAATCCCTCTACCTGGACCCGCTCTCCGCCCTCGTGAAGGCCAATCACGGCTCCGTGTACCGGGGTTGGCACAAGCCGCTCCAGCTCCTGATCGACATCAAGACCGAGGGCTCCTCGACGTACCTCGAACTCGACCGCCATCTCCTGCGCTACAAGCACCTGTTCACCACCTACGCCCACGGACGCGTCCACCAGGGCGCGGTCACCAACGTCATCTCCGGCGACCGCGCGGCCCGCATCCCCATGGAGGCGCAGACCGTGCGCCGCGCCTTCTACGACGGCCGGCTCACCGACCTCGGCACCTCGGCGCCCGCCTCCTTCGTCTCGCTCATCAGCGACAACTGGCAGACCAACTTCACCTGGCTCGGCGACGGCGCCTTCCCCGACGCCGAGCGGCAGAAGCTGCGCGACATCGTGCGGCAGGCGCACGCGGCCGGGCAGACCGTGCGGTTCTGGAACACCCCGGACCTGGCGGGCCCCGCCCGTGACGCGCTGTGGGAGGAACTGTTCGCCGCCGGTGTGGACTTCCTCAACACCGACGACCTCGCAGGGCTGGAAGCCTTCCTGGACGCCCACCGCACGGCGTGACACCACATGTGGCCACGTGACATGGGGTGACACCACACGTTCGGGGGACACGTCGGTAGCCCGGATGAACCCTCCGCTACGCCACACTTGCGGCCGAACGCCGCGAACCAGACATGACGGCGTGGCGGAGGAGGGTGACGATGGCGATTTCCATCTCTGTGGTGCTGCTGCTCCTGATCCTTGCGGTGATCTTCATGCGCAGCGGCGGGCTGAAGCCCTCCCATGCGCTGGTCTGCGCACTGCTCGGGTTCTTCATGGCCAGTACCAGCATGGCGCCCACGATCCACAGTGGCCTCACGGCCACCGCGGATCTGGTGAGCGGACTGCATCCATGAGGCCGGCGGGGCATCCGTGAGGTCGGCGGGTCATTCGTGAGGTCAGCGGGTCATTCGTGAGGTCAGCGGGTCGAGAAGATCCCGACGCCGTTCGGTACGGGCCGCTCGGCGCCGCCGCTGGGGTGGTTCCGTACCGTGACGGCGCTCGCGCCGGGTGCGCGGGCGACCAGGGTCGTCGAGCCGCCGCCGTCCAGACTGAAGGCGTCGGTCGAGCCCAACTTCTTCATCTCGGCGGCGACTTCGGCGATCGTCAGACCGCTGCGGTACGCGACCGCGCCGTCCGTGGCGAACAGCAGCAGACGGTGGCCGCCCTGCGCGATGCCCACGGCGGTGCGCACGGCCGAGGTCGTGTTGTCGAGACCGGCCAGCGGCTGCCCGTCCCGCAGCACCGGGTAGCCGCCCAGGGCGAAGCGGTACGGAACCCCGGACCCCGACGCCACCAGCCGGTGCAGCACCTGCACCCGCTCGCCGACGGACAGCTTCCGCAGCTGCTGCGCGCCCGCCTCACGGCCGACGAGGACGGTGGTGCCCGCGGCGATGGCACCACTGCCGGGAGTGTTGGACGTCGACACGACCCGTGCGTGCCGAATGGCGACTTCATACGCATCCGTGCTGCACGCGGCAGCCCGGTTGGTGTCCGTGCCACATGTGGCGCGCACCCGGGAGACGCTGCCCCACTGTGTGGTGAACGCACCGATGGAGTTCACCGGCAACGCGTACTGGTTGAACCCGCCGAGCGGCATCCGGCCCTCCGGGGTACCGACCGTCCCCTTGAGGGTGAGGCTGTCCAGCCGGGCCACGCGGTCGATGCCCACGCCGAGCACGTTCCGGGTGTTCGTGCCGGGCGGCAGCGCGGGCCCGAAGCGCTGGCCGTCCGGCACGGCCCCCTTGAGCGCGACACCGCTCGCGATGGCCGGTCCGTCGGTGGAACCCGTGGCCTCGACGCCCGGGTGCTGGGTCTCGGTGATGTTGAAGAAGTCACCGTTGACACCTGCGACGGCGCCCGCCGAGTCGGCCAGCTCGGAGACGGGCTCCCGGGCGGCCACCGCGCCCGGGTACAGCAGGTTGACCCGCACATGGGTGTCGCGCAGGTCCACCACGACCACATGGGCGTGGGTCACACCCCTGGCGGCCGTGATGTCGAACTGCCGGTAGGTGACACCCGGCGCGAGCCGCGTGGTGCCCGGCACGGCGCCGGCCGGTGCCGCCCCCACCAGGGCCGCACCGGCCAGCGCACCGAACGCCGTGAGAAACGCGAGTGCCGACTTGCCAGTTCTTAAACGTTCGGCTCTGAAACGTGCTGCTCTGGAACGCTCTTGACGGTGCGTCACAGTATCCCCTGATGTCTCGTCAACTCTCCCAGGACTCAGGGGAAGTGCATCAGAAGACGATGACCGGCGGGGCTCCTAGGCGCCGACTACACGGGAACGGGTGAGAAAACGCACCCCCTCGGGTGCTTCCAGCGAGAAACCGCTGCCGCGACCCGCTACGACGTCCACGATCAGCCGCGTGTGGCTCCAGACCTCGTACTGGCTGCGCGAGATCCAGAACGTCACGGGTTCCGGCACGCCCTCGACGGTCAGCTCGGCGAGCAGCACGTCCGAGCCGCCGGTCCGGAACTCGCCCTCCGGGTAGCACATGGGCGCACTGCCGTCGCAGCAACCACCCGACTGATGGAACATCAGCGGGCCGTGCTGGGCGTGCAGTTGGCGCAGCAGGTCCGCCGCGGCGGGGGTGAGTTCGACGCGCGGGGTGTTGTCGTCCATGTCTGCCGTCCCCAGTAGCCGGATGAGTAGCGGGATGAGTAGCGGGATGTGGTGGCCCATCGCAGCACACGCGAGGTTGCGAGAGGGTTGCGTGTCCGTTCGGCTCGGATACTCGGTCACTCGGCTCGGAGCGCGGTCGCGGTGCGGACACGGGCCGCCCAACCGGCGGGGAGCAGGGAGCCGAGGACGGCGACGGCGACTCCGGCGAGCCCGAGCAGGACGACCGAGGTGACGACCATCGTGACAGTCTGGCGGGGTGTCATGCCGAGCGCCTTGTGAATGCCCAGGTCGTGGACGCGTTCGTGGGTGTCGAGCACAGCTCCGCCCAGCACACCGAGCCCGGCGACACAGACCAGCAGCACGGTGAGCAGAGCGGTGAGCGAGTCGAGCACGGCCGCGGTGTCACTGCCGTTCGTGGACCTGGCGCTCGTCGCGCCGACCCCGAGGGGCTTCAACTCGGCGTTGAGCGCAGTGACATACGCGTCCGTGTCGGTGCCGGGCCTCAGATCGACGTACTCGGTCGTGGAGTTGAGGCCGGGTGCGGCGGTCCTGAGTGTGGCGGCGTCGGTGAAGACCCGGCGGCCGTCGTTGCCGGTGTCGAACACTTCGCCGACGATCCGCACGCCAACTGCCGTGCCGTGCGAGGTGATTGTGATGCTGTCGCCGACTTTCGTTCCAGTGGCGGTCAGGATCGTGCTGGGCACCACGGCCTCGCCCGCCCTGCTGAACCACCGCCCGCCGACCACCGTGAATCCGCCCCAGGAGGCATCACCGTCGAACGCCGTCACGGTGACGGTCTCGCTCATCCCCGACACGGCCGCGTCGAGGGAGACGCTGCCGTAGGACGCGTGGGTGCCGGGTCGGGCCGCGATGGCGGCGATGACGGGAGCGGTGATCCCGGCCGGTTCGGCGGCAGTCGGCTGCCCCTGGCGGACCACCTTGCCGGAGCCCGCCGGTCCGGCCCGCGCCCCGACCGTGACGTCCGGCGCGTGGTGGTTCTTGGCCGCGATCACCTCCCCCAACGACGCGGCCGGACCGGTGGCGAAGGTGACGGCGGCGACGCCGAACAACACCGCCACGACCATCGCGACGGTACGGGCGGGCCGCGCGAACGGCCGCGCCGGCCCGAGCCCCACCGACCGCGACACCGGAAGCCGAGCAGCCACCCCGGCGGCCCACCGGCCACGGCCCGCCACTGGAGGTCGGGCGGCAGCCTCGGTCGCCCGCCGGTCCCGGCTCGCTGCTGGAGGTCGGGCGGTCGGCTCCGCCGTCCGTCGGTCTGGGCCCGCCTCGCGGAGCCGGGCAGCTGCCCTGACTGCCCACCGGCCCCGGCCCGCCGCTGGAAGTCCGTCTCCGGAGCCCCCGCCCGCTGTCCCCGGGAGTCGAACTGGCCGCGTACCGAGTGGTCCAGGAGCCCCTGACCAACACGGTGAAGCACGCTTCCGGGGCCGACGCCAGGGTCCGGGTGTCGTACGGCGACGACGAACTCCACGTCGAGGTCACCGACACCGGCGGCAGGCCCGGCCCCGCCGCGGCCACCGGCAACGGCCGCGGACTGATCGGCCTGCGCGAACGCCTCGCCGTCTACGGCGGCACCCTGCGCAACGGCCCCAGCCCGCTCGGCGGTTACCGGGTACAGGCCCTGATCCCGGCAGTCCCGGTACTTCCCCTGGAGGACTCGTGAACCGCGCGCCGCGCGTCGTGGTCGCCGACGACCAGGCCCTCGTATGCACCGGCTTCGGGCTGATCCTCGACGCCGACGGGATCGAGGTCGTCGCCGAGGCGACCGACGGCGCCGAAGTCGTCGAGGCGGTCCGGCGCACCCGGTCCGACGTGGTGCTGATGGACATCCGGATGCCCGACATGGACGGCCTGGAGGCGACCCGGCGCATCCTCGGCGGCTCCGTGGACACACCGCGCGTGGTCATGCTCACCACCTTCGACCTCGACCACTACGTCTACGCGGCGCTCGCCGCCGGAGCCGGCGGCTTCCTCCTCAAGGACGTCACGCCGGAACACCTGGTGGACGCCGTCCGCACGGTCCGGGCCGGCGACGCGCTGCTCGCCCCCGCCATCACCCGCCGCCTCGTCGAGCGATTCGCCCGCTGCGGTACCGAACCCCCCTCCCTGCACCGCGACTTGGCCCCCCTCACACCCCGCGAACGGGACGTCCTGCGCCTCCTCGCCCAGGGCCTGAGCAACGCCGAACTCGCCACCGGACTCCACCTGTCCGAGGCCACGGTGAAGACCCACGTCTCCCACATCCTCGGCAAACTCACCCTCCGTGACCGCGCCCAGGCCGTCGTCGTCGCGTACGAGACGGGGCTTGTCAGTCCCGGGTCGTACGACAAGGGTGACGGCACCGAGCCGCGCGCGGGGTCGCGCGGGGCGTGGACGAGCACGCTCGCCCCCGCGACCGGCGCGCAGGCGCCGACGCACACCACCACAGTGCTTCGTTGCACCGGCCGACCAGTCGGCACGGCCGTCATCTCGCGTACCCCGACGCTGATTCGAGCGTTGGGACAGGAGGCAGAGGGCGGGCGTCACGCGGTCGCGCAGGCGGCTTCGGCCCGACACGGTTCCGCGCTCGGAGGTGATGGTGTGACGCAGACTCGGTCGGAAGGCGTTCCGGACGTCGGGCGTGGCTGGATCCCCGGCCGGGGGCAGGGCCATCCGAGCGTGCTGCGCGGCCACTTGCGCCACGGGCCCGCCGCGGCCGCTTCGGCCCTGATCATGCTGCTCACGGTGGCCGCTTTTGTGCAGCTACTGGTGCGCGACGGCCCGCCCGCCCACTCGGACACCACGTGGCAGGCGGCGATGGAACTGACGGACCCTGTCCTGTCCGTCGCCGCGGGTCTCGCCTGTTGGCAGGGCGGTGCGTACGTCCGCTCCCGCACCCAGTGGCTGCGGGTCACCGCGAGCCGACCCCCGCTGTCCGCCGACGCGCTCGCCTTCGCCCCTGGAGTGCTGTGGCCGCTGGCCGGTCTCGCCCCGGTGCTGGCGACAGCGCTGTGCATCGCCCCGGCGCCCACTCCCTCCAGTCCGTCCGGCTATGTGCCGCCCGTGATCATGGCCACCAACGTGATCGCGTTCGCCTGTGCCGGACACCTCGTGGGTCGTGTGTTGCCGGTGCGGATGACCCCACTGGTCGTGGTCGTGGGGCTCCTCCTTGTCGCGGTGATGGGAACCTTTCTTACGTCCTGCACTGCCGGTGGCCGGTGCGAGACCAGCTACGACTCGATCCTGCTGCCCCACGCCGCGTTGATCGCCACCGTCCCGGCAGTCCTGCGGCCCTGGTACTTCAGCGGCCTCAACCTGGTCATCGCGGCGGTCTGTGTCCTGCTGTGCGCCCGACGCTGGTTCCCCGCCGCTGTCGTCGCGGCCGTGCCCGTAGTGGTGCTGGCTCCGCCCCTTACGGCTCTCACCTCGCTCCTGCCCTGAACCCGGCCCGCGCCGACGCGCACCGCCCCGTCTGGAGACAGCGTTCCCATGGTCGACCCGCCACCCGCCGTACGTCCGCCCGCACCACACCGGCTGCTCCCGGAACGGATCGGAGACGGTCCGAGTCCGGTGCCGGGGTCGGGAGCGGGCGGGCCACGGGTCTGGCCGCCTCCGTGGGCGAAGGCCGCGCCCGCCCTGCGACTGCCCTGGCTGCTCGCGACGGTCGCGGTCTGCGTCACAGGCGTCGTGCTCGCCCAGGTGGGACACGTGGCGTCGGCCCGTCCGCTGCTGCTGGTGACGGCACCGCTGCTGCCCGTGCTGTGCGTGGCGGGCAGCTACGGCGGCACAGGGGATCCGTTCGCGGAGGTCACGCGGACCACACCGGCGGGCGGCCTGCGCGTACTGCTGCTGCGCACCGGTCACGTTCTCGTCCTGGGCATGCCCCTGCTGACGGGCATGGCCCTGCTGCTCCCCGATGACGGGCGGCCGCCGTTCGCGTCGGCCGGGTGGCTGCTGCCCTGCCTCACGCTGACCCTGGCCACTTTGTTCCTCAGCTCGTACGTCGGGAACTGGACCGCGTCCCTCCTGGTCAGCTGCTCCTGGGTGCTCGTCCTGTCGCTCCTGACCAAGCCGCCGGCGGACTCCGACAAGCAACACCCGTCAGGACACTTGGCCCACAGGCTCGCCGAAGCGTCGGAGAAACTTGTCGGAGTCGCCGAATCCCTGGCGTGGGGCGCGGCGGCCACGGTGCTCGCCGAACTGCTCGTGCTGCGCCGCCACGTCTTCGACCGGCCGGGGTCACGATGACCGACCGCGACCCCGTCGTCCAGATCGAGGGGCTGTCCGTACGGCGGCGCCGGACCCTGCTCCTGGACGGCGTGGACCTCCGTCTGGAGCGTGGAGTACACGCGCTCATCGGTCCCAACGGCGCGGGAAAATCAACCCTGTTGCGTGTCCTGGCCACGGCGACGGCCGCCACCGAGGGCTCGGTGACCCTCCTGAGCCGAGACCCGTACGTGCCCGCGCAACGCCTGGAGATCCGACGCCGACTCGGCTACCTGCCACAGGAGTTCGGCGTCTTCCGCCGCTACACGGTCCGCGAGTTCCTCGCCTACGCGGCGTGGCTGCGTGAGATGCCGGGCGGCCGGATCAGCGGTGCGGTGACCGAGGCCGCCGAGTCCCTCGACCTCACCGACCACCTGGACCAGCGGCTCGGAACCCTCTCCGGCGGGATGAAGCAACGGGTCGGCATCGCGCAGGCGATCGTCAACTCACCCGCACTGCTCCTGCTCGACGAACCGACCTCCGGGCTCGACCCGGGGCAACGCGCCAACTTCCACCGCCTCCTGGCCCGGCTGAAGCCCCTCGCCTGCATCGTCCTTTCGACACACCTGGGCGAGGACGTGCGGGCGGCGTGCGACGGCGTCACGATCCTGAACTCCGGACGAGTCGCATTCCACGGCACGCTCCACGCCCTGGGCGCGGCGGGCGGCTATGAAGGGGTGATGGCCGGACATGCCTGAGCCCGAGCCACTTCCAACGGGGTTGCTCCTTCTCGTCGTTCGGGTGACGGACGCATCATCGGTCGGTGGACAGGGCCAGTAGGTCGGCGAACAGGCCTCCTCCAGCGGGCTCTTGCTGTACTTGCCGCCGTAGCGCAGCTCGGCGGGTGGTGGTGGCGCGACTCGCCCCGCCCCCACCACCCTTGGGGACACCGTCGGTCGGGGAGCGGGGCTCATACGCCCACCTCGCTCTTGACCCGGTCCAAGACCGTCCGGGCGGTGTCCACTGCCGCCCGGTCCGCGCGGACCAGGCCCTCGGCCAGTGACCGCACCGCGTGCAGTCCCGTCAGACAGCGCAGGGCCTGCCGTTCCTCGGCGCCCAGTGTGCGGCCGTAGCCGTCGAAGAACGCGGCGCGCACGCGCGGCCGTTCGGCCCACAGCCCGTAGGCGAGATGGACGAAGTCGACGACTACCGGGGCGAAACGCGCCCGGTCGAAGTCCTGGAGGGTCGGCCTCGTGGTCCCGGACCAGCGGAGGCCGGCTTCGATGCCGCCTCCGTGGATGAAGCCCACGGGCAGCCGGTCCAGGACACACAGGTGGTCGGCGAGCAGCAGGACGAACTTCTGGTCCTCCGCCGACAGTTGGTCACCGGCCGCCTCGGCATGGCGCGGCGCCGCGTCGGCGAGACGGGACAGGTACGCGGCTGCCTCACGGCGCGCGGTGGTGGTGGGCCGTCCGGCCTGGTGCAGTTCGGCGACGAGCATCCCGGCCCGCCAGTGCACCGCCCGCAGCGCGGCCTCCGTCAGCCGCACCCGCGTCAGGGGCGCGCCGGGCAGGGCGGTGAGGATCATGGCCAGGTGCCGGGCCGAAGTGGCCACCAGGCGCGGCGCGTTGCCGGGACCGAGGGCGGGTACGGCGTGCCGGTGGGCGAACGTCTCCCGGGTGAAGGCCCCCGGCGACGGCGCGGTCTTGAGGTGGAAGCGGGCGTTGTCGGACCCGCGGACCACATGCCACACGGTCGCGGGTGACGGGCCGGACGGGAGACGGCGTACCGCGGCGAGCGCGCCCAGGGTGTTCTCGGCCCATGAACGGAGCGGCGCCGGAAGGAGGTTCGGGTCGGTCATGCCCCCCACCTCGGTGTCGGACGTGACATATCCGCGACGGGCGATACGGCGGCACGGGCACCGAACGTCGTACGGGGACCGAACGTCGTACGAGGATCGGCGGCCGCCCGAGTGGCCTCGGGCCGTCCGGGGATGGGATGGGCGCAGAGGGCGGGGTTGGGGTTGGGGTTCATGGTTCCTCCAGAGGTCGATCGGGCGGGCGAGCGGGCGTGGACCGGTGGCGGTGTGTACCGCAGCCACCGGAACGATCACCAACAGGGCCGCGTACAGGCCGGGTTGGGGACGACTGATGATGACCGGGACAACGCGCCCGCCGCTGGTTTCGAACACGCGTGTTTGAGTCGCTTCCCTGCCCCGTGATTGCGGGGTGCCCCGGTCACGCACCCCCGAATTGCGGGGCCGAGGGGGGTGCCGGTCGTGGCCGAATCGCCGCCCCAGCCTCGCGCAGCGATACGGGCTCCTCGGTCGAGTCCCGCTTATGAGCCTCAGTCGCATAAAAGAGACGTGATGGCGTCTGATCATGGATGTCTCTCCCGGCGAACCGGTGCTGTCGCTGCGAAGCGCACGCGACTGGCCGCCAAGGCGCAGGTCGCCGAGATCGCGCTGGAGATGTTCCTGTCGCGCGGCTTCGAGCAGACCACGATCGAGCGGATCGCCAAGGCTGCGGGCATGTCCCGGGCGACGTTCTTCCGCTACTTCCCCACCAAGGAAGACGTCCTCCTGGTCATGACGGAGGACCACGCCCGGCGCGCGCGGGACGCCCTTGGGCGGCGGCCGGACGACGAACCGATCTGGACGACGCTGCGGCACGCCCTGGAGCCCGCCGTCCGGCCGGGCAAGGACAGTGCCGCCGCACTCCAGGCGACCCGGGCGCGCCGGCTCTCATCGCCGGCGCCCTCAGCTGCCTCGACGCGGCCATCGAGACCTGGGTCGAGCGCGACGGCACGGTGTCGCTGCCGCAGCTTCTCGACCAGGCCATGGGCGCGGTCCACCCGCTTGTCCCGTAGCCTCACCCCACCTGCCGCTCGCCCGGTGCCCAGGCCCGCCGAGCGCTGCCCGCCCCGGCCCCGGCACACTCGACGACCTGTAACAACCCGGAAACCCGGACCTTGCAAGTTGCGTTGCTCGCAACCTGGTGCGTATGGCGATACCCGTATTAGCATGCCTCGCGTATCTACGGCGCGAGCGAGACGAGAGATCATGGCTCCCCTGCAATACGACTTCGTCATCGTCGGCGGTGGATCCGCCGGCAGCGCACTGGCGAACCGGCTCTCCGCGGACCCGGGCAACAAGGTGCTCGTCCTGGAGGCCGGCCGACCCGACTACCCGTGGGACGTCTTCATCCACATGCCCGCCGCGCTGACCTATCCGATCGGCAGCCGGTTCTACGACTGGAAGTACGAGTCGGAACCCGAACCGCACATGGGCGACCGGCGCGTCTACCACGCCCGCGGCAAGGTGCTGGGCGGTTCCAGCAGCATCAACGGCATGATCTTCCAGCGCGGCAACCCCATGGACTACGAGCGCTGGGCCGCCGACGCCGGCATGGAGAGCTGGGACTACGCGCACTGTCTGCCGTACTTCCGGCGGATGGAGAACTGCCTCGCGGCCGAGCCCGACGACGAGTTCCGCGGCCACGAAGGCCCGCTCGTCCTCGAACGCGGCCCCGCCACCAACCCGTTGTTCGGCGCCTTCCTCAACGCCGTGCAGGAAGCGGGCTATCCGCGCACCGACGACGTCAACGGCTACCAGCAGGAGGGCTTCGCGCCCTTCGACCGCAACGTCAGCCGGGGCCGCCGCCTCTCCGCCTCGAAGGCCTACCTGAAGCCGGTCCGCAAGCGGCCCAACCTCACCATCACCACCCGCGCGATGGTCAACCGCGTTCTCTTCGAGGGCAAGAAGGCCGTCGGCGTCGAGTACAAGCATCGCGGCAAGCTCCACCAGGTGCGCGCCCGCGAGGTCATCCTCTGCGGCGGCGCCATCAACTCCCCACAACTGCTTCAGCTTTCGGGCGTCGGCAACGCCGAGGAGCTGAGCGCGCTCGGCATCGACGTCGTCCACGACCTGCCGGGCGTCGGCGAGAACATGCAGGACCACCTGGAGGTGTACATCCAGTACGCCTGCAAGCAACCCGTCTCCATGCAGCCGTACATGGCGAAGTGGCGCGCCCCCTTCATCGGCCTCCAGTGGCTGTTCCGCAAGGGCCCCGCCGCCACGAACCATTTCGAGGCCGGCGGCTTCGCGCGCAGCAACGAGGACGTCGACTACCCCAACCTGATGTTCCACTTCCTGCCCATCGCGGTCCGCTACGACGGCTCGTCGCCGGCCGGCGGCCACGGCTACCAGGTGCACGTCGGGCCCATGTACTCCGACGCGATCGGCTCGGTGAAGATCAAGAGCAAGGACCCGCTGGAGCACCCGGCGCTGCGCTTCAACTACCTCTCCACGGAACAGGACCGGCGGGAGTGGGTCGAGTCCGTCCGGGTCGCCCGCAAGCTCCTCAACCAGCCCGCGCTGGCCCCCTACAACGACGGCGAGATCTCGCCCGGCCCCTCCGTCGAGAGCGACGAGGAGATCCTCGCCTGGGTCGCCAAGGAGGGCGAGACCGCCCTGCATCCGTCCTGCACCTGCAAGATGGGCACCGACGAGATGTCGGTCGTCGATCCAACCAGCATGCGGGTGCACGGAGTTGAGGGGCTGCGGGTCGTCGACGCGTCGGTGATGCCGTACGTCACCAACGGCAACATCTACGCGCCCGTCATGATGATCGCCGAGAAGGCGGCCGACCTTATCCTCGGGAAGGAGCCGCTGGCTCCCTCCAAGGCCGTGTACTACCGCCACCGCGACGCCCAGAAGCAGGCCGGGTAGGGCGTGTTGGGCGGCGACGGTCTCAAGGCGCTGCTGTCGAGCGTCCGTTACGAGGTGCTGCCCGCCAAGGCGACCGAGGAGAAGGTCCTCGCCCATGTGCCGCGCGACGTCGTCGTCACCGTGACGGCGTCGCCGGTCAAGGGGCTGGAACCGACCCTCGACCTCGTCGAGCGATTGGCGGCACACGGCTACCGCGTGGTCCCGCACGTGCCCGCGCGGCTGCTGCGGGACGACGTGCATCTCAAGGACGTCGTCGACCGGCTCCGACAGGCCGGTGTCGACGACGTGTTCGTCCCGGCCGGCGACGCCGATCCACCGGCCGGGGTCTACGACGGGGCGCTGCCGGTGCTGCGCCGACTCGGCGAACTGGGCAGCCCGTTCGGCCGCGTCGGCATCACCGGCTATCCCGAGAGCCACCCCCTCATCCACGACGACCTCACCATCCAGGCCATGTGGGACAAGCGCGCCCACGCCACGTACATCGTCAGCAACCTGTGCTTCGACGCACGCGTGCTGGGGGAGTGGGTCGGCCGGATCCGTCGCCGTGACGTGACGCTGCCGGTGTACGTGGGCGTCGCGGGGCCGGTGCAGCGCGCGAAGCTGCTCGCCATGGCGACGAAGATCGGGGTGGGGGAGTCGACGCGGTTCCTCACGAGGCACGCGTCGTGGTTCCTGCGGTTCGCGGCGCCCGGGGGCTACTCGCCGGACCGGTTGCTCACCAGCGGTGCGGGGGCGCTGACCGCGCCCTCCGCGGGGGTGGCGGGCCTGCACGTCTTCACATTCAACCAGCTCGCGGAGACCGAGCGTTGGCGTCGTGCGGCGCTGGACCGGCTGGGCGGCTAGCCCAGCCGGTCCCGTATACGACCGTCGCTCACCGGAACACCACCGTCCGATTCCCGTCCACCATCACCCTGCTCTCGCTGTGCCACTTCACCGCGTGCGCCAGCACCTGCGCCTCCACGTCCCGCCCCACCGTCACCAGCTCCTCCGCGTCGAGCGAGTGGTCCACCCGGACCACGTCCTGGTCGATGATCTGGCCCTCGTCCAGCTCCGGTGTGACGTAGTGCGCGGTGGCGCCCACGAGCTTCACTCCCCGGTCGTACGCCTGCTGGTAGGGGCGGGCGCCCTTGAAGCTGGGGAGGAAGGAGTGGTGGATGTTGATGGCGCGGCCCTCCAGCTCCTTGCACAGGTCGTCGGAGAGGACCTGCATGTAGCGGGCCAGCACCACCAGCTCGATGTCCAGGTCGCGCACCAGTTCCAGAAGACGCGCCTCGGCCTCCGCCTTCGTGTCCCTCGTGACCGGGATGTGGTGGAAGGGAATGCCGTAGGTGTCCGCGAGGCCCTCGAAGTCGCGGTGGTTGGAGACGATCGCGGGGATCTCGATGTTGAGGGCGCCGGTGCGCTTGCGAAAGAGCAGGTCGTTCAGGCAGTGGCCGAATTTGGACACCATGATCAGGGTCCTGGTCGGCGTCGAGGCGTCCCGGAGGGTCCAGGAGATGCGATACGCCTCGGCGACCGGACCGAATCGGTAACGCAGTGTTTTCAGATCGGCGTTTGGATCGGAAACGTCGAAGTGGACCCTCATGAAGAAGCGGCCCTTGAGCCGATCATCGAATTGCCGGCTCTCCAGAATGTTGCCGGAGTTCCGGACGAGGAAGCCGCTCACGGCGTGGACCAGTCCGGTGGTGTCCGGGCACGAGAGGGTGAGGACGAATTCGCGGCCAGGGTGCGGTCGAGGGGACATGAACGGCCTCCGTCGGTGCGTGTTGCGCAACATGGTGAGCGATACGCAACATGGTTGGGCCGTGCGCCGCTCGCGGTCAAGAGGTGACCGGGCAATGGGCCGCATGGCGAAATCGTCATCTGCCAACCCCTTGACGTATGTCTGCACATTCGCCAGGGTGTTCCACCACAAGCAATACGGTGCACAATGCGCAACGGAATTCGCTCGAAGGGCTCCACACGTGGCAGACCTGTATGTGGACGGAGAATGGCGCGACGCGGTGGCCGGTGGTCACCGCGAGATCCGCTGTCCCGCCGACGGCACGCTCACCGCGACCGTGTCCGAAGGAACGCGTCCCGACACCGAGGCCGCGATCGCCGCCGCCCGCCGCGCCTTCGACGAGGGACCCTGGCCGCATACCCCCGAGCGGGAGCGTGCCGCCCTGCTGCTGCGCACCGCCGACATCCTTGAGCGCGACGCCAAGGAGTTCGCCCGCGCCGAGTCGCTGGACTCCGGCAAGCGGCTGGTGGAGAGCGAGTACGACATCGCCGACGTCGTCTCCTGCTTCCGCTACTACGGCGGGATCGGCGGCACCGACGCCGGGCGGGTCATCGACACCGGGCGCGACGACGCCGTAAGCCGAGTCGTCTATGAGCCCGTTGGGGTGTGCGGGCTCATCACCCCCTGGAACTACCCGCTGCTGCAAGCCAGTTGGAAGGTTGCTCCGGCGCTTCTTGCGGGCAACACGATCGTCCTCAAGCCCAGTGAGCTGACGCCCTCCACCTCCATCCTGCTGATGAAGGCGCTGGAGGAGGCGGGCCTGCCGGCCGGGGCCGCCAATCTCGTCCTCGGGACCGGACCCGAGGTGGGCGCACCGCTCTCCGAGGACCCCGCCGTCGACATGGTCTCCTTCACCGGGGGCCTGGAGACCGGCAAACGCATCATGGCCACCGCCGCCGCGACCGTGAAGAAGGTCGCGCTGGAGCTGGGCGGCAAGAACCCCAACGTCGTCTTCGCCGACGCCGACTTCGAGACGGCCGTGGACTTCGCGCTCACGGCCGTCTTCCTGCACTCCGGCCAAGTCTGCTCCGCCGGCGCCCGGTTGATCGTCGAGGACTCGCTGCACGACCGCTTCGTGGACGAAGTGGTGTGCCGCGCCCGGCAGATCAGGCTCGGCGGGCCCTTCGACCCCGAGGCCGAGACCGGCGCGCTGATCTCCGCTCAGCACCGCGAGAAGGTCGAGGCGTATGTCGCCGCCGGGATCGCCGAGGGCGCCGTACTGCGGTGCGGTGGCGAGCGCCCGACCGAACCCACCCTCGCCGACGGGCACTTCTACCCGCCGACCGTCCTCGACGGCTGCACGCAGGACATGCGGGTGGTGCACGAGGAGTCCTTTGGACCGGTCCTGACCGTCGAGCGCTTCACCGACGAGGACGACGCCGTACGCATCGCCAACGACACCGAGTACGGACTCGCCGGCGCCGTCTGGACCCAGGACGCGGGGAAGGCCCAGCGGGTCGCCCGGCGGCTGCGGCACGGCACCGTGTGGATCAACGACTACCACCCCTATGTGCCGCAGGCGGAATGGGGTGGCTTCGGACACTCGGGTGTGGGACGGGAGTTGGGACCGACCGGCCTGAACGAGTACCGAGAGCCCAAGCACATCTGGCAGAACATCCAACCCCGGCCGCAGCACTGGTTCCGCGGCTGAACGCCGAAAAGAGGTCGATCGTGACCCCAGCACAGACCGAGGTGCCGCAGCGGCGCGGCACGCCCCAGGACTCGGGCCCCACCCCGGTCATCTCCGTGCGCAAGCTGTGGAAGGTGTTCGGGCCGAAGGCCGACCAGGTACCCGACTCAGAGGAACTGTGCGGGCTCACCCGTCGTGAACTGATGGACCGCACCGGCTGCACCGCCGCCGTACGCGATGTGAACTTCGAGGTCTCGCCCGGCGAGGTCTTCGTCGTCATGGGCCTGTCCGGCTCCGGGAAGTCCACCCTGGTGCGATGTCTGACCCGGCTGATCGAACCCACCGCGGGTGAGATCGTCTTCGAGGGCGAGGACATCCGGGACGCGGACGCCAAGCGGCTGCGCGAGCTGCGGCGCCGTAAGTTCTCCATGGTCTTCCAGCACTTCGGGCTGCTGCCGCACCGCCGGGTCGTCGACAACGTGTCGTTCGGCCTGGAGATCCGCGGCATGAGCAAGGCCGAGCGCACCAAACGGGCCCTGGAGGTCGTGGAGTTGGTGGGGCTCTCCGGGTACGAGAACTCCTATCCCGACCAGCTCTCCGGCGGTATGCAGCAACGCGTCGGTCTGGCGCGGGCGTTGGCCGGAGACCCGGACGTCCTCCTCTTCGACGAACCGTTCTCCGCGCTCGACCCGCTGATCCGCCGTGACATGCAGAACGAGGTCATCCGGCTGCACCACGAGGTCGGCAAGACCATGGTGTTCATCACCCACGACCTGTCCGAGGCCCTCAAGTTGGGCGACCGCATCCTCATCATGCGCGACGGCAAGATGGTGCAGTGCGGTACCGGTGACGAGCTGGTCGGGGCCCCCGCCGACGACTACGTGCGCGAGTTCGTGAAGGACGTGCCGCGCGGAGACGTCCTCACCCTGCGCTGGATCATGCGCCCCGCCGTCGACGAAGACCCCCTGGACGGGCCGGAGTTGGGACCCGACGTCGTCGTACGCGAGGCCACCCGCGCGGTGCTCGCGGCCGACAAGCCGGTCAAGGTCGTCGAGAACGGCAAGCTGCTCGGCATCGTCGGCGACGAGGAGATCCTCGCGGTCGTCGCCGGGCGGGAAGGCGACGCGTGATGACCGTCGCCGTGGAGAAACCGGAGCCCGCAGCCCAAGTCGCGGACGCCGTACCGGACTTGAAGAGCCCGCGCCGCAAGGTCACCCGGCCCATGATGGTCGGCGCCATTGTCGTCGTGTGGCTGGTGCTGTTCGCCGTGCTGCGCGGAAAGCAGACGCTGACGCTCGCGGCGGCCGATCTCACCGGACTGCACCGGTGGTTCAACGACCTCAACGACTCGGTCGGCGCCAACCGCAACTCCAACCCGCTCTTCCTCTACTTCTTCAACGAGATCCGCCTGGTCATCGACAACCTGGTGACCTTCGTCCAGGACCTGATCTCGCAGCCGAGCGGCGACCGGCCGGTGCCGCAGATCGGCTGGCTCGGGGTCGTCGGCATCACCGGCTTCGTGTCCTGGGCCGTCGGCAACTGGCGGGTCGCGCTCCTCGCCATGGCCGGCTTCGCCTTCTTCGGGCTCCAGGGCCTGTGGCAGGAGAGCATGGACACCCTGGCGCTCACCCTCTCCGCCGTCCTCGTGGCGCTGGTGTTCGCCATCCCGCTGGGGGTGTGGGCGGGGCTGTCCGACCGGTTCAACCGGATCATCACGCCCTTCCTCGACTTCATGCAGACGATGCCGACCTTCGTCTACCTCGCCCCACTCACCCTGATCTTCCTGATCGGACCGGCCTCCGCCGTGATCGCCACGGTCATCTACGCGGCCCCGCCCGCGATCCGCATCACCGCGCACGGCATCCGCAACGTCCCGGAGACGACCGTGGAAGCGGCCGACTCGATGGGGTCGACGCGCTGGCAGTCGCTGATCAAGGTGCTGCTGCCGATGGCCAAGCGGACCGTGGTGATGGGTGTCAACCAGACCATCATGGCCGCCCTCGCGATGGTCACCATCGCGGCCCTGATCGACGCGCCCGGTCTCGGCAAGACCGTCATGCAGGCATTGCAGTCGCTCGACGTCGGTACGGCGTTCAACGCGGGCCTCGCCATCGTCATCATGGCCATCGTCCTCGACCGGGTCACCACCGCGTCCAGCACGAGGGCGGAACAGGCCCGCAACTCGTCCGGCCGCTTCCTCAAGTGGCGTCGCCCGCTGCTCGGTTCGGGCGCCGTGGGTGTCGTAGTCCTGATCTATCTGTCGCACACCTACCTCTGGGCGGCGCAGTTCCCGGGTGACGGCACCACTGGCAGCCACATCGCCAACGCGGCGGACAGCGTGACGACTTGGGCGCAGGACAACCTGTCCGGCATCACCAACGCCTTCCGGGACGCGATCACCAACGGGCTGCTCAACCCGTTCCAGTCGCTGCTGACCGACTCCCCGTGGTGGCTCGTCGGCGCGGCCCTCATCGGCATCGGCGTGGTCGTCGGCGGCTGGCGTTCCGGGGTCACAACTGCCATATGTGTCGGCCTACTTGTGGGCACCGGCGTGTGGTCGGACGCGATGACGACGCTGGCCTCGACCGTCGTCGCGACCGTGATCGTGATGCTGTTCGGCATCGCCTTCGGCGTGTGGATGGGGCGCAGCATGATGGTGGACCGGGTGTTGCGGCCCACGCTGGACGCGGCGCAGGTCATGCCGCCGTTCGTCTATCTGGTGCCGTTCCTGGCGCTGTTCGGCGCGACCCGCTTCACCGCGATCGTCGCCGCCGTCGTCTACGCCGTACCGGTCGCCATCAAGATCACCGCCGACGGGGTACGGGCCGTACCGGAGACGACAGTTGAGGCGGCCACCGCGGCCGGGTGCAACACCTGGCAGATCATCACCAAGGTTCAACTCCCGATGGCACGCAGCGCCCTGACCCTCGCGACCAACCAGGGCCTGATCTATGTGCTGTCGATGGTTGTTGTGGGCGGTCTGGTGGGAGCCGGCGCCCTCGGCTACGACGTCGTGGCCGGATTCTCCCAGAGCGAGCTGTACGGCAAGGGGTTGGCGGCGGGGCTGGCCATCGTCCTGCTCGGAGTCATGTTCGACCGGATCACTCAGGCGGCCGCGCGCCGAACCAGCGCTTAAAGGAGCACGACACCATGGCAAGACACTGGCGAACCGGCGCGGCCGGCCTGGCCGTTCTCGGCCTCTCCCTCACCGCCTGCGGCGGGGCGAAGGTCGGCGACACGTCCTCCGGCTCGGACTCGGGCAGCAGCTCGGGCAGCTCGGCGAAGTGCGGGACCTTCAACCTCGCGGTCAACCCGTGGGTGGGCTACGAGGCGGACGCGGCGGTCGTCGCGTACGTCGCGCAGCACCAACTCGGCTGTACGGTAAACAAGAAGGACCTGAAAGAGGAGATCGCCTGGCAGGGCTTCGGGACCGGCGAGGTGGACGCCGTCCTGGAGAACTGGGGCCACGACGACCTCAAGAAGAAGTACATCACCGGCCAGAAGACCGCCGTCGAGGCCGGCCAGACCGGCAACAAAGGCATCATCGGCTGGTACGTGCCGCCGTGGCTCGCGAAGGCCCACCCGGACATCCTCAACTACAAGAACCTCAACAAGTACGCGTCCAAGTTCAAGACCTCCGAGTCGGGCGGCAAGGGCCAACTCCTCGACGGCGACCCGTCGTACGTCACGAACGACGCCGCGCTGGTGAAGAACCTGAAGCTCGACTTCAAGGTGGTGTACGCGGGCAGCGAGACCGCGCTCATCCAGGCCTTCCGCACCGCCGAGAAGAACAAGCAGTGGGTCATCGGCTACTTCTACGAGCCGCAGTGGTTCCTGTCCGAGGTGGCGCTCAAGAAGGTCACCCTGCCCGCATACACGACGGGTTGTGACGCGGTCGCCTCGAAGATCGCCTGCGACTATCCGGTCTACGACCTCGACAAGATCGTCAGCGCGAAGTTCGCCAAGTCGGGCAGCCCCGCCTACAACCTGGTGAAGAACTTCAACTGGACCAACGACGACCAGAACACCGTCGCCAAGTACATAGCGCAGGACAAGCTGTCCGACGACGCGGCGGCGAAGAAGTGGGTCGACGCCAACCAGGCCAAGGTGGACGCCTGGCTCAAGTAGCGGCTCAAGTAGCCCCAGCGGAAAGCCGGTTGACCATGCCCGGTGGGCGGTGCGCGCGGACGCGTACCGCCCACCGGGCATCGCCGTGTTCGGGCCGGTGATCAGGGGCGTCGGCCGACGTCTCGGACCCCTTGACACCCGCTCCTCGCGCCGGGCACATTGAGTTGCGCAACCTGAAGCATGTTGCGCAGACAGCAACTGGATTGCTCTCTAGCCGGAGGTGCGGCGATGGCGGGACCCCGAGTGGTCATCATCGGAGCGGGCGTCGTGGGGGCGGCGCTCGCGGACGAGATCTCCGCGCGAGGCTGGACCGAAGTGACCGTGGTCGACCAGGGCCCGCTGCCCGCCACCGGGGGCTCCTCCTCGCACGCCCCAGGACTGGTCTTCCAGACCAACTCCTCAAAAACCATGACCGAGTTGGCCCGCTACACGGTCGAGAAGTTCTGCTCCCTCGACGTCGACGGCAAGCCCTGCTTCCTCCAGGTCGGCGGCCTCGAAGTCGCCACCACCCCCGAGCGTGTCGCCGAACTCCACCGCCGCCACGGCTGGATCACCGCGTGGGGCATCGAGGCCCACCTCCTCACCCCCGAGGAGTGCGTCGAGCACCACCCGCTCCTCAACCCCGACAAGGTCCTCGGCGGCCTCCTGGTCCCCACCGACGGCCTCGCGAAGGCCGTCCTCGCCGTGGAGGCCCAGATCCGCCGCGCCACGGACCGTGGCGTGACCTTCCTGGCCCGCCACGAGGTCCTGGACGTCCAGCGGTCCGACGGCCGCGTCACCGGCGTCCTCACCGACCAGGGCGAGATCCCCGCCGACATCGTCGTGTGCTGCGCCGGCATCTGGGGCCCGAAGATCGCGCGCATGGTCGGCATGAACCTCCCGCTGACCCCGCTCGGCCACCAGCTCGCCTGGACCGGTCCAGTACCGGCCCTCGCCGGCCAGACGGAGGAAGCGGTCCGCCCGATCCTGCGCCACCAGGACGCCGACCTCTACTACCGCGACCGCTTCGACGCCATCGGCATCGGCTACTACGGCCACCGCCCGATGCCCATCTCGGCCGACGAGATCCTCTCGGTCGAAGAGGCGGCCGACATGCCGTCCGTCCTCAAGTTCACCGAGGACGACTTCGCGTCCGCGTGGACGGAGACCCAGTCCCTGCTCCCCGCGACGAAGGACACGAAGGTCGAGGAGGGCATCAACGGCCTCTTCTCCTTCACCACCGACAACTTCCCCCTCCTCGGGGAGAGTTCGGAGGTCAAGGGCTTCTGGGTCGCCGAGGCGGTCTGGGTCACGCACTCGGCGGGCGTCGGCCGTGCGATGGCCGAGTGGCTGGTCGACGGTCACTGCTCGTCCTTCGACCTCCACGAGTGCGACGTCAACCGCTTCGAGCAGCACCAACTCGCCCCGGAATACGTGCTGGCCCGCGACTGCCAGAACTTCGTCGAGGTCTACGACATCCTTCACCCCCTCCAGCCGTCCGGGAAGCCGCGCCCGATCCGCACCAGCCCCTTCCACACCCGCCAGCAGGAACACGGCGCGTTCTTCCTGGAGGCCAACGGCTGGGAGCGCCCCCAGTGGTACGAGGCCAACTCCGGCCTGGTGGAAGGCCGTTCGATCCCGACCCCCAACGACTGGGCGGCCCAGTACTGGTCGCCCATCGTCGGCGCCGAGGCACAGGCCACCCGCGAGACCGTCGCGATGTACGACATGACGGCCCTCAAGCGCCTGGAGGTGACCGGCCCCGGTGCCGCCGACTTCCTGGAGGGCCTGGTCACCGGCAAGGTCGCCAAGTCGGTCGGCTCGGTGACATACACCCTGCTCCTCGACCATGACGGCGGCATTCGCAGCGACATCACCGTCGCCCGCCTGGCCCGCGACCGCTTCCAGGTCGGCGCCAACGGCAACCTCGACCTCGACTGGTTCACCCGCCATCTGCCCGCCGATGGAACGGTCCAAGTCCACGACATCACCCCCGGCACCTGCTGCATAGGCCTGTGGGGCCCACTGGCCCGCAAGGTCCTCCAGCCCCTGACGGACGAGGACTTCACGAACGAGGGCCTCAAGTACTTCCGCGCCAAGCGGGCCTACATTGGAACGGTCCCGGTCACCGCCATGCGCCTCTCCTACGTCGGCGAACTCGGCTGGGAGCTGTACACCACCTCCGACCAGGGCCAGAAACTCTGGGACACCCTGTGGCAGGCGGCCCAGCCCCTCGGCGGTGTCATCGCGGGCCGAGGCGCCTTCAACAGCCTCCGCCTGGAGAAGGGTTACCGCTCCTTCGGCACCGACATGACCTACGAGCACGACCCCTACGAGGCCGGCGTCGGCTTCGCCGTCAAACTCGACAAGGGCGACTTCATCGGCAAGGCGGCCCTGGAACGCCGAAAGGCCGACGTGCGACGGCAGTTGACCTGTCTGACCATCGACGACCCCCGCTCGGTCGTCATGGGCAAGGAGCCCGTCTACGACGGCGAGCGCGCCGTCGGCTACGTCACCAGCGCCGCCTACGGCTACACGATCGGCAAGGGCATCGCCTACGCCTGGCTGCCGACCGAACTCACCACCCCTGGCACCCAGTTGCACATCGGCTACTTCGACGAGCGCGTGGAAGCGGTCGTCGCGGCGGAGCCACTGTTCGACCCGACGATGTCCCGACTCCGAGGCTAGCCGGAAGGACGCGAACGCCGAATGAACGCGCTGAACACGCCCCTCGCCGAACTGGACCCCGAGGTCCACGCCGCGCTCCGCGCCGAACTGCACCGCCAGCAGTCCACGTTGGAGATGATCGCCTCCGAGAACTTCGCCCCCTCCGCCGTACTGGAGGCGCAGGGCTCGGTCCTCACCAACAAGTACGCGGAGGGCTACCCCGGTCGCCGCTACTACGGCGGCTGCGAACACGTCGACGTCACCGAGCGGTTGGCGATCGAGCGGGTCAAGTCCCTCTTCGGCGCGGGCTTCGCCAACGTCCAGCCGCACTCGGGCGCTCAGGCCAACACGGCGGTCTTCTTCGCCCTGTTGAAGCCCGGCGACACGATCCTCGGCCTCGACCTCGCGCACGGCGGCCACCTCACGCACGGCATGCGCCTCAACTACAGCGGCAAGATGCTGAACGTGGTTCCTTACCACGTTTCCGAGACCGACAATCTGGTCGACATGGACGAGGTGGAGCGCCTCGCCAAGGAACACGGCCCCAAGATGATCATCGCGGGCTGGTCGGCGTATCCACGGCAGTTGGACTTCGCGGAGTTCCGGCGGATCGCCGACGAGGTGGGCGCGCTGCTGATGGTCGACATGGCGCACTTCGCGGGCCTGGTAGCGGCAGGCCTGCACCCCAACCCCGTCCCGCACGCCCACGTGACCACGACGACGACGCACAAAACCCTCGGCGGCCCACGCGGCGGAGTCATCCTCACCAACGAGGCGGACCTGGCCAAGAAGATCAACTCGGCGGTGTTCCCCGGCATGCAGGGCGGCCCGCTGGAGCACGTCATCGCCGCGAAGGCGGTGTCGTTCAAGGTCGCGGCCTCACCCGAGTTCGTCGAACGCCAGGCCCGCACACTCGCCGGTTCCCGCATCCTCGCCGAACGCCTCACGCGGCCGGACGTGGCGGACACCGGGGTGAAGGTCCTCACGGGTGGCACGGACGTCCACCTGGTCCTGGTCGACCTGCGTGACTCGGAGTTGGACGGCAGGCAGGCGGAAGACCTTCTCCACGAGATCGGCATCACCGTCAACCGCAACGCAGTCCCCTTCGACCCGCGCCCGCCCATGGTCACATCGGGACTGCGCATCGGCACCCCGGCACTGGCGACACGCGGCTTCACGGAGGAGGACTTCGCGGAGGTCTCCGACGTGATCGCGCTGGCCCTCCAACCGGCCCCGGACACAGCCGAGTTGCGCTCCCGCACCGAGGCCCTCGCCGCGAAACACCCGCTCTACCCGCACCTGTCCGAGGAGGACGCCCCCCGATGACCACCCGCACCCCGGGCGCCGACCTCCCCGAACACCCCGACTGGCTCTGGCGCACACCCGAGCCGAAACGCTCGTACGACGTGATCGTGGTCGGCGGCGGAGGCCACGGCCTCGCCACCGCCCACTACTTGGCGAAGAACCACGGCATCACGAACGTCGCGGTGCTGGAGAAGGGCTGGCTCGCGGGCGGCAACATGGCCCGCAACACCACGATCATCCGTTCCAACTACCTCTGGGACGAGAGCGCGGGCATCTACGAGCACGCGCTGAAACTGTGGGAAGGGTTGGAGGAGGAGCTGGACTACCCGATCCTCTTCTCCCAGCGAGGAGTGCTCAACCTCGCGCACAGCCTCCAGGACGTCCGCGACAGCGTGCGCCGGGTCGAGGCGAACCGCCTGAACGGCGTGGACGCGGAATGGCTCGACGAACGGCAGGTCAAAGAGGTCTGCCCGATCGTCAACATCTCGCCGGACGTGCGCTATCCGGTCATGGGCGCCACCTACCAACCACGCGCGGGCATCGCCAAGCACGACCACGTGGCGTGGGGCCTGGCCCGCTCGGCGGACGCCGCAGGCATCGACATCATCCAGAACTGCGAGGTCACGGGACTCGACATCGAGGGTGGCCGGGTGGTCGGCGTACAGACGACACTGGGCCCGATAGCGGCGGGCAAGGTGGCACTCTGCTCGGCAGGCCACACATCGGTCCTGGCGGCGATGGCGGGCATCGAACTCCCGCTCCAGAGCCACCCGTTGCAGGCGCTGGTGTCGGAACTCCTTGAGCCGGTCCACCCCACGGTCGTGATGTCCAACGCGGTCCACGTGTACGTGAGCCAGGCGCACAAGGGCGAGTTGGTGATGGGCGCGGGCATCGACTCGTACAACTCGTACACACAGCGAGGCGCGTTCCACATCATCGAGGAGCAAATGGCGGCGGCGCTGGAGCTGTTCCCGGTCTTCGCCCGCGCGCACGTCCTGCGTACGTGGGGCGGCATCGTGGACGTCACCCCCGACGCCTCACCCATAGTGGGCCTCACCCCGGTCAACAACCTCTACCTGAACTGCGGTTGGGGAACGGGCGGTTTCAAGGCCACCCCCGGCGTCGGCTGGGTCTACGCCCACACGATCGCCCACGACACGCCTCACCACCTCAACGCCCCCTTCTCGCTCGACCGTTTCACCACCGGCGCGCTCGTCGACGAGCACGGCGCCGCCGCGGTGGCCCACTAGGGAGCCCAACCATGCTGCTGATCCCCTGCCCCTGGTGCGGGCCCCGCGACGAGGCCGAGTTCCACTACGGCGGCCAGGCCCACGTGGCCTACCCGGAGAACCAGGCCGACCTGACCGACGAGGAATGGGCCCGCTACCTCTTCTTCCGCGCCAACCCCAAGGGCCCGTTCGCGGAACGCTGGAGCCACGCGGCGGGCTGCCGCCGCTGGTTCAACGCGGTACGGGACACGTCGACGAACGAGATCCTGAGGGTGTACAGGTCGGGCGAGCCACGCCCGGACACATATGAACCGCGCCAGGAAAATTCAGCCCGTCCGGCGTCCATTTCTGAGCGAAGGCCCACACAATCAGCCCGTCCGGCGTTTGAGGACGAGGCCCCTTCAGGGCCGACGGGGGTCCAGGGGGCAGAGGCCCCTGGGAACGGGACGGGTAGGGGCGGCGGGGGCGAAACAAGTCCCTACCGCCACCCCACCCACGGCCGAATCCACCGCCACACCCCCCTCACCTTCACCTTCGACGGCACCGAATACACGGGCTACAAAGGCGACACCCTAGCCTCCGCCCTCCTCGCCAACGGCATCATCCAAACCGGCACCAGCATCAAACTCGGCCGCCCCCGAGGCATCTTCACGGCCGGAGTGGAAGAACCCAACGCGGTGATCCAGATAGAGGCCCCCTTCCCAGAGCCGATGCTCCCCGCGACAACGATCGAGCTCTACGACGGCCTCGTCGCGACCAGCCTCCCCGGCCAGGGCCGCCTCGCCACGGAACCGGACCCCGCCCGCTACGACGCCGTCCACACCCACTGCGACCTGCTCGTGGTCGGCGCAGGCCCCGCCGGCCTCGCGGCAGCCGCAGCCGCCGCCCGCAGCGGAGCCCGAGTCATCCTCGCCGACGACCGCCCCGAACTGGGCGGCAGCCTCCTGGACACCGCCCAACTCGGCGACTGGGTAGCGGAGTTGACCGAGGAACTCACCACCACCCCCGAAGTGCGCGTACTGCCCCGCACCACCGTCTTCGGCCACTACGACGACAACCACCTCCTCGCCGTGGAACGCCGCACCAACCACCTCGGCGCCGCGGCCCCCACCCACGTCTCCCGCGAACGCGTCTGGCGCATCCGAGCCCGCCGAGTAGTTCTCGCAACGGGCGCGCACGAACGCTCACTTGCCTTCGCGGACAACGACCGCCCCGGCGTGATGCTCGCCGCCTCGGCCCGCGCCTACGTCAACCGTCACGGCGTCCTGCCCGGCCGCCAGGCCGTCGTCTTCACCACCAACGACAGTGCGTACGCAGCCGCGTTGGACCTCGCGAGGGCCGGAGTCCACCTCGCGGCGATCGTGGACACCCGCCCGTCCGAGAACGAGCCGACGGAGTGGGCACGCCGAGCCCGCGAGGCCGGCATCGAGGTACTCACCGGCCACGCCGTCGTCGCCACCGAGGGCGCCCCGCGACTCACCGCCGTGACGGTCGCCCCGTACGGCGAAACCACAGGCACGACAAGGCACTTCGCGACCGACCTCCTCCTGGTCTCGGGCGGCTGGAACCCGGTCGCCCACCTCTTCAGCCAGGCCGGCGGCAAGCTCCGCTACGACGACACCCTCGGCTCCTTCGTCCCCGACACCTGCCGACAAGCGGTCGAGGTCGCGGGCAGCGCGAACGGAGCGCTGGACCTGGCCGAAGTCCTCGCGCAGGGCGCGGCCGCGGGCGCCCGCGCGATCGAGGCCGAGGGTTACACCGCCGGGGCGCCGAACCTGCCCCAGGTGCCCACCGAACCCGCCACCACCCCCGCCATGCAGGTCTTCCTCGTCCCCTCCGCCACCGAAGCACCCCGCTTCGTGGACCTCCAACGAGACGTCACCGTCGCCGACTTGACCCGCGCCACATCCGCCGGCCTCGACTCGGTCGAGCACACCAAGCGCTACACAACAGCGGGCACCGCCAACGACCAGGGCAAGACCTCCGGCATCCTGGCGAGCGGCGTGGTCGCGGAACTCCTCGGCGTCGACATCTCGGACCTCGGCACAACGACCTTCCGCCCGCCCTACACCCCCGTCTCCTTCGCCACCCTCGCCGGTCGCGACCGGGGCGCGCTGCACGACCCGATCCGTACGACGGCCCTGCACGACTGGCACGTCATGCAGGGCGCCCTGTTCGAGAACGTCGGCCAGTGGAAGCGCCCTTGGTACTACCCGCGGGATGGCGAGGACATGGAGACCGCGGTCCTGCGCGAGTGCGCGGCGGCCCGCGAGGGCGTCGGGTTCATGGACGGTTCCACCCTCGGCAAGATCGACGTACAGGGCCCGGACGCCCCCGTCTTCCTCGACCGGCTCTACACCAACATGATGAGCAACCTGAAGGTCGGCATGATCCGTTACGGCGTCATGTGCCGCCCGGACGGCATGGTCTTCGACGACGGCACCGCCATCCGCCTCGCACCGGACCGCTACCTGGTCACCACGACCACGGGCAACGCCGCCGCCGTACTCGACTGGATGGAGGAGTGGCACCAGACCGAGTGGCCCGAACTCCGCGTCCACTGCGCCTCGGTGACCGAACAGTGGGCCACCGTCGCCCTGGTCGGCCCCCGCTCCCGCGAGGTGCTCGGCTCGCTCGCGCCCCAACTGGCCGTCGGCAACGACGACTTCCCGTTCATGGCCTGGCGGGACACGACCGTCGCGGGCATCGAGGCGAGGGTGTGCCGGATCAGCTTCTCCGGTGAACTCGCCTACGAGATCAACGTGTCACCGTGGGAGGCGCTCGCCCTGTGGGAGGCGCTGTACGAGGCCGGTGCCCCCTTCGGCATCACCCCGTACGGCACCGAGACCATGCACGTCCTGCGCGCCGAGAAGGGCTACCCGATCATCGGCCAGGACACCGACGGCACCGTAACTCCCCAGGATCTCGGCATGAGTTGGGCGGTGTCGAAGAAGAAGCCCGACTTCATCGGCAAGCGCTCCTACGCCCGCGCCGACGCCGTCCGCCCCGACCGCAAGCACCTGGTCGGCCTGCTCCCGGACGACCCCGCCGCCTTCCTCCCCGAGGGCACCCAACTGATCGCGGACAGCGTGCTCCCGGCCCCACCCGTCCCGATGCTGGGCCACGTCACCTCCAGCTACCGCAGCGCCGCCCTCGGCCGCACCTTCGCCCTCGCCCTGATCAAGGGCGGCCGGGACCGCATCGGCGAACGCCTCTACGCCCCCGTGGGCGACGAGTTGATCCCGGTCACCGTCGCGAGCCCCGTCCTCTACGACCCCGAAGGAGCCCGCCGCGATGGCTGACACCGTCCTCTCCGTGCCGCGCCGCAGCCCCCTCGCGGGTGCCGTAGGCCGGTTGGCCGCCGCGACCCGCTCCTCCGGCGGCACGGTCCGGCTGGCCGAACTGCCCTTCCTGGCCCAGGTGAACGTCCGGCTCGACGCGAAGGGCGCGGCGGCGGACGCCGTAGGACTCGCTCTTGGGTTGCCTCTGCCTCTGGAGCCCAACACGGTTGTGCGGTCCGGGGAGTTGCGGGTGCTGTGGCTCGGTCCGGACGAGTGGCTGGTGGTGGGGCCGCCGGACACGCAGCGGGATGTGGAGGGCCGGATCCGGGCGGCGAGCGGTGACGAGCACGTGGCCGTCACCGATATGTCCGCCCAGCGCACCACTCTTCTCGTCTCGGGTTCCCGGGCCCGCGACCTGCTCGCCCACGGCTGCCCCCTGGACCTGCACCCGCGTGCCTTCGGCGCCGGGCGCTGCGCTCAGACCAC
This sequence comes from Streptomyces sp. NPDC002276, assembly GCF_053891435.1. Taxonomy (NCBI): domain Bacteria; kingdom Bacillati; phylum Actinomycetota; class Actinomycetes; order Kitasatosporales; family Streptomycetaceae; genus Streptomyces; species Streptomyces sp. NPDC002276. The sequence continues at coordinate 29,829 of NZ_JBSFCQ010000013.1, read as the reverse complement.
CGTGGCCCGTACCCAGGTCGTGCTGGTCGCCCGGGACGAACCCGGGGCCGGATTCTGGGTGTTGGTGCGTTCGTCCTTCGCCGGGTATCTGGCGGACTGGCTGCTCGACGCGGCGGCCGAGTACACGCGGAACGACTGAACCCGCCGTACGCCGAAGGCCGTTCGCCCGTCGCCGGGAGAACGGCCTTCACGGTGTGCGGACGTCAGGCCGCCTGACCGACCTCCACCTCGTCGAGGTGCTTGCTCTTGGGGATCAGAGCGACGAGCACCGCGCCCACGGCAACGCAACCGACCACCAGCCAGAGGCCGTTGGTGAAGCCGGCGTCGAGGTAGAACTGGGTGCCCTTGAGGATCGCCCCGTGCTGGGCCATCACGACGAAGGCCAGCTGGGAGACGACGATCTGGGCGACGCCCTGGCCGAGGTTCTGGACGCCGTTGGCCAGCGCCTGTTCCTCGGGTGTGACCACCTCGATGATCATGATGGGCACGATCGCCATGGTGATGCCGGTGCCGAGTCCCGCGATCACGCCCATCTCGATGATCTGCGCGGCGCTGTGGTGCAGATGGGTGCCGATGCCGTAGCCGAGGACCGCGAGTGAGGCGCCGGTGCCCAGGAGGATGCGTGCGTCCAGCCGGCGGGCGAGGAAACCGGTGCCCACGGCCCCGATGATGATCATGGCGCTGATGGGACTGGTGACGATGGCGTTGTGGGTTCCGGACCAGCCGAGGCCCGCCGAGATGGTGGGGATGTTGGGCATCAGGATCAGGAGCTGGATCACCACGCCGACCGCGCTGAGCGAGCCTGCCGCGATGGACGTGGCCAGCAGGACGGTCCACACGGGCCGACGCCGGGTCATGGAGAGGGGGAACAGGGGTTCGGCGACCCGGCGCTCCACGAAGACGAAGGCGATGAGGGCGACGGCGGCTGCGATGACGTAGCCGATGAACTTGCCGCTGCCCCAGCCCCAGTTGGAGCCCTGGCCGACGGCGTAGACGATGGCCGTGACGCCGCCGCCGAGGAGGATTCCGCCGACCCAGTCCATGCGGGTGGCCGCCGCGCGGACCGGGCTCTCCGGCACGAAGGCGCCCACCAGCAGGAAGCTGACGGCGGTGCTGATGGCCATGAACCACAGGACGCCGCGGAAGCCGTAGTCGTCCAGCAGCCAGCCGGACAGGAACGGCCCGCCGAACGCGACGAGACCGATACCGCCGGCCAGGATGCCGCTGGCGACACCGACCCACTTGCGGGGGAACACATCGCGGGTGATGGCGTAGGCGAGCGGCGCGCTGGCGGTGTAGATGCCCGCGATGCCGCGGCCGATCAGCAGGGTGCGGTAGTCGGTGGCGAGGGCGGAGACCAGGTCGCCGACCAGGCCGAGCCCGATGGCCACGAGCAGCACACGCTTCTTGCCGAAGATGGCCGCTGCCTTGACCACGAACGGGAGGAAGAACGTACCGGTCAACAGGGTCATCAGGGTGAACCACGCGATCTCGGTGGTTCTGAAGTGGATCGCGATGTCGGCCTGCGCGATGCCGGACAACGCGGCCATGAGTGCGACGAGTTGAACTGTCCACACGAGCGCGATGATCACGAGCACGTTGCGTCTGGTGGAGGGCGGTGTTTCGTCATCCTGCGGGGGACTGATCTGGGTCTGGGAGGACATCGGCGGCCTTCCGTAAGTGAGCGGAGCGAAGGTCCAGAGAGCCGATAAATTAGACCTAACGGTCGGTACAATCAATAAGTTGCGCAGAAAGAAAACTAACGTTGTGGTGGGTGTCGGCTCCGGCCCTGGTCAGCGGTATCGAGCCAAGTCTTCGACGAAATCGTCAACAATACAGTCGACGCTATTGCCTGCGGATTACCGGAGAGCTACGTTCCTCGCCGTGCCTGCACGACCCCGGTCCGGCGAGCGAACGGAGTGCCCAGCATGCCCAAGCTGTTCAGATGGTGTCGGTGGAATTCGGCTACCTTCCTGGCCACCCTCGCGGCAGCCGTCGCCCTGGTGATCGGGGCGAGTGTGGCGCTGGCCAACAGCGTGACCGGCGGTGCGCAGGCGGCCGACTCGGCCTCGGCGAAGGCCGTTTCGGTGGGTGCCACGACCTCGGGCATCGCACCGGCCATGTCCTGCTCCGGAGTCGCCCAACTCGACCTGGCCGCCGCCGTCCCCGGGGTGCCCTTCGAGATCAGCTCGGCCACCGAACTCGCCGCGAGCGCCAACACCCTTGGCAACTGGGCCGCTTGTGACGTCAAGGGCGTCATCGCCCCGCAACTCCACTTCGAGATCAAGCTCCCCGAGACCGGCTGGCAGGCCAACTACCTCCAGCTCGGCTGCGGCGGCCTGTGCGGCGGCGCCACCGTCACCAACGCCCCCGCCTCCGCCGGCTGCGTCCCGCTGACCACCGGCGCCTTCGCCGTCGCCTCCAGCGACGAGGGCCACCAGGTCGGCGGCGCCCTCTTCTCCACCGACCCCACCCTGAGCGCCGACTTCGGCTACAAGTCCGACCACGAACTGGTCCAGGCGGCCAAGGCGATCATCGAGCGGTACTACGGCCAGGCGGCCACCCACTCCTACTTCGACGGCTGCTCCCAGGGCGGCCACCAGGGCCTCACCGAGGCGCAGCGCTACCCGACCGACTTCGACGGCATCATCGCCGGCGCCCCGGCCAACAACTTCACCGCGCTGAACACCTTCTCGCACGCCTGGACCGCCCAGTCCGTCTACCTGAACGGCGGTCCGGCGACGATCACCAACGCCGACCTCGCCGACCTCCACAAGGCCGTCCTCAAGGGCTGCGGCGCCCCCGCCGACGGCATCATCGCCGACCCGCTCACCTGCACCTGGGACCCCGGCACCATCCAGTGCGCGACCGGTCAGGCGTCGACGACCGACAGCTACTGCCTGACCGCCGACCAGGTCACCACCCTGCGCCGCATCTACGCCGGACCCACCGACGGGCACGGCCAACTCCTCTACCCGGGCCACCAGTTGCGCGGCTCCGAGCTGAACTGGGCCGGCATCATCACCCCGGCCACCGCGACCGGCGCCAGCGGCGACATCGGTTTCGTCCGGGAGACCCTGCGCTACCAGATCTTCGACAGCCCCCAACCGGCCCTGACCTACAAGGACATCAAGTTCACGGCCGCCTACTACGACAAGGTGATGCGGCCCAACGAGGGCATGTACGACGCCACCGACCCCGACCTCACCGCGTTCAAGAAGGCCGGCGGCAAGCTCATCCTCTGGCACGGTCTCGGCGACCAGCACATCCCGGCCGTGGGAACGATGGCCTACTACAAGGCGGTTGAGAAGGCCGTCGGCGGCGAGGCGGCCACCAAGTCCTTCGCCCGGCTGTTCCTGCTCCCCGGCGTCGCGCACTGCGGCGGCGGCCAGGGCCCGAACACCTTCGACGCGCTGACCGCGATCACCGACTGGGTCACCAAGGGCGACGCCCCGGCGAGCCTGACGACCAAGTCCGTCGACAGCGGCGGCAACACCACCGCCTCCCGCCCGGTCTACCCGTTCCCGTACTACGCCAAGAACACCACGGGCGGTCCGGACACCGACGCGAGCAGCTACACCCCGGTCAAGTCCACCGCCGAGGCCGAGCTCAAGCTCAACTGGCTCGGCTCCTTCCGCTCCGGCTACGAGACGGTCGGCAACTGGGTGGGCCGTAAGTGGGTCGTCACCAAGGGCAAGAACTGACCCAGGGGAGAAGCCGACGGGCACGGCATCCATACGTTTCGGATCGCGCCGGGTGTCGTGTCCGTGCGGTGGCCCCAACTCTCCGGCACCATCGAGTCGTTGTGCACCCCCGACACCCTGGAGCCGTCATGTCCCGATCCGAAGCCCGCGTCGTCACCGACCGGCCGCAGCGCTACGCCAAGCAGCTCGCCTCCCACCTGGGGCGTCGCAGCGAGACCAGTTGGGACGAGGAGACCGGGGAGGGGCGTCTCGTCTTCCAGGACGGCACAGGATCGCTGACCGCCACCGAGGGGGCGTTGCTGCTCGCGGTGGAGGCGGAGCCCGAGTTCCTCGATCGGCTGGAAGACGTGGTGGGCCGGCATCTGGTCCGCTTCGGCACCAAGGACGAACTGGTCGTCGAGTGGCGGCGCGACAACGGCGAACCCGGCACCAGTCAGCGCAGCCCCGGCGACACTGCCTGAGCCGCGGTGACGATCCCGGTCAGGACACGCAGCCCACATGCGCCAGCGCCTGCTTGAGCAACACCCCGTGCCCGCCCGGCATCTCGCTCCGCAGCGCCTCCGAGGCGGCCTCCTCCGGGCTGAACCAGACCAGGTCGAGAGCGTCCTGGCGGGGCCGGCAGTCACCGGTGACCGGCACGACGTAGGCGAGGGACACCGCGTGCTGCCGGGGGTCGTGGTACGGGGTGACCCCGTGCGTCGGGAAGTACTCGGCGACCGTGAACGGCTGGAGCGAGGCCGGGATGCGGGGCAGCGCGACCGGGCCGAGGTCCTTCTCCAGGTGGCGCAGCAGCGCGTCGCGGACCCGCTCGTGGTGCAGTACGCGGCCGGAGACGAGGGTGCGGTTGACGGTGCCGTCGGGGCCGATGCGCAGCAGCAGGCCGATGCTGGTCACCTCGCCGCTGTCGTCGACGCGGACGGGCACCGCCTCGACGTACAGGATCGGCATGCGGGCGCGTGCCTGTTCGAGGTCGTCGGCGGACAGCCAACCGGGCGTGGTATCGGTCATGTCAGACATTGCTTGATCATACTTTCAGTGTCCGTCGGATAGCCGGTAGACCCGGCGGGCATTGTCCGCTCCCGCCCAGCGCGCCAGTCGCAGCGCGTCGGGCAGGCCCAGTTCGTCGGCGTCCACCCGGTCCTGGAGAAGATCCCCCAGACCCCGGCGGAACGCCAGCGCGCCGAGCCCGTAGAACTCGGCCAGACCATAGGCGTCGGAGCTGTACAGCAGTTTGCGGAAGGGTGTGATCTCCAGCGCCTCAGCCAGTACCGCCCGAGCCCGGACCGGACCTACATGATGCAGGGTGAGTCCGACATCCAGGTACACCCGCTCGAAGACGGCCGCCAGGTAGCCGGCCTGGCGCTGGTACGGCCAGCAGTGCAGGAGCAGCACCGGGATCGTGTCGGCGGTCAGGTGCAGCCAGTCCGTCAGCAGGGCGGGGTCCGTGCGGTGCAGCCGGATGTCGTTGTCACCGAAGCCCGTGTGGAGCTGGAGGGGGAGTCCCAGGTCGACCGCGGTCCACAGCAACTCCCGCATCAGCACCGGGTGTTCGAGCCGCCCGCCGCGGGCCAGCCAGGCGCGGGCCGCCCGGGTCACCTCCGCGTCCGAGGGCCGGGCGGGGTCGAGATCGAACCCGGTCCGGTACGCGGCCACCGACTTCACGCCCACCACCCCCGGCCGCCGCACCGCGTCCAGGGCGGCGGCCCGAAAGGCGTCCGCGTACGCGTCCGGCTCGACACCCCGCGCGGCCACACCCTCCGCGACGGTTTCGAGCCGTACGACCTCGTGGGCGACCGCGCCCGCCGCCCCGGCGAGTTCGGCGGGCGTGGTGATGGCGTGCGGGGCGAACCCGGTGTCGACGCAGAACACTCCGGTCCCGGCCGCGGCGAGGAAACGCCGGTTGACCTCGCCCGGCCCCAACTCGGCGCGCCGGGCGAGGTATTCGTCGGCGGGCGCGTGCCGCTCCAGATCCAACAGGGGCGCGCAGTAACGGCGTACGGCGATTCCGACCGGGCTGTCGAACGGTGAGAGCCCGCTGCCGGGCCAGACGTCACCCTCGGTGAGCAGAGACTCGAAGGCCGTCCGGTCCAGGTCCTCGGTGACGACTCCGTGGCAGTGGTGGTCCACCAACTCCAGGGCGGCGAGCGCCTCGTGGACCGGTCCAGTGCCCATCGTCAGTACTTCCAGCGGTAGGCCGCCGCGATCCGGTCGTCGTCCAGGTCGGCCACGGCCGCGATCTCGCCCTGTCGTACGGCGATCACCGCGTCGGCCAGGACCGGTCCAAGTGCGGCCCGCAGCAGCTCGTCCTTGCGGAACTCGGCGACCGACTCGGCCAGCGAGGTCGGAAGTCGCCGTACGCCACGGGCCGTTGCCTCCGGCGCGCCGAGGTGTGCGGGGTCGCCGGTGGTCTCCTCGGGCAGGGCGGTGGCGGAGGTGAGGCCGTCGAGGCCCGCGGTGATCAGGCAGCCGAGGGCGAGATAGGGGTTGGCGGCCAGGTCGACCGGCTTGACCTCCAGGTTCGCGGCCTGGGCGCGCAGCCCTGCCGTGCCGGTGACGACACGCACCGCGGCCTCGCGGGTCTCCCGGCCCCAGGCGGTGAACACCCCCGCCCACTGGGAGGGTTGAAGGCGGAAGTAGCTGGCCGGGCTCGGCGCGGTCACGGCGGTGAGCGCCGGGAGGTGGGCGAGGACACCGGCCGCGAACGACTCGGCCTCGGCCGTCATGCCGTAGCGCCGGTCGCCCCCGGTGTGCAGGTTCGCGCCGTCGCGCCAGGCCGAGAGGTGGATGTGCCCGCCGTTGCCGACGCCCCGGGCGAGGACGGCCGGCGTGAACGAGGCGCGCAGGCCGTGCCGTTGGGAGACCGCGCGCACGGTCTGCCGTACGAGGACACTGCGGTCGGCCGCCGCGACCGGGTCGAGCGCGCCCACCGACAGCTCGAACTGCCCGGCCGCGTACTCGGGGTGGAACTGGTCCACGTCCACGCCCTGCGCCGCCAGGGCGGACAGCAACTCGGCGCCGTAGTCGCTCAGTTCGACCTGCCGGGTCGCGCTGTACGCCGGGCCCGTGGTGGCGGGGACGAAGGCGCCGTCGGCCGCCGTACCGAGGCCGAGGACCCACTCGATCTCGATGCCCGCCCGGAAGGTGACCCCGTGCCGCCGCTCCGCGTCCGTGACGACCCGGCGCAGGAACGTGCGGGTGCAGCCGGGGTGCCGCTCGCCCTCCTGGGTGATCCGGTCGACCGGTGCCCAGGCCCAGCCGGGCTGCCCGGCCAGGACGGCCAGCTGGTCGAGGTCGGGGTACAGGCGCAGGTCGCCGTCCGGTGAGCCGAGGACGTCGGTGGTGACGATGGAGTCGTTCGCCAGGAAGGTGTCGAACACCGGGGACATGCCGACGCCCCAGGCCGCGGCCGAGGCGAGCTTCGCGGTCGGGACCGTCTTCACCCGGCCCACGCCCGCGGTGTCGACGTAGGCCAGGACGATCCCGTGCACTCCCCGTCCGGTCAGTTCCGTGGCCAGTGCGGTGGCGCGTTCCACCTCGCCGGGGCGTCCGCCGGGCAGTGGGTCGGCAAGGGTGGTCATACGTCCTCCACGGTCGCGTCCTGCGCGGTCGGCTGCCCCGTCAGGGTTTCACGGCCACTGCTCCGAACTGCGGTACCACGGCCGGGGAGTCGGAGTCCGGGCGCCACCGAGAGCACGGCACCAGACCGGGTTCGAGGAGGTCGAGGCCCTCGAAGAAGGCGGTGATGTCGGCGCGGCCGCGGGCGGTGATCGGGGGAGTGGCGTTCGCGTTCCAGAACTCCATCGCCGGGACGTTGCCCTCGCCGCCGAGATCCGCGTCGAAGGTGGGGTGGGTGAGGACCAGGAAGCTGCCCGGGGGGACCGCGGCCATGAGGTCGCGCACGACCTGCCGGGCCTCCTCGGTGTCGAGGACGAAGTTCAGGACGCCCAGCATCATCACCGCGACGGGACGGTCGAAGTCGAGGGTGCCAGTGGCCCGTTGGACGATCGACGCCGGGTCGCGCACATCCGCTTCGATGTAGTCGGTGACGCCCTCGGGCGTGCTCGTCAGCAGCTTGCGGGCGTGGACCAGCACCAGCGGGTCGTTGTCGACGTACACGATCCGCGCGTCCGGTGCGACGCGCTGGGCGATCTCGTGCGTGTTGTCGACGCTCGGCAGTCCGGTGCCGAGGTCGAGGAACTGCCGTACCCCGCGCTCGCCGGTCAGGAACCGCACCGCCCGGCCGAGGAAGTCCCGGTCGGCGCGGGCCACTTCACGGATCACCGGGAACAGGCCGGCGACGTGCTCGCCGACCCGCCGGTCGATCTCGTAGTTGTCCGTGCCGCCGATCCAGTGGTTCCACACACGCGCGTTGTGCGCCACACCGGTGTCGAGCCGGGCCGGTCCCGCTGCCGGGGTGCCGCTGTCACTCACGTCTTGACTCCCTGTCGCCCGCGTCGCCGTCCCCGCCATTGTGCCGCCGGTCGATCACCCGGCCCAAGGGGTCGCGGCGATGGGGCACATGTTCTTCGGGGACGGCCAACTCTCAGCCCAGGTTGCCGGGTTGGGCGGGCGGTGTCCGGCCGGCCAGGACGTCCTTCAGGTTCGAGGTGCCCTGCCGTACGGCGGCCTCGGTCGTGTCGGACTCCGTGCCCTCAAGGCCGCCCGACGTGACGGTGATCGCGTCGGTGCCGACCCGGACCACGGCCAACTCCAGCGTGAGCGTGGTGGGTTGGGCGGCGCCCGTGCTCGTGACGGTCACCTGGAGACCCTGCCGGGCGTCGCCGACGGCGGGTACGTCGTTCTCGATGACCTGGACCGTTCGCCGGCCGCCCTTGGAGTCGGTCGCGGTGAACTGGTCGCACTTCACCGGCAGCGTCTTCAGCCAGTTCAGGGAGGCGCCGAGCTTGGCGCGGTCGTAGGCGGCGACCTGGTAGAGCAGCCGGGACTCGCTCTGCTCGAACCCGGTCAGCGCGGAGGCGCCGGACGGCTTGCCGAGGAGATCGTCGCCGTAGAGCGCGTCGAGGAGTTTCTGGCAGTCGGCGGCGTTGGTCTTCGCGGTGAGGAGGGCGCCGACGTCGACCTTGCCGATGACGAGCTTGTCGCCCCAGGTGGCGGCGTCCTTGACCTGGGTCCAGTTGTCCTCCAGGTCGGCCTCGGTGATCAGCGCGGCCTTGGCTCCCGCCTCGGTGAGGGCGGCGGCGGACTTCCCGGTACGGGGCGAGGCGAGCGGGGACTCGGCGGCGAGCGGGGAGGCGGCGACGTCCGAGGCGCTGTCACCGCCCGCACCACCGCTGCCGCCGGAGCAGGCCGCGCAGGTCAGCAGCGTGCCCGCCGCCAGGGCGGCGGCAAGGACGCGGACGGGGCGGGAGGACGGGCGACGGTGCATGGCGGGGCCTCCAGGGGGAGTGGCAGTCCCCCTCAGGGCACCATCGGGCCGCCCGGCCCTCCAGCGCAGGGGGCCGTTCGGGTGAGGGGTGTGGTGTCAGGGCGCGCTGTCCGGCGGCGGCTCGGACGGCCCGGAATGCCGGTGCGGCAGATGCAGGTGGTGCTCGTGGCGCTGTCGGGGTTCGTGTTCCGCGCGGCGCGCCCGTTCGGCGAGCCCGGCCGCCACCACATGCACCGTGCGTCCGCCGCACTTCGGGCAGACCGCGTCGGTGAGCGGCGACCTCATGGCCCTGCCCTCCTCGTCGACGTACTCCTGCGTGGTCAGGCCGGAGGCGTCGGTCGGGTCGGTGAAGAACATGACCTGGAAGGTGGCCTCCCAGGAGTGCCCGCAGTCACCACAGGTGAACGCGAAGGTCTCGGGAACGGCTCGGGGTTCCGCCGTCATGGCACGGCCCTCCGTCTCGTGGGCGGACGGGTCGGGCCGCCCGGCCCTCCAGCGCACAACGCCACAGGTCGTACGGCAACTCGAACGCCCCGTCCGGCATGCCCGCGTCCCCGCCCGCCCCGACACTGGCCCCAGGCCCCGGCACCGTGACGCGAAGGAGTGGCCATGCTGCCCGGATTCCTCACCAGGGCGGTCGAGTTGCTGCTCGGCCGGGAGGGCCGCTCGCTCCATCTGAAGGCGGCGGGCGGGGCGACGGCGGTCCTCGGCGTGGTGATGCTCGTCGGCTCGTGGGCCGTGGTCGCCGCCGAACACGGAGCCCGCGGCGCCAACCTGACGACCTACCCGAGGGCCCTGTGGTGGTCGATCGAGACGGCGACGACGGTCGGGTACGGCGACTTCTTCCCGGTCACGCTGTGGGGCCGCGTCGTCGGCTCGGTGGTGATGGTCGTCGGCATCACCACCTACGGCCTGGTCACCGCGGCGCTGGCCACCTGGTTCGTCGGCCGCGAACAGCGCCGCCGCCACCATCTCGCCCACGGCGCAGAGGAGTTGGGCGAGGAGGCCGTCCGAGCCCTGCACGAACGCTTCGACCGGCTGGAGCGGTTGCTCGCCGGGAAGGGAGAGGGCCCGTGACGGTACGCCTCCCCCTCGGTCACGCGGTCAGCGGCAGCGCGCGGAAGGTGTGGCCCTCCCACAGTCGCCGTGACGTCTCCTCGGGGTAGGCGGTGACCACGGGGTGGGCGTCGAGGATCTGTACCGACCGGCGCTCGGTGTCGTAGGCGGGCCAGCCCGGGTCGCCCGTCCTCGCGAACTCCGCCCAGGACGAGCGGAACCGGGACGACAGCGCCAGCGCCTCGGGGGAGGGCTCGACATCGGCGAACAGCAGATTTCCCAGGTCGGCGGTGAAGTTGCCGAACAGCAACGGGACGTCGAGGCCGTGGCAGGCGCCCAGTACACCGCCCAACCCCGGGGCGGGCCAGGTGAGTTCGTAGACGAACGCGCGACCGCCGGCGCCGACCTGCGCCTCGGCCAGATGCAGACAGGGCATGCGGAACACCCGGTCGCAGCGGACGAGTTCGTCCAATTCGCCCGGCGAGGCGTCGGGGAAGGCGGCGCGATAGACCTGTTCGGCGTCGGGCCCGGGCCCGAACCGGCGCAGGCTCGCCGTCGCGTCCTCCTCGGTGATCTTCCCGAGCTGTCCGCCGAGCACGGTGAACAGACGGGTCTCGTCCCGGTTGTGACCGAGGATCAGCTCCACGTCCCGGGCCGCACCGGCCGCCAGGCCCTCCCAGGGGGTGGTGGGCAGCACCTCGCCGTCGACGACGGGCGAGAACGGCGTCGGCGTGTGCGCGACCGACCCCCACCGGTCCTCGTACTGGTGCATCTTGTCGGTCAACGTCCCGCCCGCGCCGGTCAGTTGACGCGGTGCCACGGTCGCGAGGTCGGCGGCCGTCGGGCGCAGTCCCGCCTCCGCGGCGATCGCGGACGCGATGTCCCGGGCCAGTGTGTCGGAGAAGAAGGTGTCCGGCATGCTCTGCGCGATCGCCCGCCGGAACAGTCCGGACGCGCTCGGCATGACCAGCAGCGAGGCCACCGACCCGGCACCGGCCGACTCGCCGAAGACCGTGACCTGCTCCGGATCACCGCCGAACGCCGTGATGTTCTCCCGCACCCACTCCAGCGCGGCGACCTGGTCGAGCAGCCCCCGGTTGGCGGGCGCCCCCTCGATGCGCGCGAACCCCTCGATGCCGACACGGTAGTTGAGGCTCACGACCACGACGTCGCCGTCGCGCGCGATGTGCTGGGCGTCGTAGCCGGGGCTGCCCGCGTGCCCCAACTTGTAGGCGCCGCCGTAGATCCACACCATGACCGGGCGGCGGGCCGCCGGATCGGGTGCCGGTGTCCACACGTTGACGGTCAGCCAGTCGTCGCCCATCGGTCCCGTCAGCACGCCCCGGCGGCCCTGGATGCCGGACTCCTGCGGGGGCGGCGGCCCGAATTCGAGGGCGTCGCGCACGCCGTCCCAGCCGCGTACCGGGCGCGGTGCCTGGAAGCGGGCGTCCCCGACGGGCGGTTCGGCGAACGGGATGCCGCGGAAGACCGCGAGTCCGTCCTCCAGTCGTCCGCGCACCGCACCGGCGGCGAGCCGCACGACCGGTGCGATGGCCGAACCGGCCGTTGTGTCACGGGAGTTGGGTGTTGTCATCGTGGACTCCTCGCTCGGGGACGGCAGGGTGCGCGGGCAGACCGAGGGCGGTCGCCGTCCCGCTGGGTGCGGGGCGGCGACCGCCGTGTGCTCGATGAACCAGAATGCCTCAGGCCTTGGCCTCGGAGACCTCCGGAGCCGGGGTCGGTTCCTTGTCGGCCGATGCCTCGACGGCCGCACGGGCCTTGGGGATCAGGCTCGCGAGGAAGAAGGCCAGCAGCGCGGCGCCCGCACCGATCGCCATGACCACCTTGAAGCCGTTCTCCGAGGGAAGGGCGGCGCCGCCGAAGTCGGTGGTCATCTGGGCCAGGATCACCCCGGCGATGGCACTGGCGAAGCTGGTGCCCAGGGACCGCATCAGGGTGTTGAGGCTGTTGGCGGCACCGGTCTGGGACGGGTCGACCGCGCCCATGATCAGGGCGGGCAGGGCGCCGTAGGTGAAGCCGACACCCGCGCCGATGATGCAGGACACCAGGATGAGGTGCCAGACCTCGGACATCAGGACGATGTTCAGGGCGTAGCCGGAGGCCACGATCAGCGCGCCGATCATCAGGGTGACCTTGGGGCCCTTGGCCTTGGTGACGCCCGCGGAGACCGCGGACATGGCCATCATGACCAGGCCCTGCGGGGCCAGCACCAGGCCGACCGTCAGCATCGACTTGCCCAGGCCGTAGCCCGTCTGGGTGGGCAGCTGGAGCAGCTGGGGGAGGACCAGGGACATCGCGAACATCGAGAAGCCGAGGGCGATCGAGGCCAGGTTGGTGAAGAGCACCTGCGGCTTGGCGGTCGTCCGCAGGTCGACCAGCGGCTGCGTGCTGCGCAGCTCGTACCAGCCCCAGGAGAGCAGGATCGTGACGGCGGCGATGCCGAGGATCAGAGTGGTCGCGCTGGTCCAGCCCCAGTCGGAGCCCTTGGAGATGGCGAGCAGCAGGGAGATCAGTCCGGTCGAGAGTCCGAGGGAGCCGACGAGGTCGAAGCGGCCACCGGTGCGGACCTTGGACTCGGGTACGAGCACCAGGACCAGCAGGAAGGACAGGACACCGAGGACGGCGGAGACCCAGAAGAGGATGTGCCAGTTGTAGTGGTCCGCGATGAAGGCGGCCGAGGGCAGACCCAGGGCGCCGCCGACGCCGAGCGAGGCGCTCATCAGGGCGGTGGAGCCGGCCAGCCGGTCGCTGGGCAGTACGTCCCGCATGATGCTGATGCCGAGCGGGACGACCGCGGCGGCCAGGCCCTGGAGCGCGCGGCCGATGACCATCGGGACCAGCGAGTCGGCCAGGGCGCACACGATCGAGCCGGACACCAGCAGCACGATGCTGGTGAGCAGCATCCGGCGCTTGCCGAACATGTCGCCGAGGCGGCCCACGACCGGGGTGGCCACGGCGGCGGCCAGCAGGGTGGCGGTGACCGCCCACGCGGTGTTCGACGCGGAGGCGTTCAGGTACTTCGGCAGCTCCGGGATGATCGGGATGACCAGCGTCTGCATCAGCGAGACGACGATTCCGGCGAAGGCCAGCACCGCGACGACGGCGTTCGACCTCGGCGGAGCGGAGGAACCCGCTTCGGCGGGTCGGGCAAGGGCGTCGGACATGGCGGAGCCTCCATCGGGAACGGGAACGAGCTGCGACGATCAGGGACGAGCTAGCTTGCTTGACTCACTCAACCATAATGAGATTGATTGAGTTACGCAAGTACATTCTGGGAGTGGGCCGGTGAACGGGGGAGCAACGGCAGTTCGGTGACGACCTCGAAGCCGCCCTCGGGCCGATGACCCGCGTGGAGTCGGCCACCGGCGGAGAGCGCGCGCTCCCGCATGCCGATCACGCCGTACCCGCCACCGGTGACGGGGGACGAGGGCGTCGCCGTACCGCCGTGGTCGGTGACGGTGATGCCCAGCCGGTCGTGCGAGTAGCTGAGCCGCACCTCGGCCGAACCGGTGCCCGCGTGCTTGGTCACGTTGGTGAGCGCCTCCTGCACGATGCGGTACGCCGTGAGATCCGTACCGGCGGACAGCGGCTGCGGCCTGCCCTCCGTGCTGACGCTGACGACCAGCCCGGCGGGCTCGAACGAGGCTGCCAGCTCTGTGAGTTGGGCGAGTCCCGGCGCAGGGCCCGAGGGCGACTCCGAGTCGTCCGCGTGCCGCAACAGGCCCACGGTGGCCTTGAGTTCGCGGACGGCCGACAGTGTGGTGCCCGCGAGTTCACCGGCGATCCGCTCTGCCTCCTCGGGGCGGCTGCGCATCAGCCGTACGACGGTGCCGGCCTGGAGGTTGGCCAGGACGAGGTGATGGGCGACGACGTCGTGCAGATCGCGGGCGATCCGCATGCGTTCCTCGGTGACACGGTGCCGGGCCTCCTGCTCACGGGTGCGTTCCGCGTGCTCGGCACGGGCCTGCACCGCCTCCAGATAGGCCGCGCGGAGCCGGGTCGTGGTGCCCAGCGAGGTGGGCAGCAGCAGCCAGAAGACCGGGCCGAGCAGTTTCAGGATCAGCGGTTCGCTGTTGGGGCCCACGATCACGGCCGTTGCCACCAGCAGAGTGATGCCGGCGGCCGTGAAGAGGTTCGCGGTGGTCCGCTCGGAGCGCAGGGCCAGGGTGTACAGCGCGACCATGAGCGGCCCGATCACCAGGACCGTGACGACGTAGCCGAGCGCGGCCACCGCCATGGCGCAGCAGAGGGTGACCACCACGGTGGTGCGCGGCAGGGTGCGCCGCCACAGCAGGGCGAGCGAGGCGAGACCCGAGACCAACACGCCGGGCCACCAAGGGACTTCGAGATCGCGGCCCGGGATCGTCAGCATGCTGCCGGGGAAGGCGCAGGCGAGGAGCGCGGCGGCGAGGACCAGGTCGACGGTACGGGGATGGCAGCGCAGCACCCGCTGCAGGCGGTGGATCATGGTGTGGGGGTCCTGTCCGAGGCGGGCGGGCGGCGCGCCGGGCCCCGCCGGGGGGCGGGGGACCGGCGCGCCGCCCGCTGCTCGTCTACTCGTCGAAGGTGACGACGATCTTCTCCGCCGCGCCCGGTGTCAGCGCGAGCTCGAAGGCGTGCTCGACCTCGCCGAAGGGCACCCGGTGACTGATCAGCTTGGCGAACCGCTCGTGGTGCTCGACGATCTCCTGGGTGACCTCGAAGATCTCGGTGGGGTAGCCCTGCGAGGCGATCAGCGTCAGCTCGCTGCGCAGCATCCCGCCGAGGTCGATGTCGGCGCCCTTCTTCTGTACGGCGACCATCACCAGCTTGGCACCCCACTTCGCGGAGTCGACCGTGGTGTTGACGACGGCGGCGACACCGGCGGCGTCGATGTAGATGTCGGTGCCGGGGCGGGGCTGCCCGAGCGCGTTGGCGGCCTGCCCGTGCAGTTCGGTCAGGCGTGACGTCACGTCCTCCTCGGCGGAGTTGATGACGGCGTCCGCGCCGACCGCGAGCGCGGTCTCCAGGCGGGAGGCGATGACGTCGGCGACGACGACGTGCTCGACCCCGCGAAGCTTCAGCCAGATGGCCGCGCCCAGACCGATGGGTCCGGCGCCGAAGATGACGACCTTGTCGCCGGGCTTGGCCTCCGAACGGTTGACGGCGTGCCGGGCCACCGCCATCGGCTCGTTCAGGGCGGCGACGTCGAAGGGCACGGTGTCGGGGAAGACGGTGACGCTCTTGCCGACCTCGCAGTCCTCCAGCAGGAGGTAGTCGCTCATGGCGCCGTGCTTGCCGCCGCAGCCGATGATCCCGGAGGGGGAGCCCTGCGGGTTGACGACCACCCGGTCACCGGTCTTCAGACCGTCGACCTCGGCACCGACCTCGACGATCTCACCGGCCGGCTCGTGCCCGAGGGGCACCGGCACCATGGCGCCGCCCGCGCCGAACGGGCCGCCGCCGATGTGCAGGAAGAAGGTGTCGGTACCGCAGATCCCGCAGGCACGGATCTTCATGAGGGCGTCCTTGGGTCCGGGTACCGGACGCTCGACGTCCACCACGTCGATCTTGTCGACGGCACCGGTCTGGACGGACTTCATCGTGGCCATGAGGGGACTCGCTTTCCATGTGCGTGAGGGGTGTCACCGGCCCCGGCGGCGGACGGGGGGAGTGCTCCGACCGCCGGGAACCGGTGACGGCGCCATACTCCGTCCCCACGGCGTACGGCGCGACGGGGACACCTCCGCTTCGGTGACCCCAGCTCTGGACTTGCTTGAGTTAGGCAACCATAAATGCGTTACTTAAGTCAAGCAATCGTTTCGACCTTGCTTAACTCAGGCAAGTACCTGTTACGGTGGACACATGTCCACACCGCCACCCGCAACAGCGTCCGTCCCGGCGGACATAGCCGAGATCGAGCGGGTCCTGACCCGGATCTCCTATCTGGCCGGACGGGCCCGGCAGCACGAGCGCCTGATGGCGCTGGTCGGCCTGCCCCTGGACCGGGCCGCCGTGGCGATCCTGCGCTACATCGCCGAGAGCGAGCCGCTGCGCCCCGGGGTCCTCGCGGTCCGGATGTCGGTGGAGGCCTCCCATGTCACCCGCCAGCTACGGCAGTTGGAGCAACTCGGCCATGTGGTCCGCATCCCGGACCCCGACGACGGCCGAGCCCAGCGCATCCAGCTCACCGACAGCGGACTGGCCGCCATCAACCGCATCCGGGACGCGAGCCGCAGGGGCATGGAGATGGCGCTGGCGGACTGGTCCTCCGAGGACCTGCGCCAACTCGCCGCGCTCTTCCACCGGTTGGTCGACGACTTCGTCACGCACGCGGAAGCGGCCGTGGACATCTCGGCCTGAGCGCTTTCAGGAACCCGGCCGCACCTGACCGTGCTGCCAGGCCCAGGCCGCGATCTCGACGCGGTTCCGCGCGGCCAGTTTCAGCTGGACGCTGGAGAGATGTGTCTTCACCGTGGACAGGGAGACATACAGCTCGGCCGCGATCTCGGCGTTCGTCCGGCCGAGCGCCACCAGCCGGACGACCTCGGCCTCGCGGTCCGTGAGCGGCTCGCGCAACGCCGGTGCGGGCGGGGCCGGTTCGGGCGCCGCCGTCGTCGTGTCGGTGAGATGCCTGAGCAGCCGGACGGTGACCGAGGGCGAGACCAGCGAATCACCGGCCGCCGCCGCCCGGACCGCCTCCGCCAGCAGCGTCGGCCCCGAGTCCTTCAGCAGGAACCCGCAGGCACCGCCGCGCAACGCGCCGTACACGTACTCGTCCAGGTCGAAGGTCGTCACCACGACCACCCGCAGCGGATCGGCCACGTCCGGCCCCGCCAGCAACCGCGTCGCCGCCAGACCGTCCAGCTTCGGCATCCGGATGTCCAGCAGACACACATCGGGCCGCTCACGCCGGGCCAGCGCCACGGCCTCCTCGCCGTCGACGGCCTCGGCGACCACGGTGATGTCGGGCTGCGCGTCCAGGAAGAACCGGAAACCGGTACGGACCATCTCCTGGTCGTCGGCGATCAGCACACGGATGGGCGGGGAGGGGACGGTCATGGGTCGATCATGCCTCAGAGGGGAGGGGGCGGTCGGTGTCAGTCCGTCGCCCGGGCCGGGTCCGCCGTGACCACGCGCAGCAACGGGCGGCTCGCGCCGATCGCGGCGAGCATGGCGAGGGCGCCCAGGGTCACGCAGACGGCCAGCTGTACGGCGCCGGAGGTGCTGATCGTGCTGCCCGCCGCCTTGTTGACCTGCACGGCCGCGTACAGACCGGTCGCGGTGGTACCGCCGGCCAGCACGACCAGCGGGAGGACCGTCTCGCGGACCCTGGCCCGGTCCAGCACCTTCAGCGGCGCACCGGACAGACGCAGCAGACCGTACGTACGGCGCCGGTCCAGGACGTTCGCGGCGGCGGTCAGACCCGCCGAGGCCGTCGCGACGAGGAAGCTCACCGCCAGTGTGGCGGTGCCGAGTTGGGCCAGACGGTCGCTGACGGCCGCGTCCTGCGCCTCCGCGTAGGCACCCGCGTACGGCAACCGTCCCGCGCCGAGCGGCTGGAGGGCGGTGACGGCCGTGTCGAGGGAGGCCGGTCCGCCGGAGACATGCGCGACCACGCCGTCGCTGCCGCCGAGCAGGAACCCGTCGTCGTCCGTGCCCACGGTCGCCTCGACGCCCGCCGCGCGCAGCAGTCGGCGAGCCTCGCCGACCGCGTGCCGGGCGTCCGCGGCGCTCGCGGTCGGTACGGCGACCTGGCCCCGATGGTCGAGACCGACGATGCCGAGCAGACCGACGGTGAAGAACCCGGCGACGAACCCGGCCAGCACCAGACCACTGACCGTCCGCCAGGCACCGCGCGGATCGTCACTGAGGCGGCGGGCCGCCAGCAGGGTCGCCGGACGGCGCGCGAACCGTCCCACGACCCGGCCCAGCCGGTCCACGAGCCACGGCCCGAACATCCAGAACGCGCCGTAGAACAGCACCATCAGCGCGACCAGCGTCCCCGGCTTGAGGGTGCTGCCGTGGGTGCTCACCCGGATGTAGACCAGCACCGCCACGAACAGCACGAGCCGGACCAGCCGGGTGCGGCGCGGGTCCGACTGCTGGGCGACCCCGAGCGGCGAGGACGCGACCTGACGCAGCGTCGACATCGCGCTCACCGCGATCAGCCCGGCCACCCCCACCACGACCGCCGCCACCCACGGCAACCCCACCCACAACTGCCCGACGTACCAGGTCCCGATGCCGTACGGCACCTGGGCGAGCGCGGGCAGCAGCGCCCCGTAGGCCACCGCACCCACCAGGGCACCGGCCGCACCCACCACAGCCGCCTCCACGCCGGTCATGGCGAGGATCTGCCGGGGAGTCGCCCCGGCGAGCCGCAGCGCGGCCAGGCGTTGCTCCCGGCGGGCCGCACCGAGCCGCCCGGCCGCGGCGGCCAGCACGATCACAGGAACGACCAGGAGACCCACACCGAGGAGTACGGCGCCCTGGTCGTCGACGGTGAACACGCTGCGCCGCGTACCGGAGAACCCGGAGACGACGGACCGCGCGGTCAGCCCCACGTCGTAAATCCCTTGCCCGCCCGCCGACTTGGCGACCGCCGGGTCCGTGGGAGCGCGGCCGATCACCGCCACCAGCTCGTCGGGCGAGGCGAGCCCGGCGGCGCCGATCGTGCCGTAGGACGTCGACTTCGGGAAGCGGTCGGCCAGTTGGGTCGGGGGGAGGGTGTGGAGGAGTCGCGCGAGGGCCGGGGAGACGTACCAATCTCCCTGCTTCGGGAAGGAGTTGAGGCCGGGTGGGGCGGGTGTCGGTGTGTGGTGGGGGAGTTGGGCGAGGGAGACGACGGTGATCGGTTCGTCGCGGACGTAGGTCGTGGCGAGGGCCTGGACCGCGGTGCCGTGGCGGTCCGGGGCGGGGGTGCGCCAGGCGGTGCGGTCGGCGCGGGCCCCGGCGCCCAAGTAGGCGGCGAGCAGGGTGAGTAGGACGAGTGAGCCGACGGCGGCGGCAGTGGCCGCGAGGAGGTGGCTCTGTCGGCCGCGACGGCCGGACGCCTTGGCGAGATGCCAGGTCAGGGGCAGGACGGGGGAACGCATCGGGGACTCCGGAGGCTCAACTGACGGTGAACTGGCTGTAGTCGCTGATCAGGCCGTCCCGGACCCGCAGGACCCGGTCGCAGTGCGCGGCCACTTCGGCGTCGTGCGTGACCATCACCAGCGCGGCACCCTGCTCACGGGTCACCGACGTCAGCAGCCGTACGACCTCCGTGCTGGTCGCCTGGTCCAGGGCGCCGGTCGGTTCGTCGGCGAAGACCACGTCCGGCGCCACGGCCAACGCCCGTGCGATGGCGACCCGTTGGGCCTGACCACCGGACAACTGGCCGGGGCGGCGCAGCTCCAGACCGTCCAGACCGAGCGGGGCGAACCAGCGCCGGGCGCGCTCCACCGCCTGCGCCCGGGGCAGGCCCTCCAGCATCAGCGGGAGGGCGACGTTCTCCTCGGCGGGCAGTTCGGGCAGCAACTGGCCGGACTGGAAGACGAATCCGAACCTCTTGCGGCGCAGGGCGCTGAGCCGGTTCTCGCCCAGGTCGTCTATGCGCTCACCGCGCAGCAGCACCTGCCCGCCGTCCGGGCGGACGATCCCCGCGAGGGTGTGCAGCAGCGTGGACTTGCCGGACCCCGAAGGGCCCATGATCGCGAGGGAGTCGCGGGCACCGACCTCCACGTCCACGCCCGCCAGGGCCGTCGTGGAGCCGTACTTCTTGACGAGGCCGACACCGGCCAGGACGGCGTTCATGAGCGGTCGAACTTCCACGTGACGGAGTCCGCCGAGGCCTTGACCACGGTGACCGGGATGTCGACCGCCGTACCGTCGCTCTTCCTGCCGGTGCAGGTGACGGTCGCTCCGGCGACGGCCTTCAGGCCGGTGGGGCAGGTGACCCCCGAGACCTTGTCGCCGACCCAGGGGAGCGGGTGGTACCTGCTCTGCGCCCGGCCGGCCACGATGTCCGCCGACAGCGCCTTGTGGCCGTCCACCGTGACCGTGCTGTGCGCGTCGAGTTCGGTGGTGGACTGCGTGCCCGACAGCAGATGGGTGCCGAGCGCACCGAGGGCGACCGCGGCCGCCGCGCCGCCGATCACCCCGATGACGAACCTGGTGGACTGCATCACGTACTCCTGAAGGGTGGGAGGGGAGGAAGCGGTCCCACTCTCGTCGGCCCGGACCCGGGCCCGCCTCGGCCGAACGGCCAGGGTTCGCGGCACCCCGCTCGACCGTTCGGCCGATCCCACCCCACCACGCCTCGCATACCGTGACCAGCATGAGATCCGTCACCGGCCGGGGCTGCGCACGGGGGCTCGCCGTGGGCGCCCTGCTCGGTCTCGCGGCCTACGACCTGAGTTTCACCGCCTCCACCGGCCGCTCGGCCTGGCCCGCGGTCCTGGTGCTCGGCACCGGCCTGGCCGCCGTCCTGTGGCCCGTCGCCCGGCGCCCGCCATGGCTCACCCCGCAGCTGCGCACCGCCGTGCCCGCCGTCCTCTCGCTGCTGTACAGCGCGGGCGCGATCCTCGCCGATCACGCGGAGCTGTTCGGCCCCGGCGAGATCGTGATCCTGCTGACCCTGACCTTCATCGCCGTACGGCACTGTCAGCGGCCCTGGGCCGCGGTGTGCGGCGTCCTGGACGGCCTCGCGCTGCTCGCCCTGCCCGCCCGCTACTTCCACTCGCTCACCGACGACAACCTGCTGCTGGTCACGACGGTCGGACTGGTCCTCGTCGGCGCGATCGCCGGGTTCGCCGGCTATCTGCGTTCGCTCGACTACCGCCGTACCGTCGCGGTCACCGAGACCCGGCGCGCCGAACGCCTCGCCATCGCCGCCGACCTGCACGACTTCGTCGCCCACCACGTCACCGGCATCCTCGTGCAGACCCAGGTGGCCCGCATGATGGCGACCAGCAGGCCCGCTGACCTCGACCCCGTGCTGTCGGGTATCGAACGCGCCGCGACCGAGGCCCTGGCGTCCATGCGGCGCACGGTCGGCGTACTGCGCGACGCCGGACCGGACGCGGCCGACCGCCGCCCGGCCGGCGACCTCGCGGCCGTCGCCGAACTCGTCGACGGCTTCGCGAGCCCGGTCCAGAAGGTCACCCTGCACCGCGACCCCGCACTCCCCGACGACCTCCCGCACGAGGTGCAGGCCGCCGCCTTCCGCGTCGTACAGGAGGCCCTCACGAACGTACGGCGGCACGCGGCCGACGCCCCCGAGGTCACCGTGGGGCTGCGCCGGGCGGGCCGCCGGCTGGAGGTCACGGTGACGGACGACGGCCGCGGCGGCACCCAGCTCCCGGCCGCCGCGCACGGCGGCGGCTTCGGTCTCGTCGGCCTC
This sequence comes from Streptomyces sp. NPDC002276, assembly GCF_053891435.1. Taxonomy (NCBI): domain Bacteria; kingdom Bacillati; phylum Actinomycetota; class Actinomycetes; order Kitasatosporales; family Streptomycetaceae; genus Streptomyces; species Streptomyces sp. NPDC002276. Next base: position 8,297 of record NZ_JBSFCQ010000013.1, on the reverse strand, counting down.
ACGGAACGGGTGACGGCACTCGGCGGTGAACTCCGGGCCGGTCCGCGCGCAGGGGGCGGATGGGAGGTGCGGGCGCTGTTTCCGGCGGGGCGGCCATGAGGGGCGGAACCGGCGGGCGGCCTGTTCGAGGATCGTGAGGGGTTCGCGGGCCTCGGCCTGGAGGTACTCCGTCGCGCCCTCGGGCGTGCCGCGCAGCAGCGCCGCCGCGTGCGCGAGGACGATCGGGTCGTTGTCGACGTATACGATGCGCGCGTCCGGCGCGGTGGGCCGGGCGATCTGGTGGAGGTCGGGTGAAGCCGGTATCCCGGTGCCGACGTCCAGGAACCGCCGGATGCCCGACCGCCGGACCAGCAGCAGCGTCGCCCGCTGAATGAACCAGTGGTCGGCCCGGTGCCGTGCGCGGGGCGCCCAGGTCAAGTGCCGTGATGTGACAGCCCAGTTGGGGTGTGCGAGCAGTTCGGCACGGTCATGTTGAGCGCGTGCCGCCGCTCAACACACCGTCCAGGAAACGGATCAGGTCCGCGAAGACCTCCGCCCGGTTCGTCTCGTGGAACAGCTCGTGCCGGGCACCCGGATACACGTGCTCGGTCAACTCGCCGCCGCTCAACCGCTCGACGCCCACGCGACTGCCGGGGAGCGGGACGAGCCGGTCGTCAGCGCCGTGCAGCCACAGCAGCGGCAACGAGCCGACGTCAACCGCGTCGGCGACCGTCGTCAGGGTGCGGGCGAAGGCCTCCAGCGTCGGCCGCTTCATTGGACCGTGCCAGACCAGCGGATCAGCGGCGTACGCCACACCTACCTCCGGGTCACGGGAGAGCGCGGCCGGGCTGATCGGGACGTCCGGGATCTCGTCGAGGGCGAGCAGCCTGCCCGGCAGCCTCCAGTCCCCGATCACGGGCCCCGACAGCACCAGCGCGGTGAGCTCGTCGCCGTGGCGCTGCGCGAAACGGGACGCGATCAGGCCGCCCATGGAGTGGCCGATCAGGACGAGCGGGACGCCCGGGTAGGTGGCGCGGGCCAGGTCGGCGACGGAGCGCAGGTCCGTGACCACGTCCTCGAAGTCGCCGATCAGCACCCGCTCACCGCCCGACTCGCCGTGACCCTGGTGGTCGGGCCCGAGGACGGCGGCACCGTGCGCCACCAGCACGGCGGCCAACTCGGCGTACCGGCCGATGTGTTCGCCGTATCCGTGCGCGACGAGGGCGACGCACCGCGGGCGCTCGTGCGGCCACTCGCGTGCGGTGATCGTGCTCCGGGTACCGGGGAGGACATGCGCGCGGGTGTCGGCCACGGTCAGAAACTAACACCGCCCGTTCGGCGCCATGATCCACGGAGGTGTGGCAGGGGCCACCTGGCGAGACACTCCTTACGCGGACAGATGTAAGGACATACGATCGGTCCTCGCATGAACACGATGACGCTCTGGCACATATCCGGCTGGGAATTCGCCGCGCTCGCCGCCGCGGCCCTGCTCGTCGGCTTCTCCAAGACCGCCGTGAGCGGGGCCAACACGGTCAGTCTGGCGATCTTCGCGGCCGTCCTGCCCGCCCGCGCCTCCACCGGCGTACTGCTCCCGATCCTGATCGTCGGCGACGTCCTCGCGGTCCTCACCTACCGTCGGCACGCCCACTGGCCCACCCTGTGGCGACTGTTCCCGGCGGTCGCGGCGGGGGTCGTGATCGGGACCCTGTTCCTGGTGTGGGCCGACGACGCGGTCGTACGGACGTCGATCGGCGCGATCCTGCTGCTCATGGCCGGAGTGACCTTGTGGCGCCGCCGCAAGGCCGAGACCGACGAGGATCCGGACTCGGTGGCCACCCGGTCCGGCCGGGTGAAAGCCAGCTCGTACGGAGTGCTCGGCGGATTTACGACGATGGTCGCCAACGCCGGCGGCCCGGTGATGTCGATGTACCTGCTTTCGGCAGGCTTCCGGAAGCTGGGCTTCCTCGGCACGTCCGCCTTCTTCTTCCTGATCGTCAATGTCACCAAGGTGCCCTTCAGCGTCGGGCTCGGCCTGATCGACGGCCACTCACTGCTGCTCGACGCAGCGCTCGCGGCGTTCGTCGTGCCGGGTGCGCTGATCGGCAAATGGGCCGTGAACCGCATCAACCAGCGCCTGTTCGAGCGGATCGTGATCGCGGCGACGATCATCGGCGGCCTGCAACTCCTCCTGCGCTGACGTGACCTCGTACGCTCGCCGCATGCTCCCGCACATCCTGATCCTCGGCGGTACCACCGAGGCACGAGAGCTGGCCGCCGAGCTGGCGGTACGGCGTCCCGAGGCCCGGGTGACGACTTCGCTCGCCGGGCGGGTCTCGCGGCCCGGGGCAGTGGCCGGGGACGTACGGATCGGCGGGTTCGGCGGCGCGGAGGGGCTGGCCGAGTGGCTGCGGGAGCAGCACGTGGACGCGGTCGTCGACGCCACGCACCCCTTCGCCGAGTCGATCACCGCGAACGCGGCGTGGGCCGCGACGGACACCGGACTTCCCGCCGTGGTGCTGCGCAGACCGGGCTGGCGGCCGGTCCCCGGAGACCGCTGGCACATGGTCGCCTCACTGCCCGAGGCCGCCGACGCGCTGCCCGCACTCGGCCGCCGTATCCTCCTCACCACCGGCCGCCTGGGCCTCGCCGCCTTCGCCCACCTGCCCCAACTGCACTTCGTCGTACGGTCGGTGGAGCCGCCCGAGCCCCCGATGCCACCGGACGTGGAGGTACTGCTCGCGCGCGGCCCCTTCACGGTGGCCGACGAGGCGGCGCTGTTGCGCGAGCACCGGATCGACGTGGTCGTGACGAAGGACAGCGGGGGAGCGGCTACGGCGGCCAAACTCACGGCCGCGCGGGAGGCGGGCGTCCCGGTGGTGGTCGTAGGACGGCCGCCGTTGCCGGAGGGGGTGCGTGTGGTGCCTGATGTCGCCGGGGCGCTGGGGTGGCTGGGGTGGCTGGGGTGGCTGGGGTGGCCGGGGTGGCCGGGGTTCAGCCCGGGGTGATGACCGTGGCCCGGAGGCGGTGCACCGCGCGCAGTACCTCGTCCCGGTTCTTGGCGCTCTTGATCCAGGCCGGGAGTCGGGCGACCAGCGTCATCTTCCGGCCGGTGTCGTACCAGGACGCGCGTTCGCGCAGGTCGGCGGCGACGAACCGCCTGATGAGGCCCAGGTGTTGGAGGTTGTACGCCCACAGCTCCCCGTGCCGGGTTCCGGTCCGCAGCCACAGGGACGGGCAGGAACAGGCGCTGGAGTACCGCGAGGAGTGGACCGCGCCGACGCTGATCCGGCACAGGCCGCAGGACCGGCAGACCAGGCGGGTGTGCGGGTACCTCTTGCCGGCGGCGTCCGGAGTGGTGCACGGGCGCTGTTCGAAGTGGGCGATCCGCTCGCAGCGCGGACACCGGACCAGCACCGACGACGCGAAGTCGGCGAGCGTGGCGCGCGAGTCGTGGAAGCGCACGGGTGTCGGGGACATGCCGTGAGTGTGACAGCGGCTCCGCTCGCCCGGCACCCGGTTTTCAGGAGGCGGAGTCCCCTTTCAGGAGGTGGAGTTCCCGTTCAGGAGGTGGAGCTCTCGGCCAACTCCGCCGGGCGCTGCGGGAGTCCGGAGCTGAGGTCTTCCACCAGCAGGCGCTTGGCGATGGTGTCGACCGCGGCACGGAGGTCGGTGCCCGAGGGGCGGCCGATGTCCTGCTGGACCCGGGCCTCCAGCCAGTTGCCCCACGCCCTGCCGATGATCTCGGCCTCGCGTTCGCCCGCCGAGGTGTGGGAGAGGAGGGAACCGGTGCGGGTGAGGTAGCCCTCCTCGACCATGCGGTCGAAGACCGGGAGGAGCACCTCCGGGGGCATGTGCCGGCGGGCGGCGATCAGACCGAGGCTGGCGTGGCCGACCAGCCGGCCGAACAGTTCGACCTGCATCACGGCCCAGGCGCCGGCGATGTCCAGCCGGGTGTCGGAGTCCGTGATGATCCGCCGGGCCGTGTCCAGGTCCGTGCTGCCGATGACCTTGCCCACGGCCGCTTCGAGGAGGCGCTGCGAGTCACCGCCGCGCGGGGACGCGAAGCCCTCGCCCATGTCGGTGGAGCCCATCCGCGCGCTGTCGCGCAGCTGGACCTGCTTGAGGAACAGGGCGACGACGAAACCGATCACCGCGACCGGGACCGTCCACCGGAACACCGTCTGGATGGTGTCGGCGTACGCGTTGATGATCGGCGCGGCGGCGGCGTGCGGCAGCTTGTGCAGACCCTCGGGGCTGGTCGCCGCCTTGGTGATGACGGCCGGGTTCAGCGCACTCGTCCTCGCGGCGGACGCGATGCCGTCCTTGAGGTTGGGCGCCAGGCTGTTGGCGTAGATCGTGCCGAAGACGGCGGTGCCGAAGGAACTGCCCAGCGTACGGAAGAAGGTGACGCCGGAGGTCGCGGTGCCCAGGTCGGTGTACTCGACGGTGTTCTGCACGGCGATCGTCAGCACCTGCATGCACAGCCCGATGCCGGTGCCGAGCACGAACATGTACACCGATTCCAGGAACGCCCCGGTGCCCGGACCCATGAGGGACATCAGATACAACCCGACGCCCATCACCGCGGAGCCGATGATCGGGAAGAGGCGGTACTGGCCGGTCTTGCTGACCACGTTGCCGCTGAACACGGACGCGATCAGCAGCCCCATCACCATGGGCAGCGTCCGCACACCGGAGACCGTGGCCGAGTCGCCGTCGACGTACTGGAGATAGGTCGGCAGATACGTCAGCGCGCCGAGCATCGCGAAGCCGACGATGAAGCTGAGGATCGAGCAGACCGCGAACACCGGGTTGCCGAACAGCCGCATGGGCAGCATGGGTTGGGCGGCCCGCGTCTCTACCCAGCAGAACAGGCCGAGCGCGATCGTGCCGCCCACGAACAGGCCGATGATGGTCGCCGAACCCCACGCGTACTCGTTGCCGCCCCAACTCGTCGCCAGGATCAGGGAGCTGGCGCCGACCGCGACCAGTGCGATGCCGAGATAGTCGATGACGGGCCGTACGGCCGACTTGACCACCGGGATGGTGCGGGCCGCCGCGATGACGACGACGATCGCGATCGGCACGTTGACGTAGAACGCCCAGCGCCAGGTCAGATGGTCGGTGAACAGGCCGCCCAGCAGCGGTCCGATGACCGTGGCCACGCCGAACACCGCGCCGATCGCGCCCTGGTACTTGCCGCGCTCCCGCAGCGGGATGACGTCGGCGATCAGCGCCATCGCCGTCACCATCAGCCCGCCCGCGCCGATGCCCTGCACCGCGCGCCAGGCGATCAGCAACGTCATGTTGGTGGCGAGACCGCACAGGAACGAACCCGTGATGAACACGATCGCCGAGACCTGGAAGACCACCTTGCGGCCGAACAGGTCGCCGAACTTGCCGACCAGCACGGTCGCCACGGTCTCCGCCAGCAGATAGGCGGTGACCACCCACGACATGTGCGCGGCACCGCCCAGGTCCGACACGATCGTCGGCAGGGCGGTGCCCACGATCGTCTGGTCGAGGGCCGCCAGCAGCATGCCGAGCACGATCGTCACGAAGACGACGTTGCGGCGGCGCGAGTCCAGCACGGGGGGCTGCTGCGCGGAGGGCAGCGCGGTTTCCTCGGCGACTGTCACGAGGTCACCTTCACACCGATGGACCCTCCTTGCACAGTGGGCGGGTCCGCTCGGGTGCCTGCCCGCGCCTACTCCGCTGCCGGGTGCCGGCGCAGCAGATACGTGTCCATGATCCAGCCCTTGCGCTCACGGGCCTCCGCGCGCAACCGCTCGATGCGCGGGGCGGCCTCGGCTATCGGCCCGGAGACGAGGATCTCGTCCGGGGTACCTATATAGGCGCCCCAGTAGATGTCGATGTCGTCGTCGGCGTACTGCCGGAAGGTCTGCCGCGCGTCGAGCATCACGACCACGTCGTCCACCCCCTCCGGGAACCCCTCGGACAGCCGCCGGCCCGTGGTGATCTGCACCGGCCCGGCCACCCGGTTCAGCCCCGTGCGGTGCCGGGCGACGAGCGCCGAGACACTGCTGATGCCGGGCACGACGTCGTACTCGAAGGTCACCGCGCCCCGCTCCAGGATCTCCTCCAGGATCCCGAGCGTGCTGTCGTACAGCGAGGGATCCCCCCACACCAGGAACGCGCCGCTCTCGTCCTCGCCCAACTCCTCGGTGATCAGCCGCTCGTAGATGTCCGCGCGAGCGCTGCGCCAGTCCCCGACCGCCGGGGAGTACGCGGCACCCCCGGCCTTCCGGTCCCGCTCCGGGTCGCGAGCCTCTACCAGGCGGTACGTCCCCTCCGGTATGTGCGCGTCGAGCATGTCCCGGCGGAGCCCGGTGAGGTCGGACTTCACCTCACCCTTGTCGAGAATGAAGAACACGTCGGTGCTCCGCAGCACCCTGACCGCCTGGAGGGTGAGCTGCTCGGGGTCGCCCGCGCCGATACCGATGACATGAATCTTTCGCACGCCCCCGAGTCTGCCTCACGCCACTGACAGTCAGTACACCGACCGGTACTGACCGGTACTGACACGGCATCGACGGCATCATCGACCGGTACCGACACGGCATCGACCGGCTACGACGTTCCGCGCAGCCGGGGCGCCCGCGCCCGTGCGTCGACGTTCCCGCCGCCCCGCTCCACGTCGTCGCCGAGTTCGCGCGCCCAGGCGGCGACCCCCGCGAGATCCATCCCGTACGGCCGCGCCCGCCCGTTCAGGGACGACCACTCCTCCACGCCTCCGGCACCGCGCCGCAGCAGCCGGGCGCCGCCGGTGACGTTCCCCCGGGCCGCGTGCGTCAGTCCCACCGCGAGCTGGGCGAGCCCGCGCCACAGGGCACGCTCCTCGTCCGGCCCCGACTTCCAGGCGTCCTCGAAGACCTCGTGCGCGTGGAACGGTTTCCCCTCGTCGAGCAACGCCTGCGCCTCGACGACGGTCTCCTCCGGCGCCCGCACAACGCCCTCGGGCTGCCGTGCCACGCCGTCCACGCCGTAGGGCAGCGGCCGCCCGAGCCCGTCCCGGGGCCGGGCATTGCGCGCCCGGCCCTCACCGTCCCGGTCCCGCACCCCGTTCGTACCGTCCGCGCCGTCCGAGGATGTGTCGCTCATACGACGATTGTCCCGCGCCCGGCACCGGCTTCGGCGCACCCCCGACCGTGGGGTAGGCTGCTGTTCGCGCGATCACGCGGTTCACCGCAGGAAAGCGCGACGGGACGTGGCGCAGCTTGGTAGCGCACTTGACTGGGGGTCAAGGGGTCGCAGGTTCAAATCCTGTCGTCCCGACTCGATTGAGTCGTTGGTTGAGGGGCGGTTCCGGAGGAATCCGGAACCGCCCCTCGATCGTTTTTGGGGCCGTAGGTGAGGGTGTCGCCAGGCACACCCCCGATCCGGTCCTCAGGCCCAGGGACTGTGTGTGCCGTCGGCGGCAGGATTCGAGGTGTACCGAATCCACCACACGGAAATTCCGGGGGACACCATGAACGAAATGTCGGCCAGGCGTCTTGCGGGCGGTGCGGGAATCGCCGCCGCGGTCGCTCTCATCGTCGAAGTTCCGCTCTACTTCATCTATTCGGGACCGCCGCCGGACGCGAATGTGCTGGCCCGGCTGCTGATCGGGATCGTCGCGCTGGCGTTTCTGCTGGTGTTCGTGACGGCCTTCCGTGAACTGGTGAAGCGCGTGAATCCCGCGTACGAGTGGGCCGGTTCCATGGCTTTCACCGCCGGGCTGGTCTACACGACGATCACGCTGGTCTCCAGCGGTCTGGAAGCCGGTGCGGTGATCGCCGCCGACCATCCGATCGACCCGACGATCGACGTCAGCGGCACCTACATTCTCTACGGGTCGATCTCCCGGCTCATGCTCGCGTTCTTTCTGACCGCGCTGGGATTCGCCGTCTCCCGCACGGAACTCCTGCCGCGCTGGACCAGCAGGTCGGGCTATGTCCTGGCCGGGATCAATCTGGCCTTCGTGCCGTCCCTGTTCTTCGGGAATTCTCCGGCGAATTTCTACGCGGCGAACGGCTGGGGCACCACCGCTCTCATGGGCGCGATTCTCAGTTATTGGCTGCTCGCGCTGGGTATCTCCACCTACCGCAGCGCGAAAGCACCGGCAGTGGGGAACTGACCGGAGGCAGACCACCCTTGTGCGGTCGCCATACCCAGGGAGGGTATGGTGACCGCATGGCCCGTCCCGAGCATCCCGTAGTGCCGCACCCTCGGGCGACGGCCTAGCTCTCGAACAGCTCGCGGAACTCGACGCGGTCGTGGATGCGTTCACCCGTGGCGACCGGGATGTCCACCTT
>NZ_JBSFCQ010000012.1:0-331897 GCF_053891435.1 Streptomyces sp. NPDC002276 | reverse complement strand
GTCGCGCACTTCCACTACGTGGTGTTCGGCACGGTCGTGTTCGCGATGTTCTCCGGCTTCCACTTCTGGTGGCCGAAGATGACCGGCAAGATGCTCGACGAGCGCCTCGGCAAGATCACCTTCTGGACGCTGTTCATCGGCTTCCACGGCACCTTCCTGGTCCAGCACTGGCTGGGCGTGAACGGGATGCAGCGCCGGATTCCCGACTACCTCGCGGTGGAGGGCCTGACGACCCTCAACACGGTGTCGACGATCTTCTCGTTCGTGCTCGGGCTGTCGATCCTGCCGTTCCTCTACAACGTCTGGAAGACAGCGCAGTATGGAGAGAAGGTCGAGGTCGACGACCCATGGGGCTACGGCCGTTCACTGGAGTGGGCGACGTCCTGCCCGCCGCCCCGGCACAACTTCCTCACCCTCCCCCGCATCCGCAGCGAATCCCCGGCGTTCGACCTGCACCACCCCGATGTCCCGGCCCTGGAACGGGAGTTGACGTCACGATGACCGCCATGGACGAACACCCCCTGGCCCCGGGGACGTTCCTCAACGAGATCGAGGGGCACCTGCTGATCGCGGCCACCCACACGGAGGGTCGTGCCGCCGCCGCGCGTTTCACCGCCCGGCTCGACTGGCTCACCGACGGCCAACGGGCCGATGTGGAACGGCACTTCGAGGCGGAGTATCTCGAACTCTCCCGCGCCTCCTGGGAGCGTACGGCCGAGCGGGGCAGGCAGTTGCGGGGCGAGTACGAGGAGACGTACCGAGGACTGCGCCAACGCCTGCTCGCCGCCTGGCTGTTGGCGTGCGCGCTGCTCGCGGCGACAGGACTGGTCATCGCCGCGCTCGCCTAGAACCACACATCCCGCCGGCCCTGACGACCGGCGGGACACGCGCTACGACTACGTCAGCGTCCACTTCTGGTTGTTCGCCGTGCCGCAGGTCCACAGGATGAGCAGGGTCCCGTTGGCCGTGGCGGCGCCGGACGCGTCCAGGCACAGGCCCGCGTTGACGTTGGTGAGGGTGCCGTCGGAGTTGGCGGTCCACTTCTGGTTGTTCTGGCCGTTGCAGTCCCAGATGACGACCTTGGTGCCGTTGGTGGTGCCGTTGTTGTAGGCGTCCAGGCACTTGTTGCCGTACACCACGAGTTCCTTGCGGGAGGTGTACGTCCAGGCCTGGTTCTGGCCGCCGTTGCAGTCCCAGATCTCGGCCTGGGTGCCGTTGGTGATGGTGTTGTTGTAGACGTCGGCGCAGCGGCCGGACCCGGTGCCGACGACCAGGTTTCCGTTCGTGCCGGGGATGGGCTGGACGTTGACCGCTCCCAGGGTCGGCAGTGAACTGCCGGTGAAGGTGAGGGAGTTGGCGGAGCCCTTCGACAGGTTGACCTGGACCGAGACCGTGCCCTGGCTGGAGCCGGTCGGCGGGAAGGAGACCGTCGTCGCGGTCTGGCTGTTGACCTGGAGGGTGCCGGTGACGGCGGTGGAGCCGGTGTTGGTGTAGGGGATGTCGACGACGTCGAGGCCGGTGCTCGCCGCGCTGACCGAGGTGTACTTGCCGGTGGAGGTGGCGGTGTAGTTGGTGCTCGCCGCTTCGGTGCCGCCGCTCACCTTCAGCAGCACCGAGCCGCCCGCCGGGACGCTGACGGTGTAACTCGTGGCGTACGAGCCGAGGTTCGACTGCGCCCACAGGTCGCGGACCGTGGCGGAGGCGCTGGTCAGGCCGAGGTCGGACCAGCGGACGGTGATGTTCTGGGCGGAGGAGGTGCGGTTGAGGAGGACGACCGCGCGGTTGCCGGTGCCGGAGAGGACCTTGCCGTAGACCTGGAGGCCGGTGGTGTCCTCGGCGACCTTGACGCCCTGGAGTCCGCGCGCGTCCTGGTCGACGGCGACGACGTCCGAGTTCTTGAGGATCGCGGCGGTCTCACTGGTCATCGTGGTGAGGTCGTTGCCGGCGAGCAGTGGGGCGCCGGAGATCGCCCACAGGGCCATGTGGGTGCGGTTCTGGGCCGCGGTGAGGCCGGTCATGCCGACGGTGAGCATGTCGGGGTCGTTGTAGTAGCCGGTGTGCTGGGCGGCCGGGTGCAGGGTCTGGTCGAAGTTGGAGAGCACGCTCGCCTGGGACGCCGTGCCGCCGTAGTAGTAGATGTCCGTGCTGGTCCGCCACATGGGGGCGAGGCCGGTGGCCCAGTTCCAGGTGTTCTGGTAGCCCCAGTTGCAGATGGAGAGGGTCAGCGGGCGGCCGGTGGTGGCCGCGGCCGTGGCGACGGCCGTGCTGATCGACTTGTACGCGGTGGCCGCGTCCAGGCCCTCGGCGTCGCCGCCGCACCAGTCGACCTTCACGAAGTCGAAGCCCCACTGGGAGAACTGGAGCATGTCCTGGGCGTAGTGCCCTTCGCTGCCGGTGTTGGCGGCTGCGGGGCGGCCCGTCGGGTAGTAGTAGCCGCAGCCGTTCGCGCCGGCGTCGGTGTAGATGCCGGCCTTGAGGCCCTTGCTGTGGATGTAGGTGGCGATGGCGCTCATCCCGCCGGGCCACTCGCTGGTGTCGACGGTGATGTTGCCCGCGCTGTCGCGGGTGCCCTGCCACCAGCCCTCGTCGATGTTGATGTAGTTGTAGCCGGCCGCCGGGAGGCCCGAGGCGACGAACGCGTCGACCTGCGCCTTGATGACGCTGTAGTCGATCTTCGCGGCGAAGCTGTTCCAGGACGCCCAGCCCATCGGTGCGGTGGGCACGGCTATCTGACGGGTCGTTGAGGCGACCGGGGCCGTGGGGAGCGGGTCCGCGGGGGCGGGTCTGGTGAAGAGAAGCAGGGTGACTGCGGCTGCGGCCATCGCGAGGGCACGCAGGACGGGAGTGCGAAACATGCGGCTCCTTTGCCGATATCTCGAACAAGGATCGGGCAACCGAACGAAACGGCGCGCTGAAAGTAGAGCCACCGGAGGGTGAAGTCAACGGCTGTGACACGAGGGGCAGTTGGAATGCCCGCGGGGCCCGTGGAGATCCCCCACTCGTCGGCCTGCGGACGCGATACTGACCGGCGTGCGCGTAGCGATCATGACAGCGGGATCCCGGGGCGATGTGGCCCCGTACACCGGACTCGGCCATGCCCTGGCCCGGGCGGGGCACGAGGTCACCCTCGTCACCCACGGAGGCTTCGCGCCCCTGGTGGGGGGTTCGGGGGTCGGTTTCCATTCCCTACCGGTCGATCCCCGGGCCGAGTTGGAGTCCTCGCGGGGGCGCGCGCTGCATCGCAGCGCCTCGGGCGGGGGCAAGTTGCTGCGGGTGGTCGCGATGGCGCGGGCGGTGGTCGGGCGGATGACCGACGATCTACTGACGGCCGCGCGGGCGAGCGACGTGCTGTTGCTGTCCAGTTCGCTGGGGCCGCTGGGGCATGCCATCGCCGAGGGACTGTCGTTGCCGAGCATGGGCGTGTATCTCCAACCCCTCGCGCCCACAGGGGAGTTCGCTCCGCCGGTGCTCGGCGGCGGCTCCTGGGGCACGGTCGGCAACCGGGTCGCCGGGCACGGGGTGAACCGGGCGGTGGAGCACGTCTTCGCCACCGCCGTACCGGAGGTGCGCTCCCGCCTGGGTCTGGCCCGCACCCGTCCCGGCACCGCGCTCCGGTCCCGCGACGCGCACAACTGGCCCGTCCTGCACGGCTTCAGCCCGCTGATCGTGCCCCGCCCGGCCGACTGGCGGCCCGGGCTCACGGTGGCCGGCTACTGGTGGCCGTACGACGGAGACGCCCAACTCCCGCCGGAACTGCGGGACTTCCTCGACTCGGGGCCCGCTCCGGTGTTCGTGGGGCTCGGCAGTGCCACCGTGCCCGATCCGGAGCGGCTGAGTGGGGAGATCGTGCGCGCGCTGCGGCGGGCCGGGCTGCGCGGGGTGATCCAGCGCGGGTGGGGCGGTCTCGAAGCGGCCGGAGACGACGTCCTGACCGTGGGCGAGGTGTCGCACGCGGCGCTGTTCCCGCGGATGGCGGCCGTGGTCCATCACTGCGGTGCGGGCACGACCGCGGCCGGGCTGCGCGCCGGGGTGCCGGCCGTGCCGGTGCCGATCCAGTTCGACGAGGGCTTCTGGGCCGCCCGTCTGGTCGCCCTGGGCGTGGCGCCCCGCGCCGTACCGCTGCGCGGGCTCACCGCCGACACCCTGTCCGCCGCACTCGTACGGGCCACCCGCGAGCCCGCCTTCGCCGAGCGCGCCCGGGCCCTCGGTGCCCGGGTGCGGGCCGAGGACGGCACGGCTCCCGTCCTCGCGGCCCTCGACACACTGACCTAGCGTCGCTGTCATGCCACGGCCTCGGGGGTGACCGGCGTGAAGAAGTTGACCAGGTTGCCGTCGGGGTCGCGGAAGAGGAGGGAGCGGTTGCCCCAGGGCATCGTCGTCGGCTTCTGGACGATCTCGCAGTCGAGGGGTGCCAGGCGGTCGAACTCGGCGTCGACGTCCGGCACGCGGAACTCGGTGATCACCGAGCGGTTGGCGGCGGGTTGTGCGGAGCCGGTGCCGAAGAGGGCCACCGTGCGGGTGCTCGCGATCGCCAACGTGCAGGCGGGGGTGACGAGTTCGGCGAAGTCGGGGGTCGACCATGTGGCCGTGACCCCGGTGACCTGTTCGTAGAACCCGACGAGACGGGCGACGTCGTCGGTGATGACACGGATCGAGACGAAGTTCATGGCGGCTTCCTGTACACGGTGGCGTCGGATGAACGGACGTCTCTCACGCTAGGACCGATACCGGACAGCTTCCGCCCGGTATCCGAGGCAGACTTTCCGGGTGACCACATCGACCGCCCGCGTGCTGGCCCTGCTGGAGATCCTCCAGGGCGGCGGCCTCCGCACCGTCCCCGACCTGGCCGCGCGGCTCGGCGTCGACGAACGCACGGTCCGCCGCTACGTCGGCCAGCTGCTGGAGCTGGGCGTGCCGGTCGACTCGGTCCGCGGTCGCTACGGCGGCTATCGGCTCGCTCCCGGCTATCGGATGCCGCCGTTGATGCTCACGGACGACGAGGCACTCGCCGTGGTGCTCGGTCTGCTGGCCGGCCGGCGGGCGGGGCTCGTCACCGCGTCGGCCGCGGCGGGCGAGAGCGCCACGGCGAAACTGCTGCGGGTCCTGCCCGCCGCCCTGCGCCGACGGCTCGACGCCCTGCTCGACACCGCCGACTTCACCGCGCGACCACGTGCCGCCACCGCCCCGGAGACGGAGGTGCTGCTCGAACTCGCCGAGGCCGCGCTCCATCGGCGGCCGGTGGCGCTCGGCTACACCGACCGACAGGGCCGTACCAGCGACCGTACGGTCCTGCCGTACGGGCTGGTCGCGCATGCCGGGCGCTGGTATCTGACCGGCGCCGACCCGGCCGACGGGGAGGTCCGCACCTTTCGCCTGGACCGGGTCACCGCACTGCGTGTGCGCTCCGGCTCGTTCGACGTGCCGGTGGAGTTCGACCCGGCGGCCACGGTGCTGGACAGCCTCGCGCGCACGCCGTGGAGACACGACGTGTCACTGCGGATCCAGGGGAACGAGCACCACATTCGCGGGCGTCTTCCGGCCGGGATCGCCACCCTGACCACGGCCGACGAGGACCACGACTGGGTCCGGGTCCGGATCCGGGCCGAGCGGCTGGACTGGATCCCGCCCGTCCTCGCGGCCCTCGACCGCCCGTTCGTCGTCGAGCGGCCCGCCGCCCTGCGCGACCTCGTGCGCGCGCTGGCCCGCCGCCTGGACGAGTACGCGACCGACGAGTCGACCTAGTCCTCGCCCTTCCAGCCCGGTGGCTGCATGATGCCCACGAGCTGTCGGACCAGTTCGTCGACGACCTCGTCGAGCGTGGCGTCCACCCAGCCCGCGCTCCAGTCGTGGAGCAGGCCGTTGACGCTGCCGATGAACGCCGTCGCGGCGATGCGGTAGTCGCGCCGCGCCGCCTCCCCGCGCAGGGCGGCGGCCCTCGCCTCGCCGCGGATGAGGTTGATCCAGCGGGCGCGGCGGGCCAGCCGCTGTTCCTCAAGGCGTGGGCTGACGCCGATGATCTCGACGAAGGTGATGCGGATACGGCGCGGGTCGCCGGTGACGTTCGCGGCGTAGGCGTGGAAGATCGCGGTCGCCCGCTCGACCAGCGGCAGGCGGTCGGCGGCGTCGAGCGCGGCCAGTACGGCCTTCTCGGCCCAGTCGTTGACCTGGAGGTGGAGCGCCGCCAGCACGTCCTCCAGGCTGCGGAACTCCTCGTAGAACTGCCGGGTGGACAGCCCCGCGGCCTCGCTGAGCGCCGCGACGGTCGTGCCGCGGTAGCCGGGGGTGCCGCCGAAGAGCTGGAGCGCGGCGTCCAGGAAGCGTCCGCGTCGCTCGGCCTGTCGCTGCTCGGCGGACTTGCCGCCGTAACGACCGGTCGGCGCTTTGAGCCTGCCCGTCACTGTGACACCTCTGTCTTTTTGACCACCGGCCAATCTTGTCGTGTTCGTGGTGTTGCGGAAAAGAGCACTCCTTCCTCGCTTTTCATCAAGTTCACTCCGAATTCGCATTTGTACGAATGTCTTCACATGTCGAGGCACCGGCCCCTCGGAGGACCGGTGCCTCGATGCTGTTCAGCTGTGCGCCGCCGCCCATGCGGCCAGTTCGGACTTGGCCGCGCTCAGCAGTGTCGAGGAGGGGCTCGACGCGCCGTTGGTGATCAGGGCGTAGTGCAGGGTGCCCGAGCCGGAGGCCGAGAGCAGCAGGCGGTGGCTGCCGGTGCCGCCCGGTTCGTTGGCGTAGCCGATCGGGGTCGACGACGTGTACGCCGGGACACCCGAGACGGCTCCCAGGTCCGAGACCACGGTGGTGGACGCGGCCGGGAAGGACGCCGGGAGGTGGAGTTCGGTCGGCGCGGTGGAGCTGTTGGAGCGCCACATCAGCAGGCCGTACTGGCCGGAGCCGACCAGCGAGGACACGTTCGGGAGGGTGCTGGGGACCGGGTTCCAGGTGAGGGTGGTGGAGCCGTCGCGGGAGCGGTCCTCGTAGGTGAAGGCGACCGTGGTGCCGGCGGTCGCGCTCGGGTAGATCCGGTCGAGCAGCCGGGCGTCCTGACGGAGTGTCACCGTGCCGGTGGAGGTCATGTTGACGGCGGAGAGGTCCTCGTCGTTCCAGGCGTCGCCGGTGGTGAGCACCTTGTCGGGGTTGTCGTTCATCAGCTCGTTGTGGCGGCCGTTGTAGATGTCCCACTGCCACTGGGTGCCGGACAGGACCGGGCCGGAGCCGGCCGGGTTGGACCACCAACTCGCCCCGGGCAGGCGGGAGTCGAGGGCCTGGTACATCGCCTTGAGGACGGTCGGCGCCTTGCCGGAGACCGTGCCGGAGAGCGGATGTCCGAACTCGCTGACGATGGCGGCGGTACCGGCCGCGGAGGCTCGGTCACGGACCGTGCCGAAGTCGGTCGAGTACTGGCCGTCGGCCGCGTTCCCCCACATCAGGATGCCGGAGATCGCCTTCTGGTCGTAGAAGTGGGTGTTGAAGACATAGCGCGAGCCGAGCGTGCCCGCGTCGAGGAGTCCGCCCTCCTGCACCTGGCTGGAGATGTTGGAGTTCCAGAAGAGGTTCGGTTCGACGAGGGCGGGCTTGGCGCTCCAGCCGGCCGCGTCCATCCGCGCGCGGAACTTCACATAGAACGGCCAGAGCAGGTTCTGCTCCCAAGTCCGGCTGGTCTGGCCCGAGTCGTAGGTCCCCGCGAAAGGCTCGTTGTACGGGTCGAAGCCGACGACACCCGCGAACTCGTCGGTGGTCAGGTGCTGTTGGATGTACGTCATGGTCGACTGGGCGGTGGTCAGGAAGGAGTCCTGGAGGCCGTAGTTGTTGTGCCAGAAGTCGTACTGGGCCTTGGTGACGGCCGAGTTCTGGGTGATGTTCTGGCCCCAGAAGAGGCAGATCCCGCAGGACTCCTGGGGGTAACTCCCCAGTGCCACCGCCCACTTGGGGGCGCCGTCGCCGGTGTACCAACTTCCGCTGTTGAACAGGTACTTGGAGTAGAGGTCTTGGTGGAAGTCGGGGTAGACGCGGATGCCGGCGTCGAGGAACGCCTGCATCTGGGCGGTGGCGGCGGCCAGGTACGTGGTGTCGACCTGGCCTCGGACGGGTTCGGCGTACGCCCAGGAGAGCAGGAAGCGGACCGAGTTGCCGCCGCCGAGGGCGCGCAGCGCGGTCGCGGACTTCTTCGCGTCGGCGACCGAGGCGAAGGGGAGACCGTCGTTCTCCGCCAGTTTGGTCTCGCCGGAGACGTTGTAACCGCGCAGCACGACCTGGCGGCCGTAACTGTCCACGAAGCTGCCGTTCTGAACGGTCAGCGCAGAGCCGTCGAACCAGAGGGAGTCGGTTGGGGTGGCGGCGGTTGCTGGCCCAGCGCCCAGCACCGACAGGAATCCGCAGAGGACAACCAGGACAACGATCAAACGCGCCCGGACATTCGTCATGTCCACTACAGTCCGGTGGTTTCCGGACACTGTCAACACTTCTGACTCACGAGTAAGTTCCCACTCTGCAAGCCCTCTTGAAACATTTTCAGCCGACCCGGCGCGTCACGTTCAGCAGGTACTCCTTCCGGTTCAGCGGGTTGTGGTCGGTGCGCGCCCGCTCCGGAACCGTGCCGTGCGCGACGGCCGCGTAGTGGTCGAAGACGCTCTCCCACTCCCCCTCGCCCCGCGTCAGCCCCGGCAACTGCCGCTCAAGGCCGTGCACTTGGGCCGCGGGTACCACTCCCTCCAGAACACAGAGCGCCCCTCGCGTCTCGGTGGTCCCCGGTACGGCACGCACCTCGGCAAGGACCGGCAGCAGGGCGCCCAGGGTGTCGGCCGGGGCCTCGACGCGGAACCGGTGCATCGGCTCGTACACCTGGCTTCCCGCCCGCCGCAGCGCCTCGACGAGGACGAGCGGGGTCAGCCCGCGGAAGTCGGCGCCGGTGCTCGACATGCTCTTGTCGAAGCCCTGGTGGGCGTGGCTCTGCCGGGGGCAGTAGCCGGAGCGCGTCATGGTGATGACGCAGTCGGTGACCCGCCAGCCGTGCAGTCCCTGCCCGAGCGTCTCGCGCACGGTGTCCTCGACGGCCTTGAAGAAGGCGTACGGCATCGCGCCCAGCTCGACTTCGAGGGCGAACCGCACCCCCGAGCCGACCGGCGCCGGGTCGACGCGCAGGCCGACCGTGGCGAGGAACGGGTTCTCGTCCTTCTTGACGAACTCTGCCGCCGCGCCCGTGCCGACCGGGCGCTCGACGCACAGCGGTGTCGTCTCGCGGAAGGTGACCCGCACCCCGAACTCGTCGGCCAGCGTGGCCTGGACGACCTCCTTCTGGACCTCGCCGTAGAGGGAGACCGCGGTCTCCTGGCGCACCTCGTCGTGGCGCAGGCCGATCAGCGGGTCCTGTTCGGCGAGTCGGGTGAGCGCGAGGTGCAGGGCGCGCCGGTCGGTGTCCGGGCCCGGGACGACGACGGTTTCGAGGGTCGGCGGCGCGAAGAAGTGCTCGTACGCCGTCCTCGGTACTCCGATCGCGTCGCCGATCCTGATCTCGCCGAGGCCCCACAGCCGGCCGATCCGGCCCGCCGGGACGGAGTCGGTGCCGATGTCCGTGCCGTGGTCGAAGACGCTGATCGCGGTGACCTTGCCCTCCTCGCCGGCGTCCCCGAAGGTGATCCGGTCGCGGGTGCGGAGGGTGCCGGAGAACATCCGCGCGTAGGCGACCTTCTCCCCCGCCGGTCCGCGTTCGACCTTGAACACCGTGCCGGAGAGCGGGCCTTGGGGGTCGCCCTCGGCTGTCGGGAGCAGTTCCTTGACGCCGGTGATCAGCGCGTCCACGCCGGCGCCGGTGATGGCGGAGCCGAAGTAGACCGGGTGCACGAGGGCCTGGCGGGTCTGGGTGGCGAGGGCGGTGCGCAGGAGGTCGTGCGGCACGGTGTTCTCGACGTAGGCGGCGAGCAGTTCGTCGTCGTGGTCGGCGAGGACGGCCGCCGCGCCCGGATCGAGGCCCGGCCGGAAACGGGCCGCCGGGGTGCCGATGTCCTCGACCGTGCCCATCGGTACGACCGCCGCCCTGAGCCGGTCGGAGATCTCCCGCAGCAGCTCGTCGTGGCGTGCCCCACGGCGGTCGATCTTGTTGACGAAGAGAAGCGTGGGGATGCGCAGCCGCTGGAGCGTGCGCATCAGGACGCGGGTCTGCGGCTGGACGCCCTCGACCGCCGAGACGACCAGGACGGCGCCGTCCAGCACGCCGAGCACACGCTCCACCTCGGCGATGAAGTCCGGGTGGCCCGGGGTGTCGATGAGGTTGACGGTCACGTCGTCGACCGGGAAGGAGACGACGGCTGACTTGATGGTGATACCGCGCTGCCGCTCCAGTGCGAGCGTGTCGGTGCGGGTGCTGCCGTCGTCGACGCTGCCGATCTCGTCGATCACACCGGCCGAGTGCAGCAGTCGTTCGGTCAGGCTGGTCTTACCCGCGTCTACGTGCGCGAGGATGCCGAGGTTGAGCAAGTGCACCTGGTGTCATGTCCTTTGCTGAGGAGGGCCTTCCTTCCTGGGTGGACATGAACGGTGTGCGCATCTCGGAGCTCCTCGGTCGTCGCTGACGGACACCGATCAGTGCAGCAGAGCGGCGGGGGCGGCGGCAACGGATTAACGTCCGTACAGGGGACTGCGGCGGTGAGAGGAGCACGGCGTGCGGGAGATCCTCCCGGAGCTCGGTCGCTGGTACGCGGCGCGGGAACCGTTCGGCCTGGCCACCGTCGTCGCGGTCAGCCGCAGCGCGCCGCGCGACCCCGGGGCGGCCATGGCCGTGGGCCCGGACGACGAGGTCCTGGGCAGTGTGTCCGGGGGCTGTGTCGAGGGGGCGGTCTTCGAGCTGGCGCGGGAGGTGGTGGCGAGCGGCGAGGCGCGTCTGGAGACCTTCGGGTACAGCGACGAGGACGCCTTCGCGGTGGGGCTGACCTGCGGCGGCGAGATCACCGTGCTGGTACGGCCCGTCACGCCGGAGGCCGATCCCACGTTCGGGGCGGTGGCGCGGTCGGTCACCGCCCACGAACCGGTGACGGTGGCGACCGTGATCGACGGACCCGCACCGCTCGGCGCCACCCTCGCGGTCCGGCCGGACACGGTGGGCGGCACCCTCGGCACGACCGGTCTCGATGTGGCGGTCACCGCCGACGCGCGCGGTGAACTCGCCCTCGGGGCAACGGGGTTGCGGCACTACGGGCCGCGCGGGGAACGACGCGAGGACTCCGTCACCGTGTTTCTGCACTCCTTCGCGCCGCCGCCCCGGATGCTGGTCTTCGGCGCCATCGACTACGCGGCGGCGGTGGCCCGGATCGGTGACTTCCTCGGCTACCGGGTCACGGTGTGCGACGCCCGCCCGGTGTTCGCTACGCCCAAGCGCTTCCCGGCCGGCGTCGAGGTGGTCGTGGACTGGCCGCACCGGTATCTGGCCGGTACGGACACCGACGAGCGGACGGTGATCTGCGTCCTGACCCACGACCCGAAGTTCGACGTACCGCTGCTGGAGGAGGCGCTGCGCCGGCCGGCCGCGTACATCGGGGCGATGGGCAGCCGCCGTACGCACGACGACCGGATGAAGCGGTTGCTCGAATCCGACCTGGGCGAGGGCGAGTTGGCGCGGCTGCGCTCACCGATCGGACTGGACCTCGGGGCTCGTACCCCGGAGGAGGTGGCCGTGTCCGTGGCCGCCGAGATCGTCGCGCTGCGGTGGAGCGGCACAGGGGTGCCGTTGACGGGAGTGGCCGGGGCGATCCACCGGGCGTCGGCCGGGTGAACGGTGGGTCACCTCGGTGGCAGCCGGTGCAGTACGAGATCCGTCAGGGTGCCGTCGGTGACCGTCGCCGTGAGGTAGGTGCAGTGCGGCTGGCGGCGGCGATCGGTCGGGGAGCCCGGGTTGAGCAGCCGTAGACCGGTGGGGGCCGTGGTGTCCCAGGGGATGTGGCTGTGTCCGAAGACCAGCACGTCCAGGTCCGGGAATTGGGCCGCGCAGCGCGCCTCGCGGCCCTGGGCTGGGCCCGTCTCGTGCACGGCGCCGAAGCGCAGGCCGCCGAGTTCGGCGTACGCCACCTCGGGGAGCCGGGCGCGCAGCTCGGGGCCGTCGTTGTTGCCGTACACACCGACGAGGCGGCGGCTGCGGCTCTCCAGCAGGTCGAGCGTGTCGGTGTCGACCCAGTCGCCGGCGTGGAACACGACGTCGGCGCGCGGGAGTTCGGCGAGGAGTCGCGCGGGGAGTTCCTTGGCGCGCTTGGGGAGATGGGTGTCGGACATCAGGAGCAGACGCACGGGGTCAGCCTAGGGGCGCGCCGCTGTCAGGGCTTGGCGCCCACTCCGCACCACATCGGGAGGGGACCGGTCGCCGGGGTGTCCTCGGGGTCCGGGCGCCAGACGGGGAGTTGGACGACGCCCGGGTCGAGGATCTGCGTGCCGTCGAAGAAGCGGGTGACGTCGGCGTGGGTGCGCGGGGTGGCGCCCGCGTGTTCGGCGGCGCGTTCGTTGTAGACGCGCATCGACTCGGCGACCTCCTCGGCGCCGATGTCGGCCGCCGGGTGGGAGAGCACGAGGTGGCTGCCGGGGGCGAGCGCGTCCAGGAGACGGCGGGTGACGGTGTAGGGGTCGTCGCGGTCGGGGACGTACTGGAGGATCGCCACCAGCATCAGGCCCACCGGCCGGGAGAGGTCGAGGGTCTCGGCCGCGGCGGCGAGGATGCGGTCCACGTCGCGCAGGTCCGACTCCAGGTAGTCCGTCGCGCCTTCCCTGCTGCTGACGAGCAGGGCACGCGCGTGTGCCAGGACGATGGGGTCGTTGTCGACGTAGACGACGCGTGCCCCGGGGTCGACGCGCTGGGCCACCTCGTGGGTGTTGTCCGCGGCGGGTATGCCGGTGCCGATGTCGAGGAACTGGCGGATGCCCGCCCTGCCGCTCAGCTCGCGGACGGCCCGGCCGAGGAAGGCCCGGTTGGCGCGGACCGCGGGGACGATCTCCGGGTTGGCTGCGGCGGCCAGTTCGGCGGCCTCCTGGTCGACGGGGTAGTTGTCCTTGCCGCCCAGCCAGGCGTTGTAGACGCGGGCCGGATGTGCCACGGACGAGTCGATCGGGGCCGTTCCGCCCGCTGAGTGCTCGTTCATCGCGATCCGCTCCCCGTTCGCCCTCACTACCTCTGTCGGCGCACAGAGTAGTGCACTCGAAGAGATCTCCAGGCCGGACTGTTCAGTTGCGACTGGACAGTTTCCACTGCCGGTTCTACGGTGACGCCCATGGACCAGCAGCACTCCCGGACACCGGCCGGCATCTCGGACTCCGCCACCCGCTCCGCGCGAGACCTGCGGGTGGTGTTCAGCCGGCTGCGGCGCCGGATCCGCGAGGTCGCGACGGACGAGGACCTGACCCCCTCGCAGGAGTCGGCGCTCACCCTGGTCGGCAAGCACGGCGCGGCCACGGCCAGCGCGCTGGCGTCCGCCGAGGGCGTCAGGCCGCAGTCGATGGCCGCCACCCTCACCGCCCTCGACCGGCACGGGCTGATCCGGCGCGGCCCCGACCCCGAGGACGGCCGCAGACAACTGGTCACCCTCACCGAAGCGGGCCGCGCACGCGTCGAGGACAACCGCCAGGTCCGCGAGGAATGGCTCACGCGCGCCTTCGAGGACCGCTACACCGAGCGGGAACGACGGACGATCATCGACGCGCTGACCTTGCTGGGACGGCTGTCGGAGCGGTGACACCGAAGCCCACCCGGCCGACCGGCTGAGCCCCCGCACCTCCTGAAAGGCCTCCCCCATGGCACTCACCACCCTCGACCCGCGTACCGCCCTCGTCGTGATCGACCTCCAGGGCGGCATCGTCGGCGCCCCGACCCAGCCGTACAGCGGGCCCGAGGTCGTCGCCCGTACCGTCGCACTGGCCGACGCGTTCCGGGCCGCCGGACTTCCCGTCGTACTGGTCCGGGTCAGCTTCGCCGCCGACGGCGTGGACGCGGTTCCCGGTCGCACCGAGCAGCGGCGTGCCGGGGGTGCGGCGGCCCGCCCGGAGGGCTGGGACGTCGTCGTCGACGCGTTGTCGGGGCACCCCGGCGACATCCAGGTGACCAAGCGGAACTGGGGCGCCTTCCACGGCACCGACCTCGACGTGCGGCTGCGGCGCCGCGGTGTCACGCAGATCGTGCTGACCGGCATCGCCACCAGCATCGGCGTCGAGTCCACCGCCCGCGCGGCCCACGAACACGGCTATCACGTGACCCTGGCCACGGACGCGATGACCGACCTGGACCCCGTCTCGCACGCCCACAGCATCGAGCGAATCTTCCCGCGCCTGGGCGAAACGGGCACGTCGGCCGAAATCCTGGAACTTCTGGCCAAGACCCACGACGGGAGCCGACCTCGATCCACCGCGGGTTAACCGTTGCCCAACAACAGCCCAATGGGCGGCATCGAGACAGAGCGGGTTAGCATCACCCCACTCGCGCCGTTCCGCAACGGGGGACGGTCAGCGCAAACAAGGGGGCTAGAAGCCGGATGTCGGTCAAGGTCAGTGTCGTCGTCCCTGTGTACAACCCAGGGCCCTATATCGAGGATTGCATCTCCTCTCTCCTCAGGCAGTCGCTGCCTAACGACGAGTACGAGGCGATCTTCGTCGACGACGGCTCGACAGACAGCACGCCCGCGCGGCTCGACGAGATCGCCGCCGAGCACCCCCACTTCCACGTCATCCACCAGGAGGCGTCGGGCTGGTCGGGCAAGCCCCGCAACGTCGGCATCGCCGCCTCCAAGGGCGAGTTCGTCATGTTCGTCGACAACGACGACTACCTCGGTGACGAGGCCCTTGAGCGGATGTACGACTACGGCGTGGCCAACGGCGCCGACGTCATCGTCGGCAAGATGGCAGGCAAGGGCCGCGCCGTACCCGTGGAGCTGTTCCGCAAGAACTACCCGCACGCGTCGGTCGAGACCGCGCCGCTGATGGACAGCCTCACCCCGCACAAGATGGTCCGCCGCGCGTTCCTCGACCGCATCAACCTGCGGTTCCCCGAGGGGCGTCGCCGCCTTGAGGATCACGTCTTCTTCACGGAGGCCTACCTCGCCGCCGACAACGTCTCCGTGCTCAGCGACTACGTCTGCTACTACCACATCAAGCGCGACGACGCCTCGAACGCCGGCTTCCAGCGCTTCGACCCCGTCGGCTACTTCAAGAACCTGCGCGAGGCGCTCGACGTCGTCGAGAAGTACACCGAGCCCGGTCCGGCCCGCGACAAGATCTTCCGCCGCTGGCTGCGCGTCGAGATGATGGAGCGCCTCGGCGGCGCCCGGCTCCTCAAGGCCCCCGACGACTACCGCCGTGAACTCCTCAAGGAGATGCGCGGTGTCATGACCGAGCGCTTCGGCCCCGGTGTCGCGGCCGGTCTCGGCCCGCGCCTGCGGGTCGTCGCCGCCCTCGCCGCCGCCGACCGCTACGACGACCTCGTCGAGCTGGCCGAGTGGGAGGCCGCCCTCAAGCCGACGGCGGTCCCGGGCGAGATCGAGTGGCGGGACGGCAAGCTGCTGGTCCACTACCGGGCCGAGTTCGTCGTCGACGGCAAGCCGGCGATCTTCGAGGCCAAGGGCGCTCCCGCCCCCAAGCAACCGGAGCCGAAGACCCTCGCCGAGGCGACCGCCATGCTGACGGCCGACGCCACCCTCAACTTCAAGAAGGCGACGGCCGACCTCGTCGTCCGCGAACGCACCAGCGCCGCCTCGCACTTCCAGCCCGTGCAGATCTCGCACGAGACGGTCGCCGACGGCACCGGCGTCCGCCTGGTGCTGCACGCCACGGCCACGATCGACCCCGCCACCGCGGCCGGTGGCGTCCCGCTCGGCGAGGGCCTCTGGGACACCTACGTCCGGGTCGTCATCGGCTCCTGGAACAAGGAGTGCCGCCTCGGCCCGGTCCCGCAGCACGGCGAGAACGCCGGGCACGCCGGTGTCGTCGCCGGCCAGGTGCTGCTGCCGTACTACACCGAGCCGCACGGCAACTTCTCCCTCGACGTCGACAAGGCGAGCAAGCGCCTCGGCCTCGGCGACCTCAAGACCGACGACTTCACGGTCACCGGCGCCCGCGTCGGCGTCCTGCTCCCCTTCTACGTCGCCGCCACCACGGACGTACTGCTGCGCCTGACCCACAAGTCGTCCGGTACGACCCTGGACGTGCCCGGTGTGGTCTCCCCCGAGTCCTCCGGTGCGCGGCTCGCGGCCGAGGTGCCCGCCGCCGAGCTGAAGGACCTGGCGTGGAACGCGTCGGTGTGCCTGACCCCGGCCGCCACCGGGCAGCGCTTCCTGGCCCTGCCGGTGCGGCTGGCCGGTGACGCCGGCGGTATCCGGGTGGAGGCCGCCCCGAAGACCAAGCCCGCCGAGCCCAAGCCCGCGCCGAAGCCGGTGGCCGCCAAGCCCAAGCCGGGGCTGGCCTACCGGGTGGCGCGCAAGCTGAAGCGCGCCCTGAGCAAGTAGCACCGAGCAAGCAAGTCATGGAGGACGGAAGAACGTGCGAGCACTGGGAATCGAAGGCGCCTGGGTCCTGGAACCCAAGGTCTTCCCCGACGACCGGGGCAGTTTCCACGAGTGGTACCGCGGCGAGGAGTTCCGCGAGGCCACCGGGTACGACCTGGACCTGGCGCAGGCCAACTGCTCGGTCTCGCGGCGCGGTGTGGTGCGCGGAGTGCACTTCTCCGACGTGCCGCCGAGCCAGGCCAAGTACGTCAAGTGCGTGCGGGGCACCGTCCTCGACGTGATCGTGGACATCCGCGTCGGCTCTCCCACGTTCGGTCGGTGGGAGGCCGTCCGGCTGGACGACGACAGCAACCACGCCGTGTTCCTCGCCGAGGGGCTTGGGCACGCGTTCATGGCCCTGACCGACGACGCGACGGTCGTGTACCTGTGCTCGACGGGCTACTCGCCGGGGCGTGAGCACGGCATCAACCCGCTCGACCCGGCGCTCGGCATCGACTGGCCCGAGGGCTTCGAGCCGGTGCTCTCGGAGAAGGACGCCGAGGCGCCCACACTGGCAGAGGCGGAGCAGTCAGGACTTCTTCCGTCCTACGCGGACTGCTCCGCCTACTACGAGCGACTGCGGAGTGGGCAGCTCAGCGGCTGACGCTGAGCTGCTCCACCGAGCGGCGCAGGGGCTCCCAGCCGCGGGACCGCTTGGTCCCGCGGTCACGGGCTTTGGCCAGGGGGCCCCAGAAGCCGGCGTTCAGCAGCGCCTCGGGCTTCACCGCGGTGGTGCGCTCCAGGATCGCCTCGGGCACCTTCTGCGGGTCCGGGACCTCGAACTCGGCGATGATCTCGTCGTACTTGTCCTTGAGGACGGTGTTGTTCGGGTCGGCGCCGAAGACCACGAGCTGACCCGTGGGCTGGGTGTCGACCAGGACGGTCACCAGGTCGGGACGGTAGCGGGCGAGGATCTCGACCAGCTTGTACACGTCGCCGGTCCAGGCGTCGGTGTGCCGGTCGCGGGCCGCCTCGTCGATGCTGCGCGGCAGCATGTCGTCGAAGACGATGACGCTGGCCCAGTCCGAGTGCTTCTCCACGTTGATGAAGTCGCGCAGCGCGTACTCGAAGAGGTGCATGCCGTCGATGAACGACAGATCCAGCGTGACGGTCTTCCACCAGCCCAACGGGCTCCGGTTGCGGGCCAGTTGACGCAGCGGGTGGCGGCCGCCGCGCAGGTGCACCAGCGGGTTGTCCCGGGCGAAGAAGTCGTCACTGGTCGCCTTGGCCAGGTGGACGTCGCAGCGGATCTCCGTGACCACCTTGAACGCGGGATCGATCGCGACGCTCGGCACCCGGGAGAGCGTCAGGCTGCGGCCGTCGTTGACGCCGATCTCCAGGTAGTTGCGGTTCGCGGTTGACTTGTGGAGTCCCCGCAGGAACTCATGGCGTTTCACGAAGAAATCTCCTTGCGGATGTGAGGAAGTGCTTCGTGCAGGGCGGACCGCCAGTCCCTTGGCGGTTCCAGACCGACTTCCCGCCACCGCTCGTGCCCGAGGGCGCTGTAGGCGGGGCGGGGCGCGGGACGGACGAAGGCAGCGCTCGTGGTGGGGCGGACCCGCTCCGGGTCGGCGTCGATGAGCCGGAACACCTCCTGGGCGAGACCGTGCCAGCTGGTCTCGCCGGAGCTGGTCGCGTGGAACACCCCGTGCGCGCCCTCGACCTGCCCGATACGGGCGCCGAGATCGGCGATCCGTACGGCGACGTCGGCGCTCCAGGTCGGCTGTCCGTGCTGGTCGTCGACGACGTCGAGAGTGTCGCGACGTGCTTCCAGCTCGATCATCGTGCGGACGAAGTTACCCCCACAGGCTCCGTACAACCAAGCCGTGCGGACGATCGCGCTCCCACCGGGCAGTTCCTCCAACACGGCCTGCTCGCCCGCGAGTTTGGTGCGGCCGTAGGCGGTGCGGGGTGCGGTGGGATGGTTCTCCGGGTACGGCGTGGAGCGGGCCTCGCCGTCGAAGACGTAGTCGGTGGAGACATGCACCAGGCGCGCGCCCGAGGCGGCACAGGCGCGGGCGAGGAGCCGGGGCCCCTCGCCGTTGATGCGAAGGGCCCGCTCCTCGTCGGTCTCGGCGTCGTCGACGGCGGTGTACGCCGCGCAGTTCACCACCACGTCGGGGTGGTGCTCCGCGAACGCCCGGTCCACCGACGCGGGGTCGGTGATGTCCAGGGCGGCGCGGTCGAGACCGACGAACTGCTCACCGCGGCGGGCGAGTTCGTCCAGTACGTCATGGCCGAGCATCCCGCCGGCACCGGTGACCAGCCACTTCATCAGGCGCGCTCCACCCGGGCCTTGAGGGGCTCCCACCAGGCGCGGTTGTCGCGGTACCAGGCGACGGTGTCCGCGAGGCCGGTGGTGAAGTCATGCTTCGGGGTGTAGCCCAGCTCGTCGTGGATCTTGGACCAGTCGACGGAGTAGCGCAGGTCGTGGCCCTTGCGGTCCTCGACGCGCTCGACCGAGTCCCAGTCCGCGCCGCAGGCTTCGAGGAGCAGACCGGTGAGTTCCTTGTTGCTGAGCTCGGTGCCGCCGCCGATGTTGTAGACCTCGCCGGCCCGGCCCTTGGTGCGCACCAGCTCGATGCCCTGGCAGTGGTCCTCGACGTGCAGCCAGTCGCGGACGTTGAGGCCCTCGCCGTAGAGGGGGACCTTCTTGCCGTCGAGGAGGTTGCTGACGAACAGCGGGATGACCTTCTCGGGGAACTGGTGCGGCCCGTAGTTGTTCGAGCAGCGGGTGACGCGGACGTCCAGGCCGTGGGTGCGGTGGTAGGCCAGGGCGAGCAGGTCGGAGGAGGCCTTCGACGCGGAGTACGGCGAGTTCGGCGCCAGCGGGTGGGTCTCGGGCCAGGAGCCGGTCTCGATGGAGCCGTAGACCTCGTCGGTGGAGATGTGCACGAACGGCACGGTGTAGCGCAGGGCGGCGTCCAGCAGGACCTGGGTGCCCACCACGTTGGTGCGGACGAAGTCGGCGGCGCCGTTGATCGAGCGGTCCACGTGGGACTCGGCGGCGAAGTGGACGACCTGGTCCGCCTCGGCCATCAGCTTGTCGACCAGTTCGGCGTCGCAGATGTCGCCCTGGACGAACTCCAGGCGCGGGTGGCCTATTTCCAGGTTGTCGAGCGTGCCGGCGTACGTGAGCTTGTCCAGCACCGTGATGCGGGGCGCGTCGGCCGCGTCCGAGGCGAGGAGTGTGCGGACGTACGTGGAACCGATGAAGCCGGCGGCGCCGGTGACGAGGAGATTCATGAACGGATCTGCACCTTGCTGTGGTCTCCGAGAACGAGGCGGTGGGCGCTGGGTACCCCCGGAGCGGGGGTCACTTCGACGTGCTTGCCGATGAGCGAGGACTCGATCCGGCCCACCCCGGCGATGGACGAGTCCTGAAGCACTATGGAGAACTCCAGCTCACTGTCGGTGATCTTGCAGTTCTCCGCGACCGAGGTGAACGGTCCGACGTAGGAGTCGCTCACGACGGTTCCGGAACCGATGACGACGGGTCCGACGATGCGGGAGCGCTCGATGCGCGCGCCCTCCTCGATCACCACGCGGCCGATGGTCTCGGAGGCGTCGTCGACCTCGCCGTCGATGCGGCGGTCCATGCTCTCCAGGACGGTCCGGTTGACTTCGAGCATGTCGACGACGTTGCCCGTGTCCTTCCAGTAGCCGTGGATGACCGAGGAGCGCACGTCGGCGCCGTCGTCGATCAGCTGCTGGATGGCGTGGGTGATCTCCAGCTCGCCGCGCCAGGACGGCTTGATGGCGCGCACGGCGTCGTGGATGGCGGGCGTGAAGAGGTAGACACCGACCAGGGCGAGGTCGCTCTTGGGGTGCTCGGGCTTCTCCTCCAGGCCGATGACCTGGCCGGATTCGCTGAGTTCGGCGACGCCGAAGGAGCGGGGGTCGGGCACGTGGGTGAGCAGGATCTGCGCGTCGGGCTTGTTGGCCTGGAAGCCTTCGACGAGGCCGGTGATGCCGCCGACGATGAAGTTGTCGCCGAGGTACATCACGAAGTCGTCGTCGCCGAGGTACTCGCGCGCGATCAGGACGGCGTGGGCCAGTCCGAGGGGGCGGTCCTGCGGGATGTAGGTGATCTGTAGGCCGAACTTCGACCCGTCGCCCACCGCCTCCTCGATCTCCGCCGCGGTGTCACCGACGATGATGCCGACCTCGGTGATGCCCGCGTCGGCGAGTGATTCGAGCCCGTAGAAAAGGACGGCCTTGTTGGCCACCGGGACGAGCTGTTTTGCCGATGTGTGTGTGATCGGCCTCAGGCGGGATCCAGTGCCGCCGGAGAGAACGAGAGCCTTCATCGCTTCACCTTAGCGTCATCTTTGGACGTGCATCGTTCCTCCCTATGTTCGTTTATTACGACCACCCAACGATAGGTGGAACGGGAGGTGTCTAATCGACCGGCGGGTCGGACAAATCGCCCGCCGCCCGCTCCACGTCCGCGGTGACCGCGGCGCGGTCCAGCGCCTCGTCCTTCGCGTACTCGCCCACCGCGGTCTGCGCGTCACGGCTCAGATCGCGCCAGGCCCGCCACGCGGTCTCGTAGGTCTCGGTCTGGGCCTCGGTCCAGGGTTCGTGGGCGGGGGCTCCGAGGGCGTCCCGCATCTCCTTGACCCTGGCGCGCGCCTGGTCGGCCGCGCGCTGCTTCTCGACCAGTTCTTCGAAGGTGTGTGCCACAAGCAGGCACCCCATCACGGGGAACGTCCGCAGCCGCTCCGACCTGCCGCTACGCGCTCCGACGGGCACCCGTGCGGCCGTCTACCGGTCGAGCGCGATCTCCGCCCACACCTGTTTGCCGCCGCTCACCGGCACCGTGCCCCAGGCCGCCGACATGGCCTCGACGAGGAGGATCCCCCGGCCGCCGGTGGCCTCCCAGCCGATGCTCGTCGGTTTGACCGGGGTGCGCGGCGAGGAGTCGGCGACGGCGACACGGAACCGGCGGTTGACGAGGGTGAGGTCGA
Organism: Streptomyces sp. NPDC002276; assembly: GCF_053891435.1. Taxonomy (NCBI): domain Bacteria; kingdom Bacillati; phylum Actinomycetota; class Actinomycetes; order Kitasatosporales; family Streptomycetaceae; genus Streptomyces; species Streptomyces sp. NPDC002276. Next base: position 310,422 of record NZ_JBSFCQ010000012.1, on the reverse strand, counting down.
GGCGGACCGGGCCGTCGGTGTGCACGAGCGCGTTGGTGACCAGCTCGGAGACGACGAGGAGGATGGTGTCGACCTCGTCGGTGACGCCCCACACGCGCAGGGTGCGCTTGGTGAAGCGGCGGGCGTGCCGGGCCGCCTCGGGGACGCGCCACACCGTCCAGTTCTCCCGCCGGGGGCGGGTGGCGAGGCCGTCGTAGCGCATGAGGAGCAGGGCCACGTCGTCGTCGCGGCGGGCGTTGCCGAGCAGGGCGTCGGCGACGAGGCCGAGGTGGGCGGGGTCGGAGAGGGCGAGGCCATGGGCGAGCCGGTCGAGGCCCTCGTCGATGTCGGCCTCCTTGGACTCCACGAGGCCGTCGGTGGTCAGCGCGATGACGGTGCCGGGCTGGAGCCGCAGCGGGCTCATCGGGAAGTCTGCCTGGGTGACCACGCCGAGCGGTGGGCCGCCGTCCAGCTCGGGGATCTCGGTGCTGCCGTCCGGGTGGCGCAGAACGGGCGGCAGATGACCGGCCCGTACGTACCAGGCGGAACCTTCCTCCATGTCGACGTCGACGTAGCAGCAGGTGGCGAAGAGGTCGGTCTCCAGGTCGATGAGGAGCCGGTTGGCGTGCGAGACGACGACGTCCGGGGGGTGTCCCTCGACGGCGTAGGCGCGCAGCGCTGTGCGCATCTGGCCCATGAGGGTGGCGGCGCCCGCGTTGTGTCCCTGGACGTCGCCGATGACGAGGGCCACGTGGTTGTCGGGCAGCGGGATCACGTCGTACCAGTCGCCGCCGACCTCAAGCCCTGCCGTGGTCGGCAGATAGCGGGCGACGGCGACCCCGCCGGGCAGTTTCGGCAGTCGGCGCGGCAGCAGCTGGCGCTGGAGCATGCCGACGAGTTCGTGTTCGGCGTCGAAGGCGTGGGCGCGCATCAGGGCCTGTCCGGCGAGGCCGGCGGAGGCGGTGAGCAGGGCGCGTTCGTCGGGGCCGAAAACGTGCGGGTCGTCCCAGCCGATCAGACAGGCCCCGGACACCCGGCCGCCCGCGGACAGCGGCAGCACGGCGAGGCCGCCCGGTCCGACCTCGGCGAGGGCCGGTTCCAGGTCGGTGCCCGCGGGCCAGATCGCGGCGCGGCCCTCGCGCAGGGCGGCGGCGAGGGAGGGCATCGTACGGACGGGCGCGTCCGGCCATTCGCTGCGCCACTCCTGGCGCCACAGCTCGGGCCAGGACTCCGGTTCGGGCGGGTCCAGGACGGTGACGACGAGCCGGTCGCCCTCCAGTTCGGCGAGCGCGATGCGGTCGGCGCGGAGCGGTTTGCGCAGCGCGGCGACCACGGCCTGGCTGACGTCACGGACCGTGCCCGCCATGGCGAGCGCGGCGGCGAGACGCTGGACGCGGGCCACGTCGTTGACGCCGGAGCGCAGTTGGGAGGCGTCGCCGACGGTGCCGACGAGACGGGCCGGGCGGCCGTCGCCGCCGGGCAGGAGCCGCCCGCGCAGCCGCAGCCACTTCGGCGGGCCCGAGGGCTGAAGGACCCGGAACTCCAACTCGCGGTCGCCGATAGCCATGTGGTCGGCCTCGACGACGGACATCAGCGAGGGCAGGTCCTCGGGCACGGTCAGTCCGAGGAGGGTCTCGACCTTGCCGTCGAAGTCTCCCGGGCCGAGCCCGAACAGCGTGAGGATGTCGCCGCCGATCTCGACGCGTCCGGTGTCCATGGCCAGGTCGAAGGAGCCCGCGGGCAGTTCCCCGCCCGCCACGGCCTCGTCCGGGAGCGGGATCGCGACCGCCTCGGCGATCAGTGTGAGACAGGCGCGGTCCTCGGTGTCGAACCCGGCCGGGTGCTCGCTCACCGCGAGCAGACAGCCACCGCCCCGGTCCCCGCGCACGGGCAGGGCCGCCAGATGGAACTCCCCGGTCGGCAGCCGGCGCGAGTCGCAGCCGACGGCCAGTTCCTCGGGGCCGAGCCAGACCGGGTGCCCGCCGCGCCGCGCCTCGGCGACGGGCGCTCCCCCGGACGCCGGATAGCCGTCCCGCAGTCCGTACAGGGTCCGTGGCACGCCGACCGACTCGACCAGGCACAGCAGGTCGGCCTCACCGGACGTGTACACCCCGGCGAAGGTGGCAGCGGCGAAGACGAGGGCCTGTTCGAGGACCCGGCGCAGCCGTTCGCGGGAGTCGAGATCGGTGGTGAGCGTTTTGAGGGCAAGTTCGGCCCGCAGCGTTCTCGCTCTGCGTCCCTCAGCGCCCTCACTGACCACGTCCGCAATTACAGCGCTTATGCGGCGACTGCGCAGCCCCTGTGACCGTTCCGTGGAGATGAGGGGCCGGATGGCCCTCAGTGCCTTGGTGGCGGTGCCGCTCGCCGTGCGCGTCGGGCCCTCAGGGTGGAGCCTGGGCCTGAGCCCTGAAACGGCACGGCCGGGCGAGGAGGTGGTCGGCGTGTCAGACGGGCAGTTGTCCCGGCAGGCGCGGGCACCGGCCGGCCGGCCGATGCTGTCGCTCGCGCTGGCCGCGATGATGGACGCCGTCCACGCGCACTCGGGCGCGGTCTATCTGCTGACGCCCGAGGAACCGGTGCTGGAGATGGCGGTGATGGCGGGCCTGCCCCGGGCGTTCGCCGCACCCTGGGAGCGGGTCGGGCTGAGCGCGCCGATCCCGGTCGCCGAGGCGGTGCGGGAGCGGCGGCTGATCTGGGTCGGCGGCGAGGAGGACATGGCCCGCCGCTATCCGCGGATCGCGGTCGTGCTGCCGTATCCCTTCGCGCTGGCGGCGGTGCCGGTGGCGACCGGGTCCACGGTCTACGGCTCGGTCTTCGTGACCTGGCCCGGTTCGCATCCTCCGGTGCTGTCCGACCGGGACCGCGAGCAGCTGACCACCGCCTGCGACCGGTTGGCGATGCGGCTGGAGCGGGCCGTAGAAGAGCGGCGCCCGGCGCGGGCGGAACCCGATCTGCTCGCCACCGGCCCCGCGACGAGTGTGGCCGGGACGCTGGGCACGGTCGAGGCGGCGCGGATGGTGGCCCGGCTGCCGTACGGGCTGTGTTCGCTGGATCTGCACGGGCGGGTGGGCTTCGCGAACGCGGCGGCCGGGGAGCTGCTCGGGATGTCGGTGAGCAGTCTGTTGGGCACCCAGTTGTGGGCGGCGGTGCCGTGGCTCAACGACCCGGTGTACGAGGACCGTTACCGGGCCGCGCTGCTCAGTCAGCAGGTGACGTCGTTCGTGGCGCTGCGTCCGCCGGGCGAGTGGCTGTCGTTCCGGATGTATCCGAACACGACCGGGCTGAGTGTGCGGATCAGCCGGGCGCGGGCGGTGACGGAGCTGGGCCGGGCGGCGCCACGACCGGGCGAGGGGCCGTCGCGGCTGGTGTCCATCTCGCAGGTGCTGAGCCTGGCGGGAGCGCTGACCGAGGCGGTCGGGGTGGAGGACGTGGTGCAGCTGATCGCGGACGAGGTCGCCCCTGCCGTCGGCAGTCAGGCGCTGGTGGTGCTCGGTTCGCGGGGCGGGCGGCTGCATGTGCTGGGGCACCGCGGCTATCCGGACCCAGATCTCGTCGAGCGCTTCGACGGAATGCCACTGACCCGGTCGACGCCGGGGACGGCCGCGTTGAACAGCGGTATGCCCGCGTTCTTCGACTCCCGGCAGGAGATGGAACGGCTCTATCCGGACCTGCCCTCCACGCCCGACGTGTTCGCGGCCTGGGCGTATCTGCCGCTGATCGCGTCCGGGCGCCCGGTCGGCACCTGTGTGCTGGCCTATGCCGAGCCGCATGTCTTCCCCGCGGACGAGCGGGCCGTACTGACGAGTCTGGGTGGGCTGATCGCGCAGGCGCTGGCGCGTGCGCTGCTCTACGACGCGAAGAACCGGCTGGCCCACGGCCTCCAGGCGGCGCTGCTGCCGCACTCGCTGCCGCCGCTGCCGGGTATCGAGGCCGCCGCCCGCTATCTGCCCGCCACTCAGGGCATGGAGATCGGCGGCGACTTCTACGACCTGGTGACGACCGAGGGTCCGGCCGCGGTGATCGGCGACGTCCAGGGGCACAACGTGACCGCGGCCGGGCTGATGGGCCAGATCCGGACGGCCGTCCGCGCCTACACGACGGTCGGCCAGGCCCCGGAGGAGGTCATGCGCAGCACCAACCGGCTGCTGATCGACCTGGGCGTGGAGTTGTTCGCGAGCTGTCTGTATCTACGGCTGGATCCCGCGCGCGGTACGGCCGTGATGGCGCGTGCCGGTCATCCGCCGCCGTTGCTGCGCCGACCGGACGGGCGGGTCCGGGTGCTGGACCTGGCCGGTGGTCCGCTGCTGGGCATCGACGCGGACGCGACCTATCCGACGACGGAGGTGGATCTCGCGCCCGGTTCGGTGCTCGCGCTCTACACCGACGGGCTGATCGAGTCGCCCGGTGTCGACATCGAGGACGCCCTCGCCGAACTGGGCCAACGCCTCGCGGCGGCAGGGGACTTGCCGCTGGAGGAGATCGCCGACGAACTCGTGCGGCACAGCGCCTCGGCGCGCGAGCGGATCGACGACGTGGCGCTGCTTCTGCTGCGGGCCCGGGAGCCGGGCCCCGACTGACTGACGTTCACGCAGGGCGGTCCGGCCCTCCCGCCGGAGGGCCGGACCGATCCACCGCCGACCTGAAGGAAGGGGTCGGATCAGTGGCTTGAGGTGAGCGAGGAGCCGTCGTCGGCTCCGGTGCCGTCACCGGTGCCCTCGCCGGTTCCGTCACCCGTCGCGTCGCCGGTGCCGGACTGGTCGCCCGTGCCGTCGGTCGCGGACGGGTCCACGGCTCCGGACTGGTCGCCGGTGCCGTCGGTGGCCGACGGGTCGGCCGCGGTCGCCGACGGGTCCGCCGTGGCGGTGTCGTCGCCCGCACCGGCACCCGCGCCCGCACCGGCGTCGCCGAGGGTGGCCCCGGTCGCCGTCAGCGCGGCGGTGACCGGCTGGAAGAAGGTCTCGCCGCCGCTGGTGCAGTCGCCGCTGCCGCCGGAGGTGAGGCCGACCGCGCCGCCGTCCTGGGTGAAGAGCGAGCCGCCGCTGTCACCCGCCTCGGCGCAGACGTCCGTCTGGATGAGGCCGTTGACGGTGTCGACACCGTTGGGGTCGGTCTCGCTCTGGAAGTTGACGGTCGCGTCGAGTCCGGTGACCGTGCCGTCGTGCAGACCGGTGGTGGAGCCCATCCGGAAGACCTGGGTGCCGACCGTGGCGTCCTCGGCCTGGTTGATCTGGACGGTCTGGCCGTTGCCCACGTTGACGTCGCTCGTGGTCTGGGTGGCCGTGTCGTCGTACTTCACCAGGGAGAAGTCGTTGCCGGGGAACACGGCCTGGTCGACCGTGGCGATCGGCTGGCCGTCCTGCGTGTCGGACCACTGCTTCGCCGCGACGCCGCAGTGTCCGGCGGTCAGGAAGGCGGGGGTGCCGTCGCTCGCGGTGACGTTGAAACCGAGGGAGCAGCGGACGCCGCCCTGGTCGGTCTGGGCGAAGATGGCGTCGCCGCCCGACACCAGGGTCTTGAAGGAGCCGGCGGTCTTCTTGACCGTGGCCATGCTCGTGCCGAGGCTCTTGACGGTCGACAGCACGGTGTCCCACTTGCTGCCCGTGACGGTGCTGTCGGCGAGGACCTGGATCTTGTTGGTCTTCGGGTCGACGGACCAGGCGGTACCGGGGATGGTGGCCTTGGTCTTCAACACCTGGGCGGCGGCGGTGAGTTCGGCGGTGCTGTTCTGCACCTGACGCACCTTGGCGCCGGCCTTCTCCGCCTGTACGACGACGTTGTTGTTGTCGCCGGAGATCACGTTCACGACGAGCTGCTGGGTGGCGCTGTCGTAGTAGGACCCGGCGAAGGCGTCGCCGAGCAGTCCGGCGATCTGCGAGGAGAGGTCCGAGGCGCCGGTCGCCTTGAGGGTCTTGGGGGTGGCGGCGCCTGCCGAGTTGTCCTGGGACGCGTTGGCGTTCGGCAGCAGGATCGCCGCCGCTCCGAGTGCAGCGACACCGCCGACAGCTATCGCGGCCTTGCGCTTCGGAATTCGCTTGTGACTCAAACTTCTCGACCTCCTGGGGACCGGGGTCTGTGCCGCCGGGGGTGGCGGCTTATGGGGGCGCCTGGATGCCCGTTGATACGCACGTGTCACGTGAGGTGTTCAATTCCGTTTCTCAACTTCCTTTGCGAAAACGCGAATCGGCCATGTCCCGGTCCTGACCTGGCAGGGGTACGAGGTGGCTGCGGGCCTGTGCCACCGGCATGACGGGCTCTTCGGGCGGGGTGTCCGGCGAGCGGGTGGATGTCTTGATCGAATCGGTGGCCGCCCGAACCGCCGTGCGCACGCGCCCAGTTCACTCCCTCCCCGACCAGAACCGAACGCGACCGGTCGGTGACGGTCCGTCGAGAACGGTGAGCGGAATCCTCGCTTCAGGGAATCTGCACAGCGCGTACCCAACGAAGTCACCGGACTCGACGGATCTGCACATGCACACGCCCCCGGAAACGCCTTTGGTGGGGAGTGCCCGATTCCGCTTCGGCTCCGCAAGCCCTCCCGCGAAGCGATGCCGTGCGGCGTGTGAAGAAGTCGCCGACACCTCGTGCCCACGCCTGCACGGTTCGCGCCCCCTGAGGCTCAAGTGCCCTGGTGGGACAGGAGTTTGATTGGCTGCGCCCGTTCGCAGCGTGCTTTGATCCATCGCACCGCAGGAGCCACCAGGGCTCCGGAAACGGCGCCCGGCGCCTGCGGTCGCGGCCGTCGTCTGTCCCCAGAGGGGGCCGCTCCCCCCTTGTGAATATCCATATGAAGGGAAGTTCCCCCATGAACTCCACCCCCCAGGTCCAGACCGTCGAGATCTCCGACGCCGAGCTCGACAACGTCTCCGGTGGTCTCTCCCTGAACGCCCTCGGCACCGTCACCGGCCTGGTCGACGGCGTTGTCCCGGTCTCCGGCCTGGTCGACTCGGTCATCGGCACGGTCGAGGGCACCACCGGCCTGAACGTGGCCCCGGTCACGAACCTGGTCGCCGGTCTCTGATCGCGCCTTGTCCCACCGAGTCCCGGAGCCGTTTCCCGGCTCCGGGACTTTCCGGTGCCCCCTTTTTTTGGGGCTCGGTTCACCTCCGAAGCGGCTCACTCGCCGGGCCAGTCGCCAGCGCCTTCATAGGTGAGGGAGATTCATGCAGTTCCGCCAACAGGCCCTCGCCAAGCTCCAGTCGCCCGAGGAGCTGGATCTTCCGGTGCGGTTCGCGCGTCCGCAGGGCTGGCTCGTGCTCTGCGTGACAGTGGTCGTGGTTGCCGCCGCGTCCGTGTGGGCGGTGACCGGTTCCGTGGCCTCCACGGTCGGGGCGTCCGCCGTCCTCACGCACGGGGAGGGCAGTTACATCCTCCAGAGCCCGGTCGCGGGCCAGGTCACGGCCGTCGTCGCCCAGGAGGGCGAGCGGCTGCCGGCCAACTCCCCTGTCCTGCGGGTCCGTACGGCCGACGGCGACTCCGTCGTACGCACGGTCGCCGCGGGCCGGATCACCGCGCTCGCCGCCACCATCGGCCAGATCATCCAGACCGGCGCGAACGTCGCCGCCGTGGAGAAGGTCGCACGCGCCTCCGACCCCCTCTACGCGACGGTGTACGTCCCCGCCGAGAACGCCGCCGCCATCCCCGCGAACGCCGCCGTCGACCTGACCGTGTCCTCGGTGCCGACACAGACGTACGGCGTGCTGCGCGGCCATGTGAAGGCGGTGGACCGGTCCGCCGAGTCGGCGCAGCAGATCGCCGCGTTCCTCGGGGACAGCCAACTCGGCGAGCAGTTCACCAAGAAGGGCAGACCGGTGGCCGTGCTGGTGAGGCTCGACAAGTCGGCCCGCACGAAGAGCGGTTACAAGTGGTCGTCCGCCGACGGACCGCCCTTCGCCCTCACCTCCATGACCATGGCCTCGGCCTCGATCCGGCTGGCCGATCAGCGTCCCCTCGATTGGCTGCTGCCGTGAGCCCCGCACAGGACACCCGTTCCCGGCGCCGTTCCGCCCCGCCGAAACGCCCGGTCCCCAAGGGCCGTGCAAAGACGGTCCGTTCACCCACCGTCCTCCAGATGGAGGCCGTCGAATGCGGCGCCGCCTCCCTCGCGATGGTCCTCGGCTTCTACGGCCGCCACGTCCCGCTGGAGGAACTGCGCATCGCCTGCGGTGTCTCCCGCGACGGCTCCCGCGCCAGCAACTTGCTGAAGGCGGCCCGCAGTTACGGCCTCACGGCCAAGGGCATGCAGATGGACACCGCCGCCCTCGCCGAAGTGCGGTCCCCCGCAGTCCTGTTCTGGGAGTTCAACCACTACGTCGTCTACGACGGCATGGGCCGCCGCCTCGGCCGCCGCGGGGTGTACGTCAACGACCCCGGCAAGGGCCGCCGGTTCGTGCCCATGGAGGACTTCGACTCCAGCTTCACCGGAGTCGTGCTGGTGATGGAACCGGGCGAGGGTTTCGAGAAGGGCGGGCGCAAGCCGGGCGTCCTGGGCGCGATGCCCGCCCGGCTGCGCGGCACCGCGGGCACGATGCCCGCCGCCGTCCTCTCCAGCCTGCTGCTGGTCCTGGTCGGCGCGGCGATACCCGCACTCAGCCGGACCTACATCGACATGTTCCTGATAGGTGGTCAAACCTCGTTGCTGGGCGTGCTGTTCGCGTCCATGGGGACCTGTGTGCTGCTCACCCTGGTGCTGACCTGGCTGCAACAGGCGAACTTGCTGCACGGCCGCATCATCTCCTCCACCCTCTCCAGCGCCCGCTTCCTGCGCCATCTGCTGCGGTTGCCGGTGACGTTCTTCTCCCAGCGCAGCCCGGCCGACCTGGTGCAGCGCCTCCAGTCGAACGACTCCGTCGCCGAGACGCTGGCCCGCGACCTCTCGGCGGCGGGCGTGGACGCGGTGGTCGTGGTGCTCTACGCGGTGCTCCTCTACACCTACGATCCCCAACTCACCTATGTGGGCATAGGCGTCGCGCTGCTGAACGTGGTGGCGATGCGGGTCGTCATCCGGCTGCGCGCGACCCGCACGGCGAAACTGCGTGCCGACAGCGCCCGGTTGACGAACACCGCCTACACCGGGCTCCAGTTGATCGAGACGATGAAGGCGACCGGCGGCGAGGACGGCTACTTCCGCAAGTGGGCCGGGCAGCACGCCACCACCCTGGAGGAGCAGCAGCGCCTCGGGGTGCCGAGCGCCTGGCTGGGCGTGGTCGCGCCGACGCTCGCCTCCCTCAACAGCGCGCTGATCCTGTGGATCGGCGGCATGCGGGCCGTGGAGGGGGGCATCTCGGTCGGTCTACTGGTCGCCTTCCAGGCCCTGGTCACCCGCTTCACCGCGCCGATCACCCGGCTCAACGGCGTCGCGGGCCGCATCCAGGACTTCGCGGCGGACGTGGCCCGCCTCAAGGACGTCGAGAACTTCCAGGCCGATCCCCTCTACTCCCGTGCGGGCGGCGCCGATTCGACCCGCCGGCTGCAAGGGCACGTCGAGTTGGAGAACATCACCTTCGGCTACAGCCCCCTCGACAAGCCCCTCCTCACCGGCTTCTCGCTCACCGTCGGACCGGGCCAGCAGGTGGCGCTGGTCGGCGGCTCCGGCAGCGGCAAGTCCACGGTGTCCAGGCTGATTTCGGGTCTCTACACACCATGGGAGGGCGTGATCCGTATCGACGACCACCGCCTTGAGGACATCCCGCGCGGCGCGCTCGCCGCCTCCGTGTCCTTCGTCGACCAGGACGTGTTCCTCTTCGAGGGCTCGGTCCGCGACAACGTCGCGCTGTGGGACCCCTCCATCCCGGACGACGCGGTGACGGACGCGCTGCGGGACGCGGCCCTGTACGACATGGTGATGCGGCGGCCCGGCGGCATCCACAGCCGGGTCGAGCAGGACGGGCGCAACTTCTCCGGCGGTCAGCGCCAACGCCTGGAGATCGCAAGGGCGTTGGTGCGCAGGCCCAGCATCCTCGTGCTCGACGAGGTGACGAGCGCCCTGGACGCGGAGACCGAGCTGATCGTGATGGACAACCTGCGCAAGCGTGGCTGCGCCTGTGTGGTGATCGCGCACCGGCTCAGCACCGTGCGCGACAGCGACGAGATCGTCGTCCTCGAACACGGCACGATCGTGGAACGCGGGCGGCACGACGCCCTGGTCGCGGCCGGTGGCACGTACGCCACGCTGGTCAAGGAGCGCTGAGATGACGTCAGTTCAGGAAGGCGACCTGGTCCTCGGCGCACTGGGGTCCCTGGGCACGCCGATCGACTGCACCGGATTCAACCGCCTCGACCTCGAAGGTCCGCAGGTGCTGTGGCTGGTCGCGTCGGGCGCCATCGACCTCTTCGCGGTGGACGCCGTACAGCAGGGCCACTGGCACCACCTCGGCCGGCTGGAGGCGGGCTCACTGCTGCTCGGCCCGGTCACCGGACCCCAACACACCCTGGTGGCACGCCCGTTGCGGGACTGCGTGGTGCACCGCATCAACCTGCGCGAGCTGTACCAGCCCGCGAACACCCAGACCTGGTCGTACGACGAGTACGGCAACCCCCAGTACGTGCCCCCGACTTCGAGCCCCCTCGAATACGCCCTGGCCCTCGGCGTGGGCCGCGGTCTCTCCATCCTCTTCCAGGCCCCGATGGCGACCGAACGGGCCGCCGCGCTCACCGACGACGACGTGTTCTGGATGCAAGTGCCGCCGGGCAGCGTGCAGTACGGGTCGTTGTACGGCGCGGAGGCGGCGGCCGATCTGCTGATGGACCCGGGTGTCTGGGAAGGCATGGTCGACCAGCAGTACCGCCTCCTTTCCACGCTGGACAAGTGGATCGAGCAGCTGGAGCGCACCCACGAGACCCGAACCGCCGCCGGTATCAAGGCCGGTGAGGCGGTACGCGCCCAGGCCGACCGGACGCTGCTCGCGTCGATCGGCAGGTCGTCGGCCCGGCGCACGACGGCGGCCGACGCCGACGCGTCGTACGCGGCCTGCAAGTTGGTCGCCGAGGCGGCCGGCATCGCACTCGCCGAACCCGCGCAGAGCGGCAGCGAGAGCGACCGCCTCGATCCGGTCGAGCGGATCGCCCTCACCTCCCGCGTCCGGGTACGGGCCGTACGGCTCGACGGACGCTGGTGGCGGGACAACATCGGTCCGCTGGTGGGCCATCGGGCACTGTCCGGGGCGCCGGTCGCACTGCTGTGGCGGCGCGGCGGCTACGTGGCCGTCCATCCGGCGACCGGCCGCGAGACGCCGATCGAGAAGGCGAACGCGGAGGAGTTCGAGCCGCGCGCGGTGATGTTCTACCGCCCGCTGCCCGAGCGACGGCTCAGTCCGCTGAGGCTGCTCCACTTCAGCATGCAGGGCACCGGCAGCGACCTCTCCAACCTGCTGATCAGCGGACTGGTCACGGTCGCGATCGGAGCACTCGTGCCCATTGCGACGGGCAAGGTGCTCGGCGAGTTCGTACCGAAGGCGCAGACGAACCTGATCATGCAGGTCTGCCTGGCCGTGATGGTGACGAGCGTGGTCGCGGCGGCCTTCATGCTGCTGGAGAACCTCACGATCCTCCGCCTGGAGGGCCGGATCGAGGCCACGCTCCAACCGGCCGTCTGGGACCGCTTGTTGAGGCTGCCCACGAAGTTCTTCACCGAACGCTCGACAGGAGAGCTGGCGAGCGCGGCGATGGGCATCAGCTCGATTCGCCGCCTGCTGGCGGGAGTCGGGCCCGTGGTCGCCCAGTCGCTGACGGTCGGCGCGATGAACCTGGGCCTGCTGTTCTGGTACAGCCCATCCATGGCGTTCACGGCGATCGGCATGCTCGTGGTGATCGCGGCCGTGTTCCTGGGACTCGGCCTGTGGCAGGTGCGCTGGCAGCGCAAGCTGGTCGTGCTCAGCAACAAGCTGAACAACCAGGCGTTCCAAACCCTGCGCGGACTACCGAAGTTGCGAGTGGCGGCGGCCGAGAACTACGCCTACGCCGCCTGGGCCGCCGAGTTCGCGCGCAGCCGTGAACTCCAGCAGAAGGTCGGCCGGATCAAGAACCTCACCACGGTGCTGGGCGCGGTGTACCTGCCCGTCTGCACCCTGCTGATGTTCATGCTGCTCGCGGGCCCGGCACGCGGCTCGATGTCGGCCGCCACCTTCCTGACCTTCAACACCTCGGTGACGATGGTCCTGACCTCCGTCACCAGCCTGACCGGTGCCTTCGTCTCCGTGGTCTCCGCGCTACCGCTGTTCGAGGAGATCAGGCCGGTCCTGGACGCGGCCCCGGAGGTCCGCACCGCGAGCACCCGCCCCGGCCGCCTGTCGGGCGCGATCGAGGCCCGCCGCCTGTCCTTCCGGTACGCCGACGACGGCCCCCTCGTCCTCGACGATGTGTCGTTCCAGGTGCGCGCGGGCGAGTTCGTGGCGATCGTCGGCCCCAGCGGCTGCGGCAAGTCCACCCTGCTGCGCCTCCTCATCGGCTTCGACAAACCGGTCTCGGGCAGCGTCCTCTACGACGGCCAGGACCTCGGCGCCCTCGACCAGTCGGCCGTACGGCGGCAGTGCGGGGTGGTGCTCCAGCACGCGCAGCCGTTCACCGGTTCCATCCTGGACGTCATCTGCGGCACCGAGCCGTTCACGCCGGAGGAGGCGATGGCGGCGGCCGAGATGGCGGGCCTCGCCGAGGACATCAGGCGGATGCCGATGGGCCTGCACACCATCGTCGCGGGCAGCGGCGCGGTCTCGGGCGGCCAGCGTCAACGCCTCATGATCGCCCAGGCGTTGATCCGCCGACCGCGCATCCTCTTCTTCGACGAGGCGACCAGCGCCCTCGACAACGAGACCCAGCGCACGGTGATCGAGAGCACCAAGGCCCTCGACGCCACCCGGATCGTCATCGCGCACCGCCTGTCGACGGTGCTGGACGCGGACCGTGTCGTCGTCATGGAGGACGGCAAGGTCGCTCAACAGGGGCCGCCCGCCCAGCTGTTGGCGGACACGGGCGGGCGACTGCACGAGCTGGTGCGGCGGCAGATGACGTGACGGTCCGGCCGGGACCGGGATACGTCAGTCCAGGCCCGGCACGGGAGCGCCGGAGAGAGTCCCGGCCGCCAAGTACCCGTCGTAGAACGCCTTCCAGGGCACACCGGCACCGGCGTGCGGTCCCTGGACTCGCTCGCCTCGGGCCTTCGCGCCCAGTACAGCGAGGCACACCTCCCACTGAAGGTGGCCGTGCCGCCGGGGCGCAGCTCGAACTCGGCACGCGAGGGGAACCACTGGGCGAGTTCGTCGGGGTCGGTCACGAACTGCCAGACCCGGTCCAGGGGTTGGTCGTAGACGCGGCTGAAACGGACGGCGGGGCGGCCGTCGCCGAGGGCGAGCCAGGTGCCGGTGAGGTCGACGGACATGGCGGATCAGTCCTTCGGGACGGGTTTCCGGTAGGGCGCGAGCCAGGCGTCGAGTGCGGTGATCGGGGCGGGGTCCAGGGCGTAGACGCGGCGCTGTGCGCCCTGCCGTACCCGGACCAGGCCCGCGTCCCGCAGCACCCGTAGATGCTTCGACGTGCTGGGCTGACTCAGACCGCAGGCCTCCCCGGTTGTATACCGGTCAAGGAATGCACGATGTTCAGGAAACCGGGCGGCCGTACCCCGCGACGCCCCCGTGATCCACCCCGTGCGCCGCCCAGCTGTACAGATGCAGGTCGAGGCCGTCGGGGTCGTTGAACACCAGCAGCCAGCCGATCGAGGCCTCGATCACCGGCGAGTGCGGGATGCCGAGGGTGTCGAGGTGGGCGGCCCAGGCCTCGACGTCGGCCCGGTCCCGGACCGCGAAGCTGACCGGATCGAAGCCCTGACAGCCTTGTGCCGCCTCGGAGTTGACGCGCAGACAGAGCATCGAATCACCGAGCCCGGGAACCTCCCCCGCCACCCCGCGCACGACCCCGTCCGCGTCCGGGAACTCGTGTGTGACCTTGAAGCCGAGGACGCGGCCGTACCAGTCGCGCGAGCGGTCGAGATCGGTGACGGGCATCTTCACGTGATGGATTCCGGCGAGTTCCGGCATAACACCCACACTCCTCATCGCCCTGACCATTTCACCGCAGTACGACTGCGACGATTTTCTTCTAGACTCCTCCCCATGCCCGACCCCGTCAACCAGAAGCGGCCCTACCGCTCCGCCAGGCGCGCCGAGACGGCCGCGGCGACCCGCGCCCGCATCCGGGAGGCGGCTTCGCGGCTGTTCACGGAGAAGGGGTTCACGGGCACGCGCATGAAGGAGGTGGCGGCACTGGCCGGTGTCGGCGAGCGCACGCTCTACGACGCGTTCCCGACCAAGGCGGCCCTGTTCGGGCACACCCTCGGTGTCGCGATCGCCGGCGACGAGGAGCCGGTCGCCGTGCCGGAGCGCCCCGAGACCCTGGAGATCCGGGACGAGCCCGACCCCGGGCGCGCGATCGGCCGCAGCGTCGACCAGACCGCCGAACTGCTGGAGCGCGCAGGCGACTTGATCATGGTGACCGTGGAGGCGGCGGGCGCCGATCCCGACATGCGGGCCTCGGCGGACGCCGGTGCCGCGGCGACCTACGGCGTACATCTGGCCCTGACCACGGCACTTGAGGAGCGCGGAGCCCTTCGTCCGGGTCTCGACGCACGCACCGCCGCCGACACGCTCTACGCGCTCGCGTCACCGCACATGCATCAACTCCTGCGCAGGCACCGGGGTTGGACACTGGAGGCCTACCGGGCCTGGCTGCGGCGGGTGTTGGTCGCGGAGCTGCTCGACTCTCACTGAGCCGCGCCCTTCCAGAGCGCGGGGACGTCGCCGTCGCGGCTGTGCAGTTGTGTCGCCAACACCCGGACAGCGGCGGCGAATTGGGCCGGGTCACGCAGGAACTCCATGTGGATGCCGGGGAACTCGACCCACGGCGCCCCGATGCGGCGGGCGATCTCGATCGACGGGCGGGCGTAGTACGTGCCCCGGTCCTCCGCTCCCGCGCCCAACAGGATGGGAAACGGGGCCGACTTGAGCGCGGTCTCGTCGGGCCGGAAGGCGGCGAAGCCCGGCCACTCCGTGCCGAAGAGGTGGTCCTGGTTTCCCAGGAACCGCTTCCAGAGGTCGGCGGGCCAGCGGTATGTGCCCTCGCCCCGAGTCGTCTCGGCGAAGCGGCGGCCCGCGGCCGGGGCTCCGCCCTGTGCGTACAGCGCGGCGAGTTCGGCGAAGAAGCCGCGCCCGGGGTCGCCGTCGGGCAGGACGTTCACGGCGGGCGGTTCATGGGCGATCAGGCCCGTCATCACCTCCGGGTGCAGTGCGGCCAGCGTGAGTCCGATGATCGCGCCCCCGCTGTTCCCGAACACCAGCGCGCGTCCGTCGGCCAGATCGTCGACGAGCGCGCGGGCGTCGGCGGCCTGGACGGCGAGGTCCATCGGTGTCACGGACCTGCCGGTGCTGCGCGAGTTGCCGCGCCGGTCGTAGGAGATCACCATGAAAGCGTCGGAAAGGATCTCCGCGACGCCGTCGTAGTAGCCGGCGTCTCCCCCGGCCCCGCTGATCATCAACAGCGCCGGGCCGCTGCCGCGCACCTCGTAGTACAGCCCGGCCCCGTCGGCCTCGAACCTGCCCTTGCGCATGCCTGGATCCCCATCCCCAGCGAAACGTTGCCGTTTCGCTGAAAGTGCTCTAGTGTCGATGTGTACGAAACCGTTTCGTTTACGTTTTGGTGAACCCCGAACGACTGAACGACTTCCCTGGAGTGGTTCCCGATGTCCCAGAAGACACTGACCGAAGACACCCAGTCGGGTGTCACGGAGGCGCAGGCCGCGTCCTCCTCGAAGCGGTGGTGGATCCTCGCGATCGTCGCCGTGGCTCAACTGATGGTCGTCCTCGACGCCACCATCGTGAACATCGCCCTGCCGTCCGCCCAGAAGGATCTCGGCTTCTCCGACGGCAACCGGCAGTGGATCGTCACCGCGTACGCCCTGGCGTTCGCCTCCCTGCTGCTGCTCGGCGGCCGGATCGCCGACCTCTTCGGCCGCAAGACCGCCTTCCTCGTCGGCGTCGTCGGATTCGCCGGCGCCTCCGCCCTCGGCGGTGCCGCCAACAGCTTCGGCATGCTGGTCACCGCGCGTGCCCTCCAGGGTGTCGCGGGCGCGCTGCTCGCACCGGCCGCGCTCTCCCTGCTCAACACGACGTTCACGGACGCCCGTGAGCGCGCCCGGGCCTTCAGCGTGTACGGCGCCATCGCGGGCGCCGGCGGTGCGGTGGGCCTGCTGCTCGGCGGTGTGCTGACCGACGCCTTCGACTGGCGCTGGACGCTCTACGTCAACGTCGCCATCGCCTTCGTCGCCTTCGCCGGCGGCTGGGTCCTGCTCTCCAACCACCGCGACGCGGCGGGCTCCAAGCTGGACGTGCCGGGCACGGTACTGGTCGCCGGTGGTCTGTTCTCCCTCGTCTACGGTTTCTCCAACGCCGAGACGCACGACTGGAGTTCGCCGCAGACCTGGGGCTTCCTGATCGTGGGCGTCGTCCTGCTGGCGGCCTTCGTCTGGTGGCAGAACCGTGCCGAGCACCCGCTGCTGCCGCTGCGCATCCTGCTCGACCGCAACCGGGGCGCCTCGTTCCTCGCCGTACTGATCACCGGTTCGGGCATGTTCGGCGTGTTCCTCTTCCTCACCTACTACCTCCAACTGAACCTGGGCTTCAGCCCGACCAAGACCGGTGTCGCGTTCCTGCCGATGATCGGCGCCCTGATGGTCATGGCGCAGGTGGGCACCACGGTCCTGGTGCCGCGCCTCGGCCCGAAGGTCGTCATTCCGCTCGGCTTCGCCATCGCCATGGTCGGCATGGCCTGGCTGACCGGCATCGGGGTCGGCTCCTCCTACTCGACCCACGTCCTGCCGCAGCTGATCGTGATCGGCGCGGGCCTCGGCATGGTGATGCCGCCGGCGATGCAGCTCGCCACGGGCGGGGTGGCCGCCGAGGACGCGGGTGTCGCCTCGGCGACGGTCAACGCCATGCAGCAGGTGGGCGGTTCGATCGGTACGGCGCTGCTGAACACGCTGGCCGCGAGCGCCGCGACGGACTACCTGGCCGGGAAGGACGCGACCAGCAAGCTGGTCCAGGCGCAGGCCACGATCGAGAGCTACACCACCGCGTTCTGGTGGTCGGCGGGCCTGTTCGGCGCGGGCACGCTGATCGCCCTCGGGCTCTACCGCCGCGGGGTTCCGCAGCAGGACGCCGACGCCGCACCGGTCGTCCACATGTAGTCGGCTCCACCGAGAGACGAGCCGCAAGGACCGAGGGGTCGCCGTCCGCAGGGAGACGGCGGCCCCTCACCAATTCCTTACTGACAGAAAGTCAACCCTTCTGACCGAAGTTCACCATGTCGAGTGAACCAGATCTTGCGGGCGGCGTGTCATGGATGTTCAGGGCTTCTCCGGGGTAACTACCGAGACCGAAAGCGCCCCGTGCCGAGGTGGAGCGGCCATGACAGCCGAAGCGGACGAACGCGACAGTCCCGCGGCCAACTCCTGTGCCCGTACACGGCCGTACGGCCCCTTCACGGTGGTCGAGGTCTCGGGCGAGATCGACATGGCCACCGCCGGCCTGGTCGTCGAGCACCTGGACGCCGCGACGGCGGTCGCGGAGCCCGACGTACTGGTGGATCTGCGGCCCGTCGAGTTCCTCGACTGTTCGGGACTGCGCGTCCTGTGCCGGGCCGAGCGGCGGGCGAGGGAGCGCGGCGGGCGGCTGCGGGTCGTCTCCGACGGGCCGCGCATTGACCGGTTGTTGCGCGCCTCGGGGCTGTCCGGCCGCTTTCCGCCGCTGCGCGCGATGCCCTCCCAGGAGGAGAAGCCACAATGAGAACAGGGGCCGGCCCGGGCGACCCCACACCGCCCGGCCGACCCCTGGTGCGGGATCGCGGTACTCCGCGACAGGGGCACGCGCTCCCCAGCTACGGACCCTTCCTGATGCTCACGGAGACCGTGCGACCCCGGCCCCTCAGAACGTGAAGACACCTCCGTACCCGTAGGAGTCCTTCACGCACTCGTTGGAGAAGACGCGCTCGTAGGAGACGCGCTTGCCCTGCCAGACACCCTCGATCGTGACGACGACGGGGCGGTAGAGCTTGTTGCAGAGCACATCGCTCCGGGCCGCCAGGGCGTCGAAGTCGCCGCCGATTCCGCGCAGTTCGGCGCAGGCCCGGTCGGCGGACGGGTGGGTGCCGGAGGAGGTGGGCGCGCAGGTGAGGGTCACGGCGCGTTCCGGTGTCGCGAGGGCGGCGTCGTCCCCGTGGCCCATGGTCAGCACCAGGGCCGACGGGGCGTAGAGCGCGGACGGGCCGGTGCCGTGGGCCGCGAGGGCGGTCCCGGTGAGGGGCCCGCAGACGGCGGTGGCCGTCAGGCCCAGAGTCGCTGCCCAGCGCGCGGTGTTCCGCATTGTGTGCATCCTTCCGCTAGAGGCCGGTCCCGCTCGGTCGGTGCCGAACCGGCGGGCGCCACTCTGCCGAGTCCACCGCCGGAACACACATCCGACCCACAGGTTTCAGTAACCTTGCGTGTTGAATCAGTGGCGTGAAGTCACAGAATTCGAACGCGCGGACCCCGGAACCATGGGCTTCGCGAGCGCCGAATCGGGCCGGTTGGCCGGTTTACCCGCCCTCGCCAATCGTCCTGAAACAGTCCCGAAACATTCCGCTTCAGCTCTCGGCGCACTCCGCCGCAGCCCCTTGCGTTCACGGTGCTCGCGAGTAATCGTCATTACATGATTACGACAGAGCAGCAGGAGAAGCTTCGCGGCTGGTTCACCGGCCGTCTGCCCGACGACCTCTTCGAGGAGCTGGTCGAGGTCACGGTCGACCGCGAGGAGGTCACCGTCATCGGCCGCATCCCCGCGCCCAGGCTGGCCGAGGACGTCTCGGACGCCGAGAAGGAGGCCGCGGTCCAGGGCCGCGTCCAGGAGTTCCGCGAGCGCACCCGGGAGACCCGGATCGCGGTCGCCCGCGAGGCCGAGCACCGGTTCCGCCGGAAGGTCTCGTGGGGCGTGGAGTGCGCCGGGGAACGCTCCCTGTTCACCCACATCTCCGCCCCCGTCATGACCCGCCTGCGCCAGCCCGAGCGCCAGGTCCTCGACACCCTCATCGCCGCCGGCGTGGCCCGCAGCCGCAGCGACGCGCTCGCCTGGTGCGTGCGCCTCGTCCAGCGGCACACCGACGACTGGCTCGCCGAACTGCGCGACTCCCTCGAACACGTGCAGCGGGTCCGCGCCCAGGGCCCCGACACCGAACCGGAGGACACCCCGGCCGACAGCGAGTGACCACAGGGCCACACGGCCTCAGGGTGGACGATTCCTCCACCCACGGCACAAAAGATGGATGAACCGTCCTCTGGTGCGGGTATGACGGCCGACCGTAACGTCGGCGGACACCCTGAGGACGGCATCCGCTCACCCCGCCCACCCCGCGCGCGTGACCAGCCGTCCACACCGCCACCGCGCCACCCCGCGCTCCACCGCCGTCCCCCGCTGGAGCCCCCTTGTCCTCGCAGCCCGCCCCCTCCCCCGCCGCGCCGAGCCAGTCCCTGACCGAGGTCGAGACCTACGGCGTCGAGCGCATCCCCGACGCGGACCGCACCGCCACCCCGCTCGACCTGTTCCGGGTCGCGTTCGGCGGTGCCAACACCTTCTCCACCTGTGTCCTCGGCGCCTTCCCCATCCTGTTCGGCCTCTCCTTCTGGCAGGGCCTCGCGGCCACGCTCCTCGGAGTCGTCATAGGCGCCGTGATCCTCTGCCCGATGGCGGTGTTCGGCCCGGTCAACGGCACGAACAACGCGGTCGCCTCCTCCGCGCACCTGGGCGTGCACGGCCGGGTCGTCGGCTCGTTCCTGTCCCTCCTCACGGCAGTCGCCTTCTTCTCCATCTCGGTGTGGAGCTCGGGCGACGCCCTGGTCGGCGGCGCGCACCGGCTCTTCGGCCTGGAGCAGAGCACGCTGTCGTACGTCGTCGCGTACGCGCTGTTCGCCGGACTGGTCCTCGCGGTCTGCGTCTACGGCTTCCGGTTCATGCTGTTCGTCAACAAGATCGCCGTGACGTCCGCGACGGTCCTGTTCCTGCTCGGCGCGATCGCGTTCGCCGGTGACTTCGACCCGTCGTACGCCGGAGTCTTCACGTCCTCGGCGGACGCGGCCACGCAGTCGCTGTTCTGGCCGTCGTTCATCGGCGCGGCGCTGATCGTGCTCTCCAACCCGGTGTCGTTCGGCGCGTTCCTCGGCGACTGGTCGCGCTACATCCCGGCGAACACCCCGCGCCGCAAGGTGGTCGGTGCCGCGTTCCTGTCCCAGATCGCGACGCTCCTGCCGTTCGTCTTCGGGCTGGCGACCGCGAGCATCATCGCCACGAAGGCCCCCAAGTACGTCGACCCGTCCGCCCCCGACTTCGTGGGCGGCCTCCTCGCCATCTCACCGAGCTGGTTCTTCCTGCCGGTGTGTCTGCTGGCTCTGATCGGCGGCATGTCGACAGGCACGACCTCGCTCTACGGCACCGGGCTCGACTTCTCGTCGGTGTTCCCCCGGCTGTCGCGCGTCCAGGCGACCCTGCTGGTCGGCGTCTTGTCCATCGCGTTCATCTTCATCGGGCGCTTCGGCCTCGACCTCGTGCAGTCGATCTCCACCTTCGCCACGATGATCATCACGTGCACCACACCGTGGATGGTCGTGATGATGCTGGGCTTCTACACCCGGCGCGGCTGGTACGACCCGGACGCCCTCCAGGTCTTCAACCGCCGTCAGCGCGGCGGGCGTTACTGGTTCGCGCACGGCTGGAACTGGCGCGGCATGACCGCCTGGTGGGTGGCCGCCGTGGTGGGCGTGCTGTTCACCAACATCCCGGGGCAGTTCGTCGGCCCGCTCGGCGACCTGGCCAACGGCGTCGACATCAGCCTGCCGCTCTCGCTCGCCGTGGCCGCCGTGCTGTTCCTGTCGCTGCTCCGGCTGTTCCCCGAACCCCGCGCGGTGTACGGGCCGGAGGGCGCGCGGCTGGCCCGTACCGTCGAGGTCCCGGTGCCGCCGATCACCGGCCCTGGAGCAGTGACCGCGCCCGCACTCGTCACCGAGGGCAGCTGATGTCCGGCTGGATCGACCTCTCCGTGCCCGTCGTCACCGGGATGCCCGTGTATCCCGGTGACCCGGCGGTCGAGGTCTCCCCCGCCCTGACCGTCCCCCGCGACGGCGTCAACGTCCTTCACCTGCGCATGGGTTCGCAGTCCGGCACGCATGTCGACACCCCATATCACGTGGACGACAGCTGGCCCCGCCTCGACGAACTGCCCCTGGAGCGCTTCGGCGGGCACGCGGTCGTGGCCGACGTACGGGGTCTGCCGGCCAGGGCGCCGATCACCCCCGGCCTGCTGGCACCTGCCCTCAACCGGCTCCGCCCGCGCGCGGGTTCGCTGCTCGTGCTGGCCACGGGCTGGTCGGCACACTGGGGCACCGACGACTACCTCGCCCACCCGTGGCTCACTCCGGAGGCCGCCGAAGCCCTCGTCGAGGCGGGCGTCCGTACGGTCGCGGTCGACGCGCTCAGTGTCGATCCGACGCCCGAACCGGGCGATACGACGGCCGACTTCGGCCTGCCCGCCCACCGGGTGCTGTGCGGCGCGGGCGGAGTGATCGCCGAGAACCTCACGGGACTTGACCAGGTGGTGGACCTCCCGGACCTGGAGTTGTTCCTGTTCCCGCTACGGCTGCCGGGGGCGGACGGCGCGCCGGTCCGGGCTGTCGCACGGGCGGTCTGATCGCCCCGGAAGGTCACTGTCAGACCCGGCCGTTACGTTTGGACCATGACTCGATTCGTGGTGGTGGCAGGCGCGTGGCTCGGTGCGTGGGCGTGGGACGAGGTGGTGCCCGAGCTGCGTGAGGCAGGGCATGGAGTGCATGCGCTGACCCTGTCCGGGCTGGCGGAGAAGCAGGGGGTTCCGGCCGGGCAGCAGACCCATGTCCAGGACATCGTCGACGAGGTCGAGCGCCTCGATCTCCGGGACGTGGTCCTGGTCGGGCACAGCTACTCGGGTGTCCCTGTGGGCCAGGCCGCGGAGCGGATCGGCGACCGGCTGGCCCGGGTGGTGTTCGTCGACTCGAACGTGCCGGTGGACGGGAAGTCGTTCCTGGACGGCTTCCCGAGCGACCACATCAGGAAGTCGCTCGACGAGAGCGGCGGTGTCTGGCCGCCCCTGGACCCGGCCGACTACACGGGCCAGGACCTCACGGACGAGCAGATCGCCCGCATCGTCACCGACGGGACCCCGCACCCGGGTGCCACCCTCACCGAACCGGCGGTCCTCGCCCACCCGTTGGCCGATCTCCCGGCCACCTACGTCAAGTGCCTGCTCGACGGCGACGAGTTGCCGGCCCCGGCGGACGAGTTGGTCGCGAGCGGGCACTGGGAGCTGGTCCGCATGGAGACGGGCCACTGGCCGATGTTCTCCCGTCCCCGCGAACTGGCCCGCGTCCTGGGCGAGTTGACCGGCTCCTGAGCCCCCACCTCGACGAGGACTCCCCATGACCCCCAAGAAGCACGTCCTGGCCGTCGTCCCACCCCACATCGGCGGTCGCAGAGCGGGAGCCGGACTGGCGGCCCTGCTCCCCGACGGGGTGCACGTCACCGTCGTCGAGGTCGTCGACGAGGACCCGGCCGCTCTCCGCGCAGCGCACGTCGTCATCACCGCGCTTTCCCCCGTGACCGCCGAACACCTCGCCGCCGCACCGGAGTTGGAGCTGGTGCAGTGCGCGAGCCACGGCTTCGACTATGTCGACCTGGACGCCGCGCGGGCCCAGGGGGTGCTCGTCTGCAACATCGGCTCCAGCGGCGCCGAGGAACAGAACGTGGCCGAGCAGACCTTCGCCCTGATGCTGGCGCTGGCCAAGCGAATCGTCCCCGCGCACACCGCGCTGGTCGACGGCGACTGGGCGCTGCCCCGGCTCCAGAGTTCGCTGACGGAGCTGTCCGGCAAGACCCTCGACATCGTGGGACTGGGCGCCATCGGACGGCAAGTCGCCCGCAGAGCAGCCGCGTTCGACATGACCGTCGTCTACGCCGGCCGGCGTCCCGTGCCCGAGGAGACGACGTCGCGGCTCGGCGGCGCCCGTCACGTCCCGCTCGACGAACTGCTGCGCCTCTCCGACTACGTCACGCTGCACACGCCGCTCACCGACGAGACCCGGCATCTCCTGAACGCCGAGCGGCTGGCGCTGCTCAAGCCGACCGCGTTCCTCGTCAACACCGCGCGGGGCGCGTTGATCGACCAGGAAGCCCTGGCCGACGCCCTCGAAGCGGGCGCCCTTTCCGGTGCGGGACTCGACGTCTTCGATCCCGAACCGCCCACCCCCGCACTGCGGTTGCTCAAGGCCCCGAACGTGGTGCTCTCGCCGCACGTCGGCGGTGTGACCCGGGAGACCGTCGTCCGGATCGCGCTGGCCGCCGTACAGAACGCGGCCGGTTTCCTGACGGGTGAGCGGCCGGGTGATGTCGTCAGCTGAGCCGGTCCGCGTTGTGCGCGGGACGTGGGGACGGGGTTCCCGTGCCGGCGATCGACAGCGAACCGGGGCTGGCCGAGACCGAGTCGGTCAGCCAGCGTTGCGCGGTGGAGCCGTCGCGGACCTTGAGGACGATGTCGGCGCCCGGGTCGGCGGTGGTCGTGGTGAGCGCGAGCCCGGAGTCCCAGCGGGGCAGCAACTCGCCCCGCACGGTGAGGTCGTAGCGGACATCGTTGCCGCGTTTGGCCTTCGCGTCCGCGCAGGTGCCGAGGACGACGACCCCGGCGTCCGCGTGCGAGTCCAGGCACAGCCCGGAGTCCGCCGCACTGCGCAACAGCCCGTCGGTCCCGTACGACCACTCCTGGGTCTCGGCGGAGGAGCACGTCGCGAGAGCGGTGTCGGCGCCGGCCTTCACGGTGCCCCGGATGTCCAGGCACAGGTCGGCGGCGGCGTTGCGCAGCCTCGTCTGCCCGGGTACGGCGGGGAGCCGGGCGGTGCCGGGCGCCGAGGACGACACATGGCCGGAGCCGCCGTTCCCGCTGGTGGAGGCGACCGGGTCGGCGGTGCCGCCGTTGTCCGGCCACAGGCTGACGGCGACGACGCTCGCGACGACCCCGGCGCCGATCAGTCCCGCACCGACGAAGAGCGAGCGGGACGACCGGCCGGACCCGGCCGACCTGGCCGCGTCCACGATGCGGCGGCCGGGCGCGGGAAGCCGGGAGAGCAAGCGGTGCCGTCCCGTGCCGCCGCCGCTGTGCCCACCGTGCCCGCCGTGCCGGCCGGCGGTCCGTGTCCGGGTGGCGGGCCGGGCGCGGCCGGGGCGCGACGCGAGGTAGGCGCGGGCTCCCCAGCCGAGCACCGCCTCAGCGAGCAGGACTCCCAACCCGCCTTCGAAATAACTCAGTTGTTCGGCGGCGAATCGGCAGTAGCGGCACTGGGCGAGATGCTGCTGGACATCGGGCAGCAGTGTGCCGCCGCGTCGAATGGGGACGTCGAGGAGACGGTTGTAGAAGCTGCATTCCTTGGTCGGCGCGAGTTCCCGGTGGGCGCGTACACAGCCCTCGCGGAATTTTTCGTGCGCCTGCTGGAGAGCGGCCGACGCGGTGTCGGTATCCATCCCGAGCAGTGCCGCCGGCACGGTTATCGTCTCGGCCTCGACCTCGGTGTGCCAGAGCAGACACTGGGCGAACGGCTGAAGGGTCTGGAAAGACCGCTCGGCGAGCTTGCGATTTTCGGGTGTCATGGACTTGGCAGAACGCATCGCGCGGCCCCCGGAGGGTTTCTCCAGGTCCGGCAGAACACCGGATATTCGCTCCTCCGCCGCCCACTCCCGGATCGTGTCACGCACGGTCAGCAGCAGCCGGGGGCGCAGTGCCACGCCGGGTTCGCCGAATGTCAGCCGGTCGAACACCCGGTGGAAGGCGGCAGCGGCGGCCATGGCGGGGACACTGCCCGTGGCGGCGAGACAGACTTCCGCGTAATCCTGGACCGGCCGCCAGTGCCGCGCCATCAGCAGCGCGACGGAATGCGCGGCCTCACCCTCCGGGCGGCCCCGCAGCCGGGCGGCCAGGGTCTCGTCGGATTCCTCGGGAGCCCCACTGTCCGGCGGAGGGTAAGGAGGACGAGGAGGGGGAGGGAGGGACACGGAGTAGATTCCTCGGATTCGGTTCATCAACGGGTGAATGAGCCCCGGGCATTACCCTCGCGCGGGCGTTTCACCCTTGCACAACCCACTGAACCCAACAAGGCACTTGGGCAACATCCATACCTTTGAAAGGAAGTCAGAGGCACCGGCAACTCCGCTTCCCTCGCACCGGCTTTCGACTTTCCATGCGCCCCGTGTGAACCACGCGCACACTCCGGTGCGTCGCGCACGCTCCCGGCGCGGCACAGTGAGCGGTCCACTGGATTCGGCCCTTCTCGGAGGCCACGCGCTGGACGGCGGCTCTCCCGCGCCAAACGGCCGCCGACCCTGCTCCTCCCGCCCTCGGTCGGCGGCCCCGAGGGCGGGGGCGGCCCACCCCCGCCCTCCCTTCACACGGCCTCGGTCTCGCCGCCGATGGTGTCGAGTTCGGCGATCGCGTCGGCGGGCAGCACCAGGTCGGCGGCGGCGATGTTCTCGCGCAGATGGGCGCGGGACGAGGTGCCCGGGATCAGGACGGTGGTGGCCGAGCGTTGCAACAGCCAGGCCAGGGCGACCTGTTGGGGCGAGGCGTCCAGCCGGGCGGCGACCTCGGCGAGGGTCTTCGACTGGAGCGGGGTGAAGCCGCCGAGCGGGAAGTACGCGGCGAACGCGATGTTCTCCGCCGCGCACCGCTCGACGAGGGCGTCGTCCTGCCGGTTGGCCAGGTTGTAGAGGTTCTGCACGGTGACCACCGGGGCGATGGCCTGCGCCTCGGCCAGCTGGGCGGCGGAGACCGTACTCAGCCCGAGGTGCCGGATCAGCCCCGCCTTCCGCAGTTCCGCCAGGGCGCCGAACTTCTCGCCGATCGACTCCTCGTCCGCGCTGTCCTGGGCGCCGAGCCTGAGGTTGACCACGTCGAGGGCGTCGAGCCCGAGGTTGCGGAGGTTGTCGTAGACCTGTGCCTTGAGGTCCTCGGGGTGCCGGGACATGATCCAGCTGCCGTCGGGACCGCGCCGGGCGCCGACCTTGGTCACGATGTGCAGGTCGTCGGGGTAGGGGTGGAGGGCCTCCTTGATGATCTCGTTGACGACGACCGGGCCGTAGAAGTCGCTGGTGTCGATGTGGGTGATGCCCCGCTCGACGGCCTCGCGCAGGACGGCCACCGCTTCGGTGCGGTCCTTCGGCGGGCCGAAGACATGGGGGCCGGCCAGTTGCATGGCGCCGTATCCCATGCGGGTGAGGGTGAGGCCCTCGGCCGGGGTGAGGGTGCCGCCGGAGACGGTGTCGGCCATGGTGGCGCG
The DNA here is from genome assembly GCF_053891435.1 of Streptomyces sp. NPDC002276. Taxonomy (NCBI): domain Bacteria; kingdom Bacillati; phylum Actinomycetota; class Actinomycetes; order Kitasatosporales; family Streptomycetaceae; genus Streptomyces; species Streptomyces sp. NPDC002276. The sequence goes on along the minus strand of NZ_JBSFCQ010000012.1, from coordinate 284,033 downwards.
CCTTTCGGTAGGTGGTGAGTCCTGTGACCGACTCTGCGCCCGTGGCGGCCGGGCAGGCAGTACCCGGATGTTCCTGGTAGTGACGGGGACACCCACCTGCGGGGATTCGGATCTACGGTGGTGGGTGTGGACGCCAAGAACGCGCTCGGCGAGTTTCTGCGGGCCCGCCGTGAGCGGGTCCGGCCCGAGGACGTGGGCCTGAGCGGCGGCGGACTGCGCCGGGTGCCGGGGCTGCGCCGGGAGGAGGTCGCCCTGCTGGCCGGTATCAGCTCCGACTACTACCTGCGCCTTGAGCAGGGCCGGGACCGCAACCCGTCGGCGCAGGTGCTGGAGGCGCTGGCCCGGGTGCTGCGCCTCGATACCGCCGCGAGCGCCCATCTGCTGAGCCTGACGCAACCGGAACGGCCGACCACGTCCCGAAGGCGGGGCAGGAGGCCCGAGACGGTTCCGGCGAGCGTCCGCGAACTGCTGGACACCTGGTCGACGCATCCGGCCTACGTCCAGAACCGGTTCACGGACTGCCTCGCGGCCAACGCGCTGTGCCGGGCGCTGTCCCCGAGCTATGTGCCGGGCGCGAACCTGTTGCGGGCGGTGTTCCTCGACCCCGCCGAACGCGAACTGCGGCGCGACTGGGAGGAGTTGACCGCCGAGGGCGTGGCGACGCTGCGCGGCCACATCGGGCCGGACGTCGACGATCCGCGGCTGGTGGAGCTGGTGGGCGAGCTGTCCGTGCGCAGTGAGCGGTTCCGGCTGCTGTGGAGTCGGCACGAGGTACGGCCGATGGTCGGGCGGACCAGTCTCCTCAGCCATCCGCTGGTCGGCGACTTCGAGCTGCGGTCGAACAAGTTCGAGATCCCGGGCACGGACGCCCTGAGCGTGGTCGTCTTCCACGCCGAGCCGGGCAGCCGCAGCGCGGAACTGCTGGGCCTGCTGGGCAGCCTCGCCGTGTCCGGAGAAGGCGTACCCGATGAAACGTCACCGGCGCACGAGGACCGATGACCTTCAGATCTGCCAGGAACGCAGCCGTTCCGCCGCGCCGTACACGTCCGTCTTCCCGGAGATCAGATCACGGGTCAGGTCGACGAGCGCACCGTACGGCGGGTCGATGCCGACCCCGCTGACGAACATGTAGGCGACCGCCGTGGCGCAGGCGAAGCGGGCGTTGGCGGACGGCAGGGGCTTGAGCAGGGCGAGGGTGTGCAGCAGGGCGGTGGCCCGCCAGGCCGGGTCGGAGTCGACACCGAGGCGGGGCGGGTCGACGCGGTGCCGGGCGACGGCCGCCACCAACGCCGAGAAGTCGTTGATGGTGGGCTGGTCCGGGAGGACTTCCTCATGGCGCTGGAGGAGCCACGGCACGTCGATATGGATGGCGGGCATGCGTCAGGCGACCCGTCCCTCGCCCTTGGCCGCCGGTTCGTCCTCGGGGAAGGCCGCGGCGAACTCGTCGGCGTGCGTCGCGAAGAAACGGCGGAAAGCCTCCGCGCCCTCCTGCAACGCCCGGTGCCGGGCGATGTCGGCGGCGGCGGCCTCCCGGACGAGGGCCTTCATCGACGTACCGCGCTCCTTGGCGATCTGCCGCAGGTCCTCTAGCTCGCGATCGCTGAACTCCACGTTGAGAGCTGGCATGACCTCACGGTACCGCTCGGGTACTTACCCGTAAATACCACCAGGTCAGGAGGCACACCAGCCGGTACCCGGCGTACCCCAGCGCCATGTCCGAATACCGCCGGACCCGACCGCCGTCCCGGAGCAGACTCGACCGTATGAACACCATCCGCACACGCCTCGACAGCCCACTGGGCGAGCTGCTCCTCACCGGCGAACAGTCGCCCGACGGTACGACACTCACCTCCCTCTCCATCCCGGCCCGCCCGGGTACCGGCGCCGACGAGCACCCCGACGACCCGGCCTTCGCCGAGGCGGCCCGGCAGCTCTCCGCGTACTTCGCCGGCCGCCTCACCCGCTTCCGACTCCCGTTCACCGCCGAGGGAACGGAGTTCCAGCAGCGGGTGTGGCGGGCCCTCGACGAGATTCCCTACGGCACCACGACGACCTACGGCGTGCTCGCCGAGCGGCTGGGGGTGCCGCGCGCCGAGGTCCGGGCGGTGGGCGCGGCGATCGGCGCCAACCCGTTGCTGGTGCTGCGCCCGTGCCATCGGGTGATCGGCGCGGACGGCTCGATGCGGGGGTACGCCGGCGGTGTCGAGCGCAAGGTGCGGCTGCTGACGCACGAGGGCGCGCTGCAACCGATGCTCGGCTGAGGGAGGACGCACTCATGGACCGCACCAACTGGCCAGCTCTGGCCGAGGAGTTGGACCTGTACGGCAGCGCGCCGACCGCGCAACTGCTGACGCCCGCCGAGTGCCGCGACCTGTCCGCGCTGTACGAGAAGCCGGAACTGTTCCGCACCACCGTGGACATGGCCCGGCACCGCTTCGGCTCCGGCGAGTACCGCTACTTCACCCACGACCTGCCCGCACCGGTGGCCGCGCTGCGCGCCGCGCTGTATCCGCGACTGCTGCCGATCGCCCGCGACTGGGCGGCCCGCCTGGGCCGCCGGGCCCCCTGGCCGGACGACCTGGACGAGTGGCTGGCGCGCTGCCACGGGGCCGGCCAGGGCCGCTCGGCGCAGATCATGCTCCGCTACGGCGAGGGCGACTGGAACGCCCTGCACCGCGATGTGTTCGGCGAGTTGGTCTTCCCGCTCCAGGTGGTGATCGGCCTCGACGAGTACGGCACCGACTACACGGGCGGCGAGTTCCTGATGGTCGAACAGCGGCCCCGGGCCCAGTCCCGCGGCACCGCGACCCCACTGCGGCAGGGCCACGGCCTGGTGTTCACCACGAGGGACCGCCCCGTACGGTCGAAGCGCGGGTGGTCGGCGGGGGCGATGCGGCACGGGGTGAGCACGGTACGGTCCGGCAGGCGGCACGCGTTGGGGTTGGTGTTCCACGACGCGTCATAGGTTGGACCGGCGAAGCCAGGTCCTCCAGGGGCGCGGGGAACTGCGCGCCCAGCCCCCACCGGCCCGCGCCTGTCAAACGACCCAGAACCCCCACCGCCGACAACTCCCGTCCCAGAAAAGCCTGTTCAGCGATGGCAGGAGCGCCGCCCCGCTGCCCGGCGAGAGCGCGATGAGGATCGCCCACGAGTCGCCGTGCCACTTCTTGAGCACGATGCCGGTCTCCTTGCGTAGGACTCGCGGTCAAGAGGCCGGGGCGGCCGGCGGGTGTGACACGGCACCAACACGCGGAGACGTACGTCACATTGGCGCCCTCAGATGTCACACTCCGGCGCCCGGCACCCCTCGCAGTAGTGAGCACGCACTGGGGAGGCGCGGGTATGTCCGAGATCGCTGTCACCGAAGAGGCGACCGATGACTTCATGGACCATCGGGAGCTGTTGTTCGGCCTCGTCTACAACATGCTGGGCAGCGTCGCCGACACCGACGACGTCCTCCAGGAGACCTGGCTGTCCTGGACGGCACGCGCCCGCCGTTCCGCGCTCGACACCATCACCAACCGGCGCGCCTATCTCGTCCGGATCGCCGTCAACCACGCGCTTCAGCGCCGCGCCGCGATCAGCCGCCGCCGCGAGACGTACGTCGGCCCGTGGCTGCCGGAACCGCTGCTCGGCCCGGCCGACGACCCGGTCGACCCGGCGCTGCGCGCCGAGTCCGTCTCGCTGGCCATGCTGGTGGTGCTGGAGTCGCTGAGTCCGCTGGAGCGGGCGGTGTTCGTCCTCAACGAGGTGTTCGGGTACGCCCACACCGAGATCGCGGACATCATCGACCGCACCCCGGCCGCCGTACGGCAGCTCGCGCACCGGGCGCGGGCGCATGTGCACGCGCGGCGGCCGTTGTACGAGGCGCATCCCCGGGTGCGGCGGGAGGCGACGGAACGGTTCGTGCGGGCCGCGGTCGGCGGGGACATCGCCTCGCTGATGGAGATCCTCGCGCCGGACGTCACGGTCTGGACGGACAGCGGGGGCAACCGGAAACCGGCGGGACTGCGCCCGGTGCACGGCCGGGACAAGGCGGTCCGCCTCATCAACTCCTTCGCGGGCAGGCGCAGTCCGCAGGATCTGGAGCTGCACTTCCGGCGCGTCAACGGCGACGACGCGGCCGTGCTGTTCGAGGGCGACGCGCCGTACGCGGTGATGGTCATGGACCTCACCCCCGAGGGCGACCAGGTGTCCGGGGTCTACATCGTGACCAACCCCGAGAAGCTCACGCACATCCACAAGGACGAGGAGGAGAACCAGTGACCACCCCTTCCGGCCCTTCCGACCCCTCCGAGTCCTCGCGGGGCGAGCGCGTCGCCGACTGGTTCGACGGCCGGCTCGGCGTCTACGCGCTGGGCAAGCAGTATTTGCGCAAGGTGTTCCCGGACCACTGGTCGTTCCTGCTCGGCGAGATCTGTCTGTACAGCTTCGTGGTGCTGATCCTCACCGGCGTGTATCTGACCCTGTTCTTCCACCCGTCCATGAACGAGGTGACCTACCACGGGAGTTACGTCCCCCTGAACGGCATCCGGATGTCAGACGCCTACGCCTCGACGCTGCACATCAGCTTCGACGTGCGCGGCGGGCTGCTGGTCCGTCAACTGCACCACTGGGCGGCGCTGGTGTTCATCGCCGCGATGCTGACGCACATGATGCGGCACTTCTTCACGGGCTCGTTCCGCAAGCCGCGCGAGCTCAACTGGCTGTTCGGCTGGACCCTGTTGTTCCTCGGTCTGTTCGAGGGCCTTTTCGGCTACTCGCTCCCGGACGACCTGCTGTCGGGCACGGGCATGCGCTTCGTCGACGGCGCGCTGCTCTCGGTCCCGGTCGTCGGGACGTATCTGTCGATGTTCCTGTTCGGCGGCGAGTATCCGGGCCACGACATCGTGTCCCGCTTCTACTCACTGCACGTGCTGCTGATCCCAGGCGTGATGGCGGCCCTCGTGGTCGTCCACCTCATCCTGGTCGTCCACCACAAGCACACCCAGTTCGCGGGCCCCGGCCGCACCGAACGCAACGTGGTGGGCTCCCCGTTCATGCCGGTGTACCTGGCGAAGGCGGGCGGCTTCTTCTTCCTGGTCTTCGGCGCGCTCACCGTCCTCGCGGCGGTGGCGTCCATCAACCCCGTCTGGTCCTACGGCCCTTACCGCGCCGACCAGGTCTCCACGGGCGCCCAGCCCGACTGGTACCTGGGCTTTGCGGAGGGGCTGGTCCGTGTGATGCCGGGCTGGGAAGTCACGTTGTGGGGCCACACGTTGGTGCTCGGCGTACTGATCCCGATCGTGGTGTTCCCGCTCCTCCTCGTCCTCATCGGCGCGTACCCGTTCCTGGAGTCCTGGCGGACGGGCGACAAACACGAGCACCATCTCCTGGACCGCCCCCGCAACCGCCCCAACCGCACGGGCCTCGGGGTCGCCTGGATCAGCCTCTACCTGATCCTCCTGGCGGGCGGCGGCAACGACATCGTGGCGACCCGCCTCCACCTGTCGATCAACACGGTGACGTGGATGGTCCGGGTCGCGGTGTTCGCCGTCCCGGTCCTCGCGTTCGTCGTCACCCGCCGCATCTGCCTGGGCCTCCAACTCCGGGACGCGGAGCTGGTGTTGCACGGCCGCGAGACAGGCGTGATCAAACGGCTGCCGCACGGCGAGTACGTGGAGGTCCACCGGCCACTGGACCCGGCGGAACTGCACACACTCACCGCGCACAAGCGCCCGAGGGAACTCATGGAACGCGAGCCCTGACGCCCGACTACCAAGCCGCCCGCGGATCCCGGAGGTGCTCCGGGGTCTGTTCGGGCAGCTCGCGGGCATGGTCCGTCCGCAGAAGGTAACCCGGATCGGGTGGGAACTCCTCGGTGGGCGGGGCCGGTTGGTGGAACCGGCGGGTGTGCGGGAGGGTTACCTCCACGAGCTTTCCGTCATGGAGCATCCACAGTCCGAAGCAGTCGTCGTCCTGGTCGTGGATCAGGACCTGGACGCTCCCCGGCCAGGGCCACGGGAGCGACTCCAGATGCTTCAGAAGCCCCTCCCGTGGGCGCATGCGCTCGAACTCGGTGGCCCATCCCGCGCCGAACGACGTCCCCCACTGGCTCTCGATCGGGACGAACCGGCCACGCCAGGTGCGCTCCGGATCGTCCCGGGTCAGCGGTTCCATCACTTCGTCTGCGTGCAGGGCCAGCACGACGACCTCGGCGAATCTGCTCATCCGGAGATCATCCCTGATCCGCCGCGAACGAGGCCATCCAGGCCAGCGCCGCGTTCCAGTTCACCGCCGTCTCGTTCGTCGACCAGGACTGGATGTCGTCGATGTAGCAGAACTGGCCTACGCAGCCGGTGAGTTTGCTCTGTGCGTAGGGGTCCTGGATGGAGGAGTTGGGGCCGCCCGCCAGGGTGCCGTTCGGTGGGTTCGGGAGGTTCGGGTCGAGTTCGTGGGCGTACCAACGGCTGTGCTCGTTGTGGGAGTTGGCCTCGCCGTAGCCGGTGACGTACGACATGTTGAGGGCATTGCGGCCGAGGATGTAGTCCATGCTCTGGAGCGCGCCGTCACGGTATTTCGCGGCGCCGGTGAGGTCGTACGCGGTGGCGATGACATGCGCGTTGTTGAGGATCTGGCTGTTGGAACCCCAGTCGTAGAGGTTGCCGGGCGGTGCGTACGGCATGCCGTAGGGCTGCGTTCGTAGCGTGGCGAGGTAGGTGTCCGCGCCCTCGATCACCGAGCGGCGGAGCTTGTCGCGGCCGGGCAGGCGGCTCGGGACGGTGGCGAGGTCGAGTCGGCCGAGGGCGGCCGTCCGTGCCCAGTCGAAGCCGAGGCCGCCGAATATGTCGGCCGTGTTGAGGGGGGAGTTGGTGACGTGGTCGGCGAACTGCCTTTCTCCCGTGGTGAGATACAGCTCGGCCGCCGCCCAGTAGAACTCGTCGGTGGCGTTGTCGTCGGGGTAGGCGCCGCCGCCGGTGCCGTCGTTCGGGTCCGGGTAGACCGTGGGGTGGGCGAGCGCCGCCGCCCATGCCTTCCGCGCCGCCTTGAGGGCCTTCGCCGCGAACTCCCGGTCGTAGGGCCGGTACAGGCGGGCCGCCTGCGCCGCCGTGGCCGCGAGGTTGAGCGTCGCCTGCGTGGTCGGCGGGTGCAGTTCGCGCTTCTGCGGGTCCTGGCTCGGGAGCAGCGGGAGTCCCGTCCACTGCTCGTCGTGGACCTTGTCGTGGGCCATGCCCGCCAGCGGCTGCCCGTCCGGCACCTGCATCTTCAGCAGGAACTCCAGCTCCCAGCGCGCCTCGTCGAGCACGTCCGGCACCTTGTTGCCGCTCTCCGGGATGGCGAGGGTTCCGTCGCGCAGCTTCGCGGGCTGTCCGGTGCGGGCCAGCAGCGAGCGTTCGTAGGTGCTGAGCAACTCCCAGGTGGAGATACCGCCGTTGACGACGTACTTGCCGTGGTCCCCCGCGTCGTACCAGCCGCCGGTGACGTCAAGTGTGTAGTCGCACAGGCCCGGTTGGCAGGGTACGTTCGCGTCGCCCTGGTTGGGGGCGACGTCCAGGTGACCGGCCGGGCGGGCGTAGCCGGGGCGCAGGTCCTCGCGGATCGCGATGCCGCTGCGCTGCGTGTAGTAGTACTTCAGCGAGTCGAGCCGCAGCCGCTCGTAGGCGGCGGTTCCGATGTCGAAGGCCCGGCTCGTCTCGCCGTCCGCCACCAGCGTGAAGCCCTCGCCGCGCCCCCGGTACGCACCGAAGTCGATGGACTGCACGTTCTGCCCGGACGCCACGTCGGTGCCACGCGGCACGGTCCGCCCGTGCGCGACCACCGCACCGGCCGCGTTCCTCAACTCCCAGGGCAGCACGGCCGTCGACGCGGTCACCAGCGTCGCGTTCTTCGGACCGCCCGGCAGATACGCGACCTGGTTGACCCGCACACGCGGTCCGGTGTCCGGCTCGTACACCTCCGGCGGCACACCGCCCAGCAGTGACACGTCGTCCATGCAGAAGTGCCAGCCCTCCGCACTCCCGCCGAGCTGGAAGGCGACCTGCCCCTGCGAGGTGTCGACGGGCGAAGTGAACGTGTAAGCAAGGGAGTTGCCCGTCTCGCTCAGCTCGGGACTGATCTCGTAGTAGGTGTCGTACGGCGACACGGACAGCCCGACGATCGCCCGCGCCACATGCCCGGCGGGCGAACCCGACGCCGTGAAGGCGAACTTGTACGACTCGCCCTTGACCAGCGTGATGTCGTTCTGGCCGACGGCGGCGTCCCAGCGGTTGGTGGTGCCGCCAGGCACGTCCGCGCAGAGCTGTCCGTCGGACAGGCCCGCGGTGACGTTGCTCGTCGTCCACCAGGGCGCGGTGGTGGTGTCGAAGGTGCCGTTCCTGACCTGTTTGACCTCGTCGGCTCCGGCCGGGCCCGCCGGCAGGGTGGTGAGGGCCGCCGCGAGGAGGGCCGTGGCGGCGAGCAGGGTGGTTCTGCGTCGTTTCACGTCTGGGCTCCTCGTCAGAGAGGCGGGGACACGCTCCGGTCACGTGATGGGAGCGCTCCCAGATGCACGGGACCCTGGTCATGCTGTTCGAGACATGACATCCCGTCAACGGTCCGGACAGGCCAGATTCCCGTCCGGACCGCGAGCGAGCGCCCGCCCGCTAACCGGCGGGCGCCTCCAACTTGCTGATCCGCACGGCCCCTTGGACCACCCCTGGACGACTACTCGTCAAGGTCAGCCGCAGCCGGGAGCCTCGCACCGCGTCGAAGGTGACGACGGTCGGACTGTCCGAGGCCGTGGCCCAGTCGACGGCCGTCCCCTCGACCGGCACCCACCCACCGCCGTCCCACACCGCGACCGCCACGGCCGCGGGCAGACTGTGCGTCGCGTCCACGGTGAACGACACCTCCACCCGGTCGAAGGACCGTGCCCTCCCCCAGTCCACCGACACCCAGTCCTTCTCGCGGGCGCCGCTGAAGGCGGGCAGCAGCGCCGTGGCCGACTTGGCGAAGGCGTTGGACCAGCCGGTGGCCGGGTCACCGTCGAGCACGGCGGCCGGAAGGGTGTCGGGGCGGCCCGAGTAACTGGCGTCCGCCACGGGGTGGTTCGGGGGTGCCGGGTGGTCGGCCGCGAAGTGCTGCGCCGGTGTCGCGGCCACGCTCCGGGCAGGCGTCGTACGGACGGTGACCGTGCCGGTCCGCAGCCCCTCCGCCCGCGCCGTCACCTTCAGCGCACCCGCCCTCGTCCCTGACCGCACGATCGCAAGCGCCTTGCCGTGGAAGGCGGTTCGGGTGCTCGACTGGTAGCGCTCGGCGCTCTCCTCCCGCCCGTTGTCCAGCCCGGCCAGGGAACCGCCCCGCACCTCGAAGGCGATCAGATCCTCGGCATCCGGCACCACGACGCCCTGGGCGTCGACCACGTCCGCGGTCACGAAGACCAGTGAACGGCCGTCGGCGGCAAGGGATTTGCGGTCGGCCGTGAGACGCACGGCATGCGCGGCGCCTGCGGTGCGCAGCAGGTCCGTAGCGACCCTCCTGCCACCGCTGCTCGCCACCGCCTTCAACTCCCCCGGCTCGTACGGCACTTTCCAACCGAGGTGGAGTTTGCCCGCGCTGTCGTTCGGGCTGGTGTAACTGCCGGGGTAGGGGCCGGTGATGAAGGTCTTGTCGTCGCCGCTGGCCTCGGTGGTCTCCAGGTAGGTGCGGCCGTCGGTGGTCTTCTTGGTGTCGAACGTCCGGGTCCCCAGGGACTTTCCGTTGAGGAACAGCTCGACGGTGTCGACGTTGGCGTAGGCCCAGACCTCGATCGTGTCGCCCGGCTCGTGGTTCCAGGTCATCGGCACCAGATGGACCATGGGCTCGTCGGTCCACTGGCTGCGGAAGAGGTGGTACATGTCCTTCGGGAAGCCGGCCGTGTCGACGGCGCCGAAGAAGGACGCCTTGACCGGGAACACGTTGTACGGGGTGGGCTCCCCGATGTAGTCGATGCCGGACCACAGGAACTGGCCCGCGAACCATTTCCGGTCGCGGTCCTTCTTGTGGCCGTACTCACCGCTCATCGTCCAGGAGGAGAGGTTGTTGTCGTAGGACGAGGTCGCGCGTCCGCCCGGGGTGTGGTTCTCGCCGGTGTTGAGGTGTTCCGGCTCCTGGTAGGTGGACCTGGTCGAGGTCTCGGAGGAGGACTCCGACTCGAAGAGGAACAGGTGCGGATAGGCGGCGTGCAGGGCGTCGACGGACTTGGCGGTGTTGTAGTTGAGGCCCAGGCCGTCGAGCTTGGCGAGCATGAGGTCGGCCGCGGAGCCCTTGGCCGGTACGGAGTGGTACTTGTCGGAGCCGATGACCACGGGCCTGCTGTCGTCGGCCGCCTTGACGGCGGCGATGATGCGGTCGGCCATGGCGAGCCCGGCGGTGGAGGTCGAGTCGGGGATCTCGTTGCCGATGGACCAGAGCACCACGGCGGGCGAGTTGCGGGCGGCGCGGACCATCTCGGTGGCGTCCGACTCGCACCAGGTGTCGAAGAACCGGTGGTAGTCGTAGGTCGTCTTGCCGGTGTGCCAGCAGTCGAAGGCCTCGACCATCATCACGATGCCCAACTCCTCGCAGGCCTCGATGATTTGCGCCGAGGGCGGGTTGTGGGAGGTGCGGAAGGCGTTGACGCCCATCGACTTCATGATGCTCAACTGCCTGCGCACTGCGTCGAGGCTGATCGCGGATCCGAGGGCACCCTGGTCGTGGTGGAGGTCTACTCCCTTGATCTTGACGGGAGTTCCGTTGAGGGAGAAGCCCTCGTCGGGGTCGAAGCGGTAGCCGCGGATGCCGAAGGTCGTGCGGTAGGTGTCGACCCGCTTGCCGCCCACCCGCAGTTCGGTCTCCAGGGTGTAGCGGTGGTCCGGGGTCTCGATGTCCCACAACTTGGGTCTGGGGACGGTGAGTTCGTGGGTCTCGGTACCGCGGTCGGCAACCCCGACAGTGGAGGTGGCGCGGGCCACGGTCCGGCCGCCGGGGTCGACGACCCGCGATCCGATCTCGACCTCGGCCGCGGCGCCGGACTCGTTCAGGACGGACGTCCGCACCCGTACGACGGCCCGCTCGGCGGTGATGTCGGGCGTCGTGACGTACGTGCCCCAGCGTTCGACGTGCACCGGTTCGGTGATCACGAGTCGTGCCTCGCGGTAGATGCCGCTGCCCGAGTACCAGCGGCTGCTGGGCAGTTGGTTCCGCACCGTGACCGCGACGACGTTCTCCGTACTGCCGTCGGTGTGCAGCAGGTCGGTGAGGTCGAAGGCGAACCCCGTGTATCCGTACGGGTGTTGGCCGACCTGCGTGCCGTTGCAGTAGACGTAGGAGTCCATGTAGACGCCGTCGAACTCCACCGAGATCCGCTTGCCCGCGAAGGCCGACGGCAGGGTGAAGGCGATCCGGTACCAGCCGAGGCCGCCGGGGAAGAAGCCGGTGCCGCTGGTGGTGCCGTTCGCCGTGGTGGGGGTCTGCTCGATGCTCCAGTCGTGCGGGACCGCGACCTCGCGCCAGGCCGAGTCGTCGTAGTCCGGTGCGGCGGCGTCCGCGTAGGCGCCGGTCGGGTCGGTGATCCCACCCGGGTTGACCAGCGCGAAGCGCCAGCCGTCCCGCAGGGCGACGGTGTGGCGGCCGGACACGCCCGCCGTGGCGCGTGCGGCCGGGGTGGCCAGGAGTGATGCGGCCGTCGGCGCGGCCGTAGAAGCGATCAAAACCGATCTGCGAGTGACCGTCATGGCGGCTCTCCCTCATCAGGGCCCAGAAGTACTCACAACTGATCGTGACCGAACAGATTCTGACGGGGTGCCATGTCGGGCCGTCAAGGGTGCGGGGGCGGCCACCCGTCCCGAGCACCGCTTCGGCCGGTTTTCGCCCTTGTCGGCCGAACTTCCCGGGCCTGGGGGTTCTAGTCCGCGCGCGACTGTGACGCACTAGGCTGGAACACAAGTGGCGTGGTTGTTCACTGTGAGTGCGCGCGATGGAGTGGCGACGATGAGACCGGTCTACCCGTTCGACGATGCCGCGACGGCGCGGGTTGTCATCGATGACGCGGGCACGCTGGTGGAGTGGAACGAGGGAGCACAGCGACTCCTCGGCCACACCGCGACCGAGGTCGTGGGCCGCCCGGCCGTACGGCTGCTGGCCGGTGGCACCGGGGCCCTCCCGGTCCCCACCAGTGCCCGCTGGGACGGCACCGTCACGCTCTGGCACCGGGACGGCCGGGCCGTGCCGGTGTGGCTGCTGGCCCACCATCGGCGCCCCCGGGACGGCGGTCCGGGCGACTGGCTGGTCGTGACACCGCTGGAGGGCGGCGGCCCCCGGGCCGACGAGGACCCCCTCGCGACCGCCGCGCTGACCCAGTCGCCGTGTGCCATCGCGGTCTACGACGAGCACCTGCGGCTGAGCCGGGTCAACGACGCGATGGCCGAGGTGATCGGCCTGCCCGAGGAGCGCATCCAGGGCCTGCGGATCACCGAGATCGGCGGCAAGACGCAGAGCTCGGAGCTGGAGCAGTACATGCTGCGCGTGCTCACCTCCGGCACCGCCCAGGACTTCCAGATCTACATGCGCACCGGCGGCGAGGACGCCGCGCACGCCTGGCTGGCCCGGATGGCGCCGATCACCGACACCCAGGGACGGGTGCGGGGCGTGTGTCTGGCCGCGCACGACTTCACCGAGAACTACCTCGCGCGGGAGCGGCTGCAACTCGTCAACGAGGCGAGCGTCCGCATCGGCACCACCCTCGACGTCACCCGTACGGCCCAGGAGCTGGCAGATGTCTGCGTGCCCGCGCTGGCCGACTTCGTGAGCATCGATCTGCTGGACCCGCAGGAGCACGGCGGTGAGCTGCCGACGGCGATCGTCGCGCCGGTGCGGCTGCGCCGGGCCGCGCACGCCTCGGTGCAGCAGGGCAGCCCCGAGGCCGTCGCCAAGCCGGGCCAGTCGGACCTGTACCCCACCCAGTCCCCGCAGGCCGACGCGCTGGTCGCGGGCCGCACCCTGGTGGCCTCGGACCGGGCCCTGGAACTCTGGCTGTCCTGGGACAAAACCCGCACCCGGCGCGTCCAGGAGTACGGCATCCACTCCTCGATGGCGGTACCGATCCAGGCCCGGGGCGTCACCCTCGGCGTGGCGGTGCTGACCCGGTACCGGCGCATCGACCCGTTCACCGAGGACGACGTGCTGCTGGCCGAGGAGGTCACCGCGCGCGCCGCGGTCTGTATCGACAACGCCCGCCGCTTCTCCCGCGAACGCGATACCGCGCTGGCCCTCCAGCGCAGCCTGCTCCCCCGCAAACTGCCGCGCACGGCCGCCCTGGAGGCCGCCTCGCGCTATCTGCCGGCGGCGCGTGCCGGGGTCGGCGGCGACTGGTTCGACGTGATCCCGCTGTCCGGGATGCGGGTCGCCATGGTCGTCGGTGACGTCGTCGGCCACGGCATCCAGGCCTCCGCCACCATGGGCCGACTCCGCACGGCCGTCCGCACCCTCGCCGACATCGACCTGGCCCCGGACGAACTGCTGACCCACCTCGACGACCTGGTCGTACGGCTGTCCGCGGAGGCCGGCGGCGAGGGCAGCCCGGGCGAGGTCGGCGCGACCTGTCTGTACGCGGTGTACGACCCGGTGTCCCGGCGCTGCACACTGGCCCGCGCCGGACATCCGCCGCCGATCATGATCCGGCCCGGCGGCCCGCCCGAGCACATCGACCTGCCCGCGGGACCACCGCTCGGCCTGGGCGGACTGCCCTTCGAATCGGCCGAGTTCGAGCTGCCCGAGGGCACCGTGCTCGCGCTGTACACGGACGGCCTGGTCGAGAACCGCGACCGGGATCTCGACCACAGTCACCGGCTGCTGTTCGACGCGCTGTACGCCCCCTCGGACTCGCTGGACGAGACCTGCGACCGGATCCTGCACTCCGTACTCCCGCTGGGCGGTGCCGCCGACGACGTGGCCCTGCTGCTGGCCCGCACCCAGGGGCTGCCCGCCGAGCAGGTGGCGACCTGGGACATCCCGGCCGACCCCTCACTCGTCGCCCCGATCCGCAAACAGGTCGTCGAGCAGCTTGACACCTGGAACATGAGCGAGGCCGGGTTCACCGCCGAGCTGGTGGTGAGCGAGTTGGTCACCAACGCCATCCGCTACGGCGCGCACCCCATCCGGCTCCGGCTCATCCATGACGCGGCCACGCTGATCTGCGAGGTCTCCGACACCAACCACACGGCCCCGCATCTGCGCCGCGCCAAGACCTGGGACGAGGGCGGACGCGGGCTGCTGCTGGTCGCCCAGCTCACCCAGCGCTGGGGCAGCCGCCACACGACCGACGGCAAGACGATCTGGGCCGAGCTGTCCCTCTTCGACGAGGCCTGAGCGTCAGGGTCAGGACAGGTCGGTCAGCCAGGGCCTGACCTGGCGGCGGGCCTCGTGCAGGCGGGACTTCAGCGTGCCGAGCGGGATGCCCAGGCGCTCGGCGATCTCGGCGTACTCCAGCTTGCAGATGTCCCGGTACACCAGCGGTTCGACCAGGTGCGGGGACTCCCTCTCAAGGCGCTCGATCGCCTCCAGGAGGTCGATCTTCGACCCGGCGATCACACTCGTGGTGCGTGGGTCGACATGCTGCGACACGTCGATCTCGGCCGGCTGCTCGGCGGCCCGCCGCTTCAGCTCGCGGTACTTCTGCCGGGCGCCGTTGGCGACGACCGTGTACAGCCAGGTGCTGAAGAGGCTGCGGCCCTCGAACGTGCCGATCTTCCGGGCGACTTGCAGCAGTACGTCCTGCGCGGCCTCCTCGGCGTCCTCGCGGCACGGCAGGAACCGCCCGCACCGCCGTACCACGTCGGGCTGGATCGTCCTGAGCAGCGCGTCGAGTGCGGCCGTGTCACCGGCTGCCGCGCGCCTGGCCAGCTCCTCGGTCGGCGCCGTGTCGTGCACTGGATCCACTCCTCCGCCTCGATCTCCGAGCAGGCATGATAGTCCCATGCACTACGTCGAACAGATCGGCCGCTACCGCCTTGAACGCCGCCTGGGCAGCGGCGCGTTCGGCACGGTCTGGCTCGCGCACGACGACGAGCTCGAAGCCCCGGTCGCGGTGAAGGTCCTCGCCGACAACTGGGCGCACCGCATGGACATCCGCGAGCGCTTCCTCTCCGAGGCCCGGCTGCTGCGCAGGGCCGGTTCGAACCGGGTGGTGCAGGTCTACGACATCGGTGAACTCCCCGACGGACGGCCGTACTTCGTGATGGAGTACGCCGACGCCGGCACCTACGCCGATCTGCTCGCCGCCGGTCCGCTGCCCGTGCCCGAGGTGCTGCGGCTGACGGCGCTGGCCGCCCGGGGCGCCGCCGCGCTGCACGAGGCGGGGATCGTGCACCGGGACATCAAGCCGACCAATGTGCTGCTGCGCACCGCCCCGGACGGCACCGCGCGGGTCCTGCTCGCCGACCTGGGCCTGGCGAAGAGCCTGGCGCAGGCCTCGGGTCTCACCCTGGCAGCGGGTTCGGCGGGCTATCAGCCGCCGGAGCAGGCGCAGCCCGGCTCGGGCATCGATGAGCGGGCCGATGTGTACAGCCTGGGCGCGCTCGGCTACGAGATGGTCACCGGCACGGTTCCGGGGGCGCCCGGTCAGGTCGTACGGCCGGACCGGCTGCGGCCCGATCTCTCCCCCGAGGTGCAGCGGGCCCTGCTGCGGGCGCTGGAGCCGGACCGGGAGCGGCGCTGGCCGACGGCGCGGGCGTTCGCGGAGGAGCTGGAGCGGCTGGCCGCCGAGGCCGCCCCGGTGCACAGACCGCGCGGCCGGCACCGGGGGGTCGCGATGATGGCGGGGCTGTTCGTCGTCGTGGCCGCGGGGACGGGCGTCGCGGTGATGAACCTGTCGTCGTCGTCCGGGAGTTCGGTGCTGACGGTCAAGGACAGCACCGGGCGGGTGGTGGTCGAGGTGCCGGGCGCGTGGGGCCGTCAGCTGCGCGACTCGGGCTGGGATCCGCACTCGATCGGGCTGAGCGCCGGGCAGGAACCGGGGCTGGCCGTCGCCGACGACCTGGCGAAGTGGCCGGACCTCTCGGCGGACGTGAACGGCGTGTTCGTCGGTTTGAGCGAGCACGGCAGCGTGGCGACCGAGGTGGACGGCATCGCCCACTCCGGCTGCCACTACGACGGCAGCCACGCCTACTCCAGCGCCACCTGGCGCGGCACGATCCGCACCTGGAGCGACTGCTCGGGCGGTACCGGCACCCTCTCGGAGACCGCGCTGCGCGGCGTGGGCGGCGCCGCCCAGCCGCAGGTGTACGTCCAGATACGGCAGCACAGCGGCGACGCGACCTCGCGGATACTGCGCTCGCTCCGCGTCACCTGATCCACTGTCGTAGTCACTTGATCCACTGTCGTAGTCACTGTCGTAAAAAGTCGTCGATCCGGCGAACCTTTCGGTGCGCACGCGCATCGGATCCCTGTGACAGCGCGCGAGGCGCTGTGGGGTGAACCACCAGGAGTGTTGAAGATGGCGAACACGTCCCAGTCCCTGCGCCGGGCGGCCCTGCTCGTGAGCGCGGTCGCCGTACTGGGCCTGACGACGGCCTGCGGCGACGGAAGCGGCACGGTGAGCAGCCCGCAGACCCAGTCGGGTACGGCCGCGCCCGCCGGCGGCGACCCCTCGGCCGACGGGTCCGGTACCCCGGTCACCTCGTCGAGCGGCTCCGACACCGCCACCGGGTCCGACTCGAACTCGTCGGGTTCCTCCACCTCCTCGTCGTCCTCCACGGGTTCCGACACCTCCGCCGCGAGCAGCAGCCGGTGCCACACCTCCGAGCTGCGGGCGAACGTGGGCGGCAACGACCCGGGCGCCGGGCAGGAGAACTTCCCGATCGTCCTGACCAACATGTCCGGCCGTACCTGCACGGTCCGCGGCTTTCCCGGCGCCGCGTTCGTGAACGGGTCCGGCGCCCAGCTGGGCCCGAACCCCGTGCGCGAGACGGGCGGCACCGCCACCACCGTCACGCTGAAGCCGGGCCAGAGCGCCTGGGCCGGCCTGACCTTCTCCAACCCCGAGATCAGCGGCGCGAAGACGGCCACCCCCGCCACGCTGGTGGTGACGCCGCCCGACGAGAAGGACCCGCTGAAGGTGACGTGGACGAACGGCGCGGTGCCGGTGTCGGGGAACTCGTCCTCGGTACGACTGACGGTGTTCAGCGCGGGTACGGGCGCCTGAGCACGGGTTGCGCGCCGCGGCCTGGTTACATGGGGCGGGCACCACGTCCCGCGTCCCGGAGGACCGTCCCCTGAACACCCCGCTCGCCGAAGCCCTGTCCGTCGTCCTGCTCGTCGCCGTCCTCGTGTGGGCCGTCGTCCGGCCCTTCGGGTGGCCGGAGGCGGTGATGGCGGTCCCGGCCGCCGGGATCGCCGTGGCCACCGGGGCGATCTCGCTCGACCACGCGCGGGCGGAGGCCGAGCAGCTGGGGCCGGTGGTCGGGTTCCTGGCCGCGGTGCTGGTGCTCGCCCATTTCTGCGATGTGGAGGGCCTGTTCAGGGCCTGCGGGGCGTGGATGGCCGAGTGGGCGAAGGGCAGCCCGAGTCGGCTGCTGACGGCGGTGTTCGCGCTGGCCTCCGCGATCACGGCCGTACTCAGCCTCGACGCCACCATCGTGCTGCTGACGCCGGTCGTGTTCGCGACGGCATCCCGGATGGGCGTGCGTCCCAAACCGCACGTCTACGCCTGCACGCATCTCTCGAACACGGCCTCGCTGCTGCTGCCGGTCTCCAACCTCACGAACCTCCTCGCGTTCGCGGCGAGCGGCCTGAGCTTCACCCGGTTCGCCGGGCTGATGGCGCTGCCGTGGCTGGTGGCGATCGGCACCGAGTATCTGGTGTTCCGCAAGTTCTTCGCCCGCGATCTGGCTACGGCCGCGCCCTCGCCGTCCTCCGGCGACACGCCCGAGCTGCCGGTGTTCGCGCTGGCGACCGTCGCCTGCACGCTCGCCGGGTTCGTGCTGACCTCGGCGATCGGCATCGACCCGGCGTGGGCCGCGTTCGCCGGGGCGCTCGTCATGGCGGTCCGGGGGCTCCTACGGCGGCAGGCGACCCCGCTGACGGTCGTGCGGGCCGCCGCACCGTCCTTCCTGGCGTTCGTGCTGGCGCTCGGAATCGTGGTGCGGGCGGTCGTGGACAACGGGCTCTCCGACGCGCTCGGACACCTGCTGCCCGGCGGGACCGGGATCGCGGCCCTGCTCGGGATCGCCGCGCTGGCCGCCGTACTGGCGAATCTCATCAACAACCTGCCGGCCGTGCTGGTGCTGCTGCCGTTGACCGCGCAGTCCGGGCCGGGGGCCGTGCTCGCCGTGCTGCTCGGGGTGAACATCGGGCCGAACCTGACCTACGCCGGGTCGCTCGCGACGCTGCTGTGGCGGCGGATCGTGCATCAGCACGAACACGGCGTGGATCTCAAGGAGTTCACGAAGCTGGGGCTGCTCGCCGTGCCGTCCGCGCTCGTCCCGGCGACGGTGGCACTGTGGGTGTCGCTCCAGGTTCTCTGACACCGAGGGAGACCGAATGCGTGTGATCGCCTGGCTGGTCGAGGGCACCTGGCCCGCCTGTGTGGACGCCGTACGGACGCATGCGCCGGAGGATGCCGAGGTGGTGCTGTTGCATGTCAGCGGGCCGGACGTGCCCGGTCTCGCGCACGGGGCGTTCGCCGGGCTGCTCGGGCGGGGCAGTCCGGCGCGTGATCCCGGGACCCGGCTGGAGGATCTGGGCAGCACGTCCGCGGCGGAGCTGCTGGAGGCGGCGGCCGAGCGGCTGGGGCGGCCCTGCACCCCGATGGAGCGGGCCGGGCGGGTGGAGCGGGAGGTGGTGGCCGCCGCCGGGGACGCGGATCTGCTGGTGCTGGCCCGCGACGGCGACCGGGCCCGGCTGGGCCCGCACAGTCTCGGGCCCGCCGTCCGGTTCGCCGTCGATCACGCGCCCTGTCCGGTGCTGCTGGTGTGGCCGGAGGCGGCGCCGGGCATCTCGACCCTGCCGCCGCCACCGCCGCATCCGCACTGAGGCTCAGTGGCCGTAGTGCCCGCCGCCGCCCCAACCGCCGTTTCCGCCCCAGCCGCCCTGGCTGCCGCCACCCGAGCAGTAGGTCGGGTAGTAGTCGCAGTAGTCCGAGGTCGGCGCGGATGTCGTCGGAGCGGGCTGCGGGGTCGACGCGCTCGGCGTCGGAGTGGGCGTGGCCTTCGGGGTCGGCGTCGCCGTCGGGGACGCCTTCTTGGTGGTGGCGGTCGGCGTGTCGGTGCTGTCGGTGTCCCAGTTGACGACCTGCATCTGCGGGTCGGCCTTGGACGTGTCGAAGACCCAGCGCTGCGCCGTGCCGTCCGCCCGCGTCTTCAGGACGAGCGCGCCGCCGCCGTCCGTGGAGGCGGGGGTCAGTGCCTGGTCCTGGTTCCAGCGCGGTACGAGGATGCCCTGAAGGGTGAAGTCGTAGCGGATGTTCTTCGCGGTCGCCGAGGTCGCGCTCGTGCAGGGGGCGAGCGTCACCTCGTAGGCGAGATGCGAGTCGAGGCAGAGGCCGGGGTCGGCGGTGCTGCGCAGCTGTCCGTCGGTCTCGTACGACCACTGCTGGCCGGCCGCCGATGAGCAGGTCTGTAGTTCGGCCTCGGCGCCCTTGAGCGGCTTGTTGCCCTCGATGCCGATGCACAGGCCGGAGTCCACGTTGTGCAGTCGGCCGCTGAGCGTGCCCTGCGTGGTGTCGTTGGCGCCCACCCAGGAGGGGTTGGCGGACTCCTTGCCGGTGCCGGAGGCGCCGGTGGCCTGGTTCTCGGTCGTGCTCTTGGCACCGCCGGAGCCGCCGGCGGACCACAGGACGAGCGGGAGGACGACCAGTCCGCTCACGGTCAGCACGGCCGCGGTGAGGTTGCGGCGGCGGACGCGGCGGGCCGCCTTGTGGGCCGTTCTGAGTTCGCCGCGGCGCGGACCGGAGCGCACGGCGAGTTCGGTCGAGGCGGACGACACCTGCGCGGGCAGGTTGCGGCTGCCAGACCTGACCTCCAGGTAGGCGCGTGCGCCCCAGCCGAGCACCGCTTCGGCGAGCGCCACACCGAGTCCGGCGTTGAACTGGTTGAGCTGGTCGGCGGTGTGCCGGCAGTGCTTGCAGACCGTGAGGTGCATGCCCAGGTCCGGGTCGACCTCCGCGCCGCCGCGCCGGAAGGTGACGTCCAGCAGCCGGATGTAGAGCTGGCACTCGTCGTCGTGAGCGAGTTCGCGGTGGACCAGGAGGCATTCCTCGCGCAACCGGACGACGGCGCGGCCGAGTTCGATGCGGGCGCCCTCCTCGTCGAGACCGACGAGTCCGGCGGCGATCGCGGCCGGCTCGTTCTCGACCTCCAGGTGCCACAGCAGGGTGCGGGCGGTCTGGGGCAGCCGCTGGAACGCCCGGGAGAGCAGGCGCCGTTCGGGCACGGGGAGCAGCCGGGCCGCGACGCGGTCGCCGTCACCGGCCGCCGAGCGCAGGTCGGGGTGGAGCATTTCCTGGCGGCGGTCGGTGTCCCATTCCGCGGCGATACGGCGGACGGTGACCAGAACCTGGGGCCGCCAGGCGGCGGTCGGTCCGGACTGCCGCAGGGATTCCCCGAAGAGCCGGGTGAAAGCGGCCGTGGTGAGCATTCCGGCATGGTGCGGCCCGTCGGTGCACAGCCCCGCATAGGCGAAGGCGGCTTCCCAGTGCCGGTCCAGCAGTTCGCCGACCGGTTGCAGCGCTGGCGTCGTCCCCGTCCACTTCTTCAGCTCGGCGCTGAGCTGTTCGTCGGTCACTTCGAAGTGGTGAGCGGAAGTCGGGGAATTCGAGGGACCTGGGTCCGTCACGGCTGCATTCCTCCAGGTGAAACGCGGAATATAGTCCATACCGGCGGGTATGCGACTGTGCCGACGAGCCGACAGGGTCCGCCCGTCCGATTGACGGCAACTCCAACATCCGCCTGGGGCAGCTCTTTTGAAGCAAGGGGGGTGGCGTACGGGAGCGGCCTCGTGCGCGCAGAGGGGAATCATCTAATGTCCGCACGCCGACAGGCACACCTTTGCACAGGTCAGCGAGACGGAACAAGGTCTCCCGAGGTTTTGTGCATTGCGTTCCGGCACCCTTCATTTGACGATTCGTCAATGGGGTCCGTTATGGGATTGCCACCGTATCCACACGGGAAATCCCAAAACCATTGGCCGGGGGCGGCCAGGCACGTCCGGCACACCGGTCGGGGACACCGCCGCTCCTCCCGTCTTCCCAGGTCATGTTCGAACCGCCGGGCCGATCGCCCGACCGGACCGTGCCGCCACGGGAGTTGACACCTGCCACCCCCGCACCGTCGAGAGCGTTCACGACCAACCAATAGGCGGGCGCCCGACCTCCTGACACTGTGGAGTGACACCACACCGAGGAGGTCCCGCATGACAGCCACGGACATCGGCGCGTTCGAGGAGGACGGGTTCACGGTCGCGCGCGGATTGTTCGGTCACGACGAAATCGACCGGCTCCGCGCCCGGTTCACGGCACTGCACGCGGCGGGTCCGGTGCCCGGCCACTTCGCGCCGCGCCCGAGCGGCGATCCCCTGCTCGCGTACCCCCGGGTGATGCACCCGCACGAGATCGACGAACTCGCCCTGCGCTTCCTGCTGGACGCGCGGCTGCGGGCCATCCTGGAAACCCTGTTCGGCGAAGAGGTGCTGGCCGCGCAGAGCATGTTCTATTTCAAGCCGCCGGGGGCCCGGGGCCAGGCGCTGCACCAGGACAACTTCTATCTGCGGGCCGAGCCCGGAACCTGTGTGGCCGCGTGGATCGCCTGCGACGAGATCGACCGGGACAACGGCGGCCTGGAGGTCGTGCCCGGCACCCATCGCATGGACGTGTTCTGCCCGGAGGAGGCGGACGCCGGGCTGTCCTTCGCCCGCGAGTACGTTCCCCCGCCGCCCGGCCTCTCGGCGGTGCCGGTCGACATGGCGCCCGGGGACGTCCTGTTCTTCAACGGCAGCCTGGTGCACGGCTCGGGGCCCAATCGCAGCACGGACCGCTTCCGGCGTTCGTTCATCGGGCACTACGTGGGCCGCTCGGCCGACCGGATCGGGAGTTTCTACCGCACGATCACGATGAGCGGTGAACGGGTGCCGCTCGCGGAGAGCGCCGGAGCGGGACCGTGCGGCACGGAGTTCGCACCGCACGGCCCGCACTGACGCTTCGTATCAACTCACCCTGAAACCAAGCATGTTGACGATGCGTCAGGAATGACCGCTGATCGCGTGCGGAACGTAGGGCTGCTCCAGCTCCTCGATCTCCTTGTCGCTCAGCTCCAGTTCGACGGCGGCGACGGCGTCCTCGATGTGCTGCGGCTTGGCCGCGCCGATGATCGGTGCGGCCACCGTGCCCTGGTGCAGCAGCCAGGCGAGGGCGACCTGGGCGCGCGGGACACCCCGGTCGCCGGCGATCCGGGTGACCGCCTCGACGATCGTCCGGTCGCCGTCCTGGTAGAGGCGGTTGCCGAAGTTGTCGGTGCTGCTGCGCTCGGTGGTGGTGCCCCAGTCCCGGGTGAGACGGCCCCGCGCCAACGGGCTCCAGGGCAGCACCCCGACACCCTGGTCCGCGCAGAGCGGCAGCATCTCGCGCTCCTCCTCGCGGTAGAGGAGGTTGTAGTGGTTCTGCATGGACACGAACTTGGTCCAGCCGTGCCGCTCCGCGATGTGCTGGTGCTTGGCGAACTGCCAGGCGAACATCGAACTCGCCCCGATGTAGCGGACCTTGCCCGCCTTGACCAGGTCGTGCAGCGCCTCCATGGTCTCCTCGACCGGGGTGTGCGGGTCGGCGCGGTGGATCTGATACAGGTCGACGTAGTCGGTGCCGAGGCGCGCGAGGCTGTGGTCGATCTCGGACATGATCGCCTTGCGGGAGAGCCCGGCGCCGTTGGGGCCGGGGCGGGTGCGGCCGTGCACCTTCGTCGCGAGCACGACCTCGTCGCGGCGGGCGAAGTCGCGCAGTGCCCGGCCGGTGATCTCCTCGCTTGTGCCGTCGGAGTAGACGTTCGCGGTGTCGAGGAAGTTGATCCCGGCCTCCAGCGCCTGCCGGATCAGCGGACGCGACGCCTCCTCGTCGAGGGTCCACTCGTGGGTGCCGCGGTCCGGAAGTCCGTAGGTCATGCAGCCCAGAGAGATCCGCGAGACGTCCAGGCCGGTCGAACCGAGCTTCACGTACTGCATCGTTGCTGCTCCTGCCTTCGAGTTCGGTACCGCTCTGGAGCGTACGACTTCGCGAGTGCTCGAAGTCGGGCACGTCCGCGGCCCTCGACGACGGCCGCGTCTCCGTCACCGGCCTCGTGGTGCGGGCGCCCGGAGAGCCGCGGGCGCCGCGCTCCTCGGGCACCGACCGGCGTCCGGCGTTGGTGTGACCGGCCCCGGACGCGCGGCGTGGGAGCGGTCGGGCGGCTCGCGCGGGTGCGCATCCTCGGTGCGGACGACCGGCGCCCGGCCGGTCGTGGCCGTACGGGAGGAACGCCGTGCCGAGACGTTGGACCGGACTGAGGACCTTGCTGGGGGCGGCCGTGCTGCCGCTGGCCCTGGTGTCGCCCGCATGGGGTGACACCGACCCTGCGCCGCCCCCGCCCGAGCCGCCGTCGACGCTGTGCGCGCCCGCGGGCACCCTGCACGGCCCGCACGGAGCGCATGCCATGGTCAGTCTCTGCGCGGGCAGCGGCACCCCGACCATGGCGGTCTCGGCGCCCGCGACCTGCCGGCAGCTCCGGTCGACCGTCCACTACGCGTGCCGCACCTCGGGCACCTGGACCGCGCGGCGCGCCGGTGAGACGGTCGCGTCCGGCACGCTGCCCGGGTCGGGGCAGTATCCGGGGCCGGGGACGTACGACTTCACGGCCACCGTGCGCGTCCGCTCGATGCCCGAGGGGGTCGATGTGCAGGGCACGGTCCGCGCGACGCTCACGCTGACCGCGCCCAGGCCGAAGGCGACGCACTCCATCGAGGTCGACCGGAGCACGCTGGCGCCGAACTCCGTGACCACGCTGACGTACACGGTTCGGCGGCACAGCGACGAGGGCGACGGCAGCGCGCGGTTCGGGCTCATCGCGGAGGAGGGCACGGGGGCGGAACTGACCACGAACGACGCCCGTTGCGTCAATCCGCTGGTCGGCCGCCACCCCGCGCAGGACCGGCTCCCGCACGCCCTGGACTGCGCGCTCACCGATCTCCAGCCGGGGCACCCGGACACCGTGGTGGTCCGGGTCACCCTCAAGTCCCGCTGTTCCACGGTGGTTTCGAAGCTGGGCTACTGGATGCCCCAGGGCCAGACGCTCTACACCGGGGGCATGCTCGCCGGGCCGACCGTGACCTGTTCCTAGAGCAGGTCCAGCGCCTTCGTCCAGCCGAACTCCGGCCGCCCGCCGTCCTGTTGGGCCGCGCCGGAGTACGGCTCCCCGAAGCGGACGCCCATCTCGCGCAGTCGGGCCAGGCTCGCCCGGTACGCGGGGTGGGTGGCCAACGCGTCGGCCACACAAGGGAGTACGACGGTCGGGACACCGAGGCCGTACGCCTCGCAGAGGGTGCCGAGGGCGAGGGTGTCCGCCGTACCGGCCGCCCATTTGTTGATCGTGTTGAAGGTGGCGGGCGCGACGATCACGGCGTCCGGGGGCGGAAAGGGGCGCGGATCTCCGGGAGTTCGCCACGCCGAACGGATCGGGCGGCCGGTCTGCGCCTCGACGGCGGCCGTGTCGAAGAAGCCGCCCATCGCGACCGGCGTCGCGATGACCCCGACCTCCCAGTCCCGCTCCTGTGCGGCGGTGATCAGCTCGGTGACGTCCGCGGCGATACCGGCGGCGCAGACGACGACGTAGAGGAAGGCCTTCGAGTCCTGTTCGGTCACCCGGGGAGCCTACTGAAGCGGGAACGACCGCCCGCGTTCGGCTTCCGGCCGTGCCCCGAACAGACGCCGTTCCTTCTCCTCGATGCGCGTGTCGTTGATGCTCGCCTCGCGCCGGGTCATCAGCCCGTGCTCGTCGAACTCCCACAGCTCGTTGCCGTACGACCGCCACCACTGTCCGTCGGCGTCCCGGCACTCGTACTGGAAGCGGACCGCGATGCGGTTGCCGTCGTAGGCCCAGAGGTCCTTGCGCAGGGCGTACTCGTGCTCGCGTTCCCACTTGGCGGTGAGGAACTCGACGATCTCGGCGCGGCCGGTGACGAAGGTGTCGCGGTTGCGCCAGGCCGAGTCCTCCGAGTAGGCGAGCGCGACTCGCTGCGGGTCACGGGTGTTCCAGGCGTCCTCGGCGGCCTGCACCTTCTGCGCCGCGGTCTCGCGGGTGAAGGGCGGGAGGGGCGGACGGTCGGCCATGGTCGTCTCCAGAGCGGGGAGCAGGGCGAGAACGAGCGTTCTCCGGGCGACTGCTAACCTAGAGAACGGTCGTTCTCGCGTCAAGGAGGGGTCGTTTCATGGACAGCGCAGTCGCCCGGAAGCAGGCGCTGGACGCCGCCGAGAAGCTGTTCTACGGCCGGGGCATACAGGCTGTCGGCATGGACGCCGTCCGCACCGCCTCCGGGCTCTCCCTCAAGCGGCTCTACCAACTCTTCCCGGCGAAGGACCAGTTGGTGGAGGGGTACCTCGAACGGCGTGACCTGCGCTGGCGCGGGCGCCTCGCCGAGCACGTCGAGCGGCACGATGATCCACGGGAGCGAATTCCGGCCGTCTTCGACTGGCTGGAGCAGTGGTTCGACGAGCCCGACTTCCGGGGCTGCGCATGGATCAACTCCTACGGCGAACTCGGCGCGAGCTCGGAGCGCGTGGTGGCCCAAGTCCGGGCGCACAAGCGGGCGTTCCGCGACTATCTGGCCGGTCTCGTGGATGACGCCGGGCTGCCCGCCGTACTGACCGGGCAGGTGTTCCTGCTGGCCGAGGGGGCCATGGTCACGGCGGGCATCACCGGGAGCGCGGAGCCGGCGGCGGAAGCGCGCGAGGCGGTCCGGTCGCTGCTGCGGGCCAGCTGAGGTCAGGCGGCGGCGAGGGTCGTGAGCGTGGCGCGGGCCCGGGCGAGGGAGGCCGCCGCCTGGTCCTCCAGGCCTGCCAGTTGGGGCATGACGTCGACCCTGGTCAGCTCGGCGGCGACCAGGTGGAGGTGCTCCGGCGGTACGCCGAGGTTGCCGAAGTAGGCGCGCAGATAAGGCGTTTGGAAGTCGAAGTGCTCGCGCGGGGTGCCGGGGCCGTAACCGCCGCCACGGGCCATGACCACGACCACTCGGGTGTCGCGCAGCAGGCTCTCGCCGGTGTCGGGATCGGTGAGTGCGCCGGGGAAGGTGACGCGGTCGATCCACGCCTTCAGGCTCGCGGGGATCGAGAAGTTGTACATCGGGACGCCGAGCAACACCGTGTCGGCGGCGAGGAGTTCGGTGAGGTACGGGCGGGTCAGGTCCCACTCGTGCTGCTCGGCGGCGCTCTCGATCAGCGCGGGGACCTTGGCCGGCGGGACGAAGCCCTCGCGTTCCACGCGGCGGCCGAGGGTGGTGTAGGCGGGGGTGATCGGCGGCACCGGTTCGGCGGACAGGTCGCGGTGACGGTGGTCCGCCGTGCCGTGGGTCCGCGCGAAGGTCTCGGTGAGTCGCCTGGTCACGGAGTCGGCGGTGGTGTCGGCGCTGGAGTCGATGTGCAGCAGCATGGTGTGGTCACCTCGGTCGGTTCGGGTGCGTCGGAGAGGTGACGGAGCACGACGAGGAAAGGTGACCCATGCGCGGGCACGACGAACTGGCCGAGCGGTTCGAGGCCGAGCGCGGGCGGCTGCGGGCCGTCGCCCACCGCATGCTGGGCTCGCTCGCCGAGGCGGACGACGCGGTCCAGGAGACCTGGCTGCGGCTGAGCCGCGCGGGCGGCGACGACATCGACAACCTCGCCGCCTGGCTGACGACGGTCGTCTCCCGCATCTGCCTCGACCTGCTGCGCACCCGCGCGTCCCGGCGGGAGGACCCCTACGGCGACGGGCTGCCGGAGCCGAGCGCCGGTGAGGTGCCCGAGGACGAGGCCGTGCTCGCCGACTCGGTGGGGCTCGCCCTGCTGGTGGTGTTGGACGCGCTGGGGCCGGCCGAGAGGGTCGCGTTCGTGCTGCACGATCTGTTCGCGGTGCCGTTCGACCGGATCGCGGCGGTGCTGGACCGTTCGCTGCCCGCCGCGAAGAAGCTCGCCAGCCGGGCCCGGCACAAGGTGCGGGGCACACCGGTGCTGCCGGGCGCGGAACTGGACCGGCACCGGGAGGTCGTCGCGGCCTTCCTCGCCGCCGCGCGGGGCGGTGACCTCGGTGCGCTGCTCGACGTCCTGGCCCCGGACGTGGTCCGGCACGCCGAACCCGCCGCGTTGCCGCCCGGGGTCCCTGCCGAGCTGCGCGGGGCCCGGGCGGTCGCCGAGGGGACCGTACTGCTGCGCGCCCGGACCCGGTTCGCCGCGCTCGCCCTCGTCGACGGGGACGTGGGCATCGTGGTCGCCCCGGGCGGACGGCTGCTGCTCGCGCTGCGGGTGACCGTCGAGGGCGGGCGGGTCGCGGCGTACGAGGTGATCGCGGACCGGGGGCGGCTGCGGGGTGTCGAGGTGGCGGTGCTGGGGACGGCGGGCCGACCGGCTCGTACGAGGCCCCGATCGGCCCGTCGGGTCAGTCGGTCACCGTGATCGCGGTGACCGGGCAGGCGCGGGCCGCCTCACGGAGCATCGGGTCACCGGCGCCGTCCTCCTTGCCGGGCAGCACCGTGCTGTAGCCGTCGTCGTCCTGGGTGAACACGCCCGGGGCGGCCAGGGCGCACTGGCCCGCCCCGATGCAGAGGTCCTTGTCGATGTGGATTTCGGTGTGCATGGAACGCAGCCTCTTACCAGGTCACGGGGAGTTCCAGCATCCCCTGGATCGTGTCGCCCGGTTTGAAGGGGATCTCCTCCGCCGGTGCGGCCAGGCGCAGCGTGGGCAGCCGGTCGAAGAGGCTGCGCAGGGCGATCTCCAGTTCGGCGCGGGCCAGGTTCTGGCCGAGGCACTGGTGGATGCCGAAGCCGAACGCGATGTGGTGGCGGGCGGGCCGGTGCCAGTCCAGGGCGTCCGGGGCGCTGTAGACGGCCTCGTCGCGGTTGACGACCGAGGTGGAGAAGAGCACTCCCTCACCGGCCCTGATCGTCACGCCGTCCACGTCGATGTCCTCGACGGCCAGCCGCATCAGCCCGTCCACGATCGACAGCGACCGCATCAGCTCCTCGACCACATCGGGCAACAGCCTTGTATCGGCCCGCAGTTCGGCCAGCCGCTCGGGATGGCGCAGCAGCGTGAACGTGCCGAGGGAGATCATGTTGGCGGTCGTCTCGTGCCCCGCGACAAGGAGGATGAGACCGAGGGCGCTCAACTCGTCCCGGTCCAGGGCGCCTTCGTTCAACTGCTCCCGGACGAGATCGTCCAGCAGTCCCTCGCCCGGCTCCTGCTGCTTGCGGTCGATCAACTCGCCCAGATAGTGGTCGAGTTGGGCGCGGGCGTCCTGGCTCTCCTCGGCCGTGGGGCCGCGCAGCAGGCGCCGGGACTGCGCCTCGAAGAACTCGTGGTCGGCGTACGGGACGCCGAGCAGGGCGCAGATCACCATCGAGGGCACGGGCAGCGCGAACGAGGGCACCAGGTCGGCGGGCCCGCCCCCGGCGATCATCGCGTCGAGCCGTCCGTCGACGATCCGCTGGATGTCGGGCCGCATCGCCGTGGCGCGTTTGACGGTGAACCCGGGGATCATCATCCGGCGCTGGGTGCGGTGCTTGGGGTCGTCGACGCCGACGAGTGCGGCCGTACGGTTCCGGAACGCCGCGAAGCGCGGGCTGGTGGCGGGGAAGCCGGGGCGGGTGCGGTCGGAGGACAGGCGCTGGTCGGCGAGGAGCGCGCGGGCGGTGGAGTGGCCGGTGACCAGCCAGGCCGGGCTGCCGTCGTAGAGGGTCACGCGGGTCAGCGGACGGTCGGCGCGCAGGGGGTCGTAGCCGGTGGGCGGGTGGTAGGGGCAGGTGCGGCTCTGGGGGAAGGCGACGGGTTCGGTCAGGTCGGTCGGAGCTGTCAGATCCGTCAGATCCGTCATGGAAGACCTCGCAGACGAAGAGTGCGTCGTGCCGATCTTCATTAGATGCCCGAGGCACCTATAGGGCCACCTTAAGTTCGGCCAGATCGGTGGTCCCTACAATCTGGCTGAACCCTACGGTCCGGTTCGCCGGTCCCACGGTCACCGCGGACCCGGTCCGTCGCTGAAGGCACGGGCCACGGCGAGGCAGTCCTCGTACCCGTGGTGACGCGCGATCAGCCCGTCCCGGACGGTGAGATGCGGGGCGAACCTGGCGCGATACGGCCGTCCGGTGGACCTGACGGCCAGCCGGATCTCGCCGAACACGACCGCGTCGGCGTGCTCGGCTCGCACGACCACAAGACGATCACCGGACGAGAAAGGGCACTCGCATACCCGCGGTCCCCTCCGATCCGATGTCATCGCCCGTTGGAGGGGCCGTGGCCGAAGAGAGTCGCGGTGTGGATGAATCGCGCGCCCGCTGGTGTTGAATCCCGATGCGAGACAGCCGTAGAACGCGAGATGGGACGAATGCCATGCCTCTTGAGGGCGAGTACGAACCCAGCCCGTCGCAGTGGGTGCGCGACCAGGTCGAGCTGTACGAGAGCTCCGGCGGCACCAAGGGGACGACCCTGATGGACACGGGCCTGCCCGTCATCCTGCTGACGACCGTGGGCGCCAAGAGCGGGAAGATCAGGAAGACCCCGCTGATGCGGGTCGAGCACGACGGACGGTATGCCGTGGTCGCCTCGCAGGGCGGCGCGCCCAAACACCCCGTCTGGTACTTCAACGTCCAGGCCGACCCCCGGGTGGAGCTTCAGGACGGCCCGCGGAAGTGGGACCTGACGGCCCGCGAGGTCACCGGCGACGAGAAGGCCGAGTGGTGGGAGCGGGCGGTCGCCGCGTATCCCCCGTACGCCGAGTACCAGACGAAGACGGACCGGCAGATCCCCGTGTTCGTCCTGGAACCGGCCGACGGAAGCTGACGCCGACAGCCGTTCCGCGTCCACCGGGAAATCCCTTGTCCCGAGGCGCATGAACCGGTGCCCGCCGGGCACCCGACGTCCAGGCCCCGCCGCGCTCCCCCGTCGCGGCGGGGCTTTCCGCTGCCCGCCGGTCCCGCCAACGGCCCGGTGATCCTGGACGCCCGCCGCTCGTGCCGGACATCGTTGCGCCGCCACTCCCGAAGATCCCTGTCCCTCTACCGAACTCCCGGATTCGATGGCACCGTCGGGTTCCCGACCGGCGCGTCCGCAGAAGGAGACCTCCGTGGCCAAGAGCAAGAAGAAGAAACTCCCGCTCGTCTACCAGCCCGTCGGCCTGGTCCTGGGCATCGTGAGCGGCGCCCTCGCGGGCCGCGCCTTCCGCGCTGCGTGGAAGGCGATACGGCACGAGGAGGACGCCCCCGACCCGCTGGACCGCGACCGCGGCTGGGGCGAGATCCTGTTCGCCGCCGCGCTCCAGGGCGCCCTGTTCGCGGTGGCGCGCAGCGCGGCGGACCGTACCGGCGCGAAGGCCATCGAGCGGTCGACCGGTGTCTGGCCGGCGAAGGACAAGGGCGGCCGGGAGTAAGGGAGTTGAGGGGCCTCAGCCCTGTTCGGACGCGGTGGGCGGTACCGGGCGGAGAGTGAAGGAGTGGCCGGCCGGGTCCGCGTACACGCGCTCCTCGTACGGGCCCGGCATGTCCTTGGTCTCCAGCGCGCGTCCGCCGAGGCCGATGACCCTGCGCTCCGCCTCGTCCAGGTCCTCCACCAGGAAGTCCAGGTGGACCTGCTGGTTGTTCTCGGCGCGGGGCCAGCTCGGCGGGATGGCGCCGGCGTCGCGGCGGAACGCCAGCCGGGTTCCGTCCGCGCCCCTGATCTCCACCTGGTCGAGCGAGATGTCCGTCTGTTCGCCGTCGAGCAACTCCGTGTAGAACACGGCGAGTTTCTCCGGCTCGACCGCGTCGAGCACCACGAAGCTTGCGGTCACGAGTGCCATGGTTCCTCCGAGAATTCAGGCGCGCAAGCGTCGAGTTCGGTTGCCACGCACCCAACGGGTATCCCCGTTCGGCCGGTTGATGCCGACGGCCCGCCTGGATCGGCGAACCTTTCGGTGAACCTCTCGGTGAACCCGCCGGTTCACCCTTCAGTCGGCCACCAGCCACCGCCCGTCGCGCATCAGCTCGCGCCCGTCGAGTTCATTGGCCTCCCGCCAGGCCTGGACGCGCCGCGGCAGGATCCTGAAGTAGTTGTAGGGCGTGGTGAGTCGGCGTGGGTCGAAGCCTGTCCTGGAGGCGAAGATCTCGGCGTCCTCCTCGGGCAGCTCGGCGGGCGTCAGCATGGTCACGGTGCCTTCGATCATCACCACGTCACGGGTCGGTCCGATCCCGAGCCGCGCGACGCGGGTCGCCGCGAGGTTGCGGCCGGTGGGGCTCGCGGCCGGGGTGGCGAACAGCAGGGTGGAGCCGTCCCACACGAACGACAGCGGTACGAGATAGGGCGCTCCCCCGTCCGCGCCGGCCGTGGCGAGCCACGCGTCCTCGTCGTGCTCCAGTCGGCGGAGTGTGTCCTGCTTGCGCTGCTTCGCGCCGCGTGCGGGCTCTTGAGTCATGGTTCCAGTCTGCCGCTCACCCCTCCGCCGCCGCGCGGATCTCGGCGAGCCGCGCCGCCGCCGCGCTCAGCAGCAGGTCCTGCGCGGCCGGGTAGGAGCTGTGCCGCATGGTGGCCACGAGATGGCGGGCCGTGGCCGCGATGTGCGGGTGCGTGTCGGCGGGCAACCGGGCGTACATCGCCTGCCATACGGCGGCCTCCGCGTCGCGGGCGGGCTTCGGCAGCGCCGTGTTCGCGGAGTCGAGGGCGCCGAAGGCGAGGGCCTGGTCGACGTAGGCGTGGTAGATCCGTACCGCGTCGGCGTCGGGGAAACCGGCCCCGCGCAGCACCCCGAGGATCGTCTCCACGGCCTGGATCTCATACACCCGCCCGGTCACCCGGTAGGAGCTGAGCATCGCCGCCCTCGGGTGCGCGAGCGCTCCCGCGTGCATGCGCAGGCCCAGGTCGCGCAGGTCGGCCAGCCAGTCGCCGGTGGGCCGCCAGGTGCGCAGGGTGCGGCCGATCAGCTCGTCGGCGACGGCCAGCATCAGGTCGTCGGTGTGCCGGAAGTAGCGGTAGAGGGAGCTGGGGTCGGCGCCCAGGGCGCGGCCGAGACGGCGTACGGAGAGGGCTTCGGCGCCGTGTTCCTCGATCAGCCTCAGAGCGGTCTCGACGATCAGTTCCTCGGACAGGACGACGCCCTGCTTGGTGGGGCGTCTGCGCCGGCGGTCGGCAGCCGGGACGACACGCTCGCTCATACGACGACCTCCTCTGTCGCTCGGGTCCGGGTGACCGCACCTTATGACAACACCGTTGACCTGTTAAGGGCCCGCGCAGTTTCATGTGCGTTCACCGGGGCCGTTCGGGCCCCCCGGTGCGAGCGGAGAGCACGCCATGATCGACACGCCACCCCCGTCGGGGCCCGCACTGCGCAAGTCCCTCGGTCTGCTGGACGGCGTCGCCATCGCCGCGTCCAGCACCGCCGCGACCACCAGCATCGGCATCGGTCTCGGCGTGACCGCCGGGGTGGTCGGGCTGCATCTGCCGGCCATCATGCTGCTGGCGTTCCTGCCGATCCTGGGCATCGCGGGCGCCTACTCCCGGCTCAACAAGGTCGAGCCGAACGCGGGCAACGGCTATGTGTGGGTGGGCCGTTCACTCACTCCGTGGCTCGGCTTCCTGGTCGGCTGGGTGAACATCGTCGCGACGATCGCGTTCCTCGCGTACACCACGGCGGTCACCGGCTCGGCGATGATCCAGCTCGCCGGAGAGGCCGGACTGCACCGGCTGGCCGGGCTCGGTCTCGACCCCGGCTCGACGGCCCAGACCACCGCCGTCGGGATCGTCGTCCTGGTCGCCGTCACCCTCACCGCGGTCACCGGCGTCCGCACCGCCGCCCGTCTCCAGACTGGACTGCTGATCTTCGAGTACGTCGTCCTGCTCGGGTTCTGCGGCTACGGCATCGTCACCGGCCCGCACTCCTTCAGCCTGAGCTGGTTCGACCCCTTCGCGATCCCCTCGGCCTCCGCGCTCGCACAGGGCCTGCTGCTGTCGGTGTTCTGCTACTGGGGATTCGAGGCCGCGTTCACCGTGAACGAGGAGGTGCGCGACCCGCGCGACGCGTCCCGGGCCGGGCTGATCACCCTCGTGACGATGCTCGGACTGTTCCTGCTCGGCTCGATCGCCTTCCAACGGGTGCTGTCCGAGGGCGAGTTGGCGGGCCACGGCGCCCAGGGCCTGGCCTACTTCGGCGACCGCCTCGCCTCCCAGCCACTGGCCGCGCTGCCGTTGGTGGCGCTGATGTTCTCGGCGGTCGCCTCCCTCCAGGCGGGGGTGATCCCCACCGCACGGGGCATGTTCGCGATGAGCCGCGACCGCACCCTCGGGCCCGTCTGGTCCAAGGTCAGCGCGCGCTACGGCACTCCGGCCCTCGGCACCCTGCTGATCGGCGCGCTGGCGACGGCGGTTGCCGCACTGGCGCTGGTGATCCCCCGCCTCGCCGACATGATCATGGCGACGGTGAACGCCGTGGGCATCGTCGTCGCCCTCTCCTACGCGCTCACCGCCGTCGCCGCCGCCGTACGCTTCCGCTCCCTCCTCCAGGAGGACTGGCGACAGGGCATCCGCGCGGTGGTGCTGCCCACGCTGAGCGCCCTGAGCCTGCTGGGGCTCGGCGGCTATCTCGCCTGGTCCTTCTACACCTCCATCGACCACCTCGAAGTCAGCGCGGACAACGGCTGGTTCCTGCTGCTCACCCCGACCGCGATGATCGCGTCGGGTTTCGTGGCCGCCGCCTGGGCGAAGTGGGTACGCAAGTCGCCCTACTTCCAGTCCGGTCGGGGCACCGACGCCGACGCCCCGCAGCTGCTCGTCACCTCCTCATGACCCCCGCAAGGAAACGGACCATGCACGCAGACCTCCTCTTCACCAACGGCCATGTCCTCACCCCCGAGGGCCGCACGGCGACCGCCGTGGCCGTCACCGGCGACCGCGTCACGGCCGTAGGCCATGCCGAGGTGCACGAGCTCGCCGGTCCTGGCACTCAAGTCGTCGATCTGGCGGGGCGGTTGCTGCTGCCCGGGTTCCAGGACGCGCATGTGCATCCGGTGCCGGCGGGGCTTGAGCTGACCCAGTGCGATCTGACGGGGACGAGGACGGCGGCGGACACGCTGGCCGCCGTGCGTGCCTACGCGGACGCGCATCCCGAGCGGGAGTGGATCACCGGGGGCGGATGGTCGATGGAGGCGTTCGAGGGCGGCACGCCGACGAGGGAGCTGCTGGACTCGGTCGTACCGGACCGGCCGGTGTATCTGCCCAACCGGGACCATCACGGCGCGTGGGTCAACAGCCGCGCCCTGGAGCTGGCGGGCATCACGCGGGACACGCCCGATCCGGCGGACGGGCGGATCGAGCGGGACGCGTCGGGCGAGCCTGCTGGAACGCTCCAAGAAGGGGCGATGCAGCTCGTCGGCAGGCTCACGCCACCGACCACACCCGCCGTCCGGCTGGCCGCGCTGCTGCACGCCCAGCGGCATCTGCACGCGCTCGGCATCACGGCCTGGCAGGACGCGATCGTCGGGAAGTTCGCGGGGATGGACGATCCGTCGGACGCGTATCTGACGGCCGCCCGCGACGGCTCGCTCACCGCGCGGGTGGTCGGCGCGCTGTGGTGGGACCGGGAGCGCGGGGCCGAGCAGATCCCCGAACTCGTCGAGCGGCGGGCCGCGTTGAGCCACGGCCGGTTCCGGGCGGACAGTGTGAAGCTGATGCTGGACGGGGTCGCCGAGACCGGAACCGCCGCACTGCTCGACCCGTACCTCGACAAGTGCGGCTGCGCCACGGGCAATCGGGGCACCAGCTTCATCGACCCGGAGCAACTGCCCAAGTACGTCGTCGAGTTGGACGCGCTCGGGTTCCAGTGCCATTTCCACGCGCTGGGCGACCGGGCCGTACGGAACGCGCTGGACGCGGTCGAGGCGGCGCGGGAGGCGAACGGGCCGAGTGACACCCGGCCGCATCTGGCGCACCTTCAGGTGGTGCACCCGGACGACGTGGCGCGGTTCGCGCGGCTCGGCGCGGTCGCGAACATCCAGCCGCTGTGGGCGGCGCACGAACCGCAGATGGACGAGCTGACGATTCCGTTCCTCGGGCCCGAACGGGCCTTGTGGCAGTACCCGTTCGGGGCGCTGCTGAGGTCCGGGGCCACCCTCGCGGCGGGCAGCGACTGGCCGGTGAGCAGTCCCGATCCGCTGCTGGGCATCCATGTCGCGGTCAACCGGGTCCACCCCGGGGGCTCCGAGTCCGTGTTCCTGCCGGGCGAACGGCTCGGGCTCGCGGAGGCGCTCACGGCGTACACCGCTGGTTCGGCGTACGCGAACCATCTCGACGACACCGGTCGGGTGGCAGCGGGCGCGCTGGCGGATCTGGTGGTCCTGGACCGCGATCCGTTCGCCGCTCCGCCGGAGGAGATCGCGGAGACGCGGGTGGCGCTCACCTATGTGGGCGGGGCGGAGGTGTACGCGGCCTGAAGCGGTCGTTGGTGGACAGGTGTCCAGCTATAGTGGACACCTGTCCAAGACGACGAGGGGTCGGCTGATCGTGGAAACGCTCGCGAACGTGCTGGTGGGCCTGGTGGCCGCGCTGCATCTGTACATCCTGGTGCTGGAGATGTTCCTGTGGCAGAAGAAGCCCGGGCGCGGCCTGCACGGCTTCGACCCCGAGATGGCCAGAGCCACCGCACCCATGGCCGCCAACCAGGGGCTGTACAACGGCTTTCTCGCCGCGGGTCTGATCTGGGGCCTGATCGCCGCCGACCCGACCGGCTTCCGCGCCCAGGTGTTCTTCCTGAGCTGTGTCGTGGTCGCGGGCGTTTACGGCGCGGTGACGGCGAACCGGCGCATCCTGTTCGCGCAGGCGCTGCCCGGCGCGCTGGCCCTGGCCGCCGTACTGATCGCCCGGTGACCCGCGCCGAGCCCGAGGACCCGCGGGCCGCCCGCACCCGGGCACGGCTGCGCCAGGCGCTCCTCGACGAGTGCGCCGAGCACCCCCTGGAGGAGGTCGGCGTCGCCGCCCTGGCGCGCCGGGCCGGGGTCGGCCGGGCCACCTTCTACGTCCACTACGACGGTCTGGAGGCGCTCGCGGTCGACGCCTGCGCGGACGTCGTACGGGACGCGGTGGAGGCGCTGCACGCCTGGCGCGGGCGGCCCGACCCGGTGCACGCGCCGCCCGCGCTGCCGGAGTTCTTCGCCGGTCTGCTCCCCCACGCGGCCCTGTACCGCGGCCTGTTGAGCCCGGGCGGCGGCGGTCCACTGGGCCGTGTCCTGCACCGGGACCTGCGCGCCTACAGCCTCCGCGAGCGCGAACTCGCGGGCGCGGCGGACGCCCCGCTGGTCGCCTCGGCGGTCGCCGGGACCTTCGGCGGGGTGCTGGCCGACTGGCTGCACGGGCTGTTGGCGGGCACGCCGGAGGAAATCGCCGACCAGGTATGGCAGTTGCTGGTCGCCCTGCACATGAGCCGGTGACGGCGGCTCACTGACAGGCGATGCCGGACGGTGCCGAGGGCCAGGCCTCCACGCCGTCGGAGGTACGGATGTACGCCGTCGACCGGTCCGGAGTGAACCACAACTGCCAGTCGTGGAACCGGTATCCGGTGTCGCGCGCCCCCTCGGGCAGGCGGACGTCGCCGTCGTAGGGGGCCGAGAGCGTGTCCGTCGAGAACAGCCCTTCGGGATCACGGACATACGTCACGCCGTCCGCTCTCCGACCGGTCTGTAGGAAGTGCGCCGTCTGCCAGTCGCAGTGCGCGGCCCCGGCCGAGCTCCTCACCACCGTGGTCGCCACGCGACGGCCGTCCTTGTCGGTCCAGATCTCGTATCCGTGCGCCTCCGCGAAGCCCGCCGGGAATTCGGCCGGATCGCAGGAGGCGCTGGACTCCGGGCCCCAACCCGGCCTGTTCTTACGGTCCTTGGCGACGACGACGGCGACCTTCGTGCGGCCGTCGACGTCGTAGGAGAACAGCACGCGCCCGTCCGACTCGCGCTCGACCCGGTACCCCGTGCGCGGCACTTCCGGCTGCTCGATGTCGAAGTAGGCCCGCAGACCGCCCTCGGGGGTCCGGCCGCCGTCGCCCTCGCTCCAGGCGTCGGCGCCTCCGCCCTCGTACATCGTCCCTTCGCACTCCAGCGCCCGTCCCGCGGCACCCGACTTGTCGGTGCCGGTGGCAGGTACGTAGAGCGGTCCGCCGTAGGGCGTGGCAGGCGGGGTGCCCGCGACCACGACGTTCTTCCCGTCCCCGTCGTCACCGCACCCCACGGCCGTCACGGCCGCCAGCACGGCGACCGCCGTGAGCCCTCTGCGCATGCGCTCCCCCTCGTGTGTCGTTCCTACGACGCGGGGGCGGGCCGAAACGTTCGGGTTCAGCGGGCTTCCTGGAACGTCCGCCGGTAGGCCTGCGGGGAGACCCCGATCGCCGCGTGCAGATGCTGGCGCAGGGAGGCGCCGGTCGCGAAGCCGACGCGGCCCGCGATCTGGTCGACCGACAGGTCGCTGGCCTCCAGCAGGTCGCGGGCGCGGGCGACGCGCTGCTGGATCAGCCAGCGGCCGGGGCTGAGGCCGACCTCGTCGTTGAAGCGGCGGGCGAAGGTGCGCAGGCTCATGCCGGCGTGGCGGGCCAGGTCGTTCAGGGCGAGGGGTTCGTCGAGGTGGCCGAGGGCCCAGTCGCGGGTGGCGGCCGTGCTGGTGGCGCCGGAGTCCGGGACCGGCTGCTGGATGTACTGGGCCTGGCCGCCGTCACGGAACGGCGGGACGACACAGCGGCGGGCGACCGTGTTGGCGAGTTCGCTGCCGTGGTCCGTACGCACGATGTGCAGGCAGATGTCGACTCCGGAGGCCGCGCCCGCGGAGGTGAGGATCCGGCCGTCGTGGACGAAGAGCACGTCGGGGTCCAGTTCGACCCGCGGATACAGGGCCCGGAAGCGGTCCACGACCTGCCAGTGGGTGGTCGCGCGGCGGCCGTCGAGGAGACCGGCGGCGGCGAGCACGAAGGCGGCCGTGCAGATCGAGACGATGCGTGCGTCGGGACGGATCCGGGCGAGGGCGGCGGCGATCTCGGCGGGCAGGCCCTCGGGGATGCGCGGGGTGGCCATGGAGGCGACCACGACCGTGTCCGCCGTTTCGAGGATCTCAGGCCCGTGCTCCACCGCGACCGAGAAGTCGGCGTTGGTGCGCACCGGACGGCCGTCGACCGTGCAGGTCAGCACCTCGTAGCGGCCGTCGGCAGCGCCGAAGATACGGCTGGGGATGCCCAGCTCGAAGGGGTAGACGCCGTCGAGCGCCAGGACCACGACCCGTTCCACATGCTGCATGGCACGATTCTATCGAAGGTTGGCCATCGTGCCATTTTCTTGTCGGGCGGCTCCCGGCAGGCTGGTTGACCATGAGCACTGTGAACACGATGCGAGCCGTCAGTCAGCACGTCCTCGGCGGTCCCGAGGTCCTCGAAGTGGTCGAGGTCGAGCGGCCCGCGCCGCGCGCCAACGAGATCCTGATCCGGGTGCGGGCCGCCGGGCTCAACCCCACCGACTGGAAGCACCGGAAGACCGGCGGATTCCTCGGCGAGCCGCCCTTCGTCCTGGGCTGGGACGTCTCCGGCGTCGTCGAGGCCGTCGGTGTGGGCGTCGCCCGGTTCCAGCCCGGCGACGAGGTCTTCGGGATGCTGTCCTACCCGTGGGGCCACGGCTCCCACGCCGAGTACGTCGCCGCCCCGGCCCGCGCCTTCGTCCACAAGCCGGCCGCGATCGACCACGTCCAGGCGGGTGCGCTGCCCCTGGTCGCGCTGACCGCGTGGCAGGCCCTGGTGGAGAACGCGGACGTCAGGCCGGGTCAGCGGGTGCTGGTCCACGCGGCGGCCGGCGGGGTCGGGCACGTGGCCGTGCAGATCGCCAAGGCGCGCGGCGCGTATGTGATCGGCACGGCGAGCGCGGGCAAGCACGACTTCCTGCGCGAGCTGGGCGTGGACGAGGCGATCGACTACCGGGAGACCGACTTCGCCGAGGCCGTCAAGGACGTCGACGTGGTCCTGGACACGATCGGCGGCGAGACAGGACTCAAGTCGCTGCGGGTGCTGCGGCCGGGCGGGGTCGTGGTGTCGATCATTCCGATCGGCAAGGACGACTTCTACGAGGAGGCCGAGCGGCTCGGTGTACGGGCGGTCCGGATGCTCGTCGACGCCGACCGCGCCGACATGGAGGCGATCGCGGAACTCGTCGAGGCGGGCGAGCTGCGCGCGACGATCGCCGGGACGTTCCCGCTGGCCGGTGCCGCCGAGGCACACGCGCTCGGCGCCACCGGCCGCACCGCGGGCAAGCTGGTGCTGACGGTCGACTGACCGGGTCGGAAGCTGAGCAGGGGCCGATGCGTCAGAACGTGAGCACGGGCTTGATGGCCTTGCCCTCGTTCATGTCCCGCACCGCCTGGTCGATGTCCGCGAACGGATAGGTCGTGATCAGGCGGTGCAGCGGGAGCCGTCCCTCCTTCACCAGCCGTACGAGGGCGGGGATGAAGCTCCGCGTCTCGCTGTCGCCGAGGGTGAGGCCCTCGATCCGCCTCCCGGGGATCAACCCGTTGACGTCCAGGGCGACTTCACTGCCGAACGGCGGTGCCCCGACGACGACCAGGGTGCCCCGGGCGGCGAGCGCGTCGGCGCCCTGGCGGAGGACGGCGACACTGCCGGTGGACTCGACGACGCCGTCGGCGCCGTGTCCGTCCGTCAGTACGGCAAGGGTCTCCCCGAGATCGGCCTCCCCGGCGTTGACGGTGTGGGTGGCGCCCAACTCCTTTGCCAGCAGGAGGCGTTCGGCGATCCTGTCGACGGCGATGATGCGGGACGCGGGCGTCAGCGCCGCCGCCATCACCGCCGACAGGCCCACGGCCCCGGCGCCGAGCACCACGACCGTGTCGCCGAGCCGGGGCTTGAGGACGTTCCAGACGGCACCGACCCCCGTCTGGACTCCGCACCCCAGTGGGGCGATCGACTCCAGCGGCACGTCCGGGTCGACCTTCACGAGGCTGCGCTCGTCGACCAACGCCCGCTCCGCGAACGAGGATTGACCGAAGAAGTGTCCACCGAGGGGCTGCCCGTCGCGGCTGATGGTGCTGCTGCCGTCGGCGCGGCGACCGCCGATGAGGTTCAGCGGCAGCCAGGTCGCGCAGTAGGCGGGGTGTCCGCCCCGGCAGTTGCGGCAGTCTCCGCAGGACGTGAAGGACAGCACGACATGGTCGCCGGGTGCGACTCCGGTGACGGCGGAGCCGACCTCCTCGACGACACCGGCGCCCTCGTGACCGAGAACTCCGGGGAGCGGGAAGGGCAGTCCGCCGCTCGCCACTCCAAGGTCGGTGTGGCACAGGCCGGTTGCGACGACCCGGACGAGCGCCTCGTGCGGGCCCGGCTCGGCCAGTTCGACGTCGGCAAGCGTGAAGGGTGCGCCGCCCGACTCGACGACGGCCGCGCGCGTGGTGGTGGACATCGTACGAACTCCTTGGTGGGCGTGGTCAGTCGAGCGAGACGACGACGGACTTGGTCCGGGTGTAGGCGGCGAGGCCCTCGG
The DNA here is from genome assembly GCF_053891435.1 of Streptomyces sp. NPDC002276. NCBI lineage: Bacteria > Bacillati > Actinomycetota > Actinomycetes > Kitasatosporales > Streptomycetaceae > Streptomyces > Streptomyces sp. NPDC002276. Next base: position 243,331 of record NZ_JBSFCQ010000012.1, on the reverse strand, counting down.
GGCCGTACTCGCGGCCGAAGCCGGAGTCCTTGACGCCGCCGAAGGGGACGTTGGGGTCGAGCATCGCCCAGTCGTTGACCCAGACGATGCCCGCCTGGAGCCGGTCCGCGATGCGGTGGGCGCGGGCGAGGTTGCCGGTCTGGACGCCCGAAGCCAGGCCGTAGGGTGTGGAGTTGGCGAGTTCGACGGCCTCGTCCTCGGTGTCGAAGGGCTGCACGGTGAGGACCGGGCCGAAGATCTCCTCCTGGATCACCCGGGAGTCGTTGGCGAGGTCGGCGATGACGGTGGGCTTGTAGTAGTAGCCGCCGTCCAGGTCGAGGCGTTCGCCGCCGCAGACGATGCGGGCGCCCTCCTTGCGGGCGAGGTCGACGTACTCCTCGACCTTCCGCAGATGCCTCTCCCCCGCCATCGGGCCGACGACGGTCTCGGGCAGCCGGGGGTCGCCGAGCGGTACGCCGGGGACGGCGTCGGCGAGGATGTTGAGGAGGGTGCTGTAGACGGGGCGGGCGACCAGGAGGCGGGGGCCGCCCATGCAGAACTGGCCGGTGTTGAAGACGAAGCCCTTGATGACCGCGCCGACGGCCTTCTCCAGGTCGGCGTCCTCGAAGACGAGGTGGGCCGCGTTGCCGCCGAGTTCCATGGTGACGGGCTTGAGGTTCTCGCCCGCGATGCTCGCGGCATGGCGTCCGACGGCGGTGGAGCCGGTGAAGGCGATCTTGTCGACCCCCGCGTGCCGCAGCAGGGCCTCTCCGGCGACCGGTCCGGTGCCGGTGACGACGTTGACGACGCCGTCCGGGACGCCCGCGCGCTGGAGCAGTCCGGCCATGTAGAGGGCGCTGAGCGGGGTCTCGTCGGCGGGCTTGTGGACCACGGTGTTGCCGGCCGCGAGGGCGGGAGCGAGCTTCGAACCGGCAAGGATCAGGGGGAAGTTGAAGGGGGTGATCGCGGCGACCACGCCCAGCGGCTCGCGCTTGGTGTAGGCGAGGGCGTTGAGCGGGGTGTCGCGGGTCGAGCCGTCCAGGGAGAACGCCAGGGCGGCGTAGTGCTCGTAGTCGTTGGCCGCGTTGGTGACGTCGACGGCGTGGCACAGAGTGATGGGCTTGCCTACGTCGAGGCTTTCCAGGTGGGCGAGTTCGTCGGCGTTCTCGCGGATGAGTTCGGCGACGCGGTGCAGGATCCGGCCGCGTTCACGACCGCTGAGGCCGGACCAGCGGCCGCTGTCGAAGGCCTCGCGGGCGGCGCGGACGGCCGCGTCGACGTCGGCGGGGCCCGCCTCGGCGACGGTGGTGACGACCCGGCCCCGGGACGGGTCGACCACCTCGGTGCGCGCTCCGTCGGCGGCCTCGCGCCACTGCCCCCCGACGAACAGGCGGCCGGGTTCGATCTCGAAGGCGGTCATCGCCACTCCTCAGCATCGTTGCCAAGATTTCAACCAACAGGATTCCTGTTGATTGCTCGTCTGGTCCGCAGTCTCATTACAGACAGGTTTCCTGTCAATGCTCTAGGGTGAATCCATGGCTGAATCCCTGGTTGGCGCCCAAGCGACGAAGACACTCCCGTCCCTGCTGTACATGGTCAAGCAGGTGGAGCTGGTCGTCCGCTCACGCCTGGACGAGCTGGTCAGGCCCTATGGCGTCACCGCACTCCAGTACACCGCGCTCACGGTTCTGGAGCGACACGACGGCCTGTCGGCGGCGCAGCTGGCCCGGGACTCCTTCGTCACCGCGCAGTCCATCGCCGATCTAGTCCGCTCACTGGAGGGGCGCGGGCTGATCCGCCGCGAGCGCAATCCGCGCAACCGGCGCGAGCTGCTGATCCTGCTGACCGGCGAGGGGCGCGAGCTGCTGGCGGGCTGCGCCGGGCCGGTGCGGGCGCTGGAGGAGCGGATGGTGCGCGAGCTCACGGCGCACCAGAGCGAGCAGTTCCGCCAGGCACTTTCCAAGGCCTGGCACGCGCTGTCGTAGTGCTGGCTGGAACATCTCAGAAAGGTCTGGCTCGATTCGAAGACATATGTCAATCGAACATGCTCAAATTCACTCCATCGAGGGTAACTTGCAGGGCGGGGACTGTTGGAGGTGATGTGGTCGTGCAGCAGGAACCCACGCCGCTCACCCGGCATCTGCGCATCCACCAGGACCGGGGGTTCACGGTGCTGGAGTTACGCGGCGAGATCGACATCGCCGCGGCGGTGGAGATCATCCCGTATCTGGACCGGGTGACCGGCAGGCCGGGCGCACGGATCGTGCTGGACCTGCGGCATGTCGAGTTCTTCGACTGCTCGGGTCTCCGCCTGCTCTTCCGTGCCCGCCTTCGGGTGCTCGACCAGGGCGGCAGGCTGCACCTCGTCTGCACCCATCCGCTGACCCTGCGCATCCTCCGGATCACCGGACTCGCGCAGCTGCTGCCGCCCCGTCCCACGCTGGACGCGGCCCTGGAACAGACGGAGACCACGCCTACCTGAGGATCTTGGTGACCTGACCGGCGCCCACGGTCCGGCCGCCCTCGCGGATCGCGAACTTCAGCCCCTCCTCCATCGCGATGGGCTGGATCAGCTCGACGTGCATGGTCGTGTTGTCGCCCGGCATGACCATCTCGGTGCCCTTCGGCAGGGTCACCACACCCGTCACGTCCGTCGTGCGGAAGTAGAACTGCGGGCGGTAGTTGTGGAAGAAGGGCGTGTGCCGGCCGCCCTCGTCCTTGGAGAGGATGTAGGCGCGGGCCTCGAACTCCACGTGCGGGGTGACCGATCCGGGCTTGATGACGACCTGGCCGCGCTCCACGTCCTCGCGCTTGACCCCGCGCAGCAGCAGTCCGACGTTCTCGCCCGCCCGGCCCTCGTCGAGGAGTTTGCGGAACATCTCGATGCCGGTGACGGTCGTCTTCGTCTTCTGCTCGTGGATGCCGATGATCTCCACTTCGTTGTTCACCTTCAGCACCCCGCGCTCGATCCGGCCGGTGACGACCGTGCCGCGCCCGGTGATGGTGAAGACGTCCTCGATCGGCAGCAGGAACGGCCGGTCCACGTCCCGTACCGGCTGGGGCACGAACTCGTCCACGGCGTCGAGGAGTTCGAGCACGGAGGCGGTCCACTCCGGGTCCCCTTCGAGGGCCTTGAGCGCGGACACCTTGACCACCGGGAGGTCGTCGCCGGGGAACTCGTACTCGGTGAGCAGCTCCCGCACCTCCAGCTCGACCAGTTCCAGGATCTCCTCGTCGTCGACCATGTCCGTCTTGTTGAGGGCGACGACGATGTACGGCACGCCGACCTGCCGGGCCAGCAGCACATGTTCCTTGGTCTGCGGCATGGGCCCGTCGGTGGCCGCGACGACCAGGATCGCGCCGTCCATCTGGGCGGCGCCGGTGATCATGTTCTTGATGTAGTCGGCGTGGCCGGGGCAGTCGACGTGCGCGTAGTGCCGTCGTTCGGTCTGGTACTCGACATGGGCGATCGAGATGGTGATGCCGCGCTGCCGTTCCTCGGGCGCCTTGTCGATCTGGTCGAACGGCGTGAAGGGGTTGAGGTCGGGGAACCGGTCGTGGAGCACTTTCGTGATGGCCGCCGTGAGCGTGGTCTTGCCGTGGTCGATGTGACCGATGGTGCCGACGTTCACATGGGGTTTCGTCCGCTGGAACTTCGCCTTCGCCACGGCGAGTCCTCCTGATCACCTCGGTGCTGCCGAGCGTTGCTCCGTCCCCTCATGTCTATTCGTTCGGCGGCGCGTCGAACAGGGCGCTGACGGACTCGCCGTTGTGAATGCGGCGCACGGCCTCGGCGAGCGCCGGGGCGATGGAGAGGATGCGCAGTTTCTCGGTGCGCTCCTCCTCGGGGACCGGGACCGTGTTGGTGCAGACGATCTCCAGTACGTCGGGCTGCTCCCCGATCCGCTTGAGCGCGCCCGCCGCGAACAGGCCGTGCGTACAAGCGACTCGGATCGATCGCGGTCCCAACTCCCGCAGCCGGTCGAGGAGTTCGAGCACCGTGCTGCCCTTGGCGATCTCGTCGTCCAGGACGATGACGTCCCGGCCCGCGATGTCACCGATGACGGAGCTGATGACGACCCGGTCGTCCGCGTAGCGCTGCTTGGCACCGGCCGCCACCTGGGCGCCGATCAGCCGGGCGAACGCGGCGGCCTCCTTGGCGTTGCCGAGGTCCGGGGAGACGACGGTGGTGCGCGAGAGGTCGTACTGCCGGAAGTGCGCGGCGAGTTCGCGCAGCGCGTGCAGATGGTCGACCGGCACCGAGAAGAAGCCGTGCACCTGCGGCGAGTGCAGGGTCATCGCCAGGACCCGGCTCGCGCCCGCCGCCACCATCAGGTCGGCGACCAGCCGTCCGCCGAGCGAGATGCGCGGGGCGTCCTTCTTGTCGGAGCGGGCGTAGGAGTAGTGCGGCATGACGACGGTGATCCGCCCGGCGGACGCGCCGCGCGCCGCGTCGCACATCAACAGCAGCTCCACCAGGTTCTCCTGAACCGGTTTGACGAGCGGCTGGATCAGGAAGACGTCCCGTTCCCGGCAGTTGGCCTGGAGCTGTACCTCCAGGCAGTCGTTGGCGAACCGGCTGACCCGGGTCGGGCTGAGCGGTACACCGAGATGCGCGCAGACCTCCTTCGCCAACTCGGGGTGGGCACTCCCGCTGAACACGGCGATGTCTCGCACGATCTGCTCCTCGCATGATCATTCCCGGCCGTGCCTCATGCTACTGACACCGAAAACAGGTTGCGGACCCACCGGCCGGGGGCGCCATGATGGCCGCGTCCGTGCCCTCTCCCGTCAGGAACCCTCACATGCGCCGACTCCTCGGAATCCACCGCCCTTCCCACTGGACGACGGTTCTTGAGGACTCGACCACGCATGCACACCCTGAACATCGGAATTCTGGCCCACGTCGACGCCGGTAAGACCAGCCTCACCGAGCGGCTGCTGTTCGACCACGGCGCGACCGACCGGCTCGGCAGCGTCGACTCGGGTGACACCCGTACGGACGACGGCGCGATCGAGCGACAGCGCGGGATCACCATCCGCTCGGCCGTCGCCGCCTTCACCGTCGGCGACACCCAGATCAACCTGATCGACACCCCCGGTCACGCGGACTTCGTCGCCGAGGTCGAGCGCGCCCTGGAAGTCCTCGACGGCGCGGTACTGCTGCTGTCCGCCGTGGAGGGCGTCCAGGCGCGGACCCGCGTCCTGCTGCGGACCCTGCGGCGGCTACGGCTGCCCACGCTGGTCTTCGTCAACAAGATCGACCGCGCGGGCGCCCGCTCCGACGACCTCCTGGCGGACATCCGACGCCGGCTGACCCCGCACGTCGTACCGCTGACGGACGTGACGGGCCTCGGCACCCCCGGCGCCCGAGTGCTGCCCCGCCCGCCCGGCGACCCGGACCTGGCCGAAGCCCTGGCCGACGTCGACCCGTCCGTCCTCTCGGCCGTCGTCGACGGCCCGCACCCCACACCGGACGACCTGAGCAAGGCCCTCGCCACCCGCACCGCCGACGGCTCGATCCACCCGCTCCTGTTCGGCTCGGCCCTCGGCGGCCAGGGAATCCCCGAACTCGTCGCACGACTGGTCCAGTTGATCCCGCCCGCGGCGGCCGGTTCGGGCCCCCCTCGCGGCACGGTGTTCGCGGTACGCCCCGGTCCCGGCCGCGAACGGACGGCGTATCTGCGGCTCTACGACGGTGAGGTGGCCCCGCAGCAGCGGCTCACGTTCCGTCGGCAGGGAGCGGACGGGCGGGCCGTCGAGGTCTCCGGGCGGGTCACGCGGCTCGATGTGATCGGCCGGCCCGGACCGCTCACGGCCGGGAACATCGGCGCGCTGACCGGCCCGAAGGACATCCGGGTCGGCGACCGGCTCGGCGAACTCACCGAGCGGGCACCGCAGTTCGCGCCGCCGACCCTGGAGACCGTCGTACGGGCCCGGTGTCCCGAACAGGCGGCGGCGCTGCGTTCGGCACTGCTGACACTGGCCGACCAGGACCCGCTGCTGCACGCGCGGCCCGCCGCCTCCGGGGCGACCGTGCTGCTCCTGTACGGCGAGGTCCAGAAGGAGGTCCTGGCGGCCACCCTGGTCCAGGACTTCGGCGTCGAGGCCGACTTCGAGCCGAGCCGGGTGCGGTTCCTGGAACGCCCGGCCGGGACCGGCGAGGCCTGCGACGAACTGCCGTGGCACGACGGCACCCGCTACTGGGCGACGATCGGGCTGCGCGTCGAACCGGGACCGCGCGGCTCCGGCGGGATCTTCGCGTACGAGACCCAACTGGGCGCGCTCCCCCGCGCGTTCCACCAGGCCGTCGAGGACACGGTCCACGCGACCCTGCTCGGCGGACTGCACGGCGCACCCGTGACGGACTACCGGGTCACCCTCACCCGGTCCGGTTTCGTCGGTCCGCTCAGCACGGCCGGGGACTTCCGCGGCCTCACGCCGATCGTGCTGCGCCGGGCGCTGCGGCTGGCGGGAACGCGGCTGTACGAGCCGTACGTCGCGTTCGAGACGGAGGTCCCGCAGGACGCGCTCGCGCCGGTGACTTCGCAACTCGCGTCCTGTCGCGCCGAGTTCACGGGGACGACCGGGGGCGTCGGCTCCTGGCTGATCACCGGTGAGCTGCCGGCCCGGCGGGTACGGGACGTGGAGTCGGCCCTGCCCGGGCTCACGCGCGGTGAGGGGGTGTGGTGGTCACGTCCGTCCGGTGACCGTGAACTGCGGTCGCGCTGAAGGGTGTTCGGGGCGTCCGAGGCGAGTGTCACAACATGAACCGGACCGTGATCCGGAAAGGTCACGGGACGCATGGGGCGAGGCGGCCGGGAAATGCTGTCTGCGCGGTCGACCAGGGCTTCTGGCGATCCGAACAGTGACTTTCCACGCCTGTGCGCCCTCCGTGCCCCCGTCAGCCCGACCGTTCCACCAACGCGTCGGCCTGACCGGGCATTTGGGGGGCATGCGGATACCGAGGAAGGGAGGGCCGTCCCCATGACGACTTCCATCAGCCGTATACCCCGGCGCATGCCGGGCTGGGCGAAGGTGCTCACCGCCGTCGTCGTTGTCATCGCCGTGCTGTTCGCCGGGCTGCGGCTTGCCGTGCTCCCTGGACTGCGGGACATCTTCGGCACCGAGACCCACGACCGTTCGGGTCCGGCGCTGCTCAAGTCCATTCAGGACATGAGCCGTTACGACGCGGCCTCCGGCAACTTCCAGGTCGTCGTGGACCTGGAGAAGGACGCCAAGTTCCTGCCCGCCGCGATCCGCGGCACCCGCACGCTGTACGTCGGCGCGGGCACCGTGGAGGGCTATGTCGACCTGGGCAAGCTCGGCAAGCAGGACGTGACGGTCAACGGTGACCGCACGTCGGCCAGCATCACGCTGCCGCACGCGACGCTCGGCAAGCCGGCGCTGGACCCGGACCACTCGTACACGGTGTCCAAGCAGCGCGGTCTGCTGGACCGCCTGGGCGACATCTTCTCCGACAACCCCAACAGCGAGCAGGCCGTGCAGAAACTCGCCTCCAAGCACATCGCCGAGGCGGCGAAGACCAGCGGTCTGACCACCCGCGCCGAGACCAACACCACCAACATGCTCAAGGGCCTGCTCGGCTCGCTGGGCTTCACGACGGTGACCATCTCGTACGCGGCCTGAGCGGCCGTCGGCAACCCGTGTGCGGGCACCCGCGCCGTACACGGGTTCCGTCCGCCGCCACGGCATCCTCCGCCGATTCGGGGGTAACCGCCCTACGACACAGGGAAGTTGAAGACCGGAGGACCTCACGCATGGGCCGTACCGCCGCACGTCTGCGCCGCACCAGGACCGAGCCCAAGACCGAGGCCGGGCCGAAAGCGGCCCGCGCCCCGCGCCCGTCGAAGCCCGCACCTCCCCAGCGCTACCAACTCCCCCTCCCGCTACGCCTGTTGTCGATGCTGCTCGGCTTCGTGTTCATGGTGGCGTTCGCCGTCGTACTGGCCAAGCTGACCCTGGAGCCGTCCCCCGCGTCGAAGGCGCTCGTGCACACCAACCTGCACCCGGGCCGCTCCCTGAAGGCCTATCTCGACCAGCCGGCCATGCGCGACGCCGTGAAGCAGATCGGCGGGAACATCGTGCTCGGCATCCCGTTCGGGGTGCTGGTGCCGGTGTTCGCGCCCCGGGCGCGCGGCATCCTGAAGGTGCTGCTGCTGACGGCGACCGTGATGCTCCTGGTGGAGTTCGCGCAGGGCGCGCTGATCACCGGGCGCGCCTTCGACATCGACGACGTGATCCTCAACACCACTGGTGCGCTGGTGGGTTGGGTCCTGCTGGGGCGCCGGCTCGGCCGGGCGGTACACGCGCGGAAGCCGGCCGTGAAGGCGGCAAGGACGTCAAAGGCAGCGAAGGCGTCCAAAGCGCCGAAGGCCGCTTCGTAACGATCACCTACCGGCCCGTAACGTTCAACTACTGGTCCGTACCAAGGTATTGACGCTCTCCTTATCTCACTTCTTAAATCAAGAGGCGACGCTTTCACCCCCCACCTCAGTCGGCGTGTCGGTCCCCACGTCCGCCGTACAGAAGGGAATGCCGTGGCCTCCCCACGCGTACTCCGCAGATGCCTCTTCGCCGCCCTGTCCGCCGTACTGGTCGCGTCCGCCGCGATCGGTCCGGCGCGGGCGGCCTCCACGTCGGACGCCCAGGCCGACGCCGTCACGTTCTCCGACACCTTCGACGGAGCGGCCGGCAGCGCCGTCAACTCCTCGAAGTGGACGCAGGAGACCGGCGACAACGTCAACAACCACGAGCGCGAGTACTACACGTCCGGCACCAACAACGCGGCGCTGGACGGCCAGGGCCATCTGGTGATCACGGCCAAGAAGGAGAACCCGGCCAACTACCAGTGCTGGTACGGCACTTGCCAGTACACCTCGGCCCGGCTGAACACCTCCGGGAAGTTCAGCGCGCAGTACGGTCATGTCGAGGCGCGGATGCAGATCCCGCGCGGGCAGGGCATGTGGCCGGCGTTCTGGATGCTCGGCACCGACATCGGCTCGGTCGGCTGGCCCAACTCGGGTGAGATCGACGTCATGGAGAACGTCGGCTTCGAACCCTCCACGATCCACGGCACCATCCACGGCCCCGGCTACTCCGGCGCCAACGGGATAGGCGCCGCCTACACGCTGGCGAACGGCGCGGCCTTCGCGGACGCCTTCCACACGTTCGCCGTCGACTGGGCGCCCAACTCGATCAAGTGGTCGGTCGACGGTGTCGTCTACCAGACCCGCACGCCCGCCGACGTGGGCGGCAACACCTGGGCGTTCAACAAGCCGTTCTTCCTGATCCTCAACCTCGCGGTCGGCGGCGACTGGCCGGGCGACCCGAACAGCGCCACGGCCTTCCCGGCCAAGCTGGTGGTGGACTCGGTGTCGGTCACCACGAGCGACACGGCCACCGGGGTGGCGATCAAGGGCCTCGCCGGCAAGTGCGCCGACGTCAACGGCGCGAACTCCGCCAACGGGACCGCCGTACAGCTCTACGACTGCAACGGCTCGGCCGCCCAGCAGTGGACCGTGGGCTCCGACGCCACGATCCGCGCGCTCGGCAAGTGCCTGGACGTGAACGCCGGCGGCACCGCCGACGGCACGAAGGTCCAGCTCTACGACTGCAACGGCTCCGCCGCCCAGCAGTGGGCCGTCAGCTCGGCGAACGACATCGTCAACCCACAGGCCAACAAGTGCCTGGACGTCACCGGCAACAACTCGGCCAACGGCACCCCGCTACAGATCTGGACCTGCTCCGGCGGCGCCAACCAGAAGTGGACGGTCGGCTGAATCCGTAAGGCCTAATGCGGCAACCAGGTGAACTTGTCCCCGCCGACCCAGCGGACCACGTCCGGGTCGTCCAGGTCGCGGACCGTGATGCCGCACACGGCCGCGACCTCCAGCACGTCGGTGATGCCCTGGGCCTCGCAGACCATCTCCCCGTCGATCTGCACGATGCGGAACGGCGGGGTGCCCGGCTGCACCTTGAGCACCATGATCCGTGGGGTCGAGATGTGCGGGCTGGCGATTTCGGTCATGCAATAGAGCCTAGAACGCATCACGCGGTCGCGAGTGGTCCAAGGTGCCTGGCCAGGGGCCCCTCGCGGGAGGAGGCTCGATGGATCCCGTGCGGGCACTGGACCGGATCGCCTTCCTGCTGGAACGCTCCCTGGCCCCCACCTACCGCGTACGCGCCTTCCGTACGGCGGCCAGGATCCTGGCGGCGCTGCCCGAGGGCGAGGTCGCCGAACGCGCGGCGGCCGGGACGCTGGAGTCCCTCAAGGGCATCGGCCCGAAGACCGCGCAGGTGGCCCGCGAGGCCCTGGACGGACGGGTCCCCGCCTATCTGGAGCAGCTGGAGGCCGAGGCCCCCGTCCCGGCCGGCCCCGGCGGCGAGGAGCTGCGGGCCCTGCTGCGCGGGGACTGCCACCTCCACTCCGACTGGTCGGACGGCGGCAGCCCGATCGAGGAGATGGGCCGTACGGCCGCCCGGCTCGGCCACGAGTGGGCCGTACTGACCGACCACTCGCCCCGGCTGACCGTGGCCCGCGGACTCTCCCCCGAGCGACTGCGCGAACAGCTGGACGTGGTGGCCGCGCTGAACGAGACCTGGGCGCCCTTCCGGCTGCTCACCGGCATCGAGTGCGACATCCTCGACGACGGCTCGCTGGACCAGGAACCGGAGCTGCTGGAGCGGCTCGACGTGGTGGTGGTCTCCGTGCACTCCAAGCTGCGCATGGAGGCCCGCGCCATGACGCGCCGCATGGTGGCCGCCGTACGGAATCCGCACGCGGACATCCTCGGGCACTGCACCGGGCGGCTGCTCATCGGGCGGGACGGGGGCGCGGCGCGGCCGGAGTCGGAGTTCGACGCGGACGAGGTGTTCGCCGCGTGCGCCGAGTCGGGGACGGCGGTGGAGATCAACAGCCGTCCGGAGCGGCTCGACCCGCCGAGGCGGCTGCTGCGGAAGGCCGTGGACGCGGGGGTGCTGTTCTCGGTCGACACCGACGCGCACGCGCCCGGTCAGCTCGACTGGCAGATCAACGGCTGCGCGCGGGCGGAGGAGTGCGGGGTGCCCGCCGAACGGGTGCTGACGACCTGGTCCGCGGACGAGCTACTGGACTGGACCACTGGCAAGTGACGCACATCACCGAGTACGGCGGACCGCGCAGGAACACTCGCCGGTAGTTCGCCGTTGAACAGACCGTGGGTGCGGAGGGAACAGTGTCCCCGGGCCTCAACCTCCGCCCACAGGGAAGATCGTTCGGCTGAAGCCCTGTGGAGCCTTTCGCCGCGAGGCGACCGCCTTCCGTGCCCACCCCTTTGGCCGCCCCGGCCGTGATTCCCCCGTCGCGGTCGGGGCTTCCCCCTGTCCGGGTCCGCGCGTCCTCTCCGCTTGACTTCGAGCGCACTTCAATTCGTAGCGTTCCTGGTATGACCACTGCACAGCACAAGATCGGTTCCGGATTCGACGCGAACAGCACCGCCGACGACGTCCTGGAGGGCCTCGACCTCGGCGGGAAGCTCGCGATCCTCACCGGTGGCTACTCGGGCCTCGGCCTGGAGGCCGCCCGCGCGCTCACCAAGGCGGGCGCCCGGGTGGTCGTCCCCGCCCGGCGCCCCGACGCCGCCCGGGAGGCCGTGGCCGGGCTGCCCGGCGTCGAGGTGGACGAGCTGGACCTCGCCGACCTGGAGAGCGTGCGCGGCTTCGCCGAGCGGTTCCTCGCCTCCGGCCGCACCGTCGACTACATGATCGACAACGCCGGGATCATGGCCTGCCCCGAGACCCGGGTCGGGCCCGGCTGGGAGGCGCAGTTCGCCACCAACCACCTCGGCCACTTCGCCCTCGTCAACCGGCTGTGGCCGGCCATCGAGCCGGGCGGCGCCCGCGTGGTCTCGGTGTCCTCGCGCGCCCACCACTTCTCCGGGATGCGCTGGGACGACGTCCAGTGGACCCACGGCTACGACAAGTGGGAGGCGTACGGCCAGGCGAAGACCGCGAACGTCCTCTTCGCCGTCCACCTCGACAGGCTCGCCGCCGACCGTGGGGTACGGGCCTTCTCGCTCCACCCCGGCGGCATCATCACCCCGTTGCAGCGCCACCTCCCCAAGGCGGAGATGGTCGAGCGCGGCTGGATCGACGAGCAGGGCAACGTGCTGAACCCCGAGGGCTTCAAGACCCCGCAGCAGGGCGCGGCCACCGAGGTGTGGGCGGCGACCTCGCCCCAGCTCGCCGACATGGGCGGCGTCTACTTGGAGGACTGCGACATCGCGGAGCCCGCCCCCGACGGCGAAGAGCGCTCCGGGGTCAAGTCCTGGGCGACCGACCCCGAGCAGGCGGCACGTCTCTGGACGGTGTCCGCTGACCTAACCGGTGTGAACGCTTTCGCGGGTTAGTCCCGAGCACACCGTTTTCAAGGTGCCTCCATCGGCCCGTACAGGGCGGCGGGCGCACCGGTCGCCAGCGCCCAGTAGCGGTCCCCGTACGACCAGTGCCACCACTCCGTCGGGTAGTTGACCAGGCCTGCCGCGCCGAGCGCCCGGCCCAGCACGGCGCGGTTGGCCCTGGCCTCGGCGGTGATGTTGTCGGCGTCGGTGTAGCAGGCCCCGGCGCTCTGCTCGGGATTGGCGTTCATCGGGGTGCCCAGGTCGAGTTCGCGGCCGTCGGCGTCGGCGAGGGTCAGGTCGACGGCCGCGCCGGCGGTGTGCGGGGCGATCTCGGGCGGGGACACATAGCGGCTGGCGGCGGACCGGATCCGGTCGACGGACCAGTCCGGGTTCGCGGCGCGCAACTCGTCGCCGTAGCCCTCGAAGTAGCGGCGCTGGAGGGTCGGCGGGCGGTAGCCCTCGACGAACAGCAGGCGCAGGCCGTCGGGCAGCAGGGCCTGCGCCTTCAGGAGGCGGTCCAACACGCCTTGGCGCAGGAGGAGTTCGGCGCCGTTGTCGGAGTCCTCGTTCTTGCGGTCGTCGACCAGGAGTACGTCGCTCACATCGACGAGGGGCTCCCCGCACTCCTCGACGGGGACGGCGGCGACCCAGGCGTCGGACATCAGGATGTTCTCACTCATGAGGTGATCATCTCCCACCGGCCCGTCGCCTCAGTGCGGGGCACGCTCCTCAAGTGCCGTGCGCCAGGCGGGCGGTGGGCCCTCCGGTTCGGGCTCGGCGCGGCGGCCCCCGCGGGCGAAGAAGTCGGCGAGCGGGAGGATCGCGGCGCCGACGGTGACCGCGTCGGGACCGAGCAGACCCAGGTCGATGGTCACGCGACCGGCGGGGTGGCGCAGCGCGTACGCGGTGGCGTGGTGGCGGACGGCGGGCAGGAAACGGGAGCCGAGCTGGAGTCCGGCCCAGCCACCGATGAGGATGCGCTCGGGCTGGAACAGGTTGATCAGGTCGGAGAGGCCCGCGCCGAGGTATTCGGCGGTCTCCTCCAGGACGGCGAGCGCGACCGGGTCGGCCTCGGCGCCCTCGGCCGGGTAGGCGGCGACCAGCAGCGCGGTCATCGCGGTCTCCTCGTCGGTGCCCTCCGGCGGACGTCCGCCCTGCTCCCGCCAGCGGTCGAGCAGCGACTCGGCGCCCGCGTACGCCTCCAGGCAGCCGAGTGCCCCGCAACGACAGCGGCGACCGCGGACCCGTACGGTCAGATGCCCCCACTCGACGGCCCGGCCGTTCTCCACCTCGGGTGTCACCAGGCAGGCGCCGACGCCGGAGCCGAAGAGGACGACGATCGCGTTGCGCGCACCGCGCCCGCCGCCGAACCACATCTCGGCCTGGCCCAGGGTCTTGGCACCGTTGTCGATGAAGTACGGGACGGCGTCGGGGAGTTGGGAGGTGGAGCGAAGCAGCTCTTCGAGCGGGACCGCGTCCCAGCCGATGGTCTGGCCGTGCACGACGGCACCGTGGTCCGGGGTGTGCTCGACTATCCCGGGGACGCCGATGCCGACGCCGAGGAGCTGGACGGGTGCGATGTCGGCGGCGGCGAGGACCTCGGCTATGCCGTCGCGGATGTGGCCCACGATGACCTCGACCTCGTAGCGCTGCTGCTCCAACGGGCGTTCGGCGCGGGCGAGTTCGGTCAGGGTGAGGTCGAACAGCTCGACGCGGACCCGGGTCTCGCCGACGTCGACGCCGATCATGTGGCCGCTGTGCGGGGCGACTTGGAGGAGGGTGCGGGGTCGGCCGCCGTCGGAGTCGACGCTGCCGGCCTCCTCCACCAGGCCGTCGGCGACGAGGTCCGCGACGACATTGCTCACCGAGCCGGAGCTGAGTCCGGTCACCGGGCCCAGTTCGAAGCGGCTGAGGGGTCCGTCGAAGTACAGCCGTTGCAGTACGGCCGTGCGGTTGGCCCGCCTGAGGTCGCGTACCGTGCGCCCGTTCCGCCCCGCCATGTGGCTCCTTCCGAACCCCGCACCCTCTTAATTCACGCCCTGAACTAAGGGGCGGTGGAATGCACACTACGTGGTGGAGGCCGTCCCGTCGATCTCTCCGAGGGCGGCGAGCAGCTCGGGGCCGACCCGCTCGCGCCGCCAGCGGTTCTCCTCCGCGCCGAACTCCCTGGGGACCGCCTCGGCGAGCATGATCAGGTAGAGGTAGCTGCGGTAGAGCGCGTAACGGAGGCGGGCCGCCCGGTCGAACTCGGCCCGGCCGCCCGCTTCCCGGTAGCCCGCGAGGAACGCGTCGTCCTTCCTGATGTCGCCGAGCAGCGCCAGCGAGACGAAGTCGGCGAGGTGGTCGCCCCAGAACATGCGCTCGCCGTCGATGAGTCCGCCGATGCGGGGCGTTCCGGACTCGCGGTCGACCAGGATGTTGCCCTGCCAGAGGTCGAAGTGGACGGCGCGCGGGACGGTGACCTCGTCCAGGGCGTCGTGGGCGCAGCGTGCCGTGCGGGCGATGTCGTCGGCGGGCAGCGGCAGCCAGGCCCGGTAGCGGCGGGCATCGTCCAGGACGGCGTCGTAGAGCGTGGTGAACGCGGTCCGCCAGTCGGGGGCGAGGGGGCCGAGGGCGCCGGAGGGGTAGCCGAAGCCGGGGCCGGTGATCTCGTGCAGGCGGGCCAGCTGTCGGCCCAACTCCGTGCGCAGGGCGGGTACTTCGGTGTCCGTGAGGGAGTCGTCCCAGGGTTCGCCGGGGCAGAGGGTCATCAGGAGGGTGTCGCCGTCGAGGACCACGACACGCGGTGCCGCCACCCCGGCCTTGGCGGCGGCGCCGTAGAAGTCGGCCTCGGAGATGAGGAGTTGGCGCTCATGGGCGAGGCCGGGGGCGGTGGGCGCGGTCTTGAGGACGTAGCGGCCGCCGTCGGTGAGGGTGAGTTCCTCGACGGTGTTGTAGGTGCCGCCGCCCATCGGGCGCAGGTGGGCGAGGCGGTCCGGCGGAATGCCCGCCGCGCCGAGGATCCTCCGGGCCCGCTCCCAGGAGTCCGTCACCGTGCGCCCACCTCTCCTCTTCGTCGGCGGCGAACCCTACTGAACCGGCCACCCGCACCAACTCCGCACCGCCGTCCGGGAGATCACCGGAATCCGGTGAAGACCGCTCACCTGTCCCGCGGAGAACCTTGGCACACATCATCGACCGACTGGAGCAGATCACCATGTCCTCGACGAATCGCCGCTCTTTCCTCGCCGGCGGTGCCGCGCTGGCAGCCGTGCCCACCGTCGCCGCGCTCGCCGGCCCGGCGTCGGCCGCCCCGTCCGCGACACTGCCGGACTACGCGCCCGTCCCGGCGTCCGCGCTCGGCCCCGCCGTCAACTCCCAGGGCTACTACGTCGGTCGGATCGAGAGGAACCTGTACTGGGTGACCGACGGCACCTACCAGTCGGCGTTCCTGACGACCCGTGAGGGCGTCGTGCTCTTCGACGCGCCGCCGACCATCGGGCACAACCTCCAGCGCGCGATCGACGAGATCGCCGCCGCCAACGGCGTCTCCAACAGAGTGACCCACCTGGTCTACTCCCACCACCACGCCGACCACCTCGGCGCCTCGTCGCTGTTCGGCAAGAACGTGGTGCGGATCGGCCACGCCGAGACCAGGAAGCTGCTGGCCCGTGACAACGACCCGACCCGGCCGGTGCCGGACGTCACCTTCGAGAAGAGCCACACGCTGCGGGTCGGCGGCGAGCGCGTCGAACTGGCCTGGCACGGCACGAACCACACCCCCGACAACGTCTACATCCATCTCCCCGACCACAGGACCCTGATGCTCGTCGACGTCCTGCTGCCCGGCTGGGTCCCCTTCGACAGCTTCAACCTCAACGAGGACGTCCCCGGCTCCATCGCCGCCCCCGCCAAGGCCATGAGCTACCCGTGGAAGCACTTCGTCGGCGGCCACATCGGCAGGCTCGGCACCCGTCAGGACATGGTCGTGTACCAGCAGTACGTGGACGACATCATCACCAACGTCAAGAAGGCGCTCACGGCGGTCGACCCGACGCCGTTCTTCGTGAAGTACGGGAACAACTCGTGGGCCGCGGTGAAGGAGTACCAGGCCGCGCAGGTCGCCTACGCCTCCGCGCCGGTCATCAAGAAGTACACCGGCGTCCTCGCCGCCGCCGACGTGTACACGGCCAGCACGACGTTCATCATCCTCGAATCCCTCCGCCTCGACCTCGGCGTGGGCTCGGACGTCCATGCGTGAGTGATCCCGCGCGGCCCGCCCCGGAAACGGCGGCGGGCCGCGCGGGTCGGGCCCGGGTTCAGGAGTGCAGGGCCGCGTCCAGTGCGCCGAGGACGCCGAGTTGGGCGAGGATCACGGTGCCCGACGGATAGCAGTCGAAGCGTTTGATCTTCCCGTCCACCAGCTCGAACACATCGCAGCAGGGGGCGTCCATCCGGTTCCCGGTCGGCTGGAGCGTCCCGTCGCCCAGGCTCAGCGGGCCGTCGTGGGTGCCCTGGAGCGCCAGCTGTACGACGACGACATCGCCGCTCACATAGACCTGGTACAGCTCGCGGTGCATGTCGGGGAAGGCGCGCCCGTAGTTCTCCACGGGGAAGGCACGGTCCCGGCCGCGGTAGGTGACGCCGACCGACTCGTCGGTGAACGTCCCGTCCTCGGTGAAGGCGTCGAGCCAGCCCTCGATGTCCTTGACCTCGGCTGTCTGGTAGGCCTTCCGGACGATCTCTTCGTTGTTCATGCCGATTCCTCCTCGGGCTTGTGCTGGTCGGTGTCGGGAAAGTGCCGTCTCAACTCCGCGCGGGCCGTCTCGTCGAGACCGACGTCGGCGGCGGCGAGGTTCTCGGCCAGGTGCGCGCGGGTGCGGGTGCCGGGGATGAGCAGGACGTTCGGGGCGAGGTCGAGGAGCCAACGGAGGGCGATCCGGGCCGGGGTGACGCCGAGCCGGGTGGCCTGTGCGACGACGGCGGGGTGCGTGAGGATCCGGTGCCGCGCCTCCCCGGGCAGGCCCAGCGGACAGTATGGAACGAAGGCGATGCCCCGCCGCGCGCACTCCCGCAGCACATCCATGGAGTGCTGGTCCGCCAGGTTGAAGAGGTTCTGCACACAGACGATGTCCGTCTGCGCGACGGCTCTCAGCAGCTGTCCCAGGGAGACGTTGCTGAGGCCGACGCCCTCGACGAGCCCTTCCTCGCGGGCCTGGACCAGTGTCGCCAGCTGGGCGTCGAACCGGCCGTCCGGTGTCTCGGTCGGGTCCACCATCCGCAGGTTGACCGCCGCCAGGCGGCCCACGCCGAGCGCGGTCAGGTTCTCCTCGACGCCCTGCCGGAGCAGAGACGGCCGGTCACTGCTGCGGGCGCCGACCTTGCTCACGATCGCCAGTCCGTCCGGATAGGGGTGCAGCGCCTCCCGGACGAGTTCGTTCACCGTGCCCGCTCCGTAGAACTGCGCGGTGTCGATGTGGTCCACCCCGGCGTCGACCACCGCGCGCAGCACCCGCAGCGCCTCGTCACGGTCCCGCGCCGGCCCGAAGACCCCGTCGCCGGAGAGCTGCATCGCGCCGTAGCCGACCCGGTGCACCCGTCTCGGTCCCAAGGGGAAGATCCCGCCCAGCCGCTCTCTCACACCGTCTCCTGTCCGCTCACCCACGTGACTCGCCCTTCGAGCGCCTGGCCAGGATCACCCCCATGGAGGTGACCGGTCGTCGCCGGGATGCGGTGATTCGCATCGACTACGCTGACCGCGTGACCAGAGGACATGGCGTCACGCCCGACCTGCCGGCCACCGCGGGCGCCGTCCGTGTACCGGGCCGGGGCCGCCCGGGTCTCATCGACCGCCGCGACCTGATCGCCGCCCTGGACCGCGCGTCCGAGCAGCGGGTGACGATGATCTCCGCGCCCGCCGGCAGCGGAAAGACCTCCCTGCTGCACGCGTGGGCCGACCGGCCGGGACGGAACCGTCGTATCGCGTTCATGTCGGTACGACCGGGTCAGCAGGACGCCCAGTTGTTCTGGCTCGCCCTGCTGGCGGCGGTCCGCGGCGCGACGGGCGCCACCGAGCCGCTTCCCACAGCGCCCGGTTTCGACGGCGGCGCCATGGTGGACAAGGTGCTGTCCGAGATCACCACGTCCGACGGCACCTTCTACCTCGTCATCGACGACTTGCACGAACTCGGTTCCGCGGAGGCCGCCGAACAGCTGACGGCCCTGCTGACGGCGCTCCCCCGGGGCGTCCACGCGATCGTCGCGACCCGGCACGACCCGCCGCTGCATCTCCACCGGCTGCGCCTGACGGGGGAGTTGGCCGAGATCCGCGCCGCGCAGCTGCGCTTCAGCGAGGCCGAGACCCGTGACCTCCTCGCCGCCTCCGGAGTCGCGCTGCCCGACGACGTGGTCAGGCTGCTGCACCAGCGGGCCGAGGGCTGGGCCGCCGGACTGCGGCTCGCCGTGCTCTCGCTGGCCGGGCACCCGGATCCCGAGCGGTTCGTCGCCGAGTTCTCCGGCAGTCACCGTACAGTCGCCGAATACCTGATGGCCGAGATGCTGGGGCGTCAACCACCCCATGTACAGCGGTTGTTGCTGCGCACGTCCCTGCCCGACCGGATCACCGGCGAACTGGCCGATCTGCTCACCGGCGCGACCGGTTCGGAGCGCGTCCTGCTGGAACTGGAGGACGCCAACGCGTTCGTCGTGTCGCTCGACCCCGAGCGCACCTGGTTCCGCTACCACCACATGTTCGCCGACCTGCTCCGGCTGGAACTGCGCCGCACCACCCCGGAGGCCATCCCGGAACTGCACCGGCTGGCCGCGCGCTGGTTCGCCGAACACGCCCAGGCCGTGGACGCCGTACGACATCTTCAGGCCGCCGGGGACTGGTCCGAGGCGGCGCGGCTGCTCACCGACCACACCGTCAGCCTCACGCTCGACGGGCACGCCGGGAGCGCGGTGGCGCTGCTGCGCGCGTTCCCGGCCTGCGTCGGCGAGGAATCCCCGGAACTGGCCCTGGTGTACGCCAACGCCGATCTGCACCAGCACCGGCTGGAGGAGGCCCGGGCCCACCTCGATATCGCCGGGGCGTACGCCGATACGACAGCGCCCGACCGGCGGTCCCGGCTGCGGACGGCGATCGCGTCCCTGAACCTGCTGCTGGCCCGGTTGCGCGGGCACTTCGACGCCGTGTTCGAGCAGGCCGACGCGCTGCCCTCGCCCGCCGAGGGCCGCTCCAACACCGAGATCGCGCTCGCCAGCGACCTCCGGGCCCTCGCGCTGCTGAACCTGGGGGTCGCCGAGGCCTGGTCGCTGCGGCTCGACGCCAGCGAACGGCACCTCCTGGAGGGCGCCGCGCTCGCCCACGACATCGGCCGCCCCTATCTGGAGGTCGCCTGCCGCGCCCATCTGGGGTTCGCCTCCGGCAACCGTTCCTTCGCGCTCGTCCGGGAACGCTGCGAGGAGGCCGTGGCACTGGCCGCCCGCTACGGATGGGACGCCCAGGCGGTGATCGCGCCCGCCCAGGTCTCCCTGGCCGGGACGCTGATCTGCACGGGCGAGTTCGACCGGGGCGAGCAGTGGCTCGACCGCGCCCGGCGCGCCACCCGGTCCGAGGGCGAGCCCGGCGTGCGTTTACTGGTGCGGCTGACCTCCGCGATGCTGGCCGCCGCACGCGGCCAACACCCCGAGACGCTGGCCGAGTTGACGGCCGCCGAGCAGGCCCAGGCACACATGGTGAGCCGGCACGGACTGTCGTCCCGGGTGACCGCCTGGACGATCGCCACCCGCGCCCGCCTCGGGACGGTCGACCGCGCACGGGCGGACCTCGCCGCCCTCGACGACCGGCAGTCCGCCGTAGCCGAGATCCGCAACGCGGCGGCGGTGCTCCACCTCGCCGAGCGGGACCCCGCCGCCGCCCGCCGCGCCCTCCGGCCGGTCCTGGACGGCACCGCCCCCGTCACCTCCTTCCTCACCCCGATCGAGGCCCGGCTCCTGGACGCGCTCGCCTGCCGTGACCTCGGAGACGAGCACGCGGCGGGAGCGGCCGTGGAGGAGGCCCTGAACCTCGCCGAACCGGACCGGATGATCCTGCCGTTCGTGATGACCGGCGCCTGGGAGCTCCTCGACGCCCTGCCGCGCAAGACCTCGCACGCCGCGCTGGTCTCCGACATCCTCGACACCGTCCGCGGCGACAGCACGGACCGGTCGACCCCGGGCCCTGCCGAAGACCTCAGCCCCAGCGAACTGCGCGTCCTGCGCTATCTGCCGACGAACCTCACCCGCCCCGAGATCGCCGCCGAACTGTCCGTCTCGCTCAACACCGTCAACACCCACATACGGCGGATCTACGCCAAGCTCGGCGCCGGGGACCGCTCCTCGGCGGTGCACCGCGGCCGCGAACTGCGGCTGCTGTCCAACGGCCGCGGGTGAGCGCCGCACATTCACCGGATTCCGGTGACGCGGGTTCACCCGACCACCGACGACGATCGGCGCATGGGTGATGAACCCGTCCTGTACCAGATCCGGGTCGGCGGCCACCTCGGCCCGACCCTGCTGACGGCGTTCCCCGCGTTCGAGCCGGAGCACCAGGGCACCGAGACGCTGCTCACCGGGCTGCTGCCGGACAGCGCCGCGCTCTTCGGTGTCCTCGCCGGAATCGAGGCGCTGGGACTCGATCTCCTCGAAGTCCGCAGGGTACGACCCGCGCCGCCCCAGCCGAATGTGCCGACCGAACCGCCCCCGTCGAACGGAGATGTTCCGTGAGCACCGAGCAGCAACAGACCATCGACGCGTTCCTGCGTCAGTCCCCCTTCCCTCTCGACGGCGATGTCGAGGAGCTACGGCGGCTGCTGCACGCGGCGACGTCGGCACTGCCGCTGCCTCCCGAGGTGAAGGCGGTGCCGGTCACGCTGGGCGGTGTCCCCACCGTCGAGGTCACGGTCGACGGAGTCGAACCCGAGCACGTCGTCCTGTACTTCCACGGCGGTGTCTACCTCCTGGGAGACGCCCTCAGCTCCGCGGGCCTGGCCGCGCAGATCGGCGGACGGACCGCCGCCAAGGCCTACTCCGTCGAGTACCGGCTCGCCCCCGAACACCCCTATCCGGCGGCGGTGGACGACGCGTTGGCGGTCTACGAGGCCCTGCTGGCCGACGGTGTCAGGCCCTCGGACATCGTCCTCGCGGGCGAGTCCGCGGGTGGTGGACTCGCCGTCGCCACCCTGGTCAACGCCCGCGACCACGGGCTGCCCCTCCCGGCCGCCGCCTTCGTCATGTCGCCGTACGTCGACCTCACCCTCGCCGGGGCGTCCATCGACACCAAGGAAGCGGCCGATCCGCTGTTCTCCCGGGAACTCCTCGAACCCCTCGTCGCCGGCTACACGGCGGGACAGGACCCCGCTCTCGGCCTGATCAGCCCCGTCTTCGCCGACCTGTCCGGCCTGCCGCCCCTGCTCATCCAGGTCGGCAGCCACGAGGTCCTCCTCGACGACGCCGTACGCCTCGCCGGACGCGCCGCCGCCGCGGATGTCGAGGTCGTCCTCGACGTCACCCCCGGAGTACCGCACGTCTTCCAGGCCTACGGCCCGATCCTCGACGAGGCCGGCACCGCCCTGAACCGGGCGGGACGCTTCCTGACCGCACGGCTCGGAGCCTGAACTCCTTGTCAACCAGGACCAGTTGAGAGCGCGGTACCCGCTCCCGCCGGTGCCCCGAAGCGGGCGAGGGTGTGCCAGACCATCTTCAGGTCCTGGAGTTCGTAACGGCCGGTGCGGGCCGCGTCGCCGATGATCCTGGGGTCGACGACACCGCGCTCGGCGATACGGGCGCCGAGATCGGCGTACTCCTGCCCTCGATAGTCCGCGTGCCGCCTCAACTCGCCCACGGTGAGCCGGTATCCGGGGTGCCATTCGACCGGGCAGGGCAGGCGCCGGGCCGCGGTCTCGACCGGGGTACCGCGGTAACTCGCGTCCAGAACGAGGGCCTCGGTGTCCCGGGCGAGGTCGACTCCGCCGTGCACCTGGGTCTCGATGTAGTCGTTGAGGGCGTCCCGCTCGTCGGCCTCGGCGAGCGCGATCAGGGACATGCCCGCGGCGACGCCGAAGTCGGTCGGCTCGGCCGCGCTGTCGGGGTAGCAGAAGGTCGCACGGGCGAGAGCCGCGCCGGTCAGCCGAAGGTGCGAGGAGCCGAACCGCGGGGCGGCGCCGACCAGTTGGCGCCGGAAGTTCAGCGCGCCGTACACCGGTCGCTCGACGGCGGGCGCCCCGTCGTAGGCCCCGGCGAAGATCCGGGCCTCCCAGCGCCAGCGGTCGCCGCCGGGGTGCGCGGTGAGGCCGCCGTTGCTGGTGCCGGTCACGAACTGCGAGTGGTACGTGCCGTCCTGGGCCAGCGCGTCGAGGATCGGGCGTCCGGCCGCCGTACGGTCGGGGTGGAAGTTGAGGGTGATGCGCAGTCGCGGTTCGACGGCCGGGCCCGACGACCGGGCCGCGACATGACGCAGCGCCCGCCGCCGGCGGGCCCCGACGTCCTCGAAATCCATTGGCTCCCCCACCGCTGACCTCACTACCCTGGACCGAAACCTAGACCCCCTAGGTTTCGGAGACGGACGCCACCCCAGGAGACTCCCCCATGAGATCACTCACCGAGCAGGACATCCGCGACTCATTCGTCAACTGCTCGAAGGGCGAGGCGAAGCGGCTGGCGGTCCCCCGTGATCTCGACAGCCGCCCGTGGGGCGACCTGGACTTCCTGGGCTGGCGGGATCCGGGGGCGCCGGACCGCAGTTACCTCGTCACCGAGCGCGCGGACGGGCCGGTCGGGGTCACCCTGCGGTTCCCGTCCGCGCAGCGCGGCTTTCTGCACCGGAGCATGTGTTCGCTGTGCGTGACGACCCATCCGGGCGGCGGGGTCTCCTTGATGACCGCGCGCAAGGCGGGCCCGGCGGGCCGCGAGGGCAACTCGGTCGGCCTGTACATGTGCACCGACCTCGCCTGCTCCCTCTATGTGCGCGGCAGGAAGATCCCCGAGTCGGGCATCCGTATCGAGGAGAGCCTCACCGTGGAGCAGCAGATCGAGCGGACGGTGGGCAATCTGACCGCCTTCCTCGACAAGCTGTACGTCTGACGTCAGTCGCCCGGCACCGCGATGACGATCTTGCCCCGGTTGTCGCGCTGCTCCAGCCGCTCGTGGGCGGCCCGCGCCTCGGCGAGCGGTACGACGGTCTCGATCGGCACGCGGTAGGCGCCGGCGGCGACCCGCTCGGCCAGTTCACGCAGGTCCGGGCGGGGGTCGTAGCCGCCGTGGACCTGGAGGTTGGTGAGCTGGAAGCCGAGGACCGAGGCGTTCTTCGGGTAGAAGTCGCGGGTGTCGACGGTGCTCGGTTCCAGGGCGACATTGGCGAGGGCGACGACCCGGCCGCCGTGTCCGATCTCGCGCAGGCTGCGCCCGAAGGCCCGGCCACCGACGGTGTCGAGGACGACGTCCGCGCCACGCCCGTCGGTGAGGCGCAGTACCTCGTCGACCTCGGCGTCGTCCGGGTGCGCCGAGGTGTCGATGGTCGCGTGGGCGCCGAACTCCCCTGCCCAGGCTGCCTTTTCGGGTGATCCGGCGAGTGCGACGACCCGGGCGCCGGTCTCGGCAGCGATCTGTACGGCCGCGCTGCCGACCCCGCTCGCGGCGGCCTTCACGAGCACCGTGTCCTCCTTGGTGACCCGGGCGAGGTGTCGCAGGCAGTACCAGGCCGACAGCCAGGCGACGGGCAGCGCGGCGGCGTGCGTGAGGTCGATGCCATCGGGCAGGGCGGTCACCCGGGTCGCGGGTACGGCCGCCAACTCGGCATAGAAACCTGGCGAGTTCACACCGTCGAGGGCCACGACCCGCTGGCCGACGGAGAATCCGGTGACGCCCTCGCCCAACGCGGCGACGGTACCGGCGCCTTCCACTCCCGGGATCAGCGGCGGGCGTCCGGCCCTGTGGTAGTTCCCGGACCTGATCAGGGCGTCCGCGCGGTTCACGCCCGCCGCGGCGACCCGCACCAGGACCTGCCCCGGACCCGCGACCGGGTCGGGCACCTCGACCGGCACCAACACCTCGGGCCCACCGAACTCGTCGATCCGTATCGCACGCATAAACCGCACCCACTTCCTGTCGCGGCCACCGGACCCGGCCGACACCCTTTGAACTGGTGTCACCATGCGACACCGCACGAACCGGTGTCAAGGCCGGCCGACGATCCTCGTGCACACCGCATGAACCGGTGTGCACGAGGTAGGCTCATTGCCATGACCACTCCGCCCGTCTTCCCGTTCATCGGCGGACGCCCGTGCCTGAACTTCGTGGCGACGCTCGGCAAACGGCACGCCACGCCCGTCGAACGGCTCCCCGATCCGGCCGCCCTGGCCGCCTGGATCACGGAGGCGGAGCTGTCGACGGACACCGAACCGCTACGGGTCACGGCCCGGGAGCTGACCGACGCGCGCACCCTGCGCGAGGCGCTGTACCGGGTCGTACGGGACGCGATGGCCGGGCGGGAACCGGCGGCGGCCGATGTCGAGCGGGTCAACGAGGCCGCCGCGCGCCCGGATCTCGCGCCCCAACTGGGCGAGCGGCGCTGGAAGTCGGAGCGTCCGGCGCGCGCGGCGCTGGCGACGGTGGCCCGGGACGGGGTCCTGCTGGTGGGCGGTCCGCTGCTGGAGCGGGTCAAGGAGTGCGAGAACCCGGAGTGTTCGCTGCTGTTCCTGGACGACTCCCAGGCCCGCCGCCGCCGTTGGTGCTCGATGGACCGCTGCGGCAACCTCGCGAAGATCGCGGGCTATCGGTCGCGCAGCCGGGCGGCCGTGACGCGGTGAAGGTGGACCAGGACGTCGTAGCTGCGGGCCAGTGCGATGTTCTCGGGGTCCTCCGGGTAGGCGGTGCCGATGCTGCGGGTCGGCCGCGCCTCCTTGAGCCATGCGCGGGCCGGTGATCCGACCGTCCGCAGATCGACCATGTAGTCGGTGAACCGCACCTGGTCCAGGGTCTGTTCGTTGCTGCCGGGGCCGGCCGGTCCCAGCGTCCAGCGGTGGATCGCGTCGTCGGGGCCGGTGGCGTTGAACGAGCCCCGGTCGAAGGTCAGACCCACGTTGAAATACCCGGAGCCGAGGGTGTCGCGGAGGAACGCCCCTTGCATCTTGGGGTAGTTGACCGGGTCGGACGGCACATAGCCGATGTGGGCGTCGTGCGCGGACAGCAGCACCTTGGTGCCGGTGTGCCGTTGCCACCAGACGACGTTGGCCGCCATCGTCTCGTCGCGGTACCGCATGGCGGCGGCGATCTGCGCGGGCCGGTCGAAGTCGAAGTCGTACTGCCGGGCCACCTGGTCGACGACGGCCGCGTTCCGCACGGCCCAGTCGTAGGCGTCACGGTCCTTGCCCGGTGCCTGCCGCCTCAGCAACTCCAGTGCCCGGCCGGTGCGTTCGGCCATCTCCTTCCGTTCGGCGTACGGCTTGTCCAGGTACTGCTGGATGTACGTACCGGCCGCGACCGTGGGCCGCAGCCCTCGGTACAGCTCGGCGAGGCGGGCGCTCAACTCCGGGTGGGTACGGGCCACTTGGGCGGTGACCGAGTCGTAGAGTTCGGGTCCGGCCCAGGCGATGTCGTCGCCCATGAAGCGGACCGGGTCGCCGGGGTGCCGGACGTTGTACGCGCGCATCCACTCGACGAGCCGCAGATAGTCGGTGTTGTTCCACCACAGGTAGTCGCGCTGGAACTCCTCGCGCATGATGCGCCGCGGGTCCCCTTTGCCGTACAGGACATAGTCGTTGAGCCGCAGGCTGGTGCTCCAGGCGCCCTCCAGGGCGAAGGTGCGGAAGCCCTTCTTCTCGACGAGGTGGCGGAAGACGCGGTCCTTGAGGGCGAAGAAGTCGTGCGAGCTGTGGGTGGCCTCGCCGAGGCCGACGACCGTGGCGCCGCCGATCATGCGGTCGAGCGGGCGCAGGTCGCCGGTGTCGCCGCCCGGTTCGACGGTCCGCAGGGGGTGGGCGGAGCGGTCGAGGGCCGCGACGACGGGCGAGGCCGAGGGGGTCGGAGGTGCCGCCGTGGCGTCCGGGGTGCCGGCCGCCACGGCGCCGAGGCCGATGAGCAGGGTCAGGATCAGTCCGGTCCGATGCCGTGTCATCGTCCGAGGGTCGCGCGCTCCGGGAACGGAGGCCATGCGGTGATCCTCCGTTCCGGGGTGGGGTTCTCCTCAGGGCGCGGCGGGCGTCCAGTGCGGGTCGCGGCCGAGGAAGGCGAGGAGTGTCTCGGCCCGGTCGTAGTCGGCCGTCACCTCACGTGCGGGTGCGAACACCCGGTAGGCGTCGCGGAGTTGGTCGACGAGTCGGTCCGCGGCCGGCCAGATCCCTTCCGCCAGGTCCGCCGCCAGTGGCCGGTTCTGGCCGGTGGCGACCGCGATGTCCCAGGCGTGTACGGCCGCGTCCATGGCGGCCGTCGCCGCGGCGAACGGGAGGGGCATGGGGCCCAGCGGGGTCGGCACCTCGTCCGCGTCAGCGGGCAGTGCGGCATAGCCGTCGGCCACCGCGCGGAGCACCTTGTCGAGTTCGGCGACCGGGTCCCCGGCGAGGGTGTCCTCGGGATGGAAGGGGTCCGCGTCGGGTCGGTCGCCGGTGAGGACGAGGCCGTAGGCCTGCTGGTCGACGCGGGCGTGGTTGAGGACCTGGCGTACCGTCCACTCGCCGCACGGCGTGGGGGCCGACCACGCGCTCCCGGGCACGGCGGCGATCACCTCGCGCAGATAGTCGTGCGAGCGGGTCAGTACCTCGATGCCCTGGATGTTCGTCATGAACGTTCCCCTCACCTTCGTCCCGTCCGGTGAGGACAATCTAGGAGGCCATGCGGACAGTTCCGGTCCGCAATGGGTACGTTCAGCGCATCCGTGAGGAGGGAATAGGCCAAGGATGCGAGATGTCCGGGAGTGGACCGCGCCACTGGTGCGGTTCGTGGGGCGGCACCGGGACCCGGTGCTCGTCCAGACGCTGCGGTCGGCGACCGCGGCGACGATCGCGTATGTCGTCGCGCTGCGCCTGAGCCCGGAGCCCGCGCCGCTGACCGCTCCCCTGACCGCGCTCCTCGTCGTCCAGGTCACGCTCTACGCCACCCTCACCAACGGCATCCGCCGGGTGAACGCCGTGGTCGCGGGCGTGCTCGTCGCCATCGCGTTCAGTCTGCTGGTCGGGCTGACCTGGTGGAGCCTGGCGCTGCTGATCGTGGCCTCACTGGTCGTCGGGCGACTGGTGAAGGTCGACGAGTACGTGCCCGAGGTGGCGATCAGCGCGATGCTGGTCCTCGGTGTCACCACGGTCGGGAACACGGCCTGGGCACGGGTGGTGGAGACGCTGATCGGCGCGGTCGTGGGCTTCGGCTGCAATCTGCTGCTGGCTCCCCCGGTGTGGGTGGACGAGGCCGGCGAGTCCATCGAGGACCTGGCCCGTCGGCTGCGGCGGCTGATGCGTCGCATGGGCGAGGAGGCGGCGGGCCGTACCCCCGTGGACCACGCCACCGCGCGGCTGCACGAGGCGCGCCGCCTCGACCACGACATCGTCGAGGTGGACGCGGCCCTGCGGCAGGCCGAGGACAGCCTGCGGCTCAATCCGCGCGTCCGGGAGGGGCTGCTGCACCGGATCGTGCTGCGGACCGGTCTGGACACCCTGGAGATCTGCACGGTCGTGCTGCGGGTTCTCGCCCGCACCTTCACCGACCTGGCGAAACAGCGCGACCCCGAGCCGTTGTTCGCGCCGCCGACGGGCGCGGCCGTAGAACAGCTGCTGTCCGAGATCGGGGACGCCGTGGTCAGTTTCGCGGTGCTGGTGACCACCGATGTGAGCGTGAGCGCCGAGTCGGCGGAGTCGCGGCTCACCGCCGAGCTGCACACGGCCGCCGCGACCCGCGACAAGCTGGCGCAGCTGCTCCTGGAGGAGGTCCAACGCGACGCGGCCCAGTGGCAGTTGCTGGGAGCCATGCTGACCGAGGTCAACCGCATGCTGGACGAGCTGGACACCGAGCACCGCTCGCGCCGGCTGCTGGAGGAACTCGACCGGTGCGCCGGTGAGCAGCGCGAGCGCCTGCCGTGGCTGATCTGGCTGCGGGAGCGGGTGGGTGTGCCGGAGCGGCTGCGCAGGAACCGGGACACGGGCGCCGAACGTTCTAGGTGACGGAGTCACCTGGGGGCGGACCGTCCCCGGACACAGCACAGCCATGGGGGCGGGTCGCCTCCGGCAGCGCGGCGATGGGGGCGGACGCATGACCGACAGCACGGTACGGATCGACGGGAACACCTTGCGGCTGCCCGGTGGCGTGGCGGTGCGGTTCATCCGCACGCTGCGCCTGCCCGAGACGGGCACGCATCCGCTGCCGCCGGGGCTCGGCGAGTTCCCGGTCCGCCGGGTCGCGGACTTCCCGGACACGACTCCCGCGGAGTGGCGGGCGCGGGGCGGGGTGATGCTGCCGGTGTATCTGCGTGAGGCGATGTGGCTGAGCTTCGCGGGCACGGCCGAGCCCGCCGCCCTCCAGGTCGGCGTCGGCAAGGTGTGCGCGGTCTCCGGGAAGCCGTGGACGGACCGGCTGTCCCGCGACCCGCAGAACTACCTCGTCCTTCCGCGTCAGCCCTGGCTCGACGGCATCAACTCCGGCAAGGGCACGGTCCGCCAGTTCGTGGCGGTCCCGCTGGGCCTGGGCGCGACGGTCGAGGGCCAGGTCACGGGCGAGGAGGTGTGGGGCGGCGTCCAGTTGCAGTCCTTCCCGCTCACCGAGCGGGAGTTGACCAAGTGGCGCGAGGACGAGCGGCGCCAGTCCGAGCGGGCGCGCGCGATCACCATGCCGTCCGGGGGCTACGGCGCGCCCCCCATGCCGATGGCCGCGTCGGCCGCTCCCATGCGCAGCGCTCCGGGGGCGTCTCCCCGGATGGGGCTCGGTGTCGGCGGTTCGATGCGCCAGGAGGTCTACGAGGACGACCGCCCGCTCAAGGCCTGGGCCGGGGAGCCGGCCGGGCGGGTCTTCGTGCACCTCGTGACACCCCCGGAGTGGCGCCGCATCACCGGCGAGGAGCCGCCGCCGTCGCCGGTGGACCGCGCCGCGTACACCCAGGCGGGACTGCCCTGGTTCGACTACTACGACCAGGACGCGGAGGATCTCGCCCCCACCGACACTCTGGAGGCCGTGAAGCCGGTGGGCGACTGGCTGGGCGACGATCACGAACCCTGGCAGCAGCCCACTCCCGGCCAGGTGCAGCCCCTCAAGGACGCCAAGGGCAAGCCGGTGGAGGACGGAGACTGGTAGGCCCACTCATTTATTGCATCCTCCGCAACGCGCGTTGCCGGTCTTGCGCTCGACGGGCCGTCCACGCCAAGGTTGCTGTGACGACCGGGGAAAGCGACGACCTGAGGGTGTGGGCATGGGCAGTGGTGCGGACGCGTCACAGGGCGGCTGGAGTCGGCGCCGTTTCCTCGGCGCCCTGGGCGGAACCGCGGCCGTGGTCGCGGTCCCCGCACCGGCCTCGGCCCCGGCCGACCCCGTATCCACTCCCGCGGCGACCCCGGTACCGGCACCGGCCCCCAGCACTCACCGCACCGGCAAGGCCGCCGGCCCCCGCCCCCTCTACCTCGGCACCTACACCTCGGTCGACGGCGGCGGCACGGGCATCGGCCTGGCCACCTACGATCCGGCGACCGGCGGGATCACCGGCGCCGGAACGCTCACCGGAGTCGCCGACCCGTCGTACCTCGCCGTGCACCCCGACGGCCGCACGCTGTACGCGGTCGACGAGCAGACGTCCGGCGCGGTGACCGCCGTACGGCTGGCTGACCGTACGATCCTCGGCTCGCGGAGCACCGGCGGCGCGGGCCCCTGCCATCTGTCGGTGCATCCGACCGGGCGCTGGCTGCTCAGCGCCAACTACACGTCCGGCAGTGTGGCCGTGCACCCCATCGGCACCTCCGGCGCGCTCGGCGAACGCACCGCGCTGGTCAAGCACTCCAGTCCGCGGCCGGGCCCGGGCCAGGACGGCCCGCACGCGCACCAGTTCGTGACCAGTCCCGACGGCGGCCATGTCCTCGCCGTCGACCTGGGCACCGACACGGTCTACACCTACCGCCTGGACACCACGAAGGGCACGCTCACCGAGGTCTCCCAGGCGCACACCCGCGCGGGTGCGGGCCCGCGCCACCTCACGTTCCACCCCGGCGGCCGGTACGCCTACCTGGCCAACGAGGTCGACGACACCGTCGCGGTCTGCGCCTACGACCAGGCCACGGGCGCCCTGTCGATCGGTGACCCGCAGTCCAGCGGAAGCACGGGCGGCGCCACCAACTACCCGGCACAGATCCTGGTGACGCCGAACGGGTCGTACGCCTATCTCGCCAACCGGGGCGACAACACCCTGGCGCGGTACGCCGTCGAGGCGGACGGCGCCCGGCTCAGGCTGCTCGACACCGTGCCGGTCAGCGGTGACTTCCCCCGGCAGATCGCCTTCTCGCCGGACGGGACGCTGCTGTTCACCGCGAACCAGAGGTCGGGCACGGTGAGTGTGTTCCTCGTGGACAGCGCAACCGGCCAACTGCGGCTCGCGGGCGCGCCGTTCGCGTCACCGGTCGCCGTCTGTGCGCTGCCGCTGTAGCGGACGCGGGCAGGACGCGGCGCTGGCCTGGGTGAGCAGCACATGCATCCGTTCGGTGAGGTGGGCGACCGTGTCGGCGGGCGCGTGAAACGGCAGTCGTACGTCGCCGTGGGCGCGGGCGCGCTCGATGCGCAGGGTCAGTCCGTGCCGGTCGACGGCGAGGGGCTGGACGCGGACCGCGCCGTGCAGGCTGTCGGGCTCGACGAGTCGGGTGAGCCGTTCGACCGCGTCGGAGTGGCAGTCGGCGAGGTGGGTCAGCAGCTGGGCCTCGGCGAGGGCCAGCGGGTCGGGTTCGGCGGCGGCGAACTCGTCGAGGTCGATGACCACCGCGCCGGTCGCCGGTCGCAGCACCACGCGCGTGGGGCTGAACGCCAGTCGGTCCTCCTCGGGGACGAACCAGCCGGCGAGCCACACCCGGGCCCGGATACGGTTGCGCACGGGGACGGGCGCGACGTCCGCGAACTCAAGCACCGCGGACGGCTCACCGCGCGGCGCGCAGATCGCGGCGGCCAACAGGGCGCTGTCCTCGGGCACTTGAAGGAGTACCCGGCCGTCGTCGTCGACGCTGTGCGCGCCGACGAACTCCTCGCGACCGCCCTCCGCGGTCACCGCGCAGGACCATGCGGCGGCGAGCACCGAGCGGGCCCGCTCGGCCGCGGCAGGCACGGCCGTCCACGATTGGCTGTCACCCATCCCTGAACCTCCTTAGGTAAGCCTTGCCTAACTTACCGAAGATCGGGGCGCGCGCCAACCACGCCACGTAAATTCCAGGACAGCACTTCAGGACGCGATGACGCCCAACAGCGCCCGAGCGCACAGATCGCGCACCTGCTCCCGGCTCAACTCCGGTCCGCGCAGCCACTCCAGACAGACGGCGGTCGTGAACGCCAGCCACCCGCGCACCGCGAGCTTCGTGTCGGGCCGCTCCTCCACGGCAGACCCGAACTCGGGATCGGCGGCGAGCGCGGCCAGGATCTGCCGCTCCTGCGCCGCCAGCGCCCGCTGGTAAACGCGTCGTACGGTCTGGTCCCCGGCCGCGTCGGCGCGGTGGAAGGCGCGGTAGCCGTGCGCGTGGGTGTGCACGTACTCCAGGTACGTGTCGAGGGCGGCGGCGAGCTGTTCGCGGGCCGGTACGCCCGGTACGGCCGCCGTCATCCGCAGCATCCGCTCGCTCTCGCGCTCGACGACGGCCGCGAAGAAG
The DNA here is from genome assembly GCF_053891435.1 of Streptomyces sp. NPDC002276. Classification (NCBI taxonomy): domain Bacteria; kingdom Bacillati; phylum Actinomycetota; class Actinomycetes; order Kitasatosporales; family Streptomycetaceae; genus Streptomyces; species Streptomyces sp. NPDC002276. The sequence continues at coordinate 211,128 of NZ_JBSFCQ010000012.1, read as the reverse complement.
TCGCGCTTGGTCGGGAAGTAGTGGTAGAGCAGCCCCCGGGAGACCCCTGCGATCTCGGCGACCTGCTCGATCCACACCTCGTCGTAGGGGCTCTCGGAGAACAACCGCGCGCCCACCGTGAGGAGTTGCTCCCGACGCTCGCCGGTGCTGAGCCGGCGGCGCGTGCTCTCTCCCCTGCGCTCTCCTCGATCGGCGGCCATTCCCGCACTTTACTTGACGTCGGTTCAACAGCGGGATCACACTGGAACACGCTATTGAACCCACGTACAACAGGCTGAACCCGCGGGTGGATCAAGGGAGATCGCGTCATGGCGGAGACGACGACGGTGACGCCGACCGCACTGCCGAAGGGCTTCCGGGGCGCCGAGCAGGGCTGGCCCGGGCTCGACCGCATCCCGCATCCCCCGCGCCGGATCCCGTTCCTCGGCGACATCATCGGCGCCGACCGCCGCACCCCCGTCCAGGACTCGCTGCGCTACGCCCGCCAGTTGGGCCCGATCTTCCGCCGGAAGGCCTTCGGCAAGGAGTTCGTGTTCGTGTGGGGCGCCGACCTGGTGGCCGACATGGCGGACGAGTCGCGGTTCGCGAAACACGTCGGCCTCGGCATCGCCAACCTGCGGCCGGTCGCCGGGGACGGACTGTTCACGGCGTACAACCACGAGCCCAACTGGCAGCTGGCGCACGACGTCCTGGCCCCCGGCTTCAGCCGCGAGGCGATGGCGGGCTACCACCCGATGATGCTGGCCGTCGCCGAGCGCCTCACGGACCACTGGGACCGCGAACTGGCCGCCGGACGCTCGGTGGACGTGCCCGGCGACATGACCAAGCTGACCCTGGAGACGATCTCGCGCACCGGCTTCGGCCACGACTTCGGCTCTTTCGAACGCGACCGCCCGCACCCCTTCGTCACCTCGATGGTGGGCACGCTCAGCTACGCGCAACGCCTCAACTCCGTGCCCGCACCGCTGGCCCCGCTGCTGCTGCGCACCGCGACCCGGCGCAACGAGGCCGACATCGCCTACCTCAACCGCACGGTCGACGACATGGTCCGCACCCGCCGTACGACGGGCGCTGGTGACGGCGACCTGCTCGACCGGATGCTGGAGACGACCCACCCGGAGACCGGCGAGCGGCTCTCCGCCGAGAACGTCCGCCGCCAGGTCATCACCTTCCTGGTCGCCGGCCACGAGACGACCTCGGGTTCGCTGTCCTTCGCCCTGCACTACCTCGCCCGCCACCCCGAGGTCGCGGCCCGCGCCCGCGCCGAGATCGACCAGGTCTGGGGCGACGCCGAGGTACCGGGCTACGAGCAGATCGCCAAGCTGCGCTACGTCCGCCGGGTGCTCGACGAGTCGCTACGGCTGTGGCCGACGGCGCCCGCCTACGCCCGCGAGGCCACCGTTGACACCGAGGTCTCCGGAGTCCACCCGGTACGGCGGGGCGCCTGGGCGCTGATCCTCACGCCGATGCTGCACCGCGACCCCGAGGTGTGGGGCGCGGACGCCGAGGAGTTCGACCCGGACCGCTTCGACGCGAAGGCCGTCCGCTCCCGCGCCCCGCACACCTTCAAACCGTTCGGGACGGGGGCGCGGGCGTGCATCGGCCGCCAGTTCGCCCTGCACGAGTCGATGCTCGTCCTGGGCCTGCTGCTGCGCCGCTACGAACTGCGCCCCGACCCCGCCTACCAACTGCGCGTGGCCGAACGCCTGACGCTGATGCCGGAAGGTCTACGGCTCCACCTCGACCGCCGCACCCCGTCCAGGCCGGCGACCGCGCCGGTCACGGTCCCGGGCGAGGTCCCCTCAGACGCCCGCTGCCCAGTGCACCGGTCGGACGACTGACCCCGGCAGTCTGGTGCCCGCACTGCCGCGGGCCGCGTTGACCTGGGGCTGGGTGAGGAAGAACGCGCCGGTCAGGTCGGCGTCCGTGAGATCGGCGTCCCGCAGGTCGGCGCCGATCAGATCCGCGCCGCGCAGGTCGGCCCCGGTGAGATCGGCGGCGATGAGGTAGGCGCCGCGCAGGTTGGCCCGGCTGAGATCGGCACCCTTGAGCCGGGCGCCCATGAGATCGGCACCGCGCCGGTCCTTCTTCTTCCCCTTCGCCCCGGCCCGCATCAGCTCACTGGTCCGCAGCAGCAGCACATTGACCGCCTGCCGGTGGGCGCCCACATCGAGCGCGCCGAGCTCTTCGGCCGTGCCGCGTGTGAGCGCGTCGGTCGCGCGCAGCGCCTCGCGCAACTCGGCGTGGACCGGCAGCGCGGCCGGCAGGGTGAGCGCCTCGGTCAGGTACCACAGCAGTTCATGCAGCTGCCGTACGACGGGGAAGACATCGAACATCCGGCGGGACTCCGCCTGAGGAACCGTGCGCCAGTCCCGCCCGCCGAAGGTGACCTGCGAGACTTTCTGCCCGGCGCCGAAGCAGTCGTAGACCGTGCAGCCGGTGAAGCCGGTCCGCCGGAGTTTCGCGTGGATTCCGCAGCGGTGATCACCCCGGAGGTTCGGGCACGGTGTCCCCGCGGCCTTGTCGATCGCGAAGTCCGTCGCGGCGGTGAAGGGCAGCGCGACACAGCACAGCCCGAAACACCGCTCGCAGTCACCACGCAGATCGGTCAGGTCCGCTATGTGATCTTCCATGGCCTCCAGCCTACTGATCCGACGCCCACACCCTGGACGGCGTCGGTGTGGCCGAGCCGTGCCGGGCAGTCGGCGCTTCCAAGGCGACGCTGTACCGCCACTTCGGCTCGAAGGACGGCCTGGTCGAGGCGGTACTTGAGGCGCGGAGCGACCGGGTGGTGCACTGGCTGACGGAGGCGGTGGAGACGGCGGGCCCCGACCCGGCCGCCCAACTCACCGCGCTCTTCGAGGTGTTGGGAGCCTGGTACCGGCAACCCGGCTTCCGGGGCCGCGCGATCGTCAACGCGGCGACGCAGCGCCACACTCCGCCCGCCAGCACCCTGGCGGAACGCCATCTGGCCCCTACCGCGCGCTGGTCACCGGCATCGCCGAACGGGCGGGCGCCCCCGAACCCGCCCTCCTGGGACGGCAGTTGCTGATCCTTCTGGAGAGCGCCACGGTCGTGGCCGACCACCACGACCCGGAGGGCCGGGCCGCCGAGGACGCCAGACAGGCGGCTCTCGCCCTGCTGTCCGCACAGGGGGCGTGATGGACGTCCAGGACCGCACGGCAGCGGGCTTCGAGAAGGTCGCGGACGTCTTCGCCGCGTACCGGAACGGCGGACCCGTCGTGGACCTGTGGGCCGGAGTGACCGACCCCGCGACAGAGCGCCCCTGGCGGGCGGACACGCCGCAACTCGTGTTCTCCGGAGCCAAGGGCCTGACGACCGCGTGTGTGCTGCCGGTCGAGCGCGGCCTGCTGAGCCTGGACGCTCCGGCGGCGCGCTACTGGCCGGAGTTCGCCGCCGCGGGCAAGGAACGGATCACGGTCGCCGAGATCTTCTCCGACCAGGCACGGCTGCCGGGCGTCCAACAGCCCGTCGCGACCGAGGAGTTGCTGGACCCGGAGCACATGGCGGGGCTCCTCGCGGCCTATTGGCTCCCGACGCGCCCGCCCTGTGGAACTCCGCCGCCTTCCGCCGGGCTCAACTCCCTGCCGTGGGAGCCCATGTGACGGCCCGTTCGATGGCCCGCTTCTACGCGCTCCTCGCCCGGGGCGGCGAGCTGGACGGTGTCCGGGTACTCGACGAGCGGACCGTGCTGCTCGGGCGGCGGGAACTGCGCCGGGGCGTGGCCCCACTGTGGGGCACTCCGATGGCGTACGGCGCCGGTCTCGAACTCCGCACGGAACTGGGCCTGTTCGGCCCGCCACCGGACGCCTTCGGCCACGCGGGCGCGGGGGACCTGCTCGCATCCCTGCACGAGGCGGTCACTCACCCCTGACAGGCATCACCCCTGACGGGCATCACTTTGCCGGGCCGCCGATGTCGAGGCGGGCCAGCCGGTCCGGGTCGGACAGGATGTACATCCCGGTGATCAGGCCGTCGGCGATCGTGACGCCCATGACGGAGAGGAGCTGTCCTTCGGTTGCGTTGACGACGCCCACCGTGCCGTTGACCAGGGCGAGTTGGGCGAGGCGGGCGAACGGGGCGAACATCAGGGCCTGTTCGGCGATCGGGCGTGCTCCGCGCAGCGCCTTGGAGGCCGCCGCGCCCCGGACCAGGGCGCCGGAGTCGGCGCGCAGTGCCACGTCCGGGTGCAGAAGTGCGACGAGGGCGTCGAAGTCGCCCTCGCGTGCGGCGGCGAGGAACGCCTCGACGATCTCGCGCTGCCGCCCGAGGTCCGGGTCGGTGGAAGGGGCGGCGCCCTGGACTCTGCGGCGGGCCCTGCTGGCCAGTTGGCGGGTCGCGGCGGAGCTGCGTTCCACGATCGGGGCGATGTCGTCGAAGGGCACCGCGAACAGGTCGTGCAGCACGAACGCGAGCCGTTCGGCGGGCTCCAGGGTCTCCAGGACGACGAGGAGGGCGAGGCCCACCGAGTCGGCCTGGAGCACTTCCTCCTCGGGGTCCAGGTCCGTCAGGGGTCTGAGCAGCGGGTCCGGGACGAAGGTCTCGTCGATGGGGTCCTCGCGGCGCGCGGTGCGGGTGCGCAGCAGGTCGAGGCAGACCCGGCCGACGACCGTGGTGAGCCAGCCGCCGAGGTTCCTGATGTCGTCCGCGTCGGTCCGGCTCAGCTTCAGCCAGGTCTCCTGGACGGCGTCCTCCGCCTCGGGCAGCGAGCCGAGCATGCGGTAGGCCACCGCGCGCAGCCGGCCCCGGTGTTCCTCGAAGCGGTCCGCCAGGAGTTCCGTGTCGTCCATACCGTCCACCCAACACGTCCGCCCCCTCCACAGGCATGTCATTTTCGGCGTCCCGTGTCCGTTTGCGGGGCGAGTGGGGCGGGACGACGATGGGGAATCATGGACCCGGTCGGCATCGCGTCCCGCAGACTGCCGCGTGTCGCGGCTCTGGTCCTGGCCGTCCTCGCGACGGCGGTCCTCACCCTCGCGGCCACGGCCCGCTCCACCGTGGTCTCACCGGGTTTCTACCGGTCCGCGCTCGACGAGCAGAAGGCCTACGACCGGCTCTACAGCCAGGTGCTGGTGGATCCGCGGACCGCCGCGGTCACCCGGGGGCTGCTCGCCCGGCTGCCCGTGCCGGAGGCCCAGGTCACCTCCAACCTCAAGCTGGTGCTGCCGCCGGAGACGGTCCGCGATCTCACCCAGCAGCAGATCAACGCCGTAGTGGGCTATCTCGGCGGCGAGCGCGACTCCCTGGTCCTCAAGGTCGATCTGCGGCCGGTGCTGGCCAACCTCAACGACCTCGCCCAGATCTACTTCGGCGATCTCGTCGCCTCGGTCCAGAACCGGCCCGAGCCGGACTTCGACCGCTTCTCCGCGGACCTCTCCACCGCACTGGGAGCCGTGACCGCGGGGCACATCCCGAACGGGCTGCCCTCGCTCCCGCTGACCGAGGCACAGGCGGAGCAGGCGGCCGGGACGCTGGTGAGCGGACTGCCCGTCGCGGACCGGGACGCCCTGCGCCCGGCGGTCGAGGCCGCGCTGCGGGACGGCGATGTCGCGACCGCGCTCGCCACCGTGGCCCCCGCCGCCGTGTCGGACCGCACCCGTGCGGCCGCCGACCGGCTGCGGGCGAGCGTGGATGGCGGCACCTGGAACTTCACGGACACCCTCGACCTGGCCCCGCTCCACCGCGCCCGCGCCTACACGGCGGTCGGCCTCGGCCTCACGGAAGCCTTGTCCTCGGCGCTCCTCGTCATCGCGCTCGCGGTGCTGTGGATCGGCGGCGGCTCGGCGCCGACGGGCCGCCGACTCCTCCCTCTCGGCTGGTCGCTCGCGGCCGGTGGAGTACTCGCCGGGCTCGTCGCCGTCCTCTTCCGGCTGGCCAGCGGCGGGCGGGTGATCGATCCGCCGGGTTCCTGGCCGCCGAGCCTGGCCCGGCTGGTCGACGACGTACAGCGCACCGCCCTGGACCGGCTCACGGCCACCGCCCTGACGACCGCCCTGGTCCCCGTCCTGGCCGGTGCCCTGCTGACCGGCGTGGGCTGGGCCCTCCAGGTCCGGCCGCACGGCCCCGCCCTCCCCCGCCTCCGGTGGCTGGTCCTGGCCGCGGGCGGCGCCGCCGTCACGGGCGTCCTGCTGATCCCGTACGCCGTCACGCCCACCGCGTCCCGCACCTGCGAGGGCAGCGCGGAGCTGTGCGACCGGTCCTACGACGAGGTCGCCTACCTCACCTCGCACAACGCGATGTCCACCACCGTCGACCGGTTCATCGGCCCGCTCCAAGACCCGGGAATCACCGCCCAGTTGGACGACGGGGTGCGCGCCCTACAGATCGACACCTACCGGTGGGAGCGCCCGGACGAGATCACCGCGCGGCTCTCCGAGTCCGACTTCACCCCGGAACAGCGGAAGTTCGTCGCCGCGGCCGTCAACAAGGTCAACCCGCCGCGCGAGGGGCTGTGGCTGTGCCACTCGGTGTGCCGGGCGGGGGCGATCGCGCTGGTGCCCGCGCTGCGCGAGATCGGTGACTGGATGCGCGCCCACCCGACCGAGGTGATCACCCTGATCGTGCAGGACGCGATCAGCGGCGAGGACACCCAACAGGCCTTCGCGCAGGCCGGGTTGAGTGACCTCGTGCACACCCCCGACCCCGATCCCGCGGAGCCGTGGCCGACCCTGGGCGACCTGATCGACAGCGGACGCCGACTCGTCGTCTTCGCCGAGCAGGCCGACGGTCCGGCGCCCTGGTACCGCAACTTCTACGACTACGGCATGGAGACGCCGTTCGCGTTCCGCACGCCGGACGCGATGAGTTGCGTACCGCATCGCGGTGGCACCGACAAACGGCTGTTCCTGCTCAACCACTTCATCACCATCGACGGCGGCAGCCGTCTGGACGCGGGTGAGGTCAACGCCCGCCCATTCGTGCTCGACCGCGTCCACCGCTGCGAGCGGGAACGCGGTCGGCCGGTGAACTTCGTCGCCGTGGACTACGCGACGATCGGGGACGCGGGCGGGGCGGTGGACGCGCTCAACTCCGAGCGCTGAAGCGCCCGTTGCCGACGAACGTGCTCAATAGCGCTGTGCCTTGGCCAACTTGGGGGTCAGCACCGGCTCCGGCGGCTTGGTGCTGATGGCGACCGGCTGGGCCTTCGCACCGGGGGCGAGGTTCTCGGCGCCGACGTAGCGCGTCTCCACCACCTTCCCCGAGGAGTCGAGGAAGTCGACCTGGACGGCGTAGGACGCCTTCTTGTCGGTCTTGTTGGTGATGTTGACGACGACCGCGAGCAGCCCGCCGGTCTGGGCGCGCGGTTTGCCGGTCATGGCGACCTCCGACGTCGCGTTGCCCTGGCCCGTGACGTTCTTGAGTTCGTTCTGGGCGTCCTTGCTCGCGCGGGCGACCTCGGCCGACACGGAGGCCTCGAAGGAGGACGCGGCGGCCGAGGCGGAGGACGCGGCGGCGGAGGCCCTGGCCTGGGCCGACGCGACCGCCGAGGACGCGGCCGACTTCAGGGCCGACGGTGTCATGCCGGAGAAGGAGGCCTTGTCCGGGGTCGGGGTCCCCGAGCCGCTGCCGGAGCTGTTGTTGTCGTCGCCGCAGGAGACCAGCGCGACCGTGCTCGCCGCGACGACGGCGAGGACCAGGGCGGCCGGGCGGGCCCGGCGGAGTGACTTGGTATTCATCGAAATGAACCTTATGCCGGAAATTCCCGAGTCACATCTCGTCGCCGGGCCCGCCTCCCGTCGGCGGACTCAGACCTCGTCGCGGGTGAGGGCCAGCAGCCGGTCCAGGACCCGCGTGCCACCGGCCCGTACGCCGTCGTGCTCGAACTCGTCGGTCACCCAGGTGCGCAGGCCCCGGATGGAGCGGGCGGTCCGGAGCGAGTGGGTCGCGTCGACGTACATGTCGTCGTGGTAGACGGCGGCGGCGACCGGGACCTCGTTGGCGGCGAGGCGCGCCGGGTCGTAGAGCGGCTGCCAGTCGGTGCGGGCGGCAAGGAGTTCGGCGGTCTCGCGGAGCGGGCGCAGCGCAGGGTCGCAGTCGAACATCCAGGGGTGCATGGTCTCGCCGGTGAAGAGGAGGGGGCCGTCGCCCGCGAGGGTCTTGGCCGCGTCGAACTGCGGGAACTCGCCGCGGACGCGTTCGGCCGACCAGGCGGTGGGGCGGGCGTCCTGGGCGTAGCACGCCTCGTGGACGAGGGCGTAGAGGGGGTGTCCGGCGTACGACAGGGAGTTCTGGACCTCTTCCTGGAAGGCGTCGGAGAGTTCGTGGCCCTGCGGGGTGCGGACGAAGGCGTTTTCGAGGAGGAAGTGGAGGCGGTGGCTGCCGTCGCTGCCGCCGAGCATGATGCCGAGGGTTTGGAAGGCCTCGGCGGTGAGCCGGTAGCCGTTCGGGAGGACCGGCTCGTGGCTCAGCAGGTACTCGGCGATGCGGCGGGCACGCTCCACGTCCTGCGGGTAGCGGTCGTAGTGGGCGGCGACCTTGCGCTCGATGCGCGGGTATGCGGCCCGGTAGATGTCGTCGGCGTGCGCGTCGAGGGACGGCAGGCCGCCGGTGAGGAGCGCGGTGCGCACGCCTTCCGGGGCGGTGGACAGGTAGTTCACCGCGCAGAAGCCGCCGAAGCTCTGGCCGAGGACGGTCCAGGGCGCGCCGCCGGTGAGGGCCGGGCGGATGGTCTCGCAGTCCCGGACGATCGAGTCGGCGCGGAAGTGCGTGAGGTGCTCGGCCTGCTCGGCGGGGCCGCCGCGCAGCGGGAGGGTCTGGCGGTTGAGCGGGGTGGAGTGGCCGGTGCCGCGCTGGTCGAGAAGGAGCACGCGGTACTCGTCGAGCGCGCGGTCGAGCCAGGCCTGCCTGCCGACGAAACGATTCGCCCCGAATCCGGGTCCGCCCTGGAGATAGAGCAGCCACGGCAGGTCCTTCCGGTCCGCCTTGTCACTCGCGACGACCTCACGGGCGTAGAGCTCGATGGTCTCGCCCGTGGGGTCCTCGTGGTCGAGGGGCACGGTGAAGCGGCGGTCGGTGAGGACGACGCCGGGTTGGCGGTAGCTGACGGACAACGGGACTCCTGGTACGGACGAATGACGGGCCGCGTCATAGTCCAGCACATGTGCGTCCGATATCCGACCCCCTGGATCATGAAATCCTACTGACCGGCCGATCAGCGGGCGGCGAGGCTGGAGCGGCGCACCACCAGTTCCGGCTGGAGCACGACCCGCCGGTGCTCGTGCGGGCGGGCCGTCGGGTCCGTCTCCGCCTCGGTCTCCTCCAGGAGCAGTTCGGCGGCCAGGGCACCCATGGTGACGGCGGGCTGCCGGACCGAGGTGAGCGGTACGGCGGCCGCCGCGGCGAACTCGATGTCGTCGTAGCCGACGATCGCGAGGTCGTCCGGGACGCCGACCCCGGCCGCGAACACGGCCTGGAGCACACCGAGGGCGAGCAGGTCGTTGGCGCAGAAGACGGCGGTGGGCCGGTCGGCGAGGCCGAGCAGCCGGGCGCCCGCATCACGCCCCGACGCCACGTCGAGCCGGTCGGTGGGCAGCTCGCGCAGCGTGCCCGGGTCGAGACCGGCCTCCGCGAGCGCGTTCTTGGCGCCCGTACGGCGGTCCCGCACCTGGTTGAAGCCGGGCGGGCCGCTGACGTAAGCGATGGAACGGTGACCGGCGTCGATCAGGTGCCGCACGGCGAGCGCGCCGCCGGCGACGTCGTCCACGGAGACCGAGCACTCGGTGGTGCCCTCGGCGACACGGTCGACGAGCACGAAGGGAATGCCGTGCCGGCGGAACGACTCGATGTTGCGTCCGGTCGCGTCGGCCGGGGTCAACAGCACGCCCCGCACCCGCTGTTCGGCGAAGAGCGACAGATACTCGGCCTCCTCGCCGGGGCTCTGCGCGCTGTTGCAGACCATCACCCCGAGCCCCGACTCGCGCGCGGCCCGCTCGGCGCCACGAGCGACGTCCACGAAGAAGGGGTTGCCCATGTCGAGGACGAGCAGCCCCATGATCCGGCTGCGCCCCGCGCGCAGCTGACGAGCCGACTCGCTCCGCACATACCCGAGGCGGTCGATCGCGGACAGCACCCGGGCCCGGGTCTCCGTGGCGACGGTGTCCGGGCGGTTGATGACGTTCGAGACCGTGCCGACGGAGACTCCGGCGGCACGGGCGACGTCCTTGATACCCACCGGCTGGGCCATCAGGCGGAGACCTCCAGGGTGATGTGGGGCGGCGGGAGAGCCTTCACATTACCGTCATGACCTTTGCCGACTCCGGCGGCCGCCCCGGTCACGCGGGCAGGGCGAAGTCGACGACGTGAAGCGCCGAGGGGGTCGTACCGCTCGACTTCTCCTGGTACATGACCGACAGCACGTTGTCGGCCTTCACCCGCAACTCGTCGACGACGACCTCGCCGAACGCGTTCAGGTCGCTCGCGTCGTACAGCAGCGTCCAGTCGGAGTACCCGGAGGCCTTCGAGGCGGCGGCGATACGGCCGTAGGGCAGGACCGCGTAGGCGTTGTCGTACTTGTCCAGGACCAGCCTGGTGCGCTGGCTGGAGTTCAGGGCGATCGGGATCTCGGTCTTCTGCCAGGTCCCGGCGGAGTTCTTGCGGACGTGGAAGGCGCGGCCGTTGGTCGTGCGGTCGGTGACGTAGTTGGTGGTGCACTGGCCGAAGCGGCCGGGGACGTAGCTGATGATCGCGTGCGGGAGCCCCGCGGAGTCGGTGGCCTGGCTCTCCTGGTTCATCAGGGAGTGGTCGGGGTTGAGGGAGTCGACGACGAGCCCGCCGTCCGTGACGGCCACGGTGTCCGAACTACCCGTTGTTCCTACGACAGTTCCGGCGTCGTTGCGCCAACTGCGGCCTTGGTCGGTCGAGTAGACGTAGCCGGTGTCGTGGTTGGTGATGCCGCCGCTGTTGCACATCACGGCGGCGGACTGCTCGCGCCAGGTGAAGAAGGCGTGCAGTCGGCCGTTGACGTCGTAGTCGATGCCGTGGAGGTACATGTTGCGGGCGGTGCTGGAGCCGTGCGTGCTGGTGTAGGTACCGGTCGAGGCGCTCCACTCCCCCAGTGCGGTCCAGGCCGAACCGTCGTACTCCGCGAGGGCGTTGCGTCCGTTCCCGGAGATCCCGACCCGATAGCTGAGCTGCAACTTGCCCTCGGGTGTGGCGATGAACTGGGGGTAGGTGAACTGCGAGGTGAGGGCGACACCGTCCAGCGAGGTCCCTACGGCGCCGAGAACGGCCGAAGTCCAGGCGGTGGACGCCGGGTTGTCGAGGAGACCGGCGACGGACTTGACGTAGAAGAAGCCGTCGCTGTGGGAGTCCATGTTGAGGTGGAGCCGGCCGTCGACCTTGGACACGCCCATGGAGATGACGTTGTGGGAGTCGTCGCTCTTGAGCTGATGGGAGAGGGTGATGGTCGACCAGGTGGTACTGCCGAGAACTCGCCGGGCGACGACGGCGTACTTGGTGGACGTGTACCAGGCCGCGTACTGATAGCCCTTGTAGGTCAACAGCCCGTTCTTCTGGAACGAGTTGTTGTTGACCAGGCCGTCGTACGAGACGAAGTAGACGGCCTGGGCGTCGAGTTGGGTGGTGCTCTTCTTGGTGACGGACGGGCCGGGGTCGGCCGCCCGTGCGATGCCCGGTGTTGCCACGGCCGCGAGTATGGCGGTGGTGAGCACGGCGCGTCTTCTCATGTGGGCGGCTCCTGTGGGGGGATCACGCGAGGTGGAAGACCTCGGTGAGGGGCTTCATCGCTTCGTCGGGACGGGCGCCGTCCAGGGACTCGAAGAACGGCGCCATCTCCGCCTGCCAGCGGGAGTTGATGTCGGTGGCTTCCATACCGGCCTGGGCGGCGGCGAAGTCCTCGGTCTCCAAGTAGCCGACCAGGAGGCCGTCTTCGCGCAGGAAGAGCGAGTAGTTGTGCCAGCCGGTGGCCGAGAGCGCGTCGAGCATCTCGGGCCACACGGCGGCGTGCCTCTCACGGTACTCGTCGAGGCGGTCCGCCCTGACCTTCAGCAGAAAGCACACGCGTTGCATCAACACCCCTTGGACTAAAGGGACTTCGGGGACTAGAAGTTGAACTGGTCGATGTTCTTCGCGTCGAAGACGGTCGGCTTGCCGAGGTTGATCACGCCGTCCTTGCCGATGGTGTACGAGGTCCCGCCGGCCTTGAAGGTCTCGCCCTCCTTGCCGGTGATCTGCCCGGACACCAGCGCCACCGCCGTCTGCGCGGCCAGCGCGCCGAGCTTCGCCGGGTCCCACAGCTCGAAGCCGTCGACGGTGCCGTTCTTGACGTACTTGCGCATGTCGTTGGGGGTGCCGAGGCCGGTCAGCTTGACCTTGCCCTTGTACTTGGAGCCGGCCAGGTACTGGGCGGCCGCCTTGATGCCGACGGTGGTCGGGGAGATGATCCCCTTCAGGTCCGGGTACTCCTGGAGAAGGCCCTGGGTCTGCTGGAAGGACTGCTGGGCGTCGTCGTTGCCGTAGGCGACCTTGACCAGCTTGATGTCCTTGTACTTGGGGTCCTTCAACTCGTCCTTCATGAAGCCGATCCAGGTGTTCTGGTTCGTCGCGGTCTGCGCGGCGGACAGGATCGCGATCTCGCCCTTGTAGCCGATCTGCTGCGCGAGCAACTGCACCTGGGTGCGGCCGAGGTCCTCGGCGCTGGCCTGCGAGACGAAGGCGTTGCGGCACTCGGGGTTGGTGTCGGAGTCGTAGGTGACGACCTTGATCTTGTTGCTCATCGCCTGCTTGAGCGCGGTGCACAGGGCGCCCGGGTCCTGCGCGGAGACGGCGATCGCGTTCACCTGCTGCTGGGTGAGCGTGTTGACGTAACTCACCTGTCCCGCCGTGTCGGTGGCGCTGCTCGGGCCCACCTCCTTGTACTTCTCGCCCAGTTCGGTGAGGGCCTTCTCGCCGCCCTTGTCGGACGTGGTGAAGTACGGGTTGTTGACCTGCTTGGGCAGGAACCCGACGGTGAGCCCCTTCTTGAGCGCGGCGTTCGGGTCCGCCTTGCCGCCGGTGACGGCCGCCCCGGTGTTCTCGTCCTTCACGTCCTTCTTGGTGGTACCACCGCAGGCGGTGGCGACGAGCGTGAGAGAAGTGACGGCGACGAGCGCCGCACAGGCACGACGAAGGGATGCTTTGCGCATGGCATGGGGTCCTTTGATACGAGGGTGAGCGGAAGCGCCCCTCCAGGGGCGCGGGGAACTGCGCGACCAGCCACAACGGGCCCGCAGACGCAATACGACCTATCCAGTGGAACGAGCCGCGGCCCTGGCAACAGCAACTTGCCGAGCTACCCGAGGCCCAAGCACCGAAACAACAAGCAACACACCGGTCACGACGATCTGCGACTGCGCGGAAACATTGAGAAGGCTCATCACGTTCTGCAACGCCCCGAGCAGAAAGACACCCGCGATCGCGCCTCCCAACGTCCCCTTCCCGCCGTCGAAGTCGATCCCACCGAGCAACACCGCGGCCACCACGGACAGTTCGAGCCCGGTCGCGTTGTCATAGCGAGCGCTGGCGTAGTGCAGCGCCCAGAAGATCCCGGTGAGTGAGGCCATCAACCCGGTCACCGTGAACAGGATCAACTTCTGCCGCTTGACCCGGATACCGGCGAACCGCGCCGCCTCCTCGTTCGCCCCGATCGCGAACAACGACCGCCCGAACGGCGTGGCATGGAGGGCTACGACGGCGATGGCGAGCAGCACCAGGAAGGGCAGGAAGGCCCGCGGAAGGAACGTGTCGCCGAGCCGTCCCGCCGCGAAGTCCAGGTACTGCGTGGGGAAATCGGTGACCGCGTCGGAACCGAGCACGATCTGCGCGATACCCCGGTACGCGGCCAGCGTGCCGATCGTGACGGCGAGGGAGGGCAGTCCGAGCCGGGTGACGAGCAGCCCGTTGACCAGTCCGCAGACCAGGCCAAGGAGCAGGCAGATCGGGATGATCGTCTCGATCGCCATGCCGTCGTTCCACAGCTTGCCCATCACCGCGCCCGACAGACCGGCCGTGGAGGCCACCGACAGATCGATCTCGCCGGCGACGACCAACAGGGTCATCGGGAGCGCGATCAGGGCGATGGGCAGGGTGTTGCCGATCAGGAACGACAGGTTCAGCGCGTTGCCGAAGCCGTCCACGGAGGTGAAGGAGAACAGCAGCAGGACGACGAGGAGGGCGCCGACGACCGTGTCCCAGCGGATCGCGCGCGTCAACGACTCAGGCATGGCGGGCGTTCCTCTTCTTCAGTGCGGTGGCCACGCGCAGGGCGACGATCCGGTCGACGGCGATGGCGAGGATGAGCAGGATGCCGTTGATCGCGAGCACCCAGACGGAGCTGACGCCGAGGGCGGGCAGCACACTGTTGATGGAGGTCAGCAGAAGGGCGCCGAGGGCCGCGCCGTAGACGCTGCCGGAGCCGCCGGTGAAGACCACGCCACCGACAACCACCGCACTCACTACGGTGAGTTCGTAGCCGGTACCGGTGCCGGAGTCGACATTGCCGAAGCGGGCCAGGTACATCGCGCCGGCGAGTCCGGCGAGCCCGCCGCAGAAGGTGTACGCGGCGAGGATCCGCTTGCGGACGGGGATCCCGGCGAGCCGCGCGGCCTCGGGGTTGGAGCCCAGGGCGTACAACTCCCGTCCGCTGCCGAAGTGTTTGAGGTAGTAGGCGGTGACGATCAGTACGGCGAGCGCGATCAGTGCCAGCCAGGGCACCGCCGACAGGCCGCCGGAGCCGAAGTCCACGAATCCGCCCGGGAGATCGGCGGCCGTGATCTGCCGGGAGCCGACCCAGATGGAGTCGACGCCCCGGATGATGTAGAGCGTGCCGAGCGTGACGACCAGGGCGGGCACCTGCCCGAGACTCACCAACAGCCCGTTGACCAGGCCGAGTCCGACACCGAGGAGCACTGCCAGCAGGATCGCGATGACAGCGTTGCCGCCGCTGTGGAGGTAGTCGCCGGTAGCGAAGGCGGTGATGCCGAGGGTCGAGCCGACCGACAGGTCGACGTTGCGGGTGATGACGACCAGTGACTGGCCGGTGGCGACCAGGACGAGGATGGTCGCGTTGAGGAGCAGGTCCTTGATGCCCTGCTCGGACAGGAACTCGCTGTTGCCCGCCTGGGTGATGCCGATCATCACCAGGAAGACGGCCAGGATGGCGAGTTCGCGCATCTTGAAGACCCGGTCGACCAGCCGGGTGCCGCTCGACTCGGGGGCCTCGGCGGCGGGCGCGGGGTTGGGCGCGGTGACCGTCATACGGCGGCCCTCCCGAAGGACTCGATCGTCATGAAGGCCGGGCTCATGCGGCGGTCCTCCCGGTGGCTGCGGCCATCACGGATTCCTCGGTGGCTTCGGAACGGGGGATCTCCGCGGTGAGCCGGCCCTCGTGCATCACCAGCACGCGGTCGGCCATGCCGAGGATCTCGGGCAGATCGGAGGAGATCATCAGAACGGCGACGCCGTCGGCGGCCAACTCGCTGAGCAGCCGGTGTACTTCGGCCTTGGTCCCGACATCGATGCCACGGGTCGGCTCGTCGACGATCAGTACCTTGGGCCCGGTGGCGAGCCACTTGGCGAGGACGACCTTCTGCTGGTTGCCGCCGGAGAGGGTGTTGACGGTGTCGCCGATCCGCGCGTACTTCACGTGCAGCTTCACCGCCCAGTCGAGCGAACGGCTGCGCTCGGCGCCCCGGTCGACGAGACCGGCCCTGACCGTCGTACGCAGGCCGGTCAGACCGATGTTGCGCTCGATCGACATGTCCATCACCAGGCCCTGGGCCCGCCGGTCCTCGGGGACCAGGGCGAGGCCCGCGGCCATCGCGGTCGAAGGGGCGCCGTTCGTCAGCGACTTGCCGTCGACCTCGACCCCGCCGGCGTCCCACCGGTCGATGCCGAAGACGGCTCGCGCCACCTCGGTACGGCCGGCGCCGACGAGCCCGGCGAGACCGACGATTTCTCCGCGCCGTACATCGAAAGAAACATCGGTGAAGACGCCCTCGCGGGTCAACCGCTTGACGCTGAGGGCGACTTCGCCCGGTTCGACGTCCTGCTTCGGATACAGCTCGTCGAGATCGCGGCCCACCATGCGTCGTACGAGATCGTCCTCGGTCATGCCCTCGACCGGCTCGCTGGAGATCCACGCGCCGTCGCGGAGGGTGGTGACCTGCTGGCAGATCTGGAAGATCTCCTCCAGGCGGTGCGAGATGAAGAGGACGGCGGCGCCCTGTTCGCGCAGGGTGCGGACGACGCCGAAGAGGCGGGCCACCTCGCTGCCGGTGAGGGCGGCCGTCGGCTCGTCCATGATGAGGACGCGGGCGTCGAAGGAGAGCGCCTTGGCGATCTCCACGATCTGCTGGTCGGCGATGGACAGGCCGCGCGCCGGACGCTCGGGGTCCAGCTCGACGCCCAGCCGCTTCATCAGGTCGGCGGTCGCCGCGTGGGTGGCCTTGTGGTCGATACGGCCCAGCGCACGGCGGGGCTGGCGGCCCATGAAGATGTTCTCGGCGATCGACAGGTCGGGGAAAAGGGTCGGTTCCTGGTAGATCACGGCGATTCCCGCGTCGCGGGCGTCGCCGGGGCCGTGGAAGAGGACGGGTTCGCCGTCGAGCAGCACCTGGCCGGCGTCGGGCCGGTGCACACCGGCGAGGGTCTTGATGAGAGTGGACTTGCCCGCGCCGTTCTCACCGGCGAGTGCGTGCACCTCACCGGGGAACAGTTCGAGGGACACGTCCCGCAGGGCGCGTACCGCGCCGAAGGACTTGGAGATGCCCTTGAGCGCGAGCACCGGGGCCGGACCCGCGTCTGACGGGTGGGTCATGAGGGGCTCCTCGACGACGTCGGCGGTGAGCCGTCACGACGTCGTGAAAGGTTTCAACTTGGTTGCCGGGACGTTAGGCTCGCCAGCCTTGTCACGTCAATGGGTCCGCATCGAAAAACTTTCGATAGCCAAAGGTCACATTGGAGTCACGGAGCACAGGCTTGGCCGTAGGGCTTGACACCCCTTCGGGAGGCTCATAACTTCGCTCTCTGAATCGTTTCATACATACATCGTTTCGTCGCATGTCACAGGAGCCCACAAGTGACCGATCTCGCCGCGGTGAAGGCCGCGCTCAGGACCCAGGCAGTCGAGACGCCGTCGTGGGCGTACGGGAACTCGGGGACCCGGTTCAAGGTGTTCGCCCAGGAAGGGGTGCCGCGTACCCCGCAGGAGAAACTGGAGGACGCGGCCAAGGTCCACGAGTTCACCGGCGTGGCGCCGACGGTGGCCCTGCACATTCCCTGGGACCGGGTGGACGACTTCGGGGCGCTGGCCAAGTTCGCGGACGACCACGGGCTGAAGCTCGGCGCGATCAACTCCAACACGTTCCAGGACGACGACTACCGGCTCGGCAGCGTCTGCCATCCCGACGCGGCGGTGCGGCGCAAGGCGCTGGACCATCTGCTGGAGTGCGTCGACATCATGGACGCGACGGGGTCCGCCGACCTGAAGCTGTGGTTCGCGGACGGTACGAACTATCCCGGGCAGGACGATCTGAGCGCGCGCCAGGATCGGCTGGCGGAGGCGCTCGCGGCGGTGTACGCGCGGCTCGGGGACGGGCAGCGGATGCTGCTGGAGTACAAGTTCTTCGAGCCGGCGTTCTATGCGACCGATGTTCCTGACTGGGGGACGGCGTATGCGCACTGTCTGAAGCTCGGGCCGAAGGCGCAGGTCGTGGTCGACACCGGGCATCACGCACCCGGCACGAACATCGAGTTCATCGTGGCGACACTGCTCCGGGAGGGGAAGCTCGGGGCGTTCGACTTCAACTCGCGGTTCTATGCGGACGACGATCTGATGGTGGGGGCGGCGGATCCCTTCCAGTTGTTCCGGATCATGTACGAGGTGATTCGGGGTGGAGGGTTCACGGCCGATGTGGCGTTCATGCTCGATCAGTGCCACAACATCGAGGCGAAGATTCCGGCGATCATTCGGTCGGTGATGAACGTGCAGGAAGCCACGGCGAAGGCGTTGCTCGTGGATCGGGATGCGTTGGGTGCCGCGCAGCGGGCTGGGGATGTGCTGGAAGCCAATGCCGTGGTGATGGACGCGTACAACACGGATGTGCGGCCGTTGCTTCGGGAGTTGCGGGAGGAGCAGGGGCTTGCCCCTGACCCGATCGTGGCTTATCGGGCTAGTGGGTGGCAGGAGCGGATTGTTGCTGAGCGGGTTGGGGGGCAGCAGGCCGGTTGGGGCGCCTAAGCGTCTGCCGGGAGTTCGTTGTTTGCGGGTGCGGGTCCGTTGTGGCTGGTCGCGCAGTTCCCCGCGCCCCTGAAAGTCCCCTCTCTCATGTAAGGACCCGAGTTCATGGCACCGCACCACGAAGCCGCCGACCTCATCGCCCGTTCTCATCGGCTTGGCGCTGATCCTCGTAACACCAACTACGCCGGCGGGAACGCGTCCGCCAAGGGTGTGGACACGGACCCCGTCACCGGGGGTGATGTCGAGTTGATGTGGGTGAAGGGGTCCGGGGGTGATCTTGGGACACTCACCGAGGCGGGGCTCGCCGTGTTGCGGCTGGACCGGATGCGCGCGCTCGTCGACGTCTACCCGGGGGTGGACCGCGAGGACGAGATGGTCGCCGCGTTCGACTACTGCCTGCACGGGAAGGGGGGTGCGGCGCCCTCCATCGATACCGCCATGCACGGGCTCGTGGACGCGGCTCATGTCGATCATCTGCATCCCGATTCCGGGATCGCGCTCGCTTGCGCCGCCGACGGGGAGAAGCTGACCGCCGAGTGTTTCGGGGACACGGTCGTGTGGGTGCCTTGGCGGCGGCCCGGGTTTCAGCTGGGGCTGGACATCGCGGCCGTCAAGGAGGCCAATCCGCAGGCCATCGGGTGTGTGCTCGGGGGGCATGGGATCACCGCTTGGGGTGCGAGTTCGGAGGAGTGCGAGCGGAACTCGTTGCACATCATCCGTACCGCCGAGGCGTTCCTCGTCGAGCGCGGGAGGCCCGAGCCATTCGGGCCCGTCGTCGAGGGGTACGGTCCGCTCGGCGACGGTGAGCGGCGGGAGCGGGCCGCCGCGATCGCGCCGTATGTTCGTGCCGTGGCCTCTCAAGACCGGCCGCAGGTGGGGCACTTCACCGACTCCGATGTTGTTCTTGATTTTCTGGCGCGGGCCGAGCATCCCCGGCTCGCCGCGCTCGGTACCTCGTGCCCCGACCACTTTCTGCGGACCAAGGTCAGGCCGCTCGTTCTCGATCTGCCGCCCAACGCTCCGCTGGACGAGGCGATCGCGCGGCTGAAGGAGCTGCACGCCGTCTATCGCGAGGAGTACGCCGCCTACTACCGGCGGCATGCCGTGCCCGACTCGCCTGCCATGCGTGGCGCCGATCCGGCGATCGTGCTGGTCCCGGGCGTGGGTATGTTCTCCTTCGGCAAGGACAAGCAGACCGCGCGCGTGGCCGGCGAGTTCTACGTCAACGCCATCAACGTGATGCGCGGGGCCGAGGCCGTGTCGTCGTACGCGCCGATCGAGGAGTCGGAGAAGTTCCGCATCGAGTACTGGGCCCTGGAAGAGGCCAAGTTGCAGCGGATGCCGAAGCCCAAGCCGCTCGCCACTCGGGTCGCGCTCGTCACGGGGGCGGGGAGTGGGATCGGGAAGGCGATCGCTCGGCGGCTGGTTGACGAGGGAGCTTGTGTTGTCGTCGCGGATCTCAACTCCGAGAGCGCGCAGGCCGTTTCGGAGGAGTTGGGTGGGCCCGACAAGGCCGTTGCCGTCACCGTTGACGTGACGGACGAAGGGCAGATCGTCGACGCCTTCAAAGCCGCCCTGCTCGCCTTCGGCGGTGTCGATCTCGTCGTCAACAACGCGGGGATCTCCATCTCCAAGCCCCTGTTGGAGACTTCGGCGCGGGACTGGGACCTCCAGCACGACATCATGGCCCGTGGGTCGTTCCTCGTCTCGCGTGAGGCCGCGCGGGCGATGATCGCGCAGGGGCTCGGGGGCGACATCCTCTACATCGCGTCCAAGAACGCCGTGTTCGCCGGGCCCAACAACATCGCCTACTCCGCCACAAAGGCCGATCAGGCACACCAAGTACGGCTGCTGGCAGCCGAGTTGGGTGAGCACGGGATCCGGGTCAATGGCATCAACCCGGACGGTGTCGTGCGTGGCTCGGGCATCTTCGCGGGTGGTTGGGGTGCGCAGCGGGCGGCGACGTACGGGATCGAGGAGGAGAAGCTCGGCGAGTTCTACGCCCAACGCACCATCCTCAAGCGGGAGGTGCTGCCGGAGCATGTCGCCAACGCCGTCTTCGCCCTCACGGGTGGGGACTTGACGCACACCACCGGACTGCATGTCCCGGTCGACGCCGGCGTTGCGGCAGCCTTCCTTCGGTGAGCGCCGACGTGAAGGCGTACGCCGCGGTCGATCTCGGCGCGTCCAGTGGGCGGGTCATGGTCGGCCGTGTCGGGCCGGACTCCCTGGAGTTGGCGGAGGCCCACCGTTTTCCCAATCGGCCCGTCCGGACTCCGGAGGGGCTGCGCTGGGACATCCTCGCGCTCTACGCGGGGGTCCTCGACGGGCTCCGGGCGGCGGGTCCGGCTGTCGATTCCGTCGGCATCGACAGCTGGGCCGTGGACTACGGCTTGTTGGACGCGGACGGGGCCCTGCTGGGCAACCCCGTGCACTACCGGGACGCCCGCACGGAGGGGGTCGCCGAGAAGGTGTGGGCGACCGTGCCTGCGGGTGAGTTGTACGCGTCGACCGGGTTGCAGTACGCGCCCTTCAACACCCTGTACCAGCTGACGGCGGCCCGTGACTCGGCTCAACTGGCGCACGCCGAGCGGTTGTTGCTCATCCCCGATCTGCTGTCGTACTGGCTCACCGGGGAGCAGGGCACCGAGCTGACCAATGCCTCCACGACCCAACTCGTCGATCCCCGGACGCGCGACTGGTCGTACGACATCGCCTCGCGGCTCGGTATCGCCCTCGGGCTGTTCGCGCCGCTGCGGCAGCCGGGGGATCCGGCGGGGGTGCTGCGGGCCGAGGTGCTGGAGGAGACGGGGCTTCGGGGGCCGGTGGCGGTGACGGCGGTGGGGTCGCACGACACGGCTTCCGCTGTGGCCGCTGTTCCGGCCGTCGAGGAGCGGTTCGCCTATATCTGTACCGGGACTTGGTCCCTGGCCGGGCTGGAACTCGACGCGCCCGTGCTCAGTGAGGCGAGTCGGGCCGCCAACTTCACCAACGAACTGGGGCTCGACGGCACGGTCCGCTATCTGCGCAACATCATGGGGCTGTGGCTGCTTCAGGAGTGTGTACGGGCCTGGGGCGAGCCGGAGTTGGGCGAGCTGCTGCGCGGGGCGGCCAGGGTGCCGGCGCTGCGGTCGGTGGTCGACGCGGGTGACTCGGTGTTTCTGGCGCCCGGGCGGATGCCGGAGCGGATCGCGGACGCGTGCCGTGGGTCCGGGCAGCCGGTGCCGGAGTCCCGGGCCGAGATCACGCGCTGCATCCTCGACTCGCTCGCGCTCGCCCATCGGCGGGCGGTCGACGACGCCCAGGTCCTCGCCGATCATCCGGTCGACGTCGTGCACATCGTCGGGGGCGGTACGCGCAACGCGCTGCTGTGCCAACTGACCGCCGACGCCTGCGGGTTGCCGGTGGTGGCCGGGCCCACGGAGGCGGCGGCCCTGGGCAATGTGCTCGTTCAGTCGCGGGCCCACGGGCTGGTCGGTGACCTGGCCGGGATGCGGGGGCTGCTTGCCCGTACCCAGCCGTCGACCCGGTACGAACCGCAGGGCGACACCGCCCGCTGGCGGGCCGCGGAGGCCCGGCTCGCCGCTCGGTGAACCGGGGATCCCAGGACAATGGCCTCCGGCTCGCCGTGCGCGCCGAGCCGGGGGCTCCCCCAGACGGTGACCTCCGACTACGCTGCATCCATCCGATGATCGACCACTAAGGAGCCGCGATGCGTGTCGCCCTGTTCCTGACTTGCGTCAACGACACGCTGTATCCGGACACCGGGCGCGCCGTGGTGAAACTGCTGACCAGACTGGGCGTCGAGGTCGACTTCCCGATGGCGCAGACCTGCTGCGGACAGGCGCACTACAACACCGGTTACCGCCACGAGGCCGAACCGCTCGCCCGGCATTTCTCCGATGTCTTCGGGGAGTACGAGGCGATCGTCACGCCGTCCGGGTCGTGCGGGGCGATGGTGCGGGAACTGTATCCCCGGATGGGGGAAAGGGCCCGGGCGGAGGGGCGCGGTGACACCCTCGCGGCCACGCTGGCGCCGGTCGTGCCGAAGACGTACGAACTGACCGAGTTCCTCGTGGACGTGCTCGGGGTGACGGATGTGGGCGCCTGCTACCCGCACAAGGTGACCTATCACCCCACCTGCCACGGGCTGCGCAGTCTGGGACTCGGTGACCGGCCGCTCAGGCTCCTCCAGGCCGTCAAGGGGCTGGAGTTGGTCGAACTGCCCGGAGCCGACGAGTGCTGCGGCTTCGGCGGGACGTTCGCCGTGAAGAACGCCGATGTCTCGGCGGCGATGGGCGCCGACAAGGTGCGCAACGCCCGGTCGACGGGCGCCGACGTGCTGTGCGCCGCGGACAACTCCTGTCTGATGCACATCGGGGGCACGATGGCCCGGCTCCACACCGATATGCGGCCCGTGCACATCGCCGAGATCCTGGCCGCCACGGAAGCCTCCAGCGAAGAGGACTCACGCTCATGAGCGGCACGTTCGTCGGTATGCCTGCGTTTCCCCCGCCCGCCCACCCGGCGTTCCCGGCCTTCCCTGTGGCCGCGCACGAGGCGGTCAACAACCAGACCCTGCGCGGAAATCTGCGGCACGCCACCCACACGATCCGCGCCAAACGCGCCAAGGCCGTCGCCGAGGTGTCGGACTGGGCCGAACTGCGCGAGGCCGGCAAGCAGATCAAGGACCACACGCTCCGCCATCTCGACCGCTATCTGGTGCGGTTGGAGGAGTCGGTGACGGCGGCCGGGGGCGTCGTCCACTGGGCCGCCGACGCGGCGGAGGCCAACCGGATCGTCGTCCAACTGGTGCAGGAGACGGGCGAGTCGGAGGTCGTCAAGGTCAAGTCGATGGCCACGCAGGAGATCGGGCTCAACGAGGCCTTGGAGGCGGAAGGCATCCGCGCCTATGAGACCGATCTCGCCGAGTTGATCGTCCAGTTGGGCAAGGACCGGCCCTCGCACATCCTGGTCCCCGCGATCCACCGCAACCGCGGCGAGATCCGGGAGATCTTCACCCGCGAGATGAGCGAGTGGGGCCGCCCCGCACCGGAGGGTCTGACGGACACGCCCGCGGAACTCGCCGAGGCCGCCCGCCTGCACCTCCGCGAGAAGTTCCTGCGCGCCAAGGTCGGTGTCTCCGGCGCCAACTTCATGGTCGCCGACACCGGCACGCTCGTCGTCGTCGAGTCCGAGGGCAACGGCCGGATGTGCCTCACCCTCCCCGAGACGCTGATCTCGGTCGTGGGCATCGAGAAGATCGTGCCCACCTGGCAGGACCTGGAGGTGTTCCTTCAGACCCTCCCGCGCTCCTCGACCGCCGAGCGCATGAACCCGTACACCAGCACGTGGACGGGGACGACCGAAGGCGACGGCCCGCGCGTCTTCCATCTGGTCCTGCTCGACAACGGCCGCAGCGACACCCTCGCCGACGAGGTCGGCCGCCAGGCCCTGCGCTGTATCCGGTGCTCGGCCTGTCTCAACGTCTGCCCGGTGTACGAGCGGGCCGGCGGCCATGCCTACGGTTCGGTCTACCCGGGCCCGATCGGCGCGATCCTCAGCCCCCAACTCCGGGGCACGGCAAGCGAGATCGACGCCTCGCTGCCGTACGCCTCGTCGCTGTGCGGAGCCTGCTACGAGGTGTGCCCGGTCGCCATCGACATCCCCGAGGTGCTGGTGCATCTGCGGGAGAGGGTGGTGGAGGGCGGGCCGGTGACCCGTGAGGGCAACAAGGTGGTCCTGCGCCCCGCGAAGGGGCATGCCGCTGAGCGGGCAGCCATGCGGGCGGCGCGCTGGACGTTCGCGCGCCCGGGCGCCCTGCGCGCCGGTCAGCGGCTGGCCTCCCGCACCCGCCGTTTCCATCCCCGGTCACTTCCCGGCCCCGGCAAGGCGTGGAGCGGTACCCGGGAGCTGCCGGCCGTGCCCGCGGAGCCGTTCCGCGACTGGTGGCAGCGCACGCACGGTGGAAAGGACGGTGCCAAGTGAGCAGCAGGGAACGGATCCTGGGCCGCGTGCAGCGCGCGCTCGCGGATGTGCCCGAGGACGACACGCCGTACGAGCAGGCGGTTCGGCGGGACTATCTGCGGGAGCACGGGGAGCGGACCGTCGAGGAGACGGTTGACTTGTTGGCCGAGAACCTGGCCGACTATCGGGCCCTCGTGCACCGGTGCACGGAGGCCGAACTCGGCGCCACGATCGCCGGGTTGCTCGCCGGCCGGGGTTCCAGGACGGTCGTCGTACCGCCGGGTCTGGAGCCCTCCTGGCTCGCGGCGGCCGACGTCGAGCGGATCGCGGACCGGGCCGAGAACACCCCGTACGAGTTGGACCGGGTCGACAGTGTGGTCACGGCGTGCGCGGTGGCCGCCGCCGAGACCGGCACCATCGTCCTGGACGGCGGCCCGGACCAGGGCCGCCGTCGGATCACGCTCGTCCCCGACCATCACATCTGTGTCGTACGGGTGCCGGAGCAGGTCGTTTCCTCGGTGCCCCAAGCTCTCCAACGCCTGGACCCCACCCGCCCGTTGACGTGGATCTCCGGTCCGTCGGCGACCAGTGACATCGAGTTGGACCGCGTCGAGGGGGTGCATGGTCCGCGCACCCTGGAGGTGGTGCTCGTGCGCGATCAGGCGAGCGCGGAGGTCAACTCGTAGCGCCCTGAGGGGAGTTCGAAGGAGGCGGTGCCGTCCGTGAAGCCGAGGAACTCGACGCCCGGTGTCTCCGACAGGGGTGTCCCGTGCTCGCGGACGGTGGCCGGGTCGGCGGTGGGGATACGCAGGGTCGCCGTGCTGTTGGCGGGGACGGCCACCCTGTACGTCAACTCCCTTTCCCTCACTGCCCATTCGCTGACGATCTCGCCGTAGGGCGAGAGGTGCGATCCGGTCACCCGGGTGATCCTCCCCGTGGGGTCGAGGTGCGGCCGGAGGAAGAAGTGGCGGAAGCCCGGGTGGGCCGGGTCCTTGGCGATGCCGGCCATGCTCTCGTACATCCACTCCACGATCGCGCCGTAGGAGTAGTGGTTGAAGGAGTTCATGTCGACCGGGCCGAAGCCGTCCTCCTTGGAGTACGAGTTCCAGCGCTCCCAGACGGTGGTGGCGCCGTTCGCCACCGAGTAGAGCCAGGACGGCATCGCGTTCTGGTGGAGGAGGCGGTACGCCAGGTCGACGCGGCCCTCGTCGGTGAGGACGGGCGCGATGACGTTCACGCCGAGGAAGCCCACGGAGAGGGTGTTCTCGGCGTACTGGACGCGGGTGCTGTCGGGGTGGGCCGCCTTGTAGGCCTCGCTGTTGCCGATGTTGTCGGCTAGCAGGGCGACCAGTTGGCGGCGCTGCTCCTCCGTGTCGTAGAAGCCGAGTTTGAGGGTCCAGAGCAGGGCGGTCTGGGTGTCGTCCTCGGTCTTGCCCGCGCTGTTGCCGGGTGTGTACGGCGGTGGTTCGCCGAGGCTGGAGCGGACGGTGATGCGGCCCGAACCGGGGTTGGTGGCAAGGTACTTGGTGATGAAGGCGCGCTTGACGCGAGTGAAGAGTTCCTCGTGGGCGGCGGCTTCGGCGGTGCGGCCGGTGGCGTGGGCCATGTCGGCCATCAGGCGGGCGCTGTAGCCGTAGTAGGCGTCGCTGATGAGCTGGGTGCTGGTGATCTGGAAGGCGAGCCAGTCCCCGAAGACCGCGCCCCGGCCGGCGTAGTCGTAGCCGGTGTGCTCGCGAATCCAGTCGACGTACGTGGTCATCGCCGCCCAACTGCGGTCGATGATCGTGGTGTCGCCGGTCATCTGCCACACCGTCCACGGCACGATCACTCCGCAGTCCGCCCAGCCGCTCGCCGGAACCGGATAGCTGAAGCGGTGGCTGGGGGCGACCCACGGGAACTGGGCGCCGTCCGCGCCGTAGCGGCGCTGTGAGTCGATCAGGGTGTCCTGGAAGTGGCTGAGGAAGGTGACCGAATCGGCGTTGTAGAGGCCGGTGTTGGCGAAGAGCTGGGTGTCGCCGGTCCAGCCGAGGCGTTCGTCGCGCTGGGGGCAGTCGGTGGGGATCCAGAGGTAGTTGCCGCGCTGGCCCCAACGGACGTTGCTGATCAGCTGGTTGACGTCGGTGTCGTCGGTGGTGACCGTGCCGATGTCACGGAGGGCGGAGGTGGCGACCCGGCCCGTGAGTCCGGTGAGGGTGACCGTGTCGGTCGTGGTGACCGAGACGTAGCGGAAGCCGTAGAAGGTCAGCGAGTCCTGGTGGGTCTCGCCGGCCGGGTCGCCCCTGAGGATGTAGGTGCTGGTGGCGCGGGCGGTGCGCAGGTTGGCGCGGTAGACGGAGCCGATTGGTCCGTCGGCGCCCGCGCTGTCGTCGTTGAGGAACTCCCCCGGTGCGCAGACGACTTGGGCGCCCGCCGGGCCGCGCACGGTGTAGCGGGGCACGCCGACGAGGTTCTGGCCGAGGTCGATGACGGCGGTGTCGCCGGGGCGCAGGGTGACGGAGGCGGTCGCCGCCAGGGCGGGGTCGGTGACCGTGCGGGCGGGGTCGACGACGATCCGGCCCCTGCCGTTCGCGCTGCCCTCCTGGTCGGTCACACCGGTGCAGACGGTGACCGAGCACGGCTCGCGGTCCCAACTCGGCACCAGGCGGGCGCTCTCACCGGAATGGGCCACCAACCGGGCTTCGGGGAAGGGGTAGTTGACCTCCTCGACGGCGGACCAGGTGCTGGTGTCGTAGCCGTTGGCCGTCCAGCCCGGGAGTTCCTGGCGGGCGTCGTAGGTCTGGCCGTCGTAGATGTCGTCGGCGCGGTAGGGGCCGGTGTCGGTGGCTCGCCAGTCCTCGTCGGGTGCGGTGACGATCGTCTGGGTCGAGCCGTCGGCGTAGCGGATGAGCAGTTTCGCCTTCAGGGCAAGGGAGTTGCCGTCGACCGCGTAGTAGGGGCTGCCCTCGGAGATGCGGCTGTTGTACCAGCCGTTGCCGAGCACGGCAGCGAGGGTGACCTGCGACGGGTCGCGCGACGGGTCCTGTGACGGGTCCGTCAGCAGGTCGGTGACGTCGTAGGTGAAGTAGTCGACCGTGGTCTCGTAGTTGGTCCAGCCGGGGGTCAGGAGTTCGTCGGTCGTGCCGTCGCCGTGCGGCACCGCGACCCGTCGGCCGTTGACATGGGCCTCGTACACACCGAGTGCGGACACATACAGCCGGGCCTCGCTCACCCGCTCGCCGGTCAGCGCGGTCTGGCGGCGCAGGAGGGGCGCGCCCGCGCTGTTCGGGCGCTTGCCGGCCATGCCGATCCACCGCGCGCCGTCCCAGCCGGTGACTCCGTCGGTGCTGAGAAGACCGGTCTCGAAGTGGGCGGTGGCGGAGGTGGCCCCGCCGTTCTCGTCCCACACCGTCACCGTCCAGTGGTAGCGGGTCGAAGGGTGGAGTTCGGGACCCGCGTAGCGGATCGCGACCGAGTCCGCCGAGTCGACGCGACCGGTGTCCCAGACGTCGGCCCGGTCGTCGGTCGGCTGCGCGGGTGAGGAGGCGACCTGGATGCGGTAGGCGGTCTGGCGGCGGCCACGCGCGTCGGACGTCGTGCGCCACCCGAACCTCGGGTGCTCCGCGTCCACGCCGAGCGGGTCGGTGCGGTGCTCCACCGTGAGGCCCGACACCGTGGTGCCGGAAACGGCGACTCCGTCGTTCATGCCCTGTCCCTTCGGCCCGCCGAGCGGTGGAGTTGTATCGGTTCAGTCGGCTCGTTGGTCGAAAATAGTGGGGTTATAGATGTGTGTCCACCTCCTGGACAGCACAGAATTTGAAACATTTCAAAACCGGAACGAGGACCTCACCAGCCAGTAGGCCCCCGCTGATGGGCGGTGTCGGACCGGCGCCGTTAGCGTGAGGTCATGATCCGGTTCGAGCAGGTCAGCAAGCGGTATCCGGACGGTACGACGGCCGTGGACGGGCTCTCCTTCGAGGTGTCCGAGGGTGAACTCGTCACGCTCGTGGGCCCGTCCGGCTGCGGCAAGACGACGACCATGATGATGGTCAACCGGCTGATCGAGCCGACCTCCGGCCGGATCCTCGTGAACGGCGAGGACATCGCCTCCGTCGACCCGGTGCAGCTGCGCCGCCGTATCGGATACGTCATCCAGCAGGTGGGCCTCTTCCCGCACCGCACGGTGCTCGACAACACGGCGACCGTGCCGTCCCTGGTCGGCTGGAAGCGGGCCAAGGCGCGGGCGCGGGCCGCCGAACTGCTCGATCTGGTGGGGCTCGACCCGAAGACCTACGGATCACGCTATCCGGAGCAGTTGTCGGGCGGGCAGCGGCAGCGGGTCGGGGTGGCGCGGGCGCTGGCCGCCGATCCGCCGGTGCTGCTGATGGACGAGCCGTTCGGTGCCGTCGACCCCGTGGTGCGGGAGCAGTTGCAGGACGAGTTCCTGCGGATGCAGGCCACTGTGCGCAAGACGGTGCTGCTGGTGACGCACGACATCGAGGAGGCGGTACGGCTCGGTGACCGTATCGCCGTGTACGGGCAGGGGCGGATCGAGCAGTACGACACCCCGGGTGCGGTGCTCGGCAAGCCGGCGACGCCGTACGTCGCGTCGTTCGTCGGCGCGGACCGGGGTCTGAAACGGCTGTCGGTCACCGCGATCGAGCCCGACGACCTGGAGCAGCCGCCGGTCGCCCGGGTGGACGAGCCCGCGCAGTCGGCGGCCGAGCGGCTGCGGGTCGACGGCGCGCGGTGGGCCGTGGTCCTCGACGCGCGGGGTGAACTACAGGGGTGGGTCAAGGCCGACGAGCTGACGGCCGGCGGCACGGTCGGGGAACGCGCGCACCGGATGAACGCGTGGGTGCCGGTGGGCGCCCCGCTGAAGCAGGCGTTCGGTGTGATGCTCCAGCACGACGCCGGGTGGGTCGCCGTGCTGGACGGTGCGCGCTTCCTCGGTGTCCTCACTCCGGCGAAGCTGCACGAGGCGTTGCGGCGGTCCGTGGACGCGGATGCCCTCGGAGTGCCGCGCGGGCAGGTGGACTTCGACTCGGTGGCGGACGCGTGAGGGTCGCCCGGCGGCTCAGCTGAAGGTGAGGGGGCAGCCTCGCCGCAGGGAGTGCTGGGCCGCGCGCAGGTACAGGGCCACGTAGAAGGCGGTGTCCAGGTCCTCGGCCCACCGCCCCGGCCGGGCGGCGGCGAACTCCTCCGCCTCGCCCTCCAGGAACCAGAACGTGAGCGCGAGGTTTTCGGTCACCTCCGGTATCTCGACGGGCAGTTCCAGGGCCGCGGCCAGCCGCTCGGCGAGGGCGAGGATCTGCGGTGCGCCCGCGATCACCGTCTCGTCCGTGTACGCGGAGCTGATCGGCAGCCGTATCTCCTCGTCGAGCGAGACCGGCACCAGCACCGACCAGTCGCCGATCAAGTCACGCTCCGCCGACGTCAGTTGGCTGCGGCACAGGGCGTCGAACCCGAACATGGACGGGCTCAGCTTCTCCTCGAACGCCGACCCGGAGTCCCGCTCGGGCACGGCCGTGTACGGCGGCAGCCCGCGCCGGACCAGTTCCGCGTCGAGCCCCTTGGCGATCGCGCCCATCCCCCCTTCCCCGATGTCCTCACTCAGCCATTCCTCCGCACCGACATCAACCAGGTATACGCCCATGCCCGAAAGCTACAACCCGCCACTGACAACGGCCCGAACCTCACCTCAACAGACCCTTGTCCTTCAGATACGTCCGAGCCACGTCCTGCGCCAACCGCCGCCAGCTGTCGACCTGTTGATTCATCGATGCCAGGTCGGCCGTGGTGAGGACGTCGTTGAGCTTCCCCAGCGCCTTGGTCACTCCGGGACTCCCCGCACGGGAGCGGTTGACGACCGGGACGACGTAGTCGGCGTTCTGGAGGTGCTTGTCGTCGGCGAGGAGGACGAGGCCGAAGTCGTCGAGGGTGGCGTCGGTGGTCGTGGTCAGCACCATCTGGTCCTGACCGCTCCGCACCGCGCTCTTGGCCTGGGTCGTGCCGACGCCCTTCGGGTCGACAGCGGTGATGTCGATGCCGTAGGTCTTCTTCAACCCCGGTTCACAGTACGGCCGTTGGACGCATTCGTCGCCCGCCGCGAGCCGCACCTCGAGTCCCGAGGCGCCGAGGTCACTGAGGGTCTTGAGGTGGTGCTCGCGGGCGTAGGAGCGGGCCACGGCGAAGGCGTTCTGGTCGACGGCCTTCCCGGGGTCGAGGACCGTGAGGCCCCGGGGTGTGGCGAGTCGGCGCAGTGCCTTCATGGTGGTGACGAGGTCGGGTGAGCCGACGGCCGGGGCGTCGGGTCCGTTGGTCTTGGCGTTGAGCCAGTCGGCGAAGGTGGCCGCGTACTCGGGTACGACGTCGATCTGCCCTGATTCCAGGGCGGGTTCGTAGAGTTCGCGGTTGGCGACGGTGAGCAGGGACGTCTTGTATCCGGCCTGCTTCAGGAGCAGCGAGTACATCTGGGCGAGCAGGTCGCTCTCGGTGAATCCGGCCGAGCCGATGGTGAGGTGGTGACTGTCGCCGGGTGGTGCGGTGACGGCGCTCTGGTTCTCCAGGGAGGGTCCGGTCGAGCAGCCGGTGGCCGCCAGGAGCAGTACGGCCGCGACCGTGTGCCGCCTCATCGCGCTCCCCTCGCCCAGCGGGGCGACAGTCGCTCGGCGACCTCGAAGACGCCCTCGACGAGCAGTGCGAACACGGCGACGAGGACGGCTCCGGCGACCACCTGCGCGGTGTTGGCGAGGTTGAAGCCGGCGGTGATGATGCGGCCGAGTCCGCCGCCGCCCGCCAGTGCGGCGATGGTGGCGGTCGCGACGAGTTGGACGGCGGCGATCCGTACGCCGTTCATCAACAGCGGCAGCGAGAGCGGAAGTTCGACGCGGAACAGCATCTGACGGCCTGTCATCCCCATGCCGCGCGCGGCCCGCACCACATCGCGGTCGACCTCGCGCATGCCGACGTACGCGTTGGTGAGCAGCGGCGGTACGGCGAACAGGACGAGGGCGACGACCGTCGGTCCCTCGCCCCAGTCGCCGATCGGGGTGAGGAGCAGCAGGACCAGGACGGCGAAGGTGGGCACCGCGCGGCCGATGTTGGAGATGTTGACGGCGAGCGCGCCGCCCTTGCCGAGGTGGCCGAGGACGAGGGCGACCGGGAGCGCGATCAGGCAGCTGATGACCAGGCAGACGACCGTGAGGACGAGGTGTTGCGCGAGCCGGTGCCAGATGCCGTCGTCGCCCGACCAGTGGGCGGAGTCGGTGAGCCAGTGCCAGGCGTCGGTCAGGGTGTTCATCCGCGCACCGCCCTCGTCCAGGGGGTGATGAGCCGT
The DNA here is from genome assembly GCF_053891435.1 of Streptomyces sp. NPDC002276. Taxonomy (NCBI): domain Bacteria; kingdom Bacillati; phylum Actinomycetota; class Actinomycetes; order Kitasatosporales; family Streptomycetaceae; genus Streptomyces; species Streptomyces sp. NPDC002276. The sequence continues at coordinate 179,590 of NZ_JBSFCQ010000012.1, read as the reverse complement.
TGCACGAGCAGCAGGAGCAGGTCGGCGACGATCGCGATCACCACGCACAGCACGGACGCGGTGAGCACCTGTGCCTTGAAGTAGGTGTTCATGCCCGCGTAGATGAGGTTGCCGAGTCCGCCGAAGCCGACGATCGCGCCGACCGTGACCAGCGAGACCGCCGAGACGGTGGCGATGCGCAGGCCGGCCATCGCGGCGGGGAGGGCGAGGGGCAGTTCCACGGTGAGGAGGAGGCGGATCGGGCCGTAGCCCATGCCGCGTGCGGCCTGTCGGGTCTCCTCGGGTACGGCGCGCAGGCCCGCGAGGATGTTGCGGACGAGCAGGGTAAGGGAGTAGAGGACCAGTCCGGCGACGACGAGGGTGGCCGAGAGCCCGTAGACGGGAAGCAGGAGCGAGAACATCGCCAGGGACGGGATCGTGTAGAGGATCGTCGTCACGGCGAGCACGGGTCCCGCGGCCCAGCCCCAGCGGCGGGCCACGACCGCGAGGGGCAGGGCGACGGCCAGGCCGATGAGCACCGAGATCGCGGTGAGCTGGAGGTGCTGGCCGACCGCGTCGAGGAGGATGTGGCGGCGGGTGCTCAGATACTCGCCGCAGATCCACTCGTTGCGGGCGAGGCAGTCGTCCGGGGGCGCGGTCACCTCACCATTGCATCCGGTGGGCCCCCGGGTCGGCTCGTTCTGGTGACCCGTACGGGCGTCGGTCAGGGGTTCCAGTAGGTGGCGAGGGAGGCGACGAAGACCGCCGCAGAGGTGAGGACCACGAGTTGGGCGGCGGCCGTGATCCAGAGGCGGCAGGCGATCGCCAGGGCGACGGTCACGGCCTCGACGCGGCAGAGGACGTCGAGGCCGACGAGCAGCGCGCACGCGACGGCGTCGGCCCGCCGGTGTCCGGGCGGGCGGCGCAGGACGCGTTGTGGGAAGCGGTCGACGGGGATGCCCTGGTCCATCATCGGGTGCCTCCGGTGGTGCGCCACGGTCCGACGCCGAGTCTGCCGGTGGTCCCGAGGTCGAGGCCGCCGGCCGGCGTCAGGAGGAGCGGCGGCGAACCGGGTCGCGCCGCGACCGTCAGACACGGCACGGAGGCCGAGCCGTCGAGGCCGGTGGCCGTGTTGCGCCACAGCAGGCCGGCGGAGGCGGTCTCGCCGGGTGCCGGCGTCACCGGGCTCGGCGGGTCGTCGCATCCGGTCACCGTGGCGATGCCGCCGCTGCCGTGGACCACCGTCACGCCGGTGACGCGCTGCTGGTCCCGGTCGAACAGCCGGATCTCGGGGTAGCCCTCGACGCGGTAGGCGCGGGTGCCGCGGTTCACCAGGGTGAGGTCCATGGCGCGCAGGCCCAGCGCGGGGTCCACCGGTCCGGCGGTGACCCGGATGCCCTCCTCCGGGCAGATCTGGCCCGACGTCGACCGTCCGGCGGCGGGATCGTCGTAGGCCACTGCTGAGACCGTCCAGATGACGGACCCGACGAGGAGCCCCACCACCGTGACCAGGACGGTGTCGTACGCGCTTCTCGGCATCCGCGGAGTCGATCGAGATCGGCCCGGAACCGCCGTGGCGGAAGCCATACCTCCGGTCACAGCCCTGTCACACCAGGTCCCGCTCACCCGACCCCGGGGGTGTCGCTGAGTACACCCCTCGATACGGGTTCTGCGCCCAATGTGCGTACTGCGCGCGCTCCGTAGCGTCGTCGGCGAGGCACAGGGCGTGCCGCACGGAGGGTGATGGCGATGTTTCGCACCGCACGACGGACGCACGACAAGGGACCCGCCGCTGAGGCGCTGCGGCTGGTCAAGGTCAGCAGGACCTACGGCCACGACGACAGCGCGGTGACCGCGCTGGACGGGGTCACGCTGAGCCTGGAGCGCGGCACGTTCACCGCGGTGATGGGGCCTTCGGGGTCCGGCAAGTCGACGCTGTTGCAGTGCGCGGCGGGGCTCGACCGGCCGGACAGCGGGATCGTGATGGTGGACGGCGCGGAGCTGACGGGCGGGAGCGAGGCGGAGCTGACGAGGTTCCGGCGGGGGCGGATCGGGTTCGTGTTCCAGCAGTACAACCTCCTCGACACGCTCACCGTGGCGCAGAACACCGTGCTGCCGCTGAAGCTGGCCGGCCGGCGCGTCGACCGGGAGCGGGTCCGGGAGGTGCTGACGGCGGTCGGTCTCGGGGACCGGCTCGGCCACCGCCCCGACCAGCTCTCCGGCGGTCAGCGGCAGCGGGTCGCGATCGCCCGCGCGCTGGTCACCGAGCCCCGGGTGATCTTCGCGGACGAGCCGACCGGCGCCCTGGACACGCGCAGCGCGCGGGACGTGCTGCTGCTGTTGCGGGAGGCGGTGCGGGTGCACGGGCGGACCGTGGTGATGGTGACGCACGACCCGGTCGCGGCCTCGTACGCCGACTCGGTGGTGTTCCTCGCGGATGGCAGGCTCGCCGGCCGGATGCACGCGCCGACCGTCGACGCGGTCGCCGAGCGGCTGGCGCACCTGGGCGACGACGTGACGGTGGGGGTGTGAGCGATGTTCGTACTGGCGATGCGTTCGATCCGGCGGCGGCCGGGCCGGTTCCTGGCGACACTGCTGGCCGCGTTCCTCGGCGCGGCGATCATCATGACGTTCGACTCGCTGCACGACACGGCGGCACAGCACGGCATCGACCCGGTCAGCGCCGAGACGCTGTCCACGTCGGCGAGTGTCGTCGGCGGTTACGGCACCCTGCTGGTGTTTTTCGCCGTGGCCTCGACGCTGACCGTCAACGTGCGGCAACGCACAAGGGAGTTGGAGACGCTGCGCTGCTCGGGGGCGACCCCGGCGCAGCTCAAGCGGATGGTCGTGGGTGAGGCGGTGGCCGTCGCCCTGCTGGGCGCGGTCCTCGCCGTCGGTCCGGCGATGCTCGGCGGACGGGCGCTGCTCGGGGTGTTCCAGGACAGCGGCCAGGTGGCACGGTCCGTCGACTACTCCTTCGGTCCCTACGCCCTCCAGTCCGGCCTCGGCATCACCCTGCTCGCCTCGGCGGGCGCCGCGTTCCTGGCCGTACGACGGGCGACGCGCGGACGCCAACAGCCGGGCCGGGCAAGGACGTTGCTCGCGTACGGCGCGCTGGTCGCGGGTGTGGCGTCGGTGTCGTCGACCTTCGCGTTCTCCGCGACGGACGCGGCGCTGATGGCGGCACCGGCCTACGGGGCGATCCTGCTCTCGGTGGGACTGGCTCTACTGGCGCCCCGGCTGCTGAAGTCGCTGCTCGACCACCTCGAACTGGCGGGCGCGAGCGGCTGGTTGGCCGTCCGCAATCTCCGCGAGCGGGCCGACCAGCTGGCCGGGATCCTGATGTCGCTGATCCTGTTCACGGCGGTGTCCACGGCGACGCTCTACATGCAGGCGGTGGAGAGCGACGCGGTGAAGGCCTCGGGGCTGACGAAGTCGGTGGACGCGAAGAACCTGGAGACGCTCAACTTCACGGTCGTCGGCATCATCGCGGTCTTCGTCTGCGTGATGCTCGTCAACTCCCTCTACGCGGCGACGACTTACCGCGCCCGGGAGTTCGGCGGACAGCGCCTGGCGGGCGCGACTCCGGGGCAGGTGCTGCGCACGGTGGGCACCGAGACGGCGATCCTCACGGTGACCGGAGTCCTGTCCGGCACGGTGGCCGCGCTGGCGGGGATCATCCCGTTCACCATGGTCCGGACTGACTCGGCGCTGCCGCACCAGGGGCTCGGGATCTGGCTGGCGGTCGTCGCGGTGGCGGCGACGGTGACACTGGGGACGAGTCTGCTTACGGCACGGCGGGTGCTGCGGACTCCGGCGGTGGAGTCGGTGGGATTGGCGGCGTGAGCACAAGGGGTGTTCCGGTTCGGTTCTCTTGAATTCGGTTTCGGGGCAGTCGCTACGGTGGCTGCCCCTGCCGCACGTCTACTTCACGCCCGCCGCGTCCAGCAGGATCGTCACGGTCTCCGTCGTCAGCCCCTCCAGCGTCTCCACCTTGGCACCGGCGCGGGCACTCGCGCCGTCGAAGACCAGCATCAACTGGCGGGCCAGCAGGGCGGGATCGTGTGCGCCGCCCAGCTCGGCCTGGGCACGGAAGGCGTCCTGCAACGACTCCTTCGCGGCGCGGGCGACCACGCTCGCCGGGTGCTCGGGGTCCTTCAGCTCGACCAGCGCGGCAAGGAAGGGGCAGCCCATGTACGCGGGCTCGGTCGACGCCTTCTCCGCCTGCTCGAAGACGTACAGGATGCGTTCGCGTGGCGTGCTCGCGTCGTCCGGGCCGGGCATCAGCCGCGCCGCGTAGCCGGGGGCACGGCGTTCCAGGCTCGCGGCGAGGACCTGGTCCTTGCTGTCGAAGAGCTGGTACATCGACCGTTTCGAGACTCCGGCGGACCGGCACAGCGCCTCGACGCCGATGGAGACGCCGTCGCGGTAGAAGAGCTCGGCCGCAGCGTCGAGCAGCCGGTCTCGGGGGGACGCCTTGTCTGTCGTGGCCATACTGCGAGGTTACCGCGCCGCAAGCCAAGAGGAAACCGATCGGTGTACCCGCTTGCGCGAAGGCCCGCTCCCGGGTGACAGTGAAGGTGAGCAAGCGCTTGGACATGCCGCGCACCAACACACCACCCGTGATCCGCCGGAGGCCCCGTGTTCCGTTCCGTCGACGAAGTCGCCGCGCGCCTCGCCGAGACCGGCTATCTGGCCTCGCCCGCCGTCGCCACGACCGTCTTCCTCGCCGACCGCCTCGGCAAGCCGCTCCTCGTCGAGGGCCCGGCCGGCGTCGGCAAGACGGAGCTGGCCAAGGCCGTCGCCGAGGTCGCCGGGGCGGAACTGGTCCGGCTCCAGTGCTACGAGGGCGTCGACGAGTCCCGCGCGCTGTACGAGTGGAACCACGCCAAGCAGCTGCTGCGCATCAGCGCGGGCCGCGACGAGAGCTGGGACGAGACCCGCACCGACATCTTCAGCGAGGAGTTCCTGCTCCCCCGTCCGTTGCTTACGGCGATCCGGGGCGACGCCCCGAAGGTCCTGCTGATCGACGAGACCGACAAGGCGGACGTCGAGGTGGAGGGCCTGCTGCTGGAGGTGCTCAGCGACTTCCAGGTCACCGTCCCGGAGTTGGGGACCATCACCGCGACCCACCGCCCCTTCGTGGTCCTCACATCGAACGCGAGCCGTGAGCTCTCCGAGGCACTGCGCCGCCGTTGTCTGTTTCTCCATATCGGCTTCCCCGACGAGGAGTTGGAGCGCCGGATCGTACGGCTGAAGGTGCCGGGGCTCAGTGAGGCGCTGGCCGAGTCGGTGGTCCGGGTGGTCGGGGCGCTGCGGGGGATGGAGCTGCGGAAGGTGCCGTCGGTGGCCGAGACCATCGACTGGGCCCGCACCCTCCTGGCCCTCGGCGCCGACACGCTCGACGAGACGGTCGTACGGGACACCCTGGGCGTGCTCCTCAAGCATCAGGACGACATCCTCAGGGCGGCGGCGAAGCTCGACCTGGACGCGGTGTGACCGCCACCGAGGTCACCGGTGTCGCCGAGCGGCTGACGGGCCTGGTCGCGGCGCTGCGCGCGCACGGTCTGCGGATCGGGACCGGCGAGACCGTGGACGCGGCGCTGGCGATGGAGGCGCTGGGGTTCGCGGACCGCGAGCTGCTGCGTGAGGGACTGGCCGCGACGCTGCTGCACGGCACATCCCAACGCCCGGTGTTCGACCCGGTCTTCGACCTCTACTTCCCGCGCGGCATCGGAGCACCGCGGGGCGAGCCCACCGGCCGGGACGACCTGCGCGACCGGCTCGCGGCGGCGCTGGCCGCCAACGACCGGGCGTTGATGGGGCAGTTGGCGGCGGAGGCCGTCGACGGTTTCGGCGGCTACGGCAACTCCCCCACCACGGACGGCTGGTCGTCGCACCAGACCCTGGAGTGGCTGCGCCCGCAGACGCTGCTGGCCCGGGTGCGGACGAGCATCCGGGAGCGGGGCGGCGACGCCGGGTTCACCGACCGGCTGCTGGACGACGAGATCCGGCAGCGCATCGAGGGTTTCCGGCGGCAGGTCGCCGCGGAGGCGCGGCGCCGGGTCGCCGAGCGGCGCGGCCGGGACGAGATCGCCCGCCGGGCGGTGGCGCCGACGGCCGACCGCGTCGACTTCCTGTTCGCGGGCCGGGCCCAACTGGCCGAGCTGCGCAGGGCTGTTCAGCCGCTGGCCCGGAAGCTGGCCACCCGTCTCGCCGCCCGTCGGCGCCGCGCTTCCCGGGGCACGATCGATCTGCGGCGCACCCTGCGCGGTTCGCTGTCCACGGGCGGGGTGCCGATGCGGCCGGTGCTGCGCAGGCGTCGGCCGGTCCGGCCCGAACTGGTGCTGCTGTGCGATGTGTCGGGCTCGGTGTCCGGCTTCTCCGACTTCACGATGCTGCTGGTGCAGGCGCTGCACGACCAGTTCAGCAAGGTCCGTGTGTTCGCCTTCGTCAACCGCCTCGACGAGGTGACCGGGCTGCTCGCGCACGGCAGCGCCGACCCCGAGGGGCTCGGCGCCCGCATCCGCGCCGAGGCCACCCTCACCGGCTGGCACGGAAGCAGCGACTACGGCGTCGCCCTGGGCGAGTTCGCCGAGCGCTACGGCGACGCGGTCGGTCCGCGCACGACCGTGTTCGTGCTCGGTGACGCCCGCACCAACATGAGCGACCCGAATCTTCCGGCCGTCCGGCAGATCGCCCAACGGGCCCGCCGTGTCTACTGGTTGAACCCCGAGCAGCGCTCCCAGTGGGGCACCGGCGACTCGGCCGCGCCCGGCTACGCGGAACTGGTCGAGATGCACGAGTGCCGGAACGCGAAGCAACTCAGCGCGCTGGTCGGGCGGTTGCTGCCGATCTGAACTAGACGGCGGTCAACTGCGGGTAGAGCGCGCCGCCTTCCGCGGACAGGCCTGCCTTGACCTGCCGGGTGAGGTCGTCGGCCAGCACCTCGAAGGCGCCGGCCTCGATGCCGTCGAGGGCCTGGGCCGCCACGCTCTCGGGAGTGGACTTGGGCCCGTCGACATGTGCGGCCATGTCCGTGTCGACGTAGCCGACGTGCAGTCCGGTGACCTCGATGCCGCGCGGCTTCAGGTCCAGGCGCAGGGAGTTGGTCTGCGACCAGAAGGCGGCCTTGGAGGCGCTGTAGGAGCCGGCGATGCCGACCCAGGACAGCACGGAGTGGAAGTTCAGGATGTGACCGCCGCCGTTGCGCTCGATGATCGGCACGAAGGCGCGGGTGACCAGCAGCGGGCCGTAGAAGTTGGTCTCGAACTCGCGGCGGATGTCCTCGATCGGCGAGTCCAGGAAGTTCGCGTTCACGGCCGCGCCCGCGTTGTTGATCAGGATCGTGACGTCCTGGGCCTGCTCGGCCGCCGCCGCGACGGAGGCGGGGTCGCTGACCTCCAGTGCCAGCGGTACGGCGTCCGGGTGGGTGATGGTCTTCGGGTCGCGGGCGGTGGCGTACACCTTCTTGGCACCCCGCTCGTACAGGGCCTCCACCAGTGCGCGGCCGATGCCACGGCTGCCGCCGGTGACGAGGACGACGGAACCTTCGATGTCGGTCATGGAGATCTCCGGGGTGAGGGGATGCCGTGGAGCACCCGACGCAAGATGGAAACCGATCGGTTTCCTCATGTCGACCACAGTAAACCGATCGGTTTCTATGGGCAAGCCCGACTGCCGATGAACTGCCGGAGCGCGCGATGATGTACGGCATGAGCGACCCCCGCGTGGAACTGGCCACCTTCCCCACCCCCGTCGAACCGGCGCCCCGGCTGGCCACCGCGATCGGACTCGGGCCGGACGACCTGTGGATCAAGCGCGACGACCTGACCGGCCTCGGAGGCGGCGGCAACAAGATCCGCAAGCTGGAGTGGACCGTGGGCGCTGCACTGGCCGAGGGCGCGGACACCCTGGTCACGACGGGCGCCCCGCAGAGCAACCACGCCCGCCTGACGGCCGCCGCCGGAGCCCGGCTGGGCCTTGCCGTGGTGCTGGTGCTACGCGGATCACCGGGCGTGTCCCGCTCCGGGAACCTCGCCCTGGACGGGCTGTTCGGCGCCCGGATCGCCTGGGCGGGCGAGGTGGACCAGGCCGGACTGGACCGGGCGGCGGCCGAGGTGTGCGAGCAGCTGCGCAAGGGAGGTGCCCAGCCCGCGCTGATCCCGTTCGGCGGTTCCAGCGCGCTCGGCGCACGCGGCTACGCGCACTGCGGCGAGGAGTTGCGCGGGCAGCTCCCCGGTCTCCGTACCGCCGTGGTCGCGCTCGGTTCGGGCGGCACGATGGCGGGGCTGGTGATCGCGCTCGGGGCCGCGTCGGTACTCGGCGTCGACGTCGGCGCACTCCCCGAACCGGCCGCCGCCGTAAGCGAGTTCGCGGGTCTGACCACGACGGAGGGACTCCGGGTCCGGCGCGACCAGATCGGCGCGGGCTACGCCACGCTCACCGCGCCGACCGCCGAGGCGCTCACGCTGGCCGCCCGCACCGCCGGGCTCGTCCTCGACCCGACGTACACGGGACGGGCGATGGCCGGTCTGATCGCGGCCGTCCGGGACGGTGACATCAGGCCGGGCGAGCGGACCGTGTTCGTGCACACGGGCGGGCTGCCCGGCCTGTTCGGACACGCGGAGGCCGTCGGGTACGCGGAGGGGCAGGTCGTCGCGTACCGGGCATGACAGTGATCGCCTACCGGGCATGACGGTCGCGTACCGCGCATGACATACGCGCCCTGCGGGTGCGGTGCCGCGGGGCGCGTACGTCCGGAGGGGCTACGGAGCCTTCGCGTAGTCCGTGGCCATGGCGCCGGCGAAGTCGTACACGATCACCTGCTCGTCGCCGACGACCCAGGCGTCGTGTCCCGGCGGGCACACGAAGACGTCGCCGGGGCCGACTTCGCCCTCGCCGCCGTCGTCCATGAGGAGATGCAGCCGCCCCTGGACGACGTAACCGTTGTGATGGATCTCGCAGCTCTTGGTGCCCGCGATCGGGCCCACGGACTCGGACCAGCGCCAGCCCGGCTCGAACGTCCCCACCGCGAAGTCGAGTCCGGTGAGGTGGACCGCTTCGAGGTGGCCGCGGGGGAAGTCACGCCGCTCGTCCGGCTTGTCGACCGTCTTCACTTCCAGCATGACGGCTGCCTCCGTTCCGGCCGCGCGCAGCACGGCCGGGGCCGGTCTCCGTCTCCCGGCTGCCATGGACGGCACCGGCGCTCCGGCGGGGGCCGCGCCCCACCACTCCATCGTCTTCCTGTCCACCCGGGAGCGCCATTCGGGGGAACGGCGACCGGGGCACGGTCATGACGAAACGCTCGCGCACAGCTGCGCGAACCGCTCGGCGCCGATGTTGCCGCCCGAGACGATCATCCCCACCCGGCCGGTGACCCGGCCCGCGCGCCCGGCGAGGAGCGCGGCCAGCGGGGTGGCACCGCTCGGCTCGACGACGATCTTCAGCCGCTCGAAGGCGAACCGCATCGCGTCCTTGATCTCCTCGTCACTCACCAACGCGATCTCGTCGACGAGCCGCCGGTTCACGGAGAAGGTCAGTTCGCCGGGCGTCTCGGCCGCCTGTCCGTCGGCGATGGTGCGCGGCACCGGGATGGTCACGCGCCGCCCCGCCTCCAGGGACCGCTTGGTGTCGTCCCCGGCCGCGGGTTCGACGCCGGTCACGCGGGTGCGCGGGTGCAGCCCCTTGACGGCGGTGGCCGTCCCGGCGATCAGCCCGCCGCCGCCCACGGGCACCAGTACGGTGTCCAACTCCCCGACTTCCTCGACGAGTTCGAGTACGGCCGTGCCCTGTCCCGCCATGACGTGCGGATGCTCGTAGGGCGGGATGAGGGAGAGTCCGCGCTCGGCCGCCAGGGCCTCCCCGATGGCCACCCGGTCGCCGGTGTAGCGGTCGTACGTCACGATCTCGGCGCCGTACCCCGCGGTGGCGGCCAGCTTCGAGGCCGGGGTGTCCTCGGGCATGACGATCACCGCGGTGGTGCCGAGTTCGCGGGCGGCGAGAGCGACGGCCTGGGCGTGGTTGCCGGAGGAGTAGGCGGCGATGCCCCGGGCCAGTTGCTCCGGGGTCAGCCGGGAGGCCGCGTTGTAGGCGCCGCGGAACTTGAAGGCGCCGATCCGCTGGAAGTTCTCGCACTTCAGGAACACCTCGGCGCCGACGAGTCCGTCGAGAGTGCGTGAGCGCAGTACCGGTGTGCGGTGGGCGACGCCCTTGATCTGCGCGGCGGCGTCACGGACGTCGTCAAGGGTGATGGGCGGGGTGGTGGTCGTCACGCGGGTCCTCCATCGGAAGCGGAGTCGGCGGGAGGGACGGAATCTGCCGGAGTGGCGGGGGTGCCGGGTGCGGCGGAGGTGCCGGTCGCGGCGCGGGCCTGGGAGAGGTAGTTGTAGGCGGAGGCGCGGGAGATGCCCAGTCGGGCGGCGACCTGCTCGACGGCCCGCCGCACGGCGAACACCCCGTGCTCGTCAAGGCTGCGGAACAGCTCCAGCCGCTCGGCGCGGCCGAGTTGGACCCACGTCCTGCTCTGTCGGCGCAGTTGGTGGTCGTCCACGATGGCCTCGACCACGGAGTCGATGTCGTTGCCGAAAGTGGTCGTTCCCGGCGCATCACCCGCCCCGGTCCCGACTCCCCCGCCGATCCCGGTGAGCACGGCCTGCGCCTGCTGTACGGCGGTGACGTCGACGTTGACGCACAGCGCGCCGAACACCGCGCCCGTCGAGTCGCGCAGCACCATCGTGGACGACTTGAGCCGTTGGCCGCCCTTGGTCCGGGTGAGGTAGTTCAACTCGTCGTCGGCCTCGTCCCCGCGCGCCAGCACCCGCAGCCCGATCTCACTCATCGCGCCGCCCACCGAGCGCCCGGTGACAGCTCCGGAGACGGCGACCACGGACTTCTCCGGGGACCGGTAGTCGTGCAACACCACCTCGCAGACCGGCCCGAAGGTCGCCGCGATCCCCTCAACGACAGGCCCCAACGCACCGACGATCGCGTCCCGTTCGGCGTCCAGGGCAGGGTTGCCGTCCACCTTCCCCTCTCTCATTCTTGGACAGTCAGTCCAATTACTATACTAAATGCCTACTCCCCGCCGATCCCCTTGACTCTCAAGTCGCTTGAGATCCCATAGTGATCGGCATGAACGAGCTCTACTCCATCGGAGACGTCGCCCGCCGCACCGGCCTGAGTGTGAGCGCGATCCGGTTCTACGCCGACGAGGGCGTCGTCACACCCACCGGCCTCACCGGGGGCGGCTTCCGGCAGTACGACGTGCACGCCATCGCGCGGCTCGAAGTCGTGCGGACCCTGCGCGACCTGGGTGCCGACCTCGACGACATCCGCCGGGTACTGGGCGCGGAGACCTCCCTGCACGATCTGGCGGTCACTCATCTGCGCCTGGTCGAGGACCAGTTACGGCAGTTCCGGGCGCGCTCCGCCGTACTGCGGACCATCGTGCGGCAGCACACCACGACGGAACAGGTGAGCCTGATGCACAAGTTGGTGTCGATGTCCGACGACGACCGCGACCGGCTCATCGGCGAGTTCTGGGACTTCGTGACCGACGGCCTGGACGTGCATCCCGACTACGTCGAGCAACTGCACAGCAAACGGCCCCACTTGCCCGAGGAGCCGTCCACCGAGCAGTTGGAGGCCTGGATCGAACTCGCCGAGATCGTGCGGGACTTGGAGTTCCGCACAGCGCTGCGGGACTTCCTCCACCGCACCTTCGGCACCGAGCAGGGCAGGCTGATGGCGTCGCCGGAGATGATGGCCCGCGTCGAGAGGCATCGGAAGCTCCTCCTGGAGGCGCAGGCTTCCCAACAGGCGGGCGTGCCCGCGGAGTCACCGCTGGCCCGGGACATCGCCGAGCGCGTGGCCGCCGACTCGGCGAGGCTGGTCACGGCGATGACCGGGGACCAGGGACACGACGTCGAGAAGGCCCGGCGCGGCATCGTCGACTTCGACCGGAACGGCAGGGGCGCGCAGGCGTTGGCCAAGGCGACCGGCCTGAAGCTGCTGACCAAGTACCACTCCCTGGTGGCGACCATCAACGGCACCCCCAAGCCGGATCCGGAGCGGGCGGCGGCAGTCCGCGAGTGGATGGCCGCCGCGCTGCGTCAGGACCCGTCCGGCGGATGACGCGGCCGAAGTCCCCGTTCACGATCCGTCAGCCGCACTGACTGGTCCGGGAGTTACTGGGGCACCCGTTTTTTAGGCCGTGGCCTTGGCCGCGACGCGGATGAGCAACTTCCCGCGCACCGGCGGCCTTTCGTCCGCGAGCACGCTGTAGTACAGCGAATCGCGGCGCGTGCCGTCCTGGCGCACCATGTGACTGCGCGGCGTTCCTTCGATCGACGGACAGCTGGATGAGCCGGACGGCACGGCCGGGAAGGGAGTCGTTGCTCATCACCGCACCGTTGCTCCGAACTCACCGCCTCGTACGCGTGGCCAGCCACGACAGGTCAACTGCGGCGGAACACCGGCCTGTTCAGTCCCACCCCGCTGCCCCGCCCTCCGCTGCCGCATCGAGGTCCCGCCACGCTTCCGCGGTCAGATCGGCGGCGGTCCATTGGGCTGCGGACACGACCTCCTCCGGGGTGCGGAAGCCCGCGACCACGCAGGCGACAGCGGGGTCGCGCAGCGGAAAGCGCAGGGCGGCGTGCGGGAGTGGGGTGCCGTGTCGGGCGGACACCTCGGCGAGGAGGCGGGCGCGGCGCAGTACCGGTTCCGGGGCGGGGCCGTAGTCGAAAGTGGCGTCGCTCCCGGGGCAAGTGCGGCTGAGCAGGCCGGAGTTGAACGGTGCGGCGGCCACCACCGCGACCCCGCGTCCGGCGCACGCGTCCAGCAAGGGGCGGGCGGTGCGGTCGAGGAGGGTCCACCGCCCGGCCACCATCACGGCGTCGACCTCCCCCTCCTCGACGATGCGCAACAGCGGGGCGACCGTGTTCATGCCGACGCCGACGGCACCGATGACGCCTTGGTCGCGCAGGGCCGCCAGCGCGGGCAGGGCGTGGTCGAGGGCGGCGTCCAAGTGATCGTCGGGATCATGGACGTAGACGATGTCGACATGGTCGAGTCGCAGGCGGTCGAGGCTGGCTTCCAGACTTCGCAGTACGCCGTCCCGTGAGTAGTCGGGGCGGCGCGTCAGCGTGTCGGGTACGGCGAAGCCGCCTGCCGTCAGGTCGGATCCGGTGGGTGCCGGGTGGGGCTCCAGCAGTCGGCCGACCTTGGTGGAGACGGTGAACTCCGTGCGCGGACGGTGCGCGAGGGCCTCGCCGAGCCGCCGTTCGGACAGCCCGAGGCCGTAGTGCGGGGCGGTGTCGTAGTAGCGCACCCCCACGTCCCAGGCGGCATCGAGGGTGGCCCGCGCCTGGTCGTCGTCGATCGGACCGTGGAGGTTGCCGATGGGGGCGGCACCGAATCCCAGTGTGCTGACCCGGACGCCCGTACGGCCGAGTGGGTGTGCCCTCACGAGGTTCCCGCTTCCACGGCACTCGCCGCATAGAGAAGGATCTGCTTCATCTGGCAGGCAGGACCTTAAGGATGGGATCCATTTCACGCAACACCCTGATGGATATGGGCAGTTTCTGGCATTTTAGCAGGGTATCCACAGGGCTTCGGATCGAGATCTGTCCGATCTCTTCCCAACTCTCAGCGGCGGTGCCATATTGGCCACGGAAAATGAACCTGATTCATTCATGGCGCAAGAGGGGGCTCGCCTTGGGCGACTCAACACCGGCCTACCGTCCGGGATATGAGCTGGTCGCGGAGCAACTGCTGGAGTACATCGCCCAGCAGAACCTGCGGCCCGGCGACCGCCTCCCCACCGAACAGGGCCTGGCCCAGATCCTCGGTGCCTCCCGCAACGTCACCCGGGAGGCCGTGAAAGTGCTGGCCGCGATCGGCCGGCTCCAAGTGCGGCGCGGCGCGGGCATCTTCGTCGCCGCCTCGGTCGGCGGGCTGCTGGACGACGAGCTCTCGCACTTCCGGCCGACCGGTATGGAAGACGTCCGGATGCTCCTGGACTACCGCAAGGTGATCGAGTCGGAGACGGCGCGCCGTGCCGCCTCCCACGCGACCCCGATCGAGGTCAGGGCCATCCGGGAGAGTGCGGAGAGTTCCCTGACGGCGGCCACGATGAACGACGTGGACACCTTCGCCAAGGCGGACGCGGCGTTCCACGACGCGGTGGGCGCCGCCTCGCACAACGTGTTCCTGCGGGCGAGCGTCGCCGGTGTGCGGCGCCTGGCGTCCCAGTCCGACGTACTGCTCTTCCACGGTGACGTGCCCGGATCGCTAGAAGTCGCCGCACATCAGCATGTGGCCATAGCGGAGGCGGTCGCCGCGGGGGCGGCCGATCTCGCCGAGCGGCTGATGGTGGAGCACATCGCCACCACCCAGAGCCAGTTCGAGAGCAAGATTCGCGACCGGCTGTTCAGCCCCGAGGCCCGGCCGACCCCTCCGGAGGCACCGGCCTCGTAACCCGGCCGACCCCGCATGTGCCGCAGCACAGCGATCGGGTCGCCCGACGCCCTCAAGTCCCGGTGGACAACCGGGACTTGCAGGTATCACCCTCCCTCAGGCGATTGGATAGGTGTGTCTCATCCGTCTGCGCGCAGGGGCGCTTTCACGCCGCTGCGAAGAAGTTTCCCCGCCGCCTTCACCGTGGCCGCGATGGCAGCCGCCCTGCTGAACGCCGTACCGGCCCAGGCGGCTCCCCCGCCGCAGGACCTGAACGTCTATGTCTCCCCGACCGGCCGCGACGCGGGTTCGGGTACCGCCGCACACCCCTTCAAGACCCTTGACCACGCACGGGATTACGTACGCGATGTCAAGCAGAAGGCCAAGGGCGACATCCACGTCCGGCTCCTGTCCGGCACCTACCAGCTCAGCCGCACCTTCGCCCTGACCGCCCGGGACTCCGGCACCAACGGGCACCGGATCTACTACGAGGCCGCGCCCGGCGCGCACCCGGTGATCAGCGGAGGCAAGCAGATATCCGGCTGGGTTCCGGCCGACGCGACAGGACAGGTCTACAAGGCCAAGGTCGGCGACATCGACACCCGACAGCTCTATGTGGACGGCGAGTTGGAGACCCGGGCGCGCAGCGGCAAGAACCCGGCCGGCTTCAGCCAGACGCCGACCGGCTACGCCTTCACGGACTCCTCCCTCAACTCCTACAAGCGTCCCTCGGACCTGGAGGTCGTCAGCTCCTGGGGCTGGAAGCTGATGCGCTGCCCCGTGCAGTCGATCGCCGACTTCAAGATGACGATGCAGC
The DNA here is from genome assembly GCF_053891435.1 of Streptomyces sp. NPDC002276. Classification (NCBI taxonomy): domain Bacteria; kingdom Bacillati; phylum Actinomycetota; class Actinomycetes; order Kitasatosporales; family Streptomycetaceae; genus Streptomyces; species Streptomyces sp. NPDC002276. The sequence goes on along the minus strand of NZ_JBSFCQ010000012.1, from coordinate 164,337 downwards.
AGCCCTGTTGGCACAACGCGCATCTCCAGCAGGGCCAGGAGATCCAGAACCCGACCTGGCTGGAGAACGCCCGCGAGCTGCTGGACACACCCGGTGAGTGGTACCTGGACAAGGGCGCGGGCGAGATCTACTACATGCCCAAGTCCGGCCAGAACCTGTCCACTTCGACCGTCACCGTGCCGCTCGTGCAGGACCTGGTGGACCTGAACGGCACCCGGGCCGCCCCCGTCAGCGACGTGTCGTTCCAGGGCATCACCTTCTCCTACTCCACCTGGCTCGCGCCCAGTTCGTCCGAGGGCCTCATCGAGGGCCAGGCCGGTTTCCGGATGGTCGGCAACGACCCCGACTTCGACGCGACCCGTCTGAAGTGGCAGAAGACTCCGGGCGCGGTCAACCTCAACTACGGCCACGGCATCGGCTTCGAGGGCAACACCTTCACCCATCTCGGCGCGGTCGGGCTGAACTTGAACACCGGCACGCAGGGCACCGACATCACGGGCAACGTCTTCCGCCAGATCGCCGCGACCGGCATCCAGATCGGCGGAGTCGAAGTGATCGACGCCCACCCCGACGACCCCCGGGACATCACCAAGGACACCCAGGTCGCCAACAACGTGGTCACCAAGGTCGCCGACCAGTACAACGGCTCCATCGGCATCCTGGCCGGCTACACCGACCACACCACGATCACCCACAACAAGGTCTACGACCTCCCCTACACCGGCATCTCCGTCGGCTGGGGCTGGGGCCTCACCGACCAGGGCGGTGACACCAACTACCCGGGAAACCTGGGCGTTCCGATCTGGGACACCCCCACGACCAGCCGCGACACCAAGGTCACGGACAACGAGATCTACGACATCATGAAGTCGCAGGCCGACGGCGGTGCCATCTACACGCTCAGCACCAACCCCGGCGGTGTGGTGTCCGGCAACTACATCCACGGCACACCGCCGCCCGCCTACGGCGCGATCTACCACGACGAGGGCAGCCGGTACTGGACGAACACCGGCAACGCGCTGTGCGACGTGGCCTACCAGTGGCTGTTCCTCAACCACGGCATGGACATCAGGGCCACGAACAACTTCACCACCCAGCCCGCCTACTCCGCCCAGGCCAACAGCACGAGCAGCACCATCACCGCCAACACCACCGTGGGTTCCTGCGCCCAGCTCCCGGCCTCCATCGTCAACAACGCGGGCCTGCAAGCGAGTTACCGTCACCTCGACCCGGGCCCGGCCGTCACCGACCACAAGTCGCCCAGCAGGCCCGGCACTCCGAGCGCGGTCACCGACTTCCCGACGATCGCCGACCTCAACTGGGCCGCGTCCACCGACGACACGGCCGTCACCGGCTACTCCGTCTACCGCGACGGCAAGCTGATCAGCGCCACGGGCGCCACCTCGGTACGCCTTCCGGGCCTGACCGCCGGAAAGACGTACACCTTCAAGATCACCGCCCGTGACGCCGCAGGCAACGAGTCCCAGCCCAGCCAGGCGCTCAAGGTCACCATGCCGTCCGGCTCCGACCTCGCCCTCAAGAAGCCGATCACCGCTTCGTCGTACTCCGAGGACAACACCCCGGCCAAGGCGGTCGACGGCGACCTCTCCACCCGCTGGGCACAGGGCCTCGGCCTGCCCGACCCGTCCTGGATCCAGGTCGACCTCGGAGCGTCGTACGACGTGAACGGCGCGATCACGACCTTCGAGAAGGCGAGCGGTTACAAGTACCGCATCGAGGTCTCCCCCGACGAGGTCCACTGGAAGACCCTCGCGGACCGCACCACCGCGGACACCACGGCGGCGACCGACTACGTCCACACGGGCACCCCGGTCGCGGGCCGCTTCGTCCGACTGACCGTCACCGGCTCCAACTGGAACGGCGGCAGCATCTACGACTTCCAGGTCTACGGCACCCCCAGGACCGTCACGGACCACACGGCCCCGACCGCTCCCGGACAGCCGACGGTCAAGCCGCTGCTGCCCAGCCTGGTCGATGTCAGCTGGCCCGCGGCCACGGACGACACCGGCGTGACCAGCTATGTCGTCTACCAGGACGGCAAGCGGATCGGTGTCACCGACGCCACGACCCTGCGGGTCTCCGGCCTGACCGCCGGCACGCAGTACTCGTTCACCGTCGTGGCCCGCGACGAGGCGCTGAACACCTCCGACCCGAGCAAGGCGGCCGTCGTCACCACTCCGGCGGACAACGACCTGGCCCTGAACAAGACGGCGACCTCGTCCTCCGAGTCGGACGGCTACGCCCCGGCGAAGGCGGTCGACGGCAACCTCTCCACCCGCTGGGCGCAGGGCCTGGGACTGCCCGACCCGTCCTGGCTCCAGATCGACCTCGGCAAGGACACCACCGTCTCCACCGTGGTCACCACCTTTGAGTTGCCGAGCGGCTACAAGTACCGCCTGGAGTACTCCACCGACGGCCAGAACTGGTCGACGTTCGAGGACCACACCGCCGCGAGCACCACGGCGCAGACCAACTACGCCTTCGTCGGCACCCCGATCACCGCGCGCTATCTGCGCCTGACCGTCACCGGTTCTAGCGGCAACGGCGGCAGCGTCTACACGCTCCAGGCGTACGGCGGCTTCTGAGCCCCGCCCGCTTCCCAGCCAGAACGCCTCCCAGCCAAAACGTTTCCCTACAGAAGACGAAAGCCAGGATGAAGATCACCCATGTCGAAGTACACCGGATCGATGTTCCGGCAGCCAGTCCGCCCTTCCGCTGGCGCGACGGGCTGAGCGGCAGCGCTCCGGTGGGCGACGGCGCGGTCCTGCACATCGGGACGGACGAGGGGGCCGAGGGCGTCGCGCTGTTCGCCCGCCCCGGCGCCCACGTCGTCCTGCGGGACCTGGTGGACCGGGTCTTCCGCGAGGAACTGGTCGGCGCCGACCCGTTCCAGCGGGAGTGGCTGTGGCACCGGGTGTGGGAGCTGGACCGTATCCACGAACTCCCGCTCCCCACCCTGGGGTTGATCGACATCGCCCTGTGGGACCTGGCTGGCCGTTACCACGGCGAACCGGTCTGGCGTCTGCTCGGCGGCTTCCGGGACGCCATCCCCGCCTACGCCTCCACCTCGACGTTCGCGAGCGTCGCGGAGTTCCTCGACGTGGCGGACCAGTGCCTGGCCCTCGGATATCGCGGCATCAAACTGCACGCCTGGGGCGACGCCCGCCGTGACGCCGAACTGTGCCTGGCCCTGCGCGAGCACGTCGGTCCCGACGTCCCGCTGATGTACGACGGTTCGGCGGGCTTCGACCTGCCCGACGCGATCCGGCTGGGGCGGGCGCTCTCCGAGGCCGACTACCTCTGGTACGAGGAGCCGATCCGGGAGTTCAGCATCTCGGCCTATCAGCGGCTCGCCGAGACCGTGGACGTACCGCTGCTGGTGGCGGAGACCTCCGACGGCGCGCACATGAACGCGGCGGACTTCATCCGGTCCGGTGCCGCCACCTTCGGCGTCCGGGCCGGGACCACCCTGCGGGGCGGCATCACCGGCGCGATGCGCACCGCGCATCTCGCCGACGCCTTCCGGCTGCGGGCCGAGGTGCACGGTTCGGACATCCCCAACCACCACCTGTGCATGGCCATCTCCAACACCACCTACTACGAGTCCCTGGTGACCTCGGTGAACGTCGTCCGAGAGCGCCATGTGGACGACCAGGGCCTGGTGCACGCCCCCACGGGGCCCGGCATCGCCCTCCCCCTCGATTTCGGCTACGGCGGCGAACTCCTGCCGTTCGTCGAGCAACCGCGCTGAGCGGCGCGAGAACAGAAAGGCAAGGCAAGACGATGGAGTCTTCCCGATCTCCGAGAACCGGTCGGCGTCACTCGCTGCTCCGCGCGGCGGCCATCACGCTGTCCCTGGCCACCGCGGCCGCCCTGGCCGGTTGCGCCAGCGCCGACACCACCACCCCTTCCGCCTCCAAGGAGTCGGCGTTCAAGCCGGCCGCGCAGAAGGCGGGTTCACAGATCACGGTGTGGGCCGACTCGACCCGGCTGCCGTCCGTGCAGGCCTACCAGAAGTCGCATCCCGACGTGAAGATGAAGATCGTCACGTACGACGGCGGCGCCGACGGATCGACGTATCTCCAGTCGAAGGTGCAGTTGTTCGACCGGACGGGCAGCGGCTGGCCGGACGTGGTGTTCGGCAATCCGACCGACGTGACCTGGGCCTCGGAGGCCACGAAGCCCGGCGCACAGCCCTTCGCCGCGCCCCTGGACGAGAAGCTCGTACCGCAGACCACTCTGGACGGCTTCGCCAAGGGATCTCTGACGCCCTGTCAGTTCAACGGCCACACCTACTGCATGCGCAACGACATCGCGCAGGTTCTCCTCTGGTACAACAAGTCCCTCATGGACAAGTGGGGTTACCAGGTCCCCACGACATGGCAGGCGTACGAGGCCCTCGGCAAGAAGGTCGCCAAGGAGCACCCGGGCTATCTGGTGGGCTCGGTCGGGGACACCAACTCCCATGAGTCGTACTTCTGGTCGGGCCAGTGCCCCGCGTTCGACCTGGTGAAGCCCGACACCCTGCGCACCGACCTGGCCGATCCGAAGTGCACGCGGATGGCGACGCTGTTGGACACCCTGATCAGCGCCAAGGCCGTCGCCACCCAGGGCTTCTTCAGCCAGGGCTTCGCGAAGAACAGCGGCTCCAAAGTCCTTATGGCGTACGGCCCTTCGTGGTATGGGCAGTACCTGTTCAAGGCCGGTTTCAAGACCCCGGCCAAGCAGATCGCCGCGGCTCCCCCGCTCGCCTGGGAAGGGGAGAGCACGACCGCCACGGGCAACGTCGGCGGCGGTGTGTGGATGGTGTCCTCGCACAGCGCCAACCTCAAGTCGTCCACGGATCTGGTGACTTGGCTGACGACCTCCGACGAGAACCAGGCCACCGCGCCCACCTATCCGGCGTACACCCAGGCCGCGAAAGCCTGGCTGGCGAACCCGGCCAACAAGGACTACTTCGCCAACGATGTGAGCGGGCCGTTCGAGCAGGCCGCGAACGAGGTGTGGACCGGCTGGTCGAACACCAAGTTCTCGGACTCCACCGCCTGGTCCAGCGTCGTCCTCCCGGCGCTGACCGCCGGAAAGAGCCTGACCGAGACGCTGCCCGCCTGGCAGAAGGAGATCGCCGGCGAGGCAAAGACCCAGGGCTACAAGGTGGTCGATCAGTGACCTTGCTGGAGACCGAGCGCGTCGCCGTCTCCCCCGTGCGCCACGGCATCACGCCGCGGCGCACGGGCCGCGGTCGCGCGGGCTACTTCTTCGTCGCCGGGTACGCGGTGCTGCTGCTCGCGTTCGGCGTCTTCCCCACCGGGTACGCGTTCTATCTGTCGCTCACCAACGACCGGGGCCAGTTCACCGGGCTCAACCAGTTCACGAAGGTCGTCCAGGACTACCGCTTCGTCCCGGCCTTCACCCACATGTTGATCTACCTGGTCATGTGGCTGGTGACGCTGGTGGTCGTGGTCGTGCTGACCGCGGTGATCCTGCGCAGCCGGGTGCGGCCGGGCACCTCGGCGCTCTTCCGCTTCCTCTACTACATCCCCGGCGCCCTCGCCGGAGTGGCGAGCGTGCTGGTCTGGCTGTTCATGCTGGATCCCGATGTCAGCCCGGTGTCACGGCTGTTGACCGCCCTGGGGTTCAAGACGTTCGCCGCCGTCCTGGCACCCGGCAACCTGCCGCTGATCCTCATGCTGATCGCGTTCTGGACCGGCGCCGGCGGCTGGATGGTCGTGATGTACGGGGCGTTGAACAACATCCCCGACGAGGTGCTGGAAGCGGCCCGTATGGACGGTGCGGGCCCGTGGCGCACCGCCTGGCACATCCAGATCCCGATGATCCGGCAGTGGATCGTCTACATGACGATCATGGCCTTCGCGACCGGCACCCAGCTGTTCGTGGAGCCCCAGCTCCTCCAGACCGCGAGCCTCGGCAGGGTGAGCCCCACCTGGTCGCCGAACCAACTCGCGTACGTCTACGCCTTCCAGCAGGGCGACTTCAACGGCGCCGCCGCGATCTCCGTCGTCCTCCTCGCCGTGGGTCTCCTCGCCGCCGGTCTCCTGGTCGCCCGCTCGAACCTGTTCAAGTTGGACGAGAAATGACACAGACGACGCCCTTCCTGGCGGCCGTGAGGCGACGCGCCCACCCGTCAAGGAGCCTTCCGTTCCTGGTGGTTGGCCTCCTCCTGGCCCTTCTCCTCGTCTTCTTCGTGCTGCCGGTGATCTGGCTGCTGCTGGCCCCGTCGAAGACCGCGGGCGAAGTGGTGCGGGACAACCCGCTCTCCTTCGGTTCGTTCCATCAAATCGGCGCGGCCTGGCGGCACTTGTTCGCCTTCCAGGACGGCGCCATGTCGAGGTGGCTGCTCAACTCGGCCATCTACTCGGGCGGTTCACTCGTCCTGACGCTGCTCGTCAGTGTTCCGGCAGGCTACGCGCTGGCGCTGACGAAGTTCCGGGGCCGCCAGACGCTCCTGGTGATCACCCTGGTCACCATGATCATGCCGCAGGCCACCCTGGTGCTGCCGATCTTCCTGGAGCTGAACCGCTTCCATCTCATCGGCACCGTCTGGTCGTTGATCCTCCCCTTCTCCTTCTATCCGTTCGGCGTGTACCTGGTCTACATCTACTTCGGGAGCAGCCTTCCCAGGGACCTGCTGTCCGCCGCGCGCATCGACGGCTGCACGGAGTGGCAGCTCTTCTCCCGCATCGCGCTCCCGCTCGCCAAGCCGGTGATCGGACTGGTCGCGTTCTTCAGCTTCGTGGGCAACTGGAACAACTTCTTCCTGCCGTATCTCGTGCTGCCGAACAGCGAGCAGTTCCCGGTCCAGGTGGGCCTGAACCAACTGCTCACCTCCACACCGTCGTTCAACCCCGTCGCCGGTGCGGGACTGAACATCACCATCCCCGAACTCGCCCTGGCCATCGTCATCGCCATCCTGCCCGTGCTGGTGCTCTTCCTCTTCTCCCAGCGCACGCTGGTGTCCGGGATGCTCGCCGGATCGAGCAAGGAATGACCGCCGCTCCGGCCCCCGAAGGAGACTCCGTGTACCGGCTCGATCCGCGCTACGCCCCCGCCCCGCAGGCCGTCCTCCGCACGGGCTGGCAGGCGGTGGCCGCCCAACTCCCCTACGGCCGCGCGGTGGTGGCCGTCGACGGCCCCCCGTCCGTCGACTGGTCGCTCCTCGCCGACCGCCTCGCACACGAACTGACCGGGCGCGGCACCCCCGTCACCCTGCTGGACCTCCGCAGCCACTACGCACCGCCGGCACTCGTCAGCAGCCGTACCGAGCGACCGGAGGACGCCGACGACCCCTACTTCCGCAAGCTCGCCGACAACTCCCTCGACGACCTCTTCGAGAACCTGCCGCCGTCCGCACTGCCTTCTGAAGGACTACTCCTCGTCTACGGGCCCGGCGCGGCCCTCGTGGAGCACGACGTGCTCTGGTACGCCGATGTGCCCAAGCGCTATGCGGAGGCCGCCGTCGGCGCGGGTGAGACGGGCGCCAACCTCGGTCTGCCGGACGAGAAGCCCGACTTCAGACGTCTCTTCTACATCGACTGGCCGATGCTCGACCGGCACCGCGACGCGCTCGCCCGCCGCCTCGACGGCTGGCTCGACATGCAGCACCCCGGCCAGCCGGCGTGGCTCGACGGAGCAGGGCTGCGCGCCACCTGCGCCACCCTGGCCCGCCGTCCCCACCGCACCCGCCCGTACTTCAACTCCACGCCCTGGGGCGGCCATTGGGCACAGCGCGAACTCGGCTTCAACCCCGACTCCCGCAACACCGCGCTCGGTTACGAGCTGATCGCGCCCGAGGCGGGCGTCCTCATCGGCACCGGGCCGGAGGCCCAGGCCGAGGTGCCGTTCCAACTCATGTGCGTACTTGAGCCGTTGAGCGTGCTGGGGGCGGAGGTGCACGCCCGCTTCGGTACGTCGTTCCCGATCCGCTTCGACTACCTGGACACCGTCGGCGGCGGCAGCCTCTCCGTGCACTGCCACCCCAAGGAGTCGTACATGCGCGAGCGTTTCGGCTGGGACTACACCCAGCACGAGACGTACTACCTGACCCTTGGCAGCACCGACACGAAGGTGTATCTCGGGCTGCGCGAGGACGCCGACGTCGACGTCTTCCGCAAGGAGGTGGAGCGGGCCATCAGCGACGGAGTCCCCATGGACCCCGAGGACCACGTCCTCGCCTTTCCCGCCGAGCAGGGCCAGTTGTTCATGATCCCGGCGGGCACCCCGCACGCCAGCGGCGCGGGCAACCTCGTGCTGGAGATCAGCGCCACCCCGTACCTCTACAGCCTGCGGTTCTACGACTGGCTGCGGCCCGGCGCCGACGGCAACCCGCGCCCGCTGCCCTACGAGCACGGGTTCGCCAACCTGGAGACCGGACGGCGTGGTGCGGCCGTCGCCCGCGACCTGGTGCAGCAGCCGCGCACTCTGCGCGAGGGCACGGGCTGGCGGGAGGAGGTCATCGGTGGGCTGGCCGAGATGTTCTACGAGGTCAGGCGCTTCGTGCTGGACGCCGACGCCGAGGCCGTCGACGACACACAGGGGCGGTTCCACATCCTGAACGTGGTGGAGGGCGATGGCGTCACCGTGCGCACGGCGGCCGGAGACCGGCACGAACTGGCCTACGCGGAGACCCTGACCGTGCCCGCCGCGGTCGGCCCGTACACCCTGCGGGCGACCGGTGACGGCCCGGTGCGGGTCGTGAAGGCGCTGGTCCGTTGATCCCTGTCCTGGAGATCGGCGGCACCCATGTCACCGCCGCGCTCGTCGACCTGCGCGACGGGCGGGTCACCGGCCGTGCGCGCGAGCCGCTCGACGCGGACGGCGCCGCCGAGGACATCCTCGACGTCGTACGGTGCTGCGCCGACGGGCTGTCGGCGCCGCCCGGCGCACGGTGGGGCGTCGCGGTGCCCGGGCCGTTCGACTACGCGAGGGGGGTCGCCCTCTTCCGGGGCGTGGGAAAGTTCGACGCCCTGTACGGGACGGACGTCCGGGCGGCACTCCTGCACGGACTGCGACAGCGCCCCGGCGACGTCGTGTTCCTCAACGACGCCCACGCCTTCCTGACCGGCGAGTGGTCCACGGGCACCGTCCGGGGGCATCGCCGGGCCGTGGGCATCACGCTCGGCACGGGTGTCGGCTCGGCGTTCCTGGCCGACGGCCGCATCTGCGAGGCGGGTCCCGGCGTACCGCCCGAGGGCCGGATGGACCTCACCGAGATCGACGGCCGACCGCTGGAGGACACCGTCTCCCGCCGTGCGATCCTCGCCCGCTACGGCGACCCCGCCGCCGATGTGCACGACATCGCCGAACGGGCCAGGGCGGGAGAGGAGCGGGCCCGGCGGGTGCTGGACGGCGTCTTCACCGGACTGGGCGCCGTGCTGGGCCCGCGCCTGCTGGCCTTCGGCGCGACCGCGCTGGTAGTCGGAGGCTCGATGGCCCGTTCCTGGGACCTCGTCGCCCCGGCGCTGACCGCCGGTCTCGGGGTCGGGGGCTGGACACCGGACGACTCGCGTGCCGCGAGTGCGGCCGGGGTCCGACCCCCTCGCGCGATGACACCCGCCGGCCCTGCGGGGGACGCCGCGCTGGTGGGCGCGGCCCGCGCGGCGGTGGTGGGAGTTCCCGGCTGAACCTCCGTGGCGGACGTTGCGTATCCATCCGCAGGGACAACTCCGGTCTCTGCCACGGGATGTGACGTAAGGAGAGCGCCGTGCCCATACCGCCCGGGTCCGAGTCGGCGGACGACCGCACCGCGCTGGAGCCCATTCGTGTGCTGCGCCCGCGCAGCACCGCCGCGTTGGCCCAACTCCTCGACGACATACGCCAGGACGAGCACTACCGCGGCCACGCGACCGAGCCCGCACCCGTCCCGCGCACTTCGCCCGAGGGCGAGACGGAGGAACTCCCGCCCGTCCCCGGCCGCGGGACGGCGGAGCAACTCCCCGCGGTCCGCCCCCGTTTGGGACCCGGTCAGCGCCGGGCGGCCGTGCTGATCGCGGTCGCCGCGGCGGCCGTCGTCGGCTTCGGCTGCTCTCTCCTGATCCCGAGCCATACGGAGGCCGCCCCGGCCGCGCCCTCGGCGAGCGCGTCGACCGCCCCGACGTCCGCCGCACCGACCTCGGCCGCCCCCAGCGCGGTCGGGACTCCCGACGCCCTGACCAACCCCGGCTTCGAGTCGGGCGGCAGCTCGCCGTGGAACTGCGCCGGGAACCCGGGCTCGATCGTCTCCTCCCCCGTCCACTCGGGCTCCAAAGCCCTCAAGGGGACGGTGAGTTCGAGCGACACCGCGCAGTGCGACCAGACCGTCGCCGTACAGCCGAACACCACCTACTCGCTCAGCGGCTGGGTCCGCGGCTCCTACGTCTACCTGGGTGTGAGCGGCGGCACCTCCACCTGGACCACGTCCCCGTCCGGCTACAGCCGCTTGACCGTCTCCTTCACGACGGGCCCGTCCCAGACCAGCGCGACGATCTACGTCCACGGCTGGTACGCACAGGGCGACTACTACGCCGACGACATCACCCTGGGCGTGTCCGGCGGTGGTGGCCCTACCTAGAGTGGGAGGCGTGACCGACACCAGCGACACCCGCCCCGCCGACACCGAAGCGCACGTTCCACGGCGGAGCCTGCTGCACCGCCTGATGCGCTACCTCCCCCTGATCGCCCCGGTCCTGCTGTGGGCCGTGCCCTGCGGGGTGCTCCTGTACACGGGCCAGCACTGGCCGCTGGCCGTCACGCTCACCGGCACCGCCCTGTTCGTCCTCGGTCTCGTCGGTATGCCGCTCGCGATGATGCGCGGCCACGGCCGACGCCAGCAGGACCGGATGGCGATCCTCGGTGACACGCTCCTCGGCGGCAGCTGGATCCTGTTCACCTGGTCCGTGCTGCTCGGCGTCCTGCTGCGGCTCGCCCTGACCGTGGCCGGCGTCGGCGACAGCCAGGACCGGGCCCGCATCGTCAGCTGGGCCGTCCTCGGCACCACCGCCGTACTGCTCGCCTGGGGCTACGCCGAGGCCCGCCGCGTGCCCCGCGTGCGCCGCCTCGACGTCCAACTCCCGCGACTGGGCGCCGGGTTGGACGGCACCCGCGTCGCCCTCATCACCGACACCCACTACGGCCCGCTCGACCGCGCCCGCTGGTCGGAGCGGGTGTGCGAGACCGTGAACACCCTGGAGGCCGACCTGGTCTGCCACACGGGCGACATCGCGGACGGCACGGCCGAACGCCGTCGCGCCCAGGCCGTTCCGCTCGGCACCGTGCGAGCCACCAAGGCCCGGGTCTACGTCACCGGCAACCACGAGTACTACAGCGAGGCCCAGGGCTGGGTCGACCTGATGGGCGAGCTGGGCTGGGAGCCGCTGCGCAACCGGCATCTGCTGCTCGAACGCGGCGGCGACACCCTCGTGGTCGCCGGCGTGGACGACGTCACCGCCGAGTCCTCCGGTCTGGCGGGCCACCGCGCCCACCTCGCCGGAGCCCTGGACGGCGCCGACCCCGACCTGCCCGTCCTGCTCCTGGCGCACCAGCCCAAGTTCGTCGACCGGGCGGCAGCCGCGGGCATCGACCTCCAGCTGTCCGGCCACACCCACGGCGGCCAGATCTGGCCCTTCCACCACCTGGTCCGCCTCGACCAGCCCGCCCTGGCCGGTCTCAGCCGCCACGGCTCCCGCACACTGCTCTACACCAGCCGCGGCACCGGCTTCTGGGGCCCACCGTTCCGCGTCTTCGCCCCCAGCGAGATCACCCTGCTGGTACTCCGCTCACCGCAAGCGACCGCCGCGCCGTAGCCCCGTCAGCGCACTCTCCCCCGCGGCTTCAACGCCAGCGGGGGCAGCTCGGGGGCCGGCAGCGGCGCGCCGTCGTACCCCTTCACCTCGCCGAACCGCGATCCCGTCATCCAGTCCGCACGCGCCTGCTCGATCTCTTCCTGGGACCGTCCGATCCAGTTCCAGAACATGATCAGCTCCTCCTCGAACGGCTCGCCCCCCAGCAGCATCAGGCCCGCGTCCGACGCGGCGCGCAGCGGGAGTTCGGTGCGGCCGCAGCCGAGGTAGAGCATCGAGCCGGGGAGGACCGGGACGCCGTCGACGTGGGCCTCGCCGGACATGGCGAGGACGGCGTACTCGAAGTCCGGTTCCAGGGGCAGGCGTACGTCCGCGCCGGCCGTGAGGGCCAGGTCCGCGCCGACGATCGGGGTGTACGTCGTGCCGGGCGAGGCCGCGCCGTCGATGTCGCCGAGGACGATCGTGGCGCGCAGGCCCGGCGCCGTGACGACCGGCAGCTCCGCGTGGTGCTCGAAGTGCGGCTCGACGTGGCGGTCGCTGTCGGGGAGGGCGACCCACAGCTGTGCGCCGTGCAGGAACCGGGCATGCGTCTTGGGGCTCTGCTCGGCGTGGCTGATCGCCCGGCCGGAGGTCATCAGGCCCAGTTCGCGCGGGCGGATCGTCGCGACGCTGCCGGTCGAGTCGCGGTGCAGCACCTCGCCCTCGTGCAGCCAGCTGACGGTCTGTAGACCCATGTGAGGATGTGGCGGCACCTGCATGCCGGGCTCGTCGGCGATGTCGTCGGGGCCGTAGTGATCGACGAAGCACCAGGCGCCGACCATCCGACGGCCCAGGTTGGGCAGCAGCCGGCGGACTTCGGTGGACTCGCCGAGCTGGACCTTGCGAGGGCTGAGGAGTTCACGGACGGGCTCCGCCACCACGAAACCGCGGCCGCCGCACAGGGCCGGAACCGCTTCGCGATCAAGATTGCTCATGGCGACAACCTAGTCCCGTCGAGGCCCTTACGTCAGTCCGTCAAGCGCCGGTCGATCCCCCGGGGCCGCTCCCCCGCCGTCGCCGCTCCGTCCGAAAAATAGTAGCCATGGATATAGTATCCATGTACTGTATCGGTCATGAGTACGGCATCCGAGGGCGCGACGCCCGGTTTCCTGGTCTGGCGACTGTCGATGAAATGGCGTGTGGCGGTCGACCGCGCGGTGGCACCCCTGGGACTGACCCATGCGCAGTACTCCCTGGTGGCGTCGCTGTACGGCATGCACCGCTCCGGGCTGCGCCCCAGCCAGCGGCACCTCGCCGACCACACCGGACTCGAAGCCCTCTACGTGTCGAAGCTGGCCCGCGCCCTGGAGTCCGCGGGCCTCGTCGAGCGCACCCGGGACCCCCGCGATCCACGCGCCGTCCAACTGGCCCTCACCGACGAGGGCCGCGAGGTGACCCGGCGGGCGATCAAGGTCGTCCACGGCCTTCTGGAGCAACTGCTGGAACCGCTCGGCGGCCTCGACAGCGAACGGACCCGGGAGTTCGGCCGGGACCTGGCGATTCTGCTCGACACACCCCTCAACCCCGCGAGTGAGCACGAGAAGGAGCAGTCATGACCACCGCCACCACGACCCCCGCCAACGCACGCATGCTCGGTCTGGCGCACTACGCCGCCCGCGCCGTCCTGGAGAGCGTCCTCGTCCGCCACGGCGTCGGCTTCCAGCAGCAGATCACCCTGCGGCCGGTCGCCCTCGCCGCCGGGCCCGTCGACCGCGGGCAGCTCGCCGCGGACACCTCGTCGGCGCTGAAGGTCGACGAGGACTCCGTGCAGGCCACCATCGACGAACTGATCACGGCCGGGCTGCTCGGGACGGACGCGTCCGACGTGCGGATCACGGACGCGGGCCGGGAGCTGTTCGAGCGGATCACGAAGGAGACGAGCGCGGCGAGCGCCAGGGTCTGGGGCGACCTCCCCGAGGAGGACCTGCTGGCCGCCGGTCGCGTTCTCACCCTGGTCACCGAGCGGGCCAACGCCGAGCTGGCCGCCATAGCGGAGTAGTGGAATATTCAACCAACATGGTCCGTTGAGGGCGTCGAAGGAGGTCAAGTGGACATGACGTACTACGACCACGGAACACCGGCGGAGCGCTGGGAGCGCGCGCAGATGTTCTTCGACGCCAAGGACTACGCCGCCGCGGCCCGGGTGCTGGGCGGGCTGGTCGAAGAGGTGCCGGAGCAGACCGGACCGCGCCTGCTGCTGGCGCGCGCCTACTACCACTCGGCCCAACTGCGGCGCGCCGAGACCGAGTTGCGGGTCATCGTGGAGCGCGACCCGGTCGAGCACTACGCGCGGCTGATGCTGGGCCGCACGCTGGAGCGGCAGGGCCGGCACGAGGAGGCGGGACCGCATCTGCGGATCGCCTCGGCGCTCGCGGGTGACTTCGCCCAGGTCTGAGACGCGGTGACGTAAGTGAAGGGGCCCGATTCCTTGACGGAACCGGGCCCCTTCGTCCGTGTCACTGCTTCGCGTACGTCCGGCGGCCCTGCCGGTGGGCCATCTCGCCGAGCACCACGTCCACGACGATGAACGCGGCCAGCGGAATGCCCAACAGCGGGACGAAATAGCCGAGTACGGCGATCACCGCCAGGCACGGGACGAGGACCAGCGGGGACAGCTGGGCCCAGGCGCCGCGCGGGATCGGGCGGCCGAAGGAGGAACCCCGGCCGCGCTGCCACCACATGCGGTAGCCCCACACGATCAGCAGGATCAGCGAGAGGGCGAGCAGCATCAGGACTATCTGATTCACGAGTCCGAAGAGGACGCCGGTGTGCAGGTCGATGCCCCAGCGGGTCAGCTTGGCTAGCAACGGGTAGTCGGCGAAGCGGAGTTCGTCGGTCACCTTGCCGGTGGTGGGGTCGACGGCGACCGCGTCCTGTTTCTCGGGCCAGCTGCGCTGGACCTGTTTGACGACGTACGTCGAGTTCGCGTCGGCGGGCGGGACGATCTCGACGGGGTTGCCCAGCCCCTCGGCCCGCGCGGCGGCGAGGATCTTGTCGAGGCCCACTCCGTGTTCGGCGTCGCCGGTCGCGGTGGAGCCGCCGTGCCCCGCGTGCTCACCGCTCGCCGCGGCGGACACCGAGGGCGTGGACTGGCCCAGGGAGGTGCGGAGTTCGTCGATGTTGGCGCCCGCGTACGTCGACCAGGTCAGTCCGGTCGCCGAGAGGAAGATGAACCCGGCGGCGGCCCAGACACCCACCGTGCCGTGCAGGCCGAGGGTGCGACGGCGTCCGCTGGTGCCGCGCAGTTTGCGCAGGGCGCGGCGGCGGGAGAACCACAGCACCAGGCCGCCGGCCGAGATGACCCACAGCCAGCTCGCGGCGAACTCGCTGTACAGGCGGCCGGTTTCGCCGAGGTTGAGATTGCGGTGGAGGTCGTCGATCCAGGTGCGCAGCGGGAGCGCGCCGGTCGAGCCGTACTGCTCCAGCGCGCCGCGCACCTTCCCGGTGTACGGGTCGACGAACACCGCGAGGGTGTGGTCGGAGCGGACGCCCGCGACGCCGGAGAGCATGACGCGGGTGGTGGCGCCCGCCTTCGGGGAGGGCCGGACCGCCGAGACCGTGCCCTCGGGGTGTGCCTTGCGGGCGGCGGTCACCTGCTGCGAGATCGGCAGCTCGCGGTCGCCGACGGGGACGGTCAACTCATGGGCGTACACGATCCGTTCGGCCTGGAAGGCACCGGCGTACAGGAACCCTGTGGTCGCGGCGACGAGCAGGAACGGGGCGACGAGCACTCCGGCGTAGAAGTGCAGGCGCAGGACCAGGGGGCGGAGCGGGGCCCAGCGGCTGGGGGACGGTGCCGGGGCGGGCTCTTGCGGGACCTCGGCCGGGGCGGTCGAGGGAGCGGTGGACATGGGCGGGCTTCTCCGGGTGGCAGGGGACGAGGGGGCGGGCGGACCGGGGAGGGCGACAGAGGCAGGTCGGCCAGGTACGGGGGCAGAGACGGGTGGACCGAGGGGCAGAAGTAAGTGGACCGAGGGGCGAGGCAGGTGGGCCGAAGGGCGATGCGGGTGAACCGGGAGCGGGCGGATGAACCGGCGGGCGGAGGACGAGGACGGCGGTGGTCGGGGGACGACAGGCGGGCGGCAAGCTGGGCGGGTGGCTACGAAGGCGACGGACGGTCGGGCACGACTCCCGGACGTGTCGAAGCCGTAGTGATCCAGTAGTCGGCGCGTCGAGGCCCCGAGTTCCCGTGACTTCGCGTGGCGTGGGTCACATCAGGTGGCGCCGGAGGCCATGGCATCCTGGCGCGATGGCACTTCCCAGTGATCGCGCGCCCCTTGCCGAACGGGTCGAGGAACTCCTCGCCGCCGACGGTCCGTTGCCCATCGTCTCGGCCGGTGACCCGGTGCTCAGGCGTGAAACCGAGCCGTTCGACGGCCAGTTGGAGCCGGCGTTGCTGGCCCGGTTCATCGAGGCGCTGCGCGTGACCATGCACGCGGCGCCGGGTGTGGGCGTCGCGGCCCCGCAGGTCGGGGTGGAGCTGCGGATCGCGGTGATCGAGGACCCGGCGCCGGTGCCGGACGAGGTGCGGGTGGTGCGCGGGCGGGTGCCGCAGCCGTTCCGGGTGCTGGTCAATCCGTCGTACGAGCCGGTCGGTGACGGTCGCGCCGCGTTCTTCGAGGGGTGCCTGAGCGTGCCGGGCTGGCAGGCCGTGGTGGCGCGGCACGCCGAGGTGCGGCTGACCGGGCAGGACGAGTACGGGCGGGCGGTGGACGAGGTGTTCACCGGGTGGCCCGCGCGGATCGTGCAGCACGAGACGGACCACCTCGACGGCCTGCTCTACCTGGACCGCGCGGAACTGCGCTCGCTGTCGTCCAACGAGGCGATGGCGGAGCGCTGGGCGCAGCCGACACCGGACGAGGCGTCGGCTGCGCTCGGCTTTCAACTGCCGTAGGACATCAGGGGTGTTCAGCCCCGGTGGGCCTCCAGCAGGCGGAGCCAGATCTCGCTGATCGTCGGGTAGGACGGGACCGCGTGCCACAGGCGGTTGATCGGGACCTGACCGGCGACGGCGATGGTCGCGGAGTGGATCAGTTCGCCGACGCCGGGGCCGACGAAAGTGACGCCGCGCAGGGTCTCGTCGTCCAGGTCGACGATCATGCGGGCGCGGCCCCGGTAGCCGTCGGCGTAGAGGCCGGCACCCGCCACCGAGGAGAACTCGACGTCGACCGCGCGGACGCGGTGACCGGCCTGCTCCGCCTCGGCGAGGGAGAGGCCGACGGCCGCCGCCTCGGGGTCGGTGAAGACGACCTGGGGTACGGCGTCGTGGTCGGCGGTCGCCGCGTGGGCGCCCCAGGGGTCCGTCTCCAGCAGCGGGACGCCCTCGGCGCGGGCGGCGATCGCGGCGCCCGCGATGCGTGCCTGGTACTTGCCCTGGTGGGTGAGGAGGGCACGGTGGTTCACGTCGCCGACCGCGTACAGCCAGTCGCTGTCCTCGACGCGGAGGGAGTCGTCCACCGTCAGCCAGGAGCCGGGTTCCAGGCCGATGGTGTCGAGGCCGATGTCGTCCGTCTGCGGGGCGCGTCCGGTGGCGAAGAGGATCTCGTCGGCCTCGATGCGGTCGCCGCTGTCGGTGACGGCGACGACGGTGCCGTTCTCGCGGGTCACCGCCGTGACGGACGTCCCCGTGCGCAGGTCCACGCCCGCCTCGGTGAGCGCGTCGGCGACCAGTTCGCCCGCGAAGGGCTCCATGCGGGGCAGCAGGCCCTTGCCGCGGACGAGGAGGGTGACCCGGGAACCGAGGGCCTGCCAGGCGGTGGCCATCTCGACGGCGACGACCCCGCCGCCGACCACGATCAGGCGGCCGGGCGCGGCCTTGGCGCTGGTGGCCTCGCGGCTGGTCCACGGCTTGACATCGGCGAGTCCGGGCAGGTCGGGGAGGAGGGCGCGGGTGCCGGTGCACACGGCGACCGCGTGCCGGGCGGTGAGGACGTGCCGTACGCCGTCGGGGCCCGTCACCGTCACCTTGCGGGGGCCGTCGAGGCGGCCCTGGCCTCGGTACAGGTCGGCGCCGATGCCGTCGAGCCAGCGGACCTGGCCGTCGTCCTTCCAGCCCGAGGCCTCGTAGTCGCGGTGGGCGAGGACCGCGGCGGTGTCGAGGGGGCCCTGGACGAGATGGCCGAGGCCGGGCACGCGGCGGGCGTCGGCGCGGGCTATCACCGGGCGCAGCAGGGCCTTGCTGGGCATGCAGGCCCAGTACGAGCACTCGCCGCCGATGAGTTCGCTCTCCACGATCGCGGTGGAGAGACCGGCCGCACGGGTGCGGTCGGCGACGTTCTCCCCCACGGGCCCGGCCCCGACCACCACGACGTCGTACTCGATGGATTCCGTTTCCGTCATGGGGCCAGTCTGCTGGGTGGTGTGCGCGGAGGCCACACGGGTAGGGGCCCGGAATACGGGCCCGGACGACCGTGTTGTCCGAGGCGGCTTCGCCCCACATCGAGGAAGAGGGAATCACGTCATGAGCAGCACCGTGGAGCTCACCAAGGAGAACTTCGACCAGACGGTCACGGACAACGACTTCGTCCTGATCGACTTCTGGGCGTCCTGGTGCGGGCCGTGCCGTCAGTTCGCCCCGGTCTACGAGAAGGCCGCCGAGGACAACCCGGACCTGGTCTTCGGCAAGATCGACACCGAGGCCCAGCCCGAGCTGGCGCAGGCCTTCGGCATCCAGTCGATCCCCACGCTGATGATCGTGCGTGACCGTGTCGCCGTGTTCGCCCAGCCCGGCGCGCTGCCGGAGGCGGCCCTGACGGACGTCATCGGCCAGGCCCGCAAGCTCGACATGGACGAGGTCCGTAAGTCGGTCGCCGAGCAGCAGGAGCAGGCCGAACAGAACGGCAAGTGAGCGGACCGCTCAGAACGGGTACGACGCCACGTCTCCGCGCACCGTCGTCCAGCGCACGTCGGTGAAGGCCTCGATGTTGGCCTCGCCGCCGAAGCGGGCGCCGGTGCCGGAGGCGGCGACCCCGCCGAAGGGCGCCACGGCCTCGTCGTTGACGGTCTGGTCGTTGATGTGGACGATCCCGGTCGGGATGCGTTCCGCCAGGTCCAGGCCGCGGGCCGCGTCGCGCGTGACGATGCCGAGCGAGAGGCCGTACGGCGACGCGGCGGCCAGCGACGCGGCTTCGTCCGCGGTGGCGAAGGGCCGTACCGGCGCCACCGGGCCGAAGACCTCCTCCGCGTAGGCGGGGGTGTCGTCGACGACACCCGCGAGGACGGTCGGCCGGTAGAAGAGGTCCTCGTGTGTGCCGCCCGCCGCGAGCCTGGCGCCGCTCGCGGTACTGGCCTCAACAAGGCCGTGAATCTTGGCGAGTTGGGCCGCGTCGATGATCGGGCCGAGGTGCACCTGTGCGCGGTGCGGGTCGCCCACGGCGAGCAAGTCGGCCTTGGCGGCGAGGCGTTCGACGTACTCCTCGTAGAGCGACTCGTGGACGAGGTGGCGGCCGGTCGTCATGCAGATCTGGCCCTGGTGGAAGAACGAACCCCAGGCCGCCGTGGAGATCACCGCGTCCAGGTCGGCGTCCGCCAGCACGATCAGGGCCGAGTTCCCGCCCAACTCCAGGTGTGCGCGCTTGAGATGGCGCCCCGCCGCCTCACCGACCGCGCGCCCGGCCGTGGTTGAGCCGGTGAAGGAGATGACCGGCACCTGCGGGTCGGCGACCAGTGCGGACCCCACTTCCGCGCCGCCGGGCAGGACTTGGAGGAGTTCGTCGGGCAGGCCGGCCTCCGCGAAGACCGCCGCGAGGGCCAGTCCCCCGCAGACCGCCGTGCGCGGGTCGGGTTTGAGGACGACCGCGTTGCCGAGCGCGAGGGCGGGGGCGACCGAGCGGATGGAGAGGATCAGCGGGGCGTTGAACGGCGCGATCACGCCGACGACTCCGACCGGGACACGCCGGGTGTACGACAGCCGGGACGCCTCCGAGGGGAGGACCTGGCCGGTGGGGCGGGAGGCGAGCGCGGCGGCCTCGTAGCACTCCTGGGCGGCGACGTGCAGTTCGAAGTCCGCCTTGCCGGGGATCGACCCGGACTCCCGGACGAGCCACTCGCGCAACTCCTCGGCGTGCGCGGCGAACAGATCGCCGGCCCTGCGCAGCACTCCGGCGCGGACGAAGTGCGGGACGCGCGCCCACTCGGCCTGCGCGGCTCCGGCCGCCCGCACGGCGGGGCGTATGTCCTCGGCGGCGGCGAGCGTGACGGTGGCGAGCTGGTCGCCGGTGGCGGGCTCGGTGACCGGGTACTCGGGGCCCGACAGCGGGCGGGACTGCCAGATCTTGGGGTCGAGCAGGGGCATGGCGGCTCTCCGATCCGTCAACGGCGGGACCCGCGCGGGTAGTTGGAGTCCCGGGTCGTGCGCGTGACGGGATGCGGTGATCCGGCGCAGACGTCAGGACCGCATCCGTGATCGAACGCACCCCCTGTCTGGTTGAGCACGCAACATTCTAGTCGCGTACGGCGCGTTCGCCCCCGGACCGCGGTCGTCGGATCCGGTTCAGCTGGAGTCGCGGTGCACCACCGAGGCGCCGAGCAGTTCGTGCACGCCCGGCACCGAGCCGGGGTCGCGGACGGCGTTGTCGACGAGTTCGGCGAGGTCGCCGCCGGACGGGAGCTGGATGTGGACGGTGCTCAGACGCGGTCGCAGCAGCCGGCCGATCATCAGGTCGTCGGCGCCGATCACGGCGGTGTCCTCGGGGATGCGGACGCCTTCGTCCTGGAGGGCGCGCATCAGCAGCATCGCGTACTCGTCGTTGTACGCGAACACCGCGTCGAGGCCGAGCGCGTCCCACTGGGCGGCGGTCTTGGCGGCGCTCTCCTCGCTGTAGGCGAGCGGGAGTTCGGTCACCGTGGCGTCCGTGCCGACCAGCGCGCGGCGCACGCCAGCGAGGCGGGGCCGGGAGAAGATCCCCATCCCCGGCTCCTCGGGCACGACCACACCGATCCGGCGCCGGCCGCGGCCGTAGAGGTGCGTGCCGGCGGAGTGGCCGACGCCCTCGTGGTCCAGGAGCAGGACGTGGGCGCCCTCGATCGGCTCGGGGCCGAGCGTGATGACGGCCCGCGCCCCGGAGCGCTTGAGGACCGCGACGCCCTGCGGACCGAGTCCGGCGCCGGGCACCAGGACGGCGACCGGGCGCAGTTCGGCCCAGGCGCGGGCGGCCTCGTCGCCGCGCAGACCCACGGAACCGTGCTGGACGACCGTGTAGTCGAGGCGGCTGAGCGCCCACTGGAGTTCGTTGATGAACCTGCTGTAGAGGAGCCCCAC
Organism: Streptomyces sp. NPDC002276; assembly: GCF_053891435.1. Taxonomy (NCBI): domain Bacteria; kingdom Bacillati; phylum Actinomycetota; class Actinomycetes; order Kitasatosporales; family Streptomycetaceae; genus Streptomyces; species Streptomyces sp. NPDC002276. The sequence goes on along the minus strand of NZ_JBSFCQ010000012.1, from coordinate 143,223 downwards.
TTGCATGGGCGGCGCCGGCATCAGCACCATGCGGCTGTGTCCGGCGCGCAGGCTGCGGGCCGCCGCGTGCGGGACGTACCCCAGTTCCTTGGCGGCCTCGTGGACGCGGCGACGGGTGGGCTCGCTGATCCGTACGGCGCTGGTGTTGTTGAGGACGTAGGAGACGGTCGCGCGTGAGACCCCGGCCAGGCGGGCCACATCGGCGCTCGTGGGCACGGAGCGCGGTGCGGGCGACGGGGTTGCGGGCGTATTCGGTATCTGCACCATGACGTACGGCATCTTGGCAGAAGCCGGGGGCGGGCAGCGCGGCGGGGGAACGGTCGTCACAACCGCAACATGGTCCGGGATTTCACGAACATGTTCGTCACGAACTTGTTCGGAGCGAACATGTTCGTTACTGTGAAGGCATGACAGCTCGCCCCGACACCCCGCGCAGCCGCCGCGAACGCCCGGCGAAACCCGCCCTGAACAGGGAAGGCATCGTCGCCGCCGCGGTGGCGGTGCTGCGCGCCGAAGGCCTGCACAAGGTCACCATGCGGCGCCTGGCCCAGGAACTCGACACCGGTCCGGCCTCGCTGTACGTGTACGTCCGCAACACCGCGGAGCTGCACGCGGCAGTTCTCGACGAACTGCTCGGCACGATCGGGCCCGTCCCGGCCGAGGGCACCTGGCGCGAGCGCCTGGAGCAGGTCCTCACCGCGTACACCGCGATGCTCTTCCAGCACCCGAGCCTCGCCCGTTCGGCGCTGACGGCCTGGCCCAGCGGCCCGCACTACCTGAACCTGATCGAGAGCCTGCTCGCCCTGCTCGACGAGGGAGGCGTTCCGCCCGCCCAGGCCGCGTGGGGGGTTGATCTGCTGCTCCAGCAGGCCACCGCGACGGCCGCCGAGCACTCGGCCGAAGACACCCCCCGGGACGACTGGGACGCCCTGACCGACGCCCTGCGCAACGTCTCCGACCGGACCCACCCGCACATCGCGGCCCGCTCCGCGGAGCTGCTGTCCGGGGCGGGCGAGGCCCGTCTGTCCTGGAGATTCCAGGCACTGATCGCCGGGATCGAACGGACCGCAGTCCCCAACTGACCTTGTTTCACGCTTACTTCAAGGAGGCCCATCATGACCACACCCCACCACCCCCTCGCGATCATCGGCGGCGGACTCGGCGGGCTCACGCTCGCCCGGGTCCTGCACGTCAACGGCGTCGAGGCCGCCGTCTTCGACCTCGACGCCTCCCCCGCCGCACGCACCCAGGGCGGCATGCTCGACATCCACGACGACTCGGGGCAACCGGCGCTGCGCGCGGCCGGCCTGTACGACGAGTTCCGCGCCCTGGTCAACCCGGGCGGCGAGGCCACCCGCGTCCTCGACAAGGCCGCCACGGTCCTGCTGGACGATCCCGACGACGGCACCAGTGGGCGCCCCGAGATCGACCGCGGCCAGCTGCGCGACCTGCTGCTGAACTCCCTGCCCGAGGGCACCGTCCGCTGGGGCGCGAAAGTCACCGACGCCCACCCGCTGGACGGCGGCCGGCACGAGGTGACCCTCTCCGACGGCACCTCCTTCACCACCGACCTGCTGATCGGCGCGGACGGCGCCTGGTCCAGGGTGCGGCCGCTGCTCTCGGACGCGCTGCCCGCGTACACCGGCATCTCGTTCGTCGAGGCGGACCTGCCGGACGCCGCCCTACGGCATCCGGTGAGCGCCGAGGTGGTCGGCGACGGCATGCTGATGGCCCTCGGCGCGGGCAAGGGCTTCCTGGCCCACCGCGAGACCGACGGGAGCCTGCACATCTATGTGGCGCTCGCCGTCCCCGAGAACGCGTTCGACGAGGTCGACTTCACGGACACCGAGGCGGCGAAGGCGTACACGCTCGGGCACTTCGCCGACTGGGACAAGAGCCTGCGGGCGCTGCTCGGCGACGCGGACGGGCCGCTGACCCCGCGGCGGATCCACGCGCTGCCGATCGGGCACCGCTGGCACCGGGTGCCCGGGGTCACGCTGCTGGGCGACGCGGCCCATGTGATGTCCCCGTTCGCGGGCGTCGGCGCCAACCTGGCGATGTTCGACGGGGCCGAACTGGGCCTCGCGCTGGCCGCGCACCCGGGCGACACCGAGGCCGCGCTCGCCGCCTACGAGGAGAAGCTGTTCCCGCGCAGCGAGGAGTCGGCGGCGGACTCGGCGGCCAACGGCGAGCTGATGTTCCGGGCCGACGCCCCGCAGGGCATCCTCGACATGTTCGCGGGCCACGCCTGAGGCGGACTCAGCAGGGCGGCGGTGTCGCGGTCACGCGGGCGACGAGGTCGATCCAGCCGGCCTCAAGACGTTCCATGGGCATTCCGCACTGCCGGGTCAGATGGTTGATCAGGGCGGGGTCCAGATACGCCAGGAGCGTCTGGGTGAGCAGCTCGCAGTCGGCGTCGGGCAGGATCTGCCGCAGCAGCATCATGACGTGGGTGCGCAGTGCCCACAGCGCGGAGTGGGCGAACCGGCGGGTGGGCTCCGGCTGAGCGGCCAGTTGCAGGTCCAGGTGCTCGGCGTTGCGGTACAGCACGGCCACACCGAAGGCCCGCAGCCGCTCGACGGGCGGGGCTCCGGGGCCCAGGGGCGGCGGGCCGCCGATGAAGTCGGCCTGGAGCGTCTGCGCGGAGTGGTCGAGCAGGGCCATCAGCAGGCCGGTGCGGTCGCCGAAGCGGCGGAAGACGGTCCCTTTGCCGACCTGGGCCGCCGCTGCCACCGCCTCCATGGTGACGCCGGCCACCCCGTGTTCCGCGATCAGGCGGGCGGCGGCCTCCAGCAGCTTGGCCCGGTTGCGGGCCGCGTCGGCGCGCAGGCACGGCTCGTCGCCGAAGGAGCGGACCTCCAGCAGCTGGGGTTCGCTTATGGACTCCTCGGGCTTCGGGAAGGGGGGCAGGGCGCTGGACATGAAGACAGCGTAAAGCACCGGGAACAGAACTGGACCGCGGTCCGCTTAGGCTGGTACAACTTTTAAACGGACCTCGGTCCGGATCGTTACAGCAGTGTTTCAGCCCCCCTTGGAGTTTCCATGTCTGTTCGTATCCTCGCGCTCGTCGGCAGCCTGCGTGCCGGCTCGCACAACCGCCAGCTCGCCGAGGCCGCCGTGAAGTTCGCGCCCGAGGGCTCCGACATCGAGATCTTCGAGGGTCTCGCCGACATCCCGTTCTACAACGAGGACATCGACGTCGAGGGCGATGTCCCGGCCGCCGCCGCCAAGCTGCGTGCCGCCGCCGCCGACGCGGACGGGTTCCTCTTCTTCTCCCCCGAGTACAACGGCACCATCCCGGCCGTCCTGAAGAACGCCATCGACTGGCTGTCCCGCCCCTACGGCGCCAGCGGCTTCGGCGGCAAGCCGGTCGTCGTGGTCGGCACCGCTTACGGCCAGTTCGGCGGCGTGTGGGCGCAGGACGAGGCCCGCAAGGCCGTGGGCATCGCCGGCGGCAAGGTGATCGAGGAGCTGAAGCTCTCGATCCCCAGCTCCGTGGTCCGCTTCGCCGAGACCCACCCGTCCGAGGACGCCGAGGTCGTCGCCCAGCTGACCGAGGTCCTCTCGCAGCTGAAGGGTCACGCGGGCGAGGCCGTCGCCGCCTGACCGAGGCTCCTTGATTCACCGTGGAAGGGGCCGGAGTTCCCATGAACTCCGGCCCCTTTCCCGTCGGTTGACGTCAGTCCAGCTGGGCCAGGCGCGGTACCGCGGGTGCCACGAACCGTTCGATCCACTCGGCCGGTTCGCCGGTGCGCGGGCCCAGGATCACCGTGTCGACACCGAGCTTGGTGAAGCCGTCGATCTCCGCCAGGAACGCGTCGAGGTCGCCCGTGGTGACCGACTCCCCCATGTGGACGATCGTCTTGCGGATACGGTCGTAGTCGCGCCCCAGCCGGTCGCAGTGACCGCGCAGCACGTCGAGCTTGTGCCGCAGCTCGTCCGGTGTCGACACGATCAGGTTGCAGGCGTCGGCGTACTGGGCGACCAGCCGCAGGGTCTTCTTCTCGCCACTGCCGCCGATCATGATCTCGGGGTGCGGGCTGCTGACCGGCGCGGGCACGCACAGGGTCTCGGCGAGCCGGTAGTGCTCGCCCTCGAAGGGCCCGTTGTTGTCCGGGTCCCACATCTGGAGGCAGATCCGCAGGGTCTCCTCCAGCCGCTCGAAACGCTCCGCGACCGGCGGGTAGTGCACGCCGAGACCGTGGTGCTCACGGTCGTACCAGGCGGCCCCGATGCCGAGCGTCGCCCGGCCGCCGGAGAGCACGTCGAGGGTGGTGGCGATCTTCGCGAGCAGCCCCGGGTTCCGGTACGTCACACCGGTCACCAGTGCGCCGAGGCGGACCGTGGAGGTGTGGCCGGCCAGGAAGCCGAGGGTCGTGTAGGCCTCCAGCATGGCGTCCTCGGCGCCGCCGTTGAACTCCATCTGGAAGTAGTGGTCCATCACCGAGAGCCAGCTGACGCCCGCCGCCTCGGCCGCGACGCCCGCGGCGGCCAGCTCGGGCCCGATCGCCGCGGGCCCTCCGGGATGGTTGAACCGGTTGATGTGCACACCGACCCGCATGTCCGACTCCGTTTCGCAGTTCGTCCGGACCTTCACCGTCCTTCGTGACGGTAGGTCTTCGAGCGTTCTCGAAGTCAAGCGCTTTGCGTCCTCGTGGCGCGCAGGCTGGTGAACGTCGTCACCGCGAGCACCAGCACGATGAAGCCCAGCGAGAAGGGGATGGAGATCTGCGGGACGTGCACCCCGGACTCGTGCAGGGCGTGCAGCACCAGCTTGACGCCGATGAAGCCGAGGATGATCGACAGGCCGTAGCTGAGGTGGACCAGCTTCTTCAGCAGGCCGCCGATGAGGAAGTAGAGCTGGCGCAGGCCCATCAGGGCGAAGGCGTTGGCGGTGAAGACGATGTACGGGTCCTGGGTGAGGCCGTAGATCGCGGGGATCGAGTCGAGCGCGAAGAGGACGTCGGTCGAGCCGATGGCGAGCATCACGACCAGCATCGGGGTCATGATCCGCTTGCCGTTCTCCGTGATGAACAGCTTGGTGCCGTGGTAGCGGTCGGCCACTCCGAAGCGGCGTTCGGCGATCTTGAGGAGCTTGTTCTCCTCGTAGTCCTCCTCGTGTCCGCCCTTGCGGGCGTCCTGGACGAGTTTCCAGGCGGTCCAGATCAGGAACGCGCCGAAGAGGTAGAACACCCAGGAGAACGTGGAGATGATGGCGGCGCCGGCCGCGATGAAGCCGGCGCGCAGCACCAGGGCGACGAGCACGCCGACCATCAGGACGCGCTGCTGGTACTGCGAGGGCACCGCGAACTTGCCCATGATCAGCACGAAGACGAAGAGGTTGTCGACGCTGAGCGACTTCTCGGTGATGTACCCGGCGAAGAACTCGCCCGTGGGCCCGCTCCCGCCGAAGATCAGCAGCCCGAGCCCGAACAGGCAGGCCAGGACGACCCAGACCACGGTCCAGGTGCCCGCTTCCCGGATCGACACGTCATGGGGTTTGCGGCCGATGAGGAAGTCGACTCCGACGAGTGCGCACAGGGCGGCGATCGTCAGCAGCCAGACGGTGAGGGAGACGTTCACTGGTGCTCCTGGTACGGGACGGTCCGTGGGGGTTTGGACATCGTTGTCGGCGTAGAGGATCCTTTCCACGTCCCGCGGGTGAACAACAGGTCACGTCCTGACCGGGCACCCGCCGTCCGGCGGAGAGGTTCCGCCGGACGGCGGCGGGCGGATCGGGGGCAACAGCGCGGAGCATGGCCGTACGAGCCGCCGCGCCCAGCGTGAGGAGAAGCGCATGACGTCCGTCCCGCCCCCGCCCCCGTTCGACCCCGAACTCACCGCGGCCCTGGAGCTGATCAAGGAGTTCATCTCGCCCGGGATGTCGCTGGAGGACATCGAAGAGATCCGCCGGGGCCCGGCGATCACCCAGTCGATGGAGATGGACCTGACCCTGGACGGGGCCTTCGACATCGAGGACCGGGAGGTGGCGGGTCCGGTGGGCGAGCCCGCCGTCACGCTGCTGATCGGCCGCCCGGCCGCGCCCGCGACCGCCGGACCGCTGCCCGTCATCTATCACGTGCACGGCGGCGGCATGGTGCTCGGCGACAGACGGGTCGGGGTGACCGGGGCACTGGAGTACGCGCGGGAGTTCGACGCGGTGGTGGTGTCGGTGGAGTACCGGCTGGCACCCGAACATCCGCATCCCGCGCCGATCGAGGACGTGTACGCCGGTCTGCTGTGGACGGCGGAGCACGCGAAGGAGATCGGCGGCGACCCGGAGCGGATCGTCATCATGGGCGCGAGCGCGGGCGGCGGTCTGTGTGCCGCGCTCGCCCTGCTCTCCCGGGATCGCGGCGGCCCGCGCCCGATCGGCCAGTTGCTGCTGTGCCCCATGCTCGACGACCGCAACGACACCCCCTCCGCGCATCAGATGGTCGGCGTCGGCGTCTGGGACCGCACGGCCAACGAGACCGGCTGGACCGCGCTCCTCGGCGACCGCCGCGGCGGCCCCGACGTGTCCCCGTACGCCGCACCGGCCCGCGCGGAGGACCTCGCCGACCTGCCCCCGGCCTTCCTCGACGTCGGCTCGGCGGAGACCTTCCGCGACGAGGTCGTCACCTACGCGTCCCGCCTCTGGCAGGCGGGCGGAGTCGCCGAACTCCACGTCTGGCCCGGCGGCTTCCACGGCTTCGACGGCTTCGCCCCGCAGGCGGCGCTGTCTCAGGCGGCACGGGCCGCGCATGTCGGCTGGCTGCGGCGGCTGTTGGGGACGTAAGCGGCACGGGAGACCGCCTCCGCACTCCCCCCGCGTGCCACGCCCTCGACGGAACCTGGTCCGCGGACTCCTTTACTCCGGTTCCATGACGCACCATGGGGATATGAAAGAGCTGGCCGGGCGCCTGACCGCGCTGGATCCGGACGCCGGTGCCGCCGTGCGGGTCATCGGCTACTTCGACCGGCTCGCCGAGTCGCGGGCCGGTCTTGAGGCGCTGGTGCGTGGGGCGGCGGTACTGGCCGGGTGCGCCGCGAGGCTGATCGACGCCGAACGGCGGGTGCGGGTGCGGGTCGAGGCGGACGGCACCCGCAGGGACACCGCGGAGCCGCCGGACCCCGCCTGGCCGTCCGCCGCGCTGACACCGGGCGGTGCTTCGGCGCTGTGGCTGGAGCGTACGGCGGACGCGGCGCCCAGCGTCGTCGACGCGGTGATCCTGGAGCGGGCGGCCGGTGCGGTACGACTCGTGCTGGACCGCACCCGGGGCCGGGTCTCCGCCGACGACCCGGAGCTGGTGGAGACGCTGCTCGACGCCACCGCCCCCGAGTCGGCCCGGCTGCACGCGGCCCGCCGTCTGGGTCTGGACGTGGCCGACACCGCGACCCGGGCCCGTGTCGTCGCCCCGCTCGACGGGCGGCCCCGAGTCGTCACCGCGCCGCGGGCCACCGGTACGATCAGCGCGCGGCCGGTGTCGCTCGCCCCGCACCAGGACGGCGATCCGCAGCCGCCTCCGGCGCACGCGCTCCGGGTCCCGATGGACGCCGAGCTGCCTGCCGGACGACTGGGCATCGGCCCGGCCGTCCCCGTACTGGACCTGCCCCGCTCGTGGGCCGCGGCCCGCACCGCCCTCCGCTTCACCGCCGACGGGACCGCTCAGGACCCCGGCGAGCGGATCGTGCACGCCGACGCGCTCGGCGGCATCACCCTCCTCGCCGAACTGGTCGCACCGGGTGCCGAACCGCCGCCCGACGTCCACGACTTGGAAGCGGCGGCGGCGAACGCGCCCTGGCTGCTGGCCACTCTGCACGCCGTCGCCGCCACCACGAGCCTGCGCGCGGCGGCCACCGAGATCAACGTCCACCACTCCACGCTCCAGGACCGGTTGACCCACGCGGAGTCCCTGCTCGGCTGGCCGGTGCGCACTCCGCAGGGGCGACTGAGGCTCCAACTGGCGCTGACGATGCGGCATTTGGCGAGGTCCTAGCGGCGAGGCCGAGCGTGAAGCGCTTCCCGGAGCGCCCGTGCCCGGGACGGTATCCGCCCGCACTGACAACAAACGGGCACGCAAGGGCACTTGGCCACCTCCGTGTCACGCGGAATTCCCAATTCGGTGCAGCCGGAGGGGAGTCACAGCAAGCGCTTGTCGCTACATTTTGACATGACCGCCGCACCACCCTCCCCCTCTGTCACTCCGCAGGAGGCACTTCCCCATGCGCAGACTTCTCGCCTGTCTGGCGACCGCTGCCGCGGCCCTGGGCGGGCTCACGGTGGCTGCCGCCACACCGGCCGCCGCCGCGACCTCGGGCAGCTTCAGCGTGCTCAGCTACAACGTCGCCGGGCTGCCCGAGTCGCTGTCCAGCGCCTCGACGCCGCGCGACACGAGCACCACCGCGATCGGCACGCGCATCGCCCCGTACGACATCGTGAACGTGCAGGAGGACTTCAACTACCACGCCTACCTGTACTCCACCGACACCCACCCCTACCGCACCGCGACCAGCGGCGGCGCGGGCATCGGCAGCGGGCTCAACACCGTCTCCAACTACGCCTGGGACGGCGACGACTTCGAGCGCGTCCACTGGAACTCCTGCCAGATCGACTCGGGCGACTGCCTCACCCCCAAGGGCTTCACGTTCATGCGCGAGCGCCTCTCCGAGGGTGTGTACGTCGACTTCTACAACCTGCACACCAACGCCGGCACCAACGACGGCGACGAGGCCTCCCGCGCCGACAACCTCAGCCAGCTGACCTCGTTCATCAGCACCCACTCGGCGGGCAACGCCGTCGTGGTGATGGGTGACACGAACACCCGCTACACCCGCGCCGCCGACACCATCGCGGAGTTCGGCGCGGCCAACGGACTCACCGACGCCTGGGTCAAGCTGATCCGCGGCGGCGTCGCACCGGTCAAGGGCAGCGACGCGCTGGTGTGCGACCAGACCGGGGCCACCGTGCCCAACACCTGCGAGGTCGTGGACAAGGTCCTCTACCGCAGCAGCAAGCTGGTGACGCTCAACGCGACCTCGTACAACAACGAGCACGCCAAGTTCCTCACCTCCGACGGGCTGATGCTCTCCGACCACGACCCGATCACGGTCGGCTTCACCTGGTCGCAGAACGCGGACTTCCAGCTCAGCGACCAGTTCGGCGGCCCGCACGGCGACTACTACCAGGACATCGACAGCGTCCCGGCCGCCGCCCGCGCCACCAAGATCTCGCTGCGCTCCGGCTCCCGCGTCGACCAGGTCGGCATCACCCTCGCCAACGGCACCACGCTCACCCACGGCGGGACCGGCGGCACCGCGTCCTCGCTGACGCTGGGCAGCGGCGAGTACGTGACGTCGGCGTACCTGTGCGAGAGCAAGTACAACGACACCACGCGGATCTTCTACGCCAAGTTCACCACCAACCTGGGCAACACCCTGGCCGGTGGCACCACCACCTCGGACTGCGTGACCCGCACCGCCCCGTCCGGCTGGCAGATCGCCGGCTTCCACGGACGCTCCGGCGACGAGCTGGACAAGGTCGGCTTCATCTACACGAAGCGCTGACCCGCACCACGGCACCATGCCCGTCCGCCGGATCACCCGCCGCCGCGGGTGGTCCGGCCCGGTGCTTCCCGGCCGCCCTACGCGAACGCCGGCGGCACCAGCCGACCGCGCGAGATCAGCGAGGTGGCCTGCTTCAGGCGGTGCACGTGGATGCTCACGGCGTAGCCGTCGACGCCCGGGACCGCGGCGACCTTGGTGGTCAGATAGCGGTACAGGTCCTCCGTGTCACGGCAGATCACGACGACCATCACATTGGACTCACCGCTGATGGCGGCGGCGAAGGCGACCTCGGCGTGGTCCGCGAGTTCCTCGCCGACGTGTGCGAGGCGGGCGGGGGCGACGCGCAGCCACAGGGTGGCGTTGAGGGCGAACCCCAGTTGCGCGGAGAGCAGTTCGACGTCGAAGGTGAGGGCGCCCGAGTGCTCCAGCGCCTCCAGGCGGCGAGCCACACGGGCCGTGGACCAACCGGTGACATCGGCGAGCTGGGTATGGGTGGCGCGGCCGTCCTCCGCGAGCGCGTCGAGGAGCGGGGTGTCCTCGTCGGTGAGGCGTACAGGCGGTCCGGTGGGGGTCAACGGCCGGTCTCCGACGAGGAGTTGGATCTGCTCGGGCGTGAGGTGACCGCCGTAGCCCGTCCAGTCGCTTCGGCCCGTCGTGCCGAAGGGATGGATGAGCAGGTCGATGCTGACGTCCAACACCGATGCCGACTTGGGCAGTTGGCGGAGCAGGACGTCGTCGCGCGGCACATGGACCGGCGCGGTGATGACACAGATGATCTCCGAACCGCCGGACGCGAGCCCCGCGTAGGCGATGTCGGGCCGTCGGGTGAGTACGTCGGCCAGCGGGCCGACCCGGTCGGGGCGGCAGCGGATCCGGGCTACCCAGCGCGCGTCGCCGTGGACGGCCGGGTCGACGAGGCCGACCACCCGCATCACCCCGGCGCGGCGCAGCGCGTGGAAGCGTCGGGCCGCGGTCTGCTCCGAGACCCCGGCCACCTCGCCGACCAGCCGGAACGAGGCGCGTGGCGCGCACTGGAGGGCGCGGAGGATTTTCCCGTCGACTGCGTCTGTCATGGGGAAAGTCTGACACCTGCGCGAGCCTGCTTGGAGGTTTCCGGTCGCTTCCCGGTCGCACGTTGGTGATTGTCGATGCCGGGGCCGATCCTGGGACGCGTGCCCGTTCGAGGGCACCGCAGTCAAGAAGGAGAGTTCTCCGTGAACGTCACGACCCCGGCGAGCGGGACGGCCGACCGGCGGGCGGCCACCCTCGTCATGGCCTGCCTCGGCGTCTTCGTCGCCTACTTGCCGGTGACCACGGTCGCCGTGAGCCTGCCCGCCATCCAGGCGGCGCTCAACGCGTCGACCGCCCAACTGTCCTGGGTCCAGGACGCGTTCGTGCTGCCCATGGCCGCGTTCATCCTCACCGCCGGTGTCTTCGGCGATGTGCACGGGCGCAAGAAGGTGTTCCAGGCGGGCCTGCTGTTCGCCGCCGCCGGAGCCGCCGTCGCGCTGTGCGCGCAGTCGGTCCAGGTGCTGTGGATCGGCCAGGCCCTGGCCGGTCTCGGCGCGGCGACCCTGCTGCCCACCACCCTCGCGCTGATCAGCCACGCGGTGCCCGACCACCGGGAGCGCGGCAAGTTCATCGGCCTGTGGGCGACGGCCCTCATGGCCGCGCTGGCCGTCGGCCCACTGATCGCGGGCGTCATCCTCGACCACACCTCGTGGCGCTGGATCTACCTGCTGTCCGTCCCCGTCCCGCTGATCGCGCTGGGCGTGGCGACCCTCCTTCTCCCGGACTCACGGGCCCCGCACGGCCGGAAGCTGGACTGGCCCGGCCAGTTGACCGCGACCCTCTCCATCACCGCGCTCGTCTACGGCGTGATCGAGGGCGGCGCCGGTTCCTTCACGGACGTCAAGGTCATGGTCGCCCTGTTCACGGCGGTGGCCGCCGGTGTCGCCTTCGTGTTCGCGGAGCGGCGCAGCGAGAGCCCGATGCTGGATCTGACGCTGTTCCGCAGCCCGGCGTTCACCGCCACCACCCTGGTCGCGATGATCACCTTCCTGGCGCTGATCGGCTTCTTCTTCCTGCTCAGCCTGTACTTCGGCCTCGTCCAGCAGCTCGACACGCTGGGGGCGGCCTGGCGGCTGCTCATGGTCACCGCGGCGGCGATCGTGGTCGGCCAGCCGGTCGGGCGGCTCATGCACCGGGTCGCCCCGCGCGTCCTGATCACCGGGGGTCTGCTCGTCATCTCCGGCGCGCTGTTCTCGCTGACCGGCGTCGACGCCGACACCTCGTTCGGGTCCATCGCCTGGCGGCTGGCGCTGCTGGGCCTGGGCATCGGGACCGTCCTGACGCCCATGACCGCGACCGCCGTGGCCTCCGTGCCGTATCAGCAGGCGGGCATGGCCGCGGCCGGCAACAACGCGTTCCGGCAGGTCGGCGGCGCGCTCGGCCCGGCCGTCCTGGGCGCCCTGCTCACCACCAAGGCGCTGGACACCCTGCCCGGCCACCTCACCGACGCCGGAGTGACGGGCGCGACGCAGCACAGCATCGTGGCGACCGCCGACGCCGGCGGCCTGGGCGCCGTCGCCCATATGAACCTCGGCGTGAACACCGGCCGGGCGCTGGGCGCACTCGGCGACTCGTTCCTGGACGGCATGCGGCTGTGCCTGGTGGTGGCCGGGGCGCTGACACTCCTCGCGGCACTGGTCTGCGTGCTGCTGCTCCGCCCACGGCAGAGCGCTGCTTCTACGACGACTCCGGTCGCCGGCGCGAACACCGCGGGCGCGGCAACGGCGGCTGTCGGGACGGCAGTTGAGCCGACGCCGCACCGCTGACGCGCTGATTCACCTATGGGCGGGGCTCCCTTCGCGAAGAGCTGCGAAGGGAGCCCCGCCCGCTGTCGCGTCAGATCGACACGGCGACGGCGGTGAACGTCGTGTCGGGCGTCTGCGGGGTGGTGAAGCGGGCGTTGACCAGATAGAGCCGGTTGCCGAAGCGGGCGGCGGTCGTGGGCACGTCGAAGCGCGGGTCGGTGATCGTGCTGCGCAGGGTCGCGGTGGTGACCTGGGCGTCGAGGTCGAACACGCTGATCCGGTTCAGGCGGTTCTGGACGACGTACAGCGTCCGGCCGATCCGGAACAGACCGTCGCCGTTGACCACGTCCGAGGCTCCGCTGAGGACGATCTCGGTGGCTGCGCCGGTCCTGAGGGACACCCGGTAGAGCTTGCCGGGGCTGCTGCTGACGACGATGAGGCCGTGGCCGTCCGGAGTGCCGACGATGCCGTTCGCGTTGTTCACCCCGGGCGTCTGCACCCAGTCGCCGGTGAGCGGCAGGGCGGTGACCTCGCCCGTACGGCCGCGGGGGACGCCGTAGAGCACGGCGTCGAGGGAGTCGGTGAACCAGGCGCGGTCGCCGAGCAGGGTGATGTCGTTGATGAAGTGGCCGGTGGTGGGGGTGAGTTGATAGGTCGTCAGGATCTCGCCGGTGCGGGAGTCGACGACTCGCGCGGCTCCGGTGCTGCCGGCGACGTACAACAGGCCGTCGTGGTCGAGCTTCAGCCCGACGGAGACCAGGCCGGTGGCGCCCTCGGAGAGGACCTTGCCCGCGCCGGTGCGCAGGTCGGTGCGGTAGATGGCGCCGTTGGCGCGGGAGCCCAGGTAGGCGTACGGCCTGCTACCGATGGCGATGCCCTCGGGGAGCCAGCCGTTGGGCAGCGGGAACTCCGTCGGCCAACTGGCCGCCGGGGAGGACGAGTTGGCGTGTGCCGTGCCGGTGCCGGTGCCGGTCGTGATGGCGAGGGCGGTCAGGGCGGCGCCGCCGAGTAAGGCGGCGCGTCGGCTGGGCTGGGGGTGGTTCCGGGTCATCGTTCGGGCCTCCGGGGACGAGTGAGGTCGGGTGCGGTCGGGCGAACTCGGCGACTCGGGCGAGCCCTGGGACTGAGGTGAAATCTTCTTCAACTCCACGCCAAGGCCCGGTATTTGGGCAACGGCCCGTCACGGCCCGGAGTTCCCACCCGTCCCATCCGTATCCAGCACGGTCAGTTGTCCCGGCCGCCGGGGTCCGGTCCCTGGCCGCGCGGGTCAGTTCCCGCAGGACAGCGGGTGCATACGTTTCCTCCACCACCCGTGAAACGGGACGACCGAGGAGGCAGGCTCGTGACGGAAAGCCAGTTGGACACGTGTGTGATCGGGGCGGGGCCCGCCGGGCTGGCGGTCGCCAGGGCGCTGATGGAGCGGAAGCTGCCGTACACGCAGCTGGAGCGGCACACCGGGGTCGGCGGGATCTGGGACATCGAGAATCCGGGCGGGCCGATGTACGAGTCGGCGCACTTCATCTCCAGCCGGACCCTGTCGGGCTTCAGCGGCTTCCCCATGCCCGATCACTTCGCGGACTATCCGCCGCACCGGCAGATCCTGTCGTATCTGCGGTCCTTCGCCGACGCCTACGGGCTGACGGACCGGATCGAGTTCGGCGTCGGGGTCGCGAGCGTCGAGAAGAACGCGGACGGCACCTGGACGGTCGTCCGGACCGACGGGCGGGAGAGTCTGCACGGGCAGGTCGTGGTGTGCACGGGCTCGCAGTGGCACCCCAACATCCCTGACATTCCTGGGAAGTTCAGTGGGGAGATACGGCACACGGTCGGGTACCGCAGCGCGGAGGAGCTGCGCGGCAAGCGGGTGCTGGTCGTGGGTGCGGGGAACTCCGGCTGTGACATCGCGTGCGACGCGGCCCGAGCGGCCGACCGTGCGGTGATCAGCATGCGGCGCGGCTACTGGTTCATCCCCAAGCATCTGTTCGGGCAACCGGTGGACACCATCGCCAACAGCGGTCCGCACCTGCCGATGTGGCTGGCGCAGCGCGTCTTCGGCGGTCTGCTGCGGATCGTCAACGGCGATCCGACGCGGCTGGGGCTACAGAAGCCGGACCACAGGCTGTTCGAGACGCATCCGGCCATCAACTCGATGCTGATCCACCACCTCCAGCACGGCGACATCACCGCCCGGCCCGGCATCGCCCGCGCCGAGGGCAGCACCGTGCACTTCACGGACGGCACGAGCGACGACTTCGACCTCATCCTGTTGGCCACGGGCTTCGTCCACAAAGTCCCGGTCGCGCAGCGGTACTTCGGCGACGAGCAGCATCCCGATCTGTATCTGTCGTCGTTCTCGCGCGAGCACCGGGGCCTGTTCGGGATCGGGTTCGTCGAGACCAACGCCGGGGCGTACCAACTCTTCGACATGCAGGCGCAGTTGATCGCCGGGTATCTGCACGACGCGCGGCACGGGCTGGCAAACGCGGAACGGTTCACGCGGATGATCCGCGCCGACCGGCCGGATCTGTCCGGCGGGCTGAAGTTCGTCGCCTCGCCCCGGCACACCGGTTACGTCGACAGCGGGGCGTTCGTGAAGCACCTCGGCAAGGTGGCCCGGCAGCTGGGCTGGCGCACCGAGGGCCAGGCGCCGCCGGTGCGCTCCCCGCGACGGGTGGGGACGGCGGCATGAGGCGGTTCGACTTCACCGACAAGGTCGTGCTGGTGACCGGTGGCGCGGGCGGTATCGGCAGTGCGCTGTGCCGACGTTTCGCGGCGGGCGGCGCGCTCTGTGTCGTCGTCGACATCGACGGGGCCCGTGCCGAAAAGGTGGCCGCCGCGCTGCCCGGCGCCGGACACTCGGGCATCGGCTGCGATCTGACCCAACGCGCCCAGCTGGAGGGGCTGTTCGAGCGGGTAGGCGAGGCGCACGGCCGACTCGACGTGCTGGTGAACAACGTGGGCATGACCAGTTCGGAGCGCTTCGACGCGCGCAGTGTCGAGAGCATCGAGCAGGAGATCACCCTCAATCTGACCTCACCGCTGGTCGCCACCCGGATCGCGATCCCGCTGCTGAAGGCCTCGCGGGACGCCCGGGTGGTCACCACGGTGTCGCTGGGCGGGATCTTTCCGCTGGGCGAGACCCCGATCTACACGGCGTCCAAGTTCGGGTTGCGCGGCGCGATGCTCGCCATCGGTCTTGATCTGCGCGGCAGGGGCATTCTGGCGGGGTCGGTGCTGCCCTCGGCGACGGACACCCGGATGCTGCGCCAGGAGGCCGTGGACGGCGGCAACTCGATGCAGTTCCAGGACCGGCCGCAGCAGCCGGCGAACGTCGTCGCGGCCGTGGTGAGCCTGCTGGACAGGCCACGTCTTGAGGCCTATCCCCGGTCCGGCGAGTCCCGTCTGGTCCGGTGCGCGATGCTCGTCCCGAACCTGCTGCCCAGGATCTTCCCCCTGTTCCGCAGGCGCGGCGACCGCGGCATGGCCCGCTATCTGGAGGAACTCCGCAGTCGCGGACTGGCCCGACAGACCGACGGGCGCTGGGAGTTGGTGGAGGAGGCATGACCAGGAATGAGACGCTGACCGTCGTCAACCCGGCCACCGGCGAGCCGCTCACCACCCTGCCCGCCGCGAGCGCCGACGACGTCACCAAGGCCGCCCAGCGGGCCCGACTCACCTACGAATCAGGGGTGTGGTCGCGGCTGCCGATCCGCGCCCGCAGTGCCGTACTGCTCCGGCTGGCCGACCTGATGGAACGGGACGCCGAACTCCTCGCCCGGCTCGACAGCGAGGACGCGGGCAAGCCGATCACGGAGTGCCGTACGGGAGATGTGCCGGGGGCGGTCGAGGCGGTCCGCTGGTTCGCCGAGGCGGCCGACAAGGTCTTCGGCCGGATCGCGCCGGGCGGGTCCGACGCGCTCGGTCTCGTCGGCCGCGAGCCGGTCGGTGTCGGCGCGGCGATCCTGCCGTGGAACTACCCGCTGGCGATGGCCAGTTGGAAGGTCGGCCCCGCGCTGGCAGCCGGTAACTGTCTCCTGGTGAAGCCCGCCGAGGCCACCCCGCGCTCGGCCCTCCACCTCGCCGCCCTCGCCACCGAGGCCGGTCTGCCCGACGGCGTGCTCACGGTACTGCCGGGCCACGGCGCGGAAACCGGCGCCGCCCTCGCCCATGACCCCCTCGTCCGGGCCCTCTCCTTCACCGGCTCCACCGCCACCGGCCGCCTCATCCTCAGGGCAGCCGCCGACAGCAACTTCAAACGCGTCTCCCTGGAGATGGGCGGCAAGAGCCCCCAGGTCCTGATGGCCGACGCGCTCTCCTACGGCGACGAGCTGATCGACGACATGATCGAGGCCGCGTTCCTGACCATGGGGCAGAACTGCACTGCCGGATCAAGGGTGTTGGTGCACCGGAGCATCGCCGAGGAGGTCGTGGAACGGTTCACGGCGGCGGCACGGAACCTCGTCGTCGGCGATCCTGCCGACCCGCGGACCCAGCAGGGGCCGCTCATCGACCGCGCCGCCTTCGACCGGGTGGCGGGCGCCGTCGACGCCGCCCGCGCGGCCGGGGCCCAGATCCACACGGCGGGACTCCCCCACGGGCTCCCCGCGCACGGCGCCTACTACCCGCCCACCGTGATCACTCGCGCCCCCGCCGAAAGCGCCGTACTCACAAGGGAGTTGTTCGGTCCCGTGGTCACCGTCGAGACCTTCGCCGCCGAGGAGGAGGCGGTACGGATGGCGAACGCCGGCGAGTACGGGCTCGCCGCCTCCGTGTGGACCCGCGATCTCGACACCGCGCTGCGGCTGGCCCGTGGCATCGAAGCGGGGGTGGTCTCCGTCAACTCCTACAGCGAGGGGGACATCACCACCCCGTTCGGCGGCTGGAAGCAGTCCGGGTTCGGCGGCACGGAGAAGTCGACGAACGCCTTCGACCAGTGGACGCGGGAGAAGACGGTCTGGATCCGCACCCGTTGACCCGTCATTCGCGGTGCGCCGCCGCCCGGAGCAGCCGCTCCCGCAACTGGACCGGCGAGGTACCGTGCCAGCGGCGTACCGCGCGGCGCAGGGCGCGTTCGTCGGAGAAGCCCGCCCGGTGGGCGATGTCACGCAGGGTCAACTCCGGGCGCAGCAGCAGCTGTTCGACGCGTTCCCGGCGTACGCCCTCGGCCAGTGCCTCGTAGGTGGTGCCGCAGTCGGCCAGTCGGCGGCGCAGCGTGCGCTCGCTGGTCGCGTGCCGTCGTGCCTGTTCGCCGAAGGACGGGATCACCGGGAGGCTCTGCGCGACGGACACCTCCAGCACTTCGAGGAGGTCCTGTTGCCCGGTGCGGGAGGCGAGTTGGGCGTCGAGTGTCTCCAGGGTCGAGGCGTACGTCACCGGGTCGCGGCCGGGCATCGGGGCGCGGGCCCACGCGGGGTCGATGACGATGCGGTCGGCGGGGGCGCGGAAGCGGACCGGGCAGCCGAACACGGCGTCGTACAGGGCGTGTTGACGGGGTGGCGGGGCGGAGAACTCCACCACGCGCGGCGCGAAGTCCGGTCCGACGGCCAGTCGGGACACGGTGACCACGGAGGCGAGCCCCTCCTCGATGAGGAAGGAGGCCACGCTCGGGTCGACGGCGGGATCGGGGAGGTCGGCGCGCAGGACGAAGGCGCCGTCCTCGTCCACGCCGGTCGACCACACGGTCATCGCGCCGGAGATGTTCTGGTAGCTCACGCCGGTCTCGATGGCGTGGCGCAGGGTGTCGGCGGCCAGCAGCGCGAAGCCGAGCAGGCCCCACGCGGTGAGGTGCTGTGCCGCGCCGACCTTCAGGCCCAGCCGCTCGTCCCCGGTGAGTTCCACCGCGCGCCGGATCACCGCGCTGCCCTGCCGATACGACACCCGTAGCGCAGCGGACCGCATCAGCGTCTCGTCCAGGCCGACCTGGCTCAGCAGGGGCCGCAGATCGATGCCGCGTTCGTCGGTGACGGTGACGAGATAGCGCAGGATGTTCGGCTGGATCGTCGCCGATGTGCTGCGGCTGGTCCCGTGCGGGTCCGCCGGGGCGGGATCGGGGAACATCGCACTCACCTCCTCGTGGGCGACCACCGTAAGCACCCGGACCGCACCGGTCGGAGGCCCTGGCCGCCGGAGTCCCCTCAACGGCCCCCGGCGTCCTGCGTCCGACCCGCACCGCCCGCCTACGGTCCCTGCATGTCAGTCAGCGCTCCAGACCGGGCAGAGAGCGGGCGTCGCGCCGCCAGGGCGGGCGCCCGGAGGGTGGCGACGCTCGCGTTCGCCGCTCAGGGTGTGTCCGTCGCCGCCGTGTACACGACCGTCCCCGCGGTCACCGAGCACCAGGGGCTGTCTCCGCTCCTGACGACCGCCACGCTGGTCGCGGTCGCCCTGGCGGCCGGGTTCGGCAGCTTTCTCGGGCTGGCCGCGGTCCGCGTCGCCGGTCCGGTCGCCACGATGCGCGGCGCCCTGCTCACGGCCGCCGTCGCGCTCACGCTGATCGGACAGGCGCCCGGCCCGCAGACCACGGTCTGCGCGTACGTCCTCTTCGGGCTCGCGGTGGGCGGCCTCGACGTCGGGATCAACTCCCGGGCCGCCACGATCGAGCACGCCTACGGCCGCAGCGTCTTCGGCTCGTTCTACACGGCGTGGAGCGTGGGCGGTGTGCTCGCGGCCCTGCTCACCGCCGGCGCGGCCCGGCTCGACCGGCCCGTGGGCGACGGCCTGGCCGTGCAGGCGGGCATCCTGCTGCTCGTCGCCTGCTGTCTGCGCACGCACGTCCTTCCCTCCGTCCAAGAGCCGTCCGCGCAACCGCCGTTGGGGCGTCGGCTGTGGCTGCGGCTGCTCCCCTTCGGGCTGGTCCTGCTCGTCGTCTACGTCGTGGACTCGACGGTCTCCGCCTGGTCGGCGGTCTATCTGCGGGGGACCCTCGCCGCGTCGCTCACGGTCGCGCCGATGGCGTACGCGGCGTACCAGGCCGGCACGGTCGTCGGCCGCGCGAGCGTGGACCGGCTGGTGCAGCGGGTCGGGACCGTCGCCGTCGTGCGCACGGCGGCCCTGGTGGTGGCGGTTGCGCTGGCGGGCATGGCCGTGGCGCCGAGCTGGCCGTTCGCCGTGCTCGCGGCCGGGGTGGTGGGCCTGGGGGCGTCGGTGCTGGCCCCGCTGTGTCTGGCCTCCGCCGCGCGATTGCGCCCGGCCGCCTCGGAGACGGTCCTGGCCCGGCTGAACCTCTTCAACTACGCGGGCGTCCTCACCGGTGGCGCGGTGAGCGGACTGCTCGGTTCCACCGGCGAGTTCCGGCTCGCGTACGCGACACCGGCCGCCCTGGCGCTGTTCGTGCTGGCCGGGGCCCGGCACTTCACCCGGCCGCTCGGGACATCCGAGGCGTAGGAGACAAGCCAGGCGATGGGCGGGATATGGCCAGTCCATGGGCAGGCGGCAATCGGTCGTTCAACCGGCGCTGCCAGCGTCGCGCCCATGAACACTCCTCGCATGGGCCTCCCCGACCGGCTCGCCGACACCCTGAGCATGCCCGAGCAACACGAGTACCTCCGCCGCGCCTTCTCCCGCCGCGGTCTGCTGCGCGGTGGCGCGGTCGCCGCCACCGGTGTCGCCCTCGCGGGCGGCGGGGGTGTCGCCGCGGCGGCCACGCCCACGCTGGTGCCGGCCTCGGCCACGTCCACCGTGCACGGTTCGCTGGTCGCGCCGTTCGGCCGGCACCTGGCCTACGGCGCCGATCCCCGGACCCAGATGCGGGTGTCGTGGCAGGTGCCGCTGCCGGTGAGCAAGCCGTTCCTGCGGATCGGCAGAAGTCCCCTCGACCTGAGCCACCGCATACCGGCGGAGGTGCGCGACCTGTTCACACCGGCCGGCATCGGCAAGAGCGCCGACATCGACCAGTACTACGTGCACGCGGCGCTGGACAACCTGAGCCCCGACACGACGTACTACTACGGCGTCGGCCACGACGGCTTCGACCCCGCCGACCCGGGCGCCGCGCACACGATCTACTCCTTCACCACCGCGCCCCGCACGCACAGCACCCGGCCGTTCACGTTCACCGCCTTCGGTGACCAGAACCCGAGTTACACCTCGATCGGCCTCAACGCCCTTGTCCAGGCGCAGAGTCCGGCCTTCCACCTGCACGCGGGCGACATCTGCTACGCCGAGGAGACCGGCCACGGGCTGCCCGGCGACGCGAGCAACTACGACGCCCGCCAATGGGATTCGTTCCTGGCGCAGATCGAACCGCTCTCCAGCCGGGTGCCGTGGATGGTGGCGTTCGGCAACCACGACATGGAGTCCTGGTACTCCCCCAACGGGTACGGCGGCAACGAGGCCCGATTCACCCTGCCCGGCAACGGGTTTGACGCCACGTCAGCTCCCGGGGTCTACTCCTTCGTCCACGGCAACGTGGGTGTGGTCTCGGTCGACGCGAACGACGTGTCGTACGAGATCCCCGCGAACATCAACTACACCGCGGGCAAGCAGACCGCCTGGCTCGACAAGCGGCTCGGTGAACTGCGCGCCCGTACGGACGTCGACTTCATCGTCGTCTTCCACCACCACTGCGCCTTCTCCACCACCAGCTCGCACGCCTCGGAGGGCGGGGTGCGCGAGCAGTGGGTGCCGCTGTACGAGAAGCACCAGGTGGACCTGGTGGTCAACGGCCACAACCACGTCTACGAGCGCACCGACCCGGTCGTCCAGGACAAGGCCGTACGGACCCTGCCGATCGGCGGCACCCACGAACCGGCCAATGGCGGTGTGGTGTACGTGACGGCGGGCGCGGGCGGCGAGAGCGTGTACAGCTTCCCGGTGGCCGACAGCTACGAGGGGCACGAGGACGCGATCGACTCGGTGCCGACGTACTGGACGGGCAAGGACGGCAAGGTCACCGAGAACGTCGACTGGTCCCGGGTCCGCTACACCGGTTACTCGTTCATCCGCGTCGACGTCGCCCCCGCGACGCCCGGCCGTACGACGACGCTCACGGTGCGGGCGCTGGCCGCGACCGGCGCGGAGGTCGACCGGTTCACGGTCTCCCGCAAGGTGAAGAAGGCTGGGCACGGCTACTAGCGGGACGTGGAGCGGCGGCCACCGGCGTGGTGCCGGTGGCCGCCGCCCGCGAGGGCGAGCACCCAGTACAGGGTCGCGCCGTGGAGGAAGAGCGCGGCGGAGGAGGTGAGGGCGAGCCAGGTGCCGAGGACGTACGGGAGGCGGTCGCGGCAGACGGCGCCTCCGGCGAGGTAGAGAAGCCCCACGACGAGCCAGGCGAGGCCGAAACTGACGTACGACGGACGGTTGTCGAGGACGACGCCCACCGCGGACCGCTGCGGGTTGTAGGTGGTGTGGGACATGGTGGCCTCCGTGAAGTGCTGTGGTGGGGAAGCGAGTTGGGGCGATCTCAGGGGTCGCGTCGGTCGGTGAGGATGAACGCGGGGACGAGGACGACGGCCGCGTACACCAGGCAGAGCACCAGCGCGGTGAGCGGGGTGAGCGGGGTGGTGACGCCGTCGACGTGTTTGAACCTCGCGGCCCCGGGGCCATGAATCTGCGGACACTTCCGATTTCGGCAGCGGAAATGTCACGAATCCCTTGCGGAGACCGTGCGGAGATGTGCGGAGATGTGCGCTCGGGATATGCCGAACCCCTTGGCTACGATATATTTCACGCCTCAACTGCCGTTGCCCGTAGGCGTTTTACCCTGCCCCCCGCCTCCCGCGAATTCCTTTCGCCGTGGGCGGGGGCCGCCCGTTTCCCTCTCCGTGATACGCCTCACCGAAAGCCCTCCCCTCCGTGGCCATGACCCTGCACGAGGACCGGCCGCCCGCCGGTCGCCATGCAGCCGTTCCGTCCGGCAGTCTCTTTCGACGGATCTACGCACCCCGCACCAGTGACGCCCTGGCGTTCTCCATGTCGACGTACGCCATGCCGCTCCTCGTCCTGACCATCACCCGGTCCCCGTCGCTCACGGGCCTGGCGTTCGCGCTGGAGTGGACGCCCCGGATCGCCGCGTTCGTGCTGGCCGGCAATGTGGTCGACCGGCGCGGCGCGGCCATCGTCTGCTTCCTGGCCTCGCTGCTGCGGGCCCTGGTGCTGGCCGGGGCGGCGGTCACACTCGCCGTACTGCCGCGCGGCACCGCGGAGACGGTGACCGTGCTGGTGCTGGCCGCGGTGACCGGCACGCTCACCCAGTTCAGTTTCGTGGCCAACGAGGCGGTGGGCGCGATCGTCACCCGGCGGGCCCAACACCGGCCGCACGGAGTGCAGTCGGTCCTCATCGGCATCGACCAGACCGCCATGCTGGTCGGCCCCCTGCTCGCGGGCTTCCTGCTGCTGGTGGGACCGGGCTGGATGCTCGGGTGTCTGACCGCGCTGTCCCTGCTGGCCGCCGTGCTCGGTCTACAGACCCCGCCCACCCCGCTGCGCTCCGCGCGGCCGGACGGCGAACGGACACCGAGCGGGCTGCGGACCGGGCTGCGCATGCTGCGCAAACTGCCCGCGCTGCGCTGGCTGGTGGCGGGCCTGGCCTGTTCCAATCTCGCCCTCGGTCTGCTCCAGTCGGCCAGCCCCGTGATCGTGGTGGAGAACTTCGGCCGCTCCTCCGCCGACGTCGGCACCCTGTGGTCCGCCGCCGCGGCGACGACCCTGCTGGCGGTCACCTGCTGCCGCCTCGCACTGAGCCGACTCGACCTGTGGGGCGTCGGGGTCGTGTGCGCGACCTTCGCCTCGGCGGCCTGCCTGGCTCTCCCGCAGGCCCCGTCCTACGCCGCCTACACGGTCCTCGTCGCGCTGTTCATGGCGGGCGACGGCGGCCTCACCGTCGTGCTGCGCACCCTGCGCTCCCTGGTCATCCCGGCCACGGCCTTCGGCACCACGCTCTCCCTGACCATGCTGCTCCTGCTGCTGCCGTTCCCATTGGCCGGCATCCTCGTCGCCCTCACCCCGCCGGCCCACCTCGGCACAGCCGTCCTGGGCTGCGCCGCCGTCCAGGCGGTCGCCCTGGCCATCACCTTCGTACGCCTGCGCAACGAGCCCACGCTCCGCGCGACCACCGACCGACCACCGAGAACCGCCCTCCCCAACGAGCCGTCGACGACGGGGCGTTGACGGCCCGCGCGCGACGGCCCGCGCCGCCCGAGAACAATCCCACTGGCCCAATCCCCGACCACTTCTCCTAGTCGGTCGGTGAATTGCACAGGGCTTTCGAAGAGGAAGAGCGAGGTGCCGCTCACGAAATCCTCGGTCTCGGATTCAGCCCTCGTCGCCATCCCGTTAACGCAGTACCGATGCCGTCGGAGAACCGGCACCGTCGCTTCGGCCCGAGGTGGCACGATTTCGTCCGGGCCGAACGAGGGCCCCGGCGTCGCGGTACCCCCAACTCCCGTCGCGGCGCCCCCGGCACAAGGAGTCCACCGCGCCATGACCTCCTCGCAAGCATCCGCGTTACTGGCCGGGCTGGCCGTCGTCATCGTCGCCGCGGCGCTGTTCGGGGCGCTCGCGCGCAGGCTCGGGCAGCCTCCGGTCGTCGGTGAGATCCTGGCCGGCATCCTGCTCGGCCCGACCCTGTTCGACGGCGCGGTCCCGCGCGCGCTGCTGCCGACCGACATCCGGCCGTTCCTGAGCGCGCTGGCCGATGTCGGAGTCGCCGTCTTCATGTTCCTGGTGGGCCTGGAGTTCGACCGCGGGATGGTGCGCGGCACCGGCCGCATCGCCGTCTCCGTGTCACTGGCCTCGCTGCTGCTGCCGTGCGGCCTGGGCATGGCGCTCGGTGTCCATCTCCTGGGCGGCCATCCCAGCCCCGACCATCTGGGCTTCGTCCTCTTCATGGGCGCCGCGATGTCCATCACCGCGTTCCCGGTGCTGGCCCGGATCCTCGCCGACCGGAACCTGGACCGCACCCCGCTCGGCGCGCTGGCGCTGTGCTGCGCCGCCCTCGCCGACGTGCTGGCCTGGTCGCTGCTGGCCGTGGTGGTGGCCATCGTCGCGCCGGGCGGGAACCCCGAGCGGGCGCTGCTGTTCCCGCCGTATCTGCTGCTGATGCTCTACCCCGTACGGCTGCTGCTGGGGCGGCTGTTGAAGAGGCCGGGGGCGGTCGCGCAACCGACGGCGGTCCTGCTGGCCACCGCGTTCGCCGGGCTGCTGCTGTCGGGGGCCGCGACCGAGTGGATGGGGCTGCACTTCATCTTCGGGGCGTTCCTGTTCGGGGCGGTCGTCCCGCGCTCGGGATCGGAGCGGCTCCGGGCCGATCTGAGCGAACGGGTCGGGCTCGTGAACAACGTGCTGCTGCTCCCCGTGTTCTTCCTGGTCGCCGGTCTCCAGGTGGACCTGTCCCAACTCGGCTGGTCCGACCTCGGCGAGTTGGCGCTGATCCTCCTGGTGGCGGTGGGCGGCAAGCTCGTCGGCGCGTACACGGGCGCCTACGCCAACGGGCTCGACCGGCGCATCGCCTCCGCCCTCGCCGTCCTGATGAACACGCGCGGCCTCACCGAACTGATCATCCTGAGCGTCGGCCGCCAACTCGGCGTCCTGGACGGGCGGTTGTACTCCCTGATGGTGGTCATGGCGGTACTGACCACCGCCATGACGGGCCCCCTCCTCCAGGCGATCTACCCCCGCGCCCTCGCCCTGCGGGCGACCCCGCAGGACATGACCCGCAGACGCCGGGAGCCGGCGGCGCCGTAGGGTGTGGGGCGCGTCGCTCTTCCTCCTCCGACCGCAAGGAGCACCAAGCCGTGGACGTCGAAATCCCCGCGCTCGTGCGGGACGCCGCCGCCCGGTTCGGGGCCGGTGCTCCGTACGCGTTGAAGGCCGTGGCCGGGCAGCTCGCCGACGACCCGGACATGGGGGTGCCGTCACAACTGCCCGGTATCCGTACCGTGTTGGTCGACGGTGAGCTGTTCGAGGACTGTCCCGCGTTGGCCGTCGGCTACCTGCACGAGCCCGACCGCATCGAGATCCGGTACGTCACCCTGGCCCCGTCCGCCGAATCCGACGACGTACAAGTGGCGGAGCAGGAACGGGAGTTGGCCGCCACCCCCGGCGACCCCACCAACCCCGCCGATCCAACCGACCCCGATGTCACCGCGCTCACCGTCCGGGAGGTCGCGGACGCCTGGCGCCGGATCACGCACTGGCTCCGGGACAACGCGCCCGACTCCTACGCGGCGCTCCGCACAGGCGCCGAACTGGCCGCCGTCGCCGCCCTGGAGAGCGAGCTCGGGGTGCGGATACCGGTCGAGCTGACCGTCCTGTGGCTGCTGACCGGGGGCGACGACGGGTCCGACGGGCGGGGGTGTCTGCCGGGCAACCGGGCGCTGTTGCCCCTGGACGCGGTGGCCGCCGTGTACCGGCGGAAGACGGATGCCCAGGCCAGCATGGACACGGCCGACGCGGGCCGTCCCGAGGAGGAGCGGATCACCGTGTGGCGGCCGGGCTGGATCCCGGTCGTCGCGGACGGCCCCAACGACCGTGTCGCGGGGCTCTACTTGGACACGGAGACCGGGTTCCTCGGCCGGTGGTCGCGCTACCACGACATCCCGGACGACGAGCGCGACACGCTGGTGACCTACCTGGAGGAGACCGCCGACGCGCTCGAAGCCCCGGCCCTGTCGCCCCGGGACGAACCCGGTCTGATCGGCGGGACGTTGGTGTGGCGCAGCTCCATCGACCCCGCGCGGGAAGGCCGTTGGCGGCCCCTGAAGGAACCGACCGCCCTCAGGTCAGAGTGACGTCATGACGTGCTTGATCCGGGTGTAGTCCTCGAAGCCGTAGGCCGAAAGGTCCTTGCCGTAGCCGGACTTCTTGAAGCCGCCGTGGGGCATCTCGGCGACGAGCGCCATGTGGGTGTTGATCCAGACGCAGCCGAAGTCGAGCGCCTTCGACATCCGCATCGCCCGCGCGTGGTCCCCGGTCCACACGGAGGAGGCCAGCGCGTAGTCGACGCCGTTGGCGTGGCGCACGGCCTCGGCCTCGTCGGTGAAGGACTGGACGGTCATGACCGGGCCGAAGACCTCGTTCTGGACGATCTCGTCGTCCTGGCGGAGGCCGGAGACGACGGTCGGGGCGTAGAAGTAGCCCTGGTCGCCGACCCGGTGGCCGCCCGTCTCGATCCTGGCGTGTTCGGGGAGGCGCTCGACGAAGCCGCTGACCTGGGCGAGTTGGGCCGCGTTGTTGAGGGGGCCGTAGAGCACGTCCTCGTCGTCGGGCTGCCCGGTCTTCGTCCCGGCCGCCGCCTTCGCGAGCGCGGCCACGAACTCGTCGTGGACCGACTCGTGGACCAGGACGCGGGTCGCGGCCGTGCAGTCCTGGCCCGCGTTGAAGAAGCCGCCGACGACCAGGTCCTCGACCGCCTTCGTCAGGTCGGCGTCCTCGAAGACCACCGCGGGGGCCTTGCCGCCGAGTTCCAGGTGGACCCGCTTGACGTCCTTCGCGGCGGACTCGGCGACCTGGATGCCGGCGCGCACGGAGCCGGTGATGGAGGCCATCGCGGGGGTGGGGTGCTCGACCATCAGCCGGCCGGTGTCGCGGTCGCCGCACACGACGTTGAAGACGCCCTTCGGCACGATCGAACCGATGATCTCCGCGAGCAGGACGGTGGAGGCGGGGGTCGTGTCCGAGGGCTTGAGGACCACCGCGTTGCCGGCCGCGAGCGCGGGCGCGAACTTCCAGACAGCCATCAGCAGCGGGTAGTTCCAGGGCGCGACCTGTGCGCACACACCGACCGGCTCGCGCCGGACGATCGAGGTCATGCCCTCCATGTACTCGCCCGCCGAACGGCCTTCGAGCATCCGCGCCGCGCCCGCGAAGAAGCGGATCTGGTCGATGGCGGGGGCGAGTTCCTCGCTGCGGGTGAGGTGCAGCGGCTTGCCGGTGTCGCGGCTCTCGACGGCGACCAGTTCGTCGGCCCGTGCCTCCATCGCGTCGGCGATCTTCAGCAGCGCGCGCTGCCGTACGGACGGTGTGGTGTCGCGCCAGGCGGGGAACGCGGCAGCGGCGGCGGCCATCGCCGCGTCGACGTCGGCCGCGCCGGAGAGCGGGGAGGTCGCGTAGACGTCACCGGTGGTGGGGTCCACGACATCAAGGGTGCGGCCGTCCGAGGCGTCCGCGAACGCACCGTCGATGTAGTTGCGGAAGGTGGTGCTCATGGACGTCTCTCCTGGTCAGGCGGCGCTGCGGGCGGACAGGTGCTCGTGTACGGCGACCCAGGCGCCGTCGTCCGCCTTGGCGAAGACGATGGTCTCCCGTTCCTGGGCGGTCTCCTCGCCGGAGTGGGTGGCGATCCGGGTCTCCACGTCGTGGCTGAAGACGGCGGTGTCGCCGAAGGGCTGGACGAGTTGCGCGGACGAGACGCAGCCGAGGATGCGGAAGCCGTCCTCGTCCACCCACCGCTGCCACAGCGCGCGGTACTCGGCGGTGGAGCCGAGCCGCTGCGGGGTGGTGTGGAAGACGAAGCTCGCGTTCGGGGCGAAGGAGCCGAAGTAGTCGTCGAGGCGGCCTTCGGCGAAGGCGGCGACGAGCGCGTCGGCGGCGGCCCGGACTTCCTGGACGGTGGTGCTCATGAACTGCTCCTTGCGGGGGCTCAGTTGGCCGCGGCGGGCTCGGGGGCGGGCGCTTCGGTGCCGTCGCCGGTGATGGGCGGCACCGGTGTGTCGGACGCCCGGACGAAGCGGGGGCCGTCCGGGCCGTACACCTCGCGCGGCTCGGGGAACACGGTGAGCAGAGCGAGGTAGAGGACGACCGCGAGGGCGAGGCCGACCGGCAGCGAGATGTCCGTGCCGCCCGCGAGGTCGCCGAGCGGGCCGACGAACTGGCCGGGGAGGTTGGTGAACAGGAGGGCGACGACGGCGGAGACCAGCCAGGTGGACATGCCGCGCCAGTTCCAGCCGTGCGCGAACCAGTAACGCCCGCCGCGCTGACGGCGGTTGAAGACCTGGAGGGCCTCCGCGTCGTACCAGCCGCGCCGGGTGACGTAACCGAGGGTCATGACGATCATCCAGGGCGCGGTGCAGGTGATGATCAGCGTGGCGAACGTGGAGATGGACTGCGTGAGGTTCAGCGCGAAGCGGCCGACGAAGATGAACGCGATCGACAGGGCGCCGATGAAGAAGGTGGCCTGGACGCGGCTGAAGCGCGTGAAGACGCTGGAGAAGTCGAGGCCCGTGCCGTAGAGGGACGTCGTGCCGGTGGAGAGGCCGCCGATCAGGGCGATCAGGCAGAGCGGCAGGAAGTACCAGCCGGGCGAGATCGCGAGGAGGCCGCCGACGTAGTTGGGGGCGGCCGGGTCGACGTACTTGGCGGCCTTCGAGGCGATGATCGACGCGGTGGTCAGGCCGAAGAGGAACGGCAGCAGGGTGGCGAGCTGGGCGAGGAACGCGGCGCCCATCACCCGGCGGCGCGGCGCCCCGGCCGGGATGTAGCGCGACCAGTCGCCGAGGAACGCGCCGAAGGAGACCGGGTTGGAGAGCACGATCAGCGCGGCGCCGATGAACGACGGCCAGAACAGCGGGTCGGCGGTGGAGGCGAAGGTGCCCGCGTAGCCGGGGTTGAAGTCGCCGGCGAAGGCGAAGGCGCCGAGCACGAAGAGGGCCGACGCGGCCAGCACCGCGATCTTGTTGACCAGCAGCATGAACTTGAAGCCGTAGACGCAAACGGCCAGCACGAGCCCGGCGAAGACCGCGTACGCGATGCCGTAGGTGACGTCCGACTCGGGGACGTCGACGAGGCGGTGCGCGCCGCCGACGAGCGCGTCGCCCGAGGACCACACCGAGATCGAGAAGAACGCGACGGCCGTGAGCAGGGAGAGGAACGAGCCGACGACCCGGCCGTGCACACCGAGGTGGGCGGAGGAGGAGACGGCGTTGTTCGTGCCGTTGGTGGGGCCGAACAGGGCCATCGGGGCCAGCAGCAGCGCGCCCGCGACCAGGCCGAGGACGGTCGCCGCGAGGCCCTGCCAGAAGGAAAGGCCGAAGAGGATCGGGAAGGCGCCCAGCACACAGGTGGCGAAGGTGTTGGCACCGCCGAAGGCGAGCCGGAACAGGTCGATCGGGCGGGCCGTGCGGTCCTCGTCCGGGATCCGTTCGACGCCGTAGGTCTCGATTTCGGTGATCGAGGTCGTCACTGGCGCTCCACCTTCCGTTCATGCGGGGGGCCGGTTCCACAGTCTGTGGCCCGCGCACGATCGGCGACAATTGTGTCGGTCACGGAGCAGTACGCTTCCTTTTGTGGCTGGAAACAAAGTGACCGTCGAGGATCTGCTCGCCTTCCCGGCTCTACAGCTGTCGGTGAAGGCCGGTCGCGGCGGGCTCGGCCGGTCCGTGTCCTGGGCCCATGCCAGCGAACTCACCGATCCCACACCCTGGCTGCTGGGTGCCGAGGTGATCATGACGACGGGTCTCGCGGTGCCGCGTACGGCG
Source organism: Streptomyces sp. NPDC002276 (assembly GCF_053891435.1). Taxonomy (NCBI): domain Bacteria; kingdom Bacillati; phylum Actinomycetota; class Actinomycetes; order Kitasatosporales; family Streptomycetaceae; genus Streptomyces; species Streptomyces sp. NPDC002276. Next base: position 113,453 of record NZ_JBSFCQ010000012.1, on the reverse strand, counting down.
GCCGGACAGCGCGCCTATCTGGAGCGGCTGGACGACGCCGGGGTGTCCGCGCTCGCGCTCTCCGCGCAGCTGCACATGCCGCCGCTGCACGAGGCGTTCTTCCGGGCAGCAGAGGAGCGCGGCTTCCCGGTGCTCGAAGTGCCGCTCGCCGTCCCGTTCATCGCGATCGCCCAGGAAGTCGCGGCCTCCGTCCAGGAGGACGCCGGGCACCGGCTGGGCGCGCAGCTCCAGGTGTTCGGCGCGCTGCGCTGGCTGGTCGCCGAGGACCTGGACACCCCGACCCTGCTGCGCCGCCTCGAAGACCTCTCCGGCTACGACGTCTATCTGTGCACGCCACAGGGCCGCCCGCTGCTGCCAGGCGTCCCCGTGCCGGATCCGACCGTCCTGCCCGCCTCCGTCGACGCCCCGCCGACCGTCCCCGGCGGATTCGTCCTGCCGGTGCCCGCGCCCGGCGGCCCGGCGGGCTTCCTCGTCGCCTACGAGCGGCAGGGCGCCCAACCGGCCGGGCTCGCCGTCGCCCAGCACATCGCCACCGTGGCGGCACTGCGGCTCGCCATGGTCCGCAACGAACGCGAGACACTGCGCCGCGAGGGCGCGGAGACCCTGGCCGAACTCCTTCAGGAGGTCCTCGACCCGGAGGCGGCGCGCCGCAGACTCGCCCGGCACGCGATCGACGGCGACACCGTACTCGTCGTCGTGCGGCACACCACCGACGAGGCGTTGCTGCGCTGTCTGGAGGACCACCCCCATCTGCTGCTCACCCGGGGCGAGGACCGCTACGTCCTGGGCGCGCCGGAGCTGACCGTGGCCATCGGTGAACTCCCGGGCGTGGCAAGCGGGATGAGCCGCCCCTTCCTCCCCGGAGCCGCGCTGCGGGTCGCCCAGCGCGAGGCACTGTGGGCGGTCTCCAAGGCGGTGGAGTCGGGCCGTCCCGTCGTCCGCTACGGCGACGACGCGACCGGCCGCTGGCTGCCCGACGACCCGGCCGTCCTGACGGCACTGGTCGAGCACGTGCTCGGCGAGGTGCTGCGCTACGACGAGGCCCACGACTCGCAGCTGCTGGTCTCCGCCCGCACCTGGATGGAGCGGGACCGCCGCACCGACACGGCCGCGGCGGCCCTGCACATCCATCCGAACACCCTCGCCTACCGGCTGCGCCGCTTCGGCACCCTCACCCACCGCGACCTCACGTCGACGGGCGCGCTGGCCGAGGTCTGGCTGGCGATCCAGGCAGCGGGGGCACTCGGTCTCACCGACTGAGCCCCGCCCGCGCTCAGGCCCAGGCCGTCACCGGCACGAACGAGCTGTCCGTACGGAACAGGTCCGTGCCGTCCGTCGGGTCCACCCGCAGTTGGTAGTTGTAGTGGCGCAGGTAGTAGCCGGGGTAGTTGTACGACTCGAAGCGGAGCGACCCGGTGGTGGCGCCGGTCCGGGCGTAGAACGTGGCGTCCTGCGCGAACGTCGTCGTGCCGTCGTTGGCGTCGAAGCGGCCCCGGAAGTCGTAGTGGCGAAGGTAGTTGCCCGCGCTGTCCCGGAAGGAGAAGCCGGTCGCGTCGGCGAGCCCTGCGACGACGGTGAACGTGGACGCCTGCTTCAGCGCGCTGGTGCTGGCGCTGGTCACCACCGGCAGGTTGAGGAGAGAGGAGACCTCCTGCCAGTAGCGGGTCGTGTAGTTGGCGGACTGGAAGGAGCGGGTGACACCGGTCGCGAGGCTCGGGCCGCCGGACACCGTCTCCTTGATGACCGTGAAGTGGCGTGCCGTACCGGAGAGGGTGGTGAGCGCGGTCGGCGCGGACCAGGTGGCGAAGGTGTCGTAGCTGTCGCTGTAGTAGTAGTTGCCGTCGCCGTAGCCGTCGAAGAAGATCCGCCAGCCGCCGTTGTCGAGCTGGACCACCGAGGGGCCCTCGCGGTAGCTGCCCCAGCCGGCCCAGTCGCCGGTCTTCGAGATCGTGTAGGGGCCGGTGAGGCTGGTGGCGGTGCCGTACTCGATGTACTTGGCCGTCTCGTTCTTGGTGAAGGCGTGGTAAGTCGAGCCGATGCGCACGATGTAGGTGTCGATGTGGTTGGAGCCGATGCCGGACAGGGCGACCGGTGAACTCCAGGCCGTGAGCGCGGAGTTGGTGGCCTTCAGCCGGTACGGCGTGAAGATCCACTCGTCGTCGGTGGTGGAGCAGGACACGATGACGTTGACACTGCCGTCGGCGTCGACGAACCACTCGGGGGCCCAGGCGCGGGACAGGTCGGTGATCGGGACCGTGTAGTCGTACAGGAACGTCCAGTTGACCCGGTCGGAGCTGCGGGCGAAACCGATGGTGGTGCTGACGTCCTCCCAGGTGTGGGTGGTGTACGTCAGGTAGTAGGAGCCGTCGGTGTGCTTGAACACGCTGGCGTCGCGGATGCGGTTGCTGGGCGGGGTGTAGGCGGAGGACTGGACGAGGCGGAAGTCGGTGGCGTCGTCGGACTGGTAGACGTTGACGGTGCCGTCGTCGCTGTTGAGGAACGGGACGATCGTGTAGCGGGTCGCGTAGCCGGCGGCGGGGGCGGCCAGGGCAGTGCCGAGCAGGCCCGGGGCCTCGCCCAGGACGAGTGCGGAGGCGGGCAGGGCGGCCAGCGCGCGCAGCAGGGCGCGGCGGGACGGTGTGGGGGGACGTGTGGTCACGGGCGGCTCTCCCGGAGACTCGGACGTTCGCCATGTCGAACGCGGTTCGTGAATTCGGTCAGAAGGTAGGGGTGGGTCAGGAACACGTCAATGGTTTGCGCAGTGCTGGAAGATCTCTGTGGGAAGCCTGTGGCAGACCTGGTAACGGACCTGGTGGCGGAGCGTCAACCACCCACGCCACGCGGGAAGTTGCCGCATCCGCACCGCACCGGGCGCCCGGCCGTTACCGTTCGGTGGACCACCCGCTCCGGAGGTGCCGCCATGACGCCCGACCGTTCCCCCGGCCTCGCCGAGTCCGCCCGCGCGCTGGCCGCCGGCGAGGTGACCTCCCGCGCCCTCACCGAGCGGGCACTGGCCCGGATCGAGGCAACTCAGGCCTCCCTGAACGCCTTTCGAGTCGTACGGCGGGAGGCCGCGCTCGCCGAGGCCGACGCGGCGGACCGCGAACTGGCCGCCGGGACGCGCAAGTCACTGCTCGGGGTGCCGATCGCCGTCAAGGACGACACGGACGTGGCGGGCGAGCCGACCGCGTTCGGCTGCGAGGGTGAGTTCCCACCGGCGGCGGAGGACGGGGAGGCGGTACGACGGCTGCGGGCGGCCGGTGCCGTGATCGTCGGGAAGACCAACACCTGCGAGCTCGGGCAGTGGCCGTTCACCGAGGGGCCCGCGTTCGGCTCGACCCGCAATCCGTGGAACTCCCTTCATACGCCCGGGGGTTCGTCCGGCGGCTCGGCGGCGGCCGTCGCGGCGGGACTGGTCCCGGCCGCGCTCGGCTCGGACGGCGCCGGGTCGGTCCGCATCCCCGCCGCCTGGACCCACCTCGTCGGCGTCAAACCGCAGCGCGGCCGTATCTCGACCTGGCCGCGCGGCGAGTCCTTCCAGGGCATCACGGTCAACGGCACCCTCGCCCGTACGGTCGCGGACGCGGCCCTGCTCCTGGACGCGGCCAGCGGCAACCACACCCAGGACCCACACCGGCCGCCCGCGCTGCGGATGTCCGAGGCTGTGGGGCGCGATCCCGGCCGACTACGCATCGCGCTCTCCCTCAAGCCGCCGTTCACCGCGCTCCCGGCCCGACTGCTCCCGGACGTACGGGCCCGGGTCCTCGAACTCGCCGAGAAACTGGCCCAGTTGGGTCACACGGTCGTGGAGGACGATCCGCCCTACGGACAGATCGGGCTGACCTTCCTCCCCCGCGCCACCGTCGGTCTCGCCGAGCGGGTCCGCGAGGCACCGCACCCGGAGCTCCTCGACCGCCGCACCCTGGAGGCCGCCCGTCTCGGTCGGCTGCTCGGCGGGGCACCGCTGCGGGCGGCCCGGCGCGCGGAGGCGACCCTGCACGACCGGTTCGGCGCGTTCTTCGGCAGATACGACCTGGTCCTCGCGCCGACAACTGCCGCTCCCCCGCCCCTCATCGGCGCGATGCTCGACCTGGACGGACTGGCCACCGACCGCGCGATGATCGCCGCCTGCCCCTACGCCTGGCCGTGGAACATCCTCGGCTGGCCCGGCGTCAACGTCCCCGCCGGGTTCGTCGCGGGCGGACTCCCGGTCGGCGCCCAGCTGTTGGGCCCGGCGAACAGCGAGCCGCTGCTGCTGTCGCTGGCCGCCCAGCTGGAGGCGGAGCTGCGCTGGCACGAGCGGTGGCCGGAGCCGATCGACGCGGATTCCCCGGCGGCACAGGAGCGTTCGGCCCGTACCCTGTGACCATGGAAGACGCTTCGATGGTCGGGCTGATGGGGCGGGTCACGGGGGCGGTCGGACCGGGGCTCGTCGGTGAGGTGATCGTCCGGGTGCGCGGCGGCGCCGAGCACTTCCTCGCGTACGCCGCCACGGGCACCGACCGGATCGAGCGGGGCACCGTCGTGATGGTCGTGGAATATCTCCCGCCGCGTACCGTCTACGTAACAGCGGCATACGACAGTTGAGCGTGCTCCCCCGCAGGTGAGAGCCGTTTCAAGGGTGTTCGCGTCAAGATTGCAACAAGGATCCGTCAACGCCTGTACCCCGGTGTCGCACAGGCGCACACTCCCTTCGTTCGGTGCCGAAAGGGCACCATCACTAGGGGGCGTATGCCGATGGTCATCGGCGTCGTAGCGGGGGTGGCGCTTGTCGCCGTCCTCGTACTGATCGGTCTGTTCAAGTCGATGTGGCGGGTCGCCGAGCCCAACGAGGCACTCATCATCTCGGGCTCGAAACACCGTACCGAAGGCCTCGAAGAGGGCATGGGGTTCCGCATCGTCACGGGGCGCGGCACGCTGGTGCTGCCGGGTGTGCAGGCGGTGCGGAAGATCTCGCTGGACCTCAACGAGACCGAACTGCACGTGGATTGCGTGACCACCCAGGGCATTCCGCTCAAGGTGCGGGGCGTGGTCATCTTCAAGGTGGGCGACGACTTCGTGTCGATCGCCAACGCGGGCCGTCGTTTCCTCGACCAGCAGAAGATGATGTCGGAGCGGGTGCACAACGTGTTCGCCGGTCATCTCCGGTCCATCGTGGGCGGGTTGACGGTCGAGGACATGATCCGCGACCGGGAGAAGCTGACGGGCCAGACCCGTGCCGCGTGCGGTACGGAGATGGAGAAGCTGGGTCTGATCGTGGACTCGCTCCAGATCCACGAGATCGAGGACCCGACCGGGTACATCAAGAACCTCGCGATGCCGCACGCCGCCGCCGTGCAGCGGGACGCGCGTATCGCGCAGGCCGAGGCGAACCGGCTGGCCACCGAGGCCGAGCAGCGGGCCGCGGCACACATGTCGGAGGCCACCCGGGACAGCGAGATCCTCCAGGCCGGCTACCAGGCCGAGCGCGACAAGGCGGCGGCCAAGGCCCGGCAGGCCGGACCGCTCGCGGACGCCGCCGCCCGGCAGGACGTCGTCGTACAGGAGACGCGGATCGCCGAACTCGACGCGCTGCGCCGGGAACAGCAGCTCCAGGCGGACGTCCGCAAGCCCGCGGACGCCCAGGCGTACGAGACCCGGGCCCGTGCCGAGGCCGAGCGTGACGCGCGGATCTCCGCGGCTCAAGCCAAGGCGAAGGAGACCGAGTTGGCGGCCCTGGCCGAGGCGAGCCGGATCAAGACGGCCGCGAACGCCGAGGCCGAGGCGACCCAGGCACGAGGTGCCGCCGCCGCGACGGCCACCCGGGCCACCGGTGAGGCCGAGGCGGCAGCCGCGCAGGCGAAGGGTCTGGCCGCCGCCGAGGCGACCCGGGCCCAGGGTCTCGCCGAGGCGGAGGCCATCAAGGCGCGGGCCGCGGCCCTCGCCGAGAACCAGGAAGCGGTGGTCGCGCAGCAACTCGCCGAGAACTGGCCGGAGATCGTGAAGGCCGGCGCGTCCGCGTTCGGCAGCGTCGACAACATGGTGGTCCTCAACGGGGCCGACGGCATGGCGGAGATGCTCGCCAAGGCGCTCACCATGGGCGGCACGGGCCTCGGTCTGGCCCGTCAGCTGCTCTCCTCGATGAACCAGAACGGCCAGACCCCGAACGGGACTTCGGCCCTGAACGGGAGCACACCGCCGCCGTCGCAGAAGGTGCCGGTGGAGAAGGACGAGAAGTGACGTCAACGGGAGGCTGACGCACCGGTCGCGGGGGACACCCTCTAAGGTGCCCCCCGTGACCGCGTTTACCGATGAGAACGTCCCGGGCCGCTACGGCCCCTCCGCCACCACCGAGGCCGACCCGCGCGAGGTCGGCAAGGTGCGTACCGAGTACTCCCCCGCGCACGACGGGGATCCCGACCCCGGTGAGATCGTCTGGACCTGGGTGCCGTTCGAGGAGAACGACGGCCGGGGCAAGGACCGCCCGGTGCTCGTCGTGGCCCGTGAGCCCGGCGGGACGCTGCTCGCCGTCCAGCTCTCCAGCAAGCGGCACGACGCCGACCGCGAGTGGGTGGCGATCGGCAACGGCCCGTGGGACAAGTCCGGCCGCGACTCCTGGGTCGACGTGGACCGCATCCTGCGCCTGCACGAGGACGGCATGCGCCGCGAGGCATGCGCGATCGACCAGATGCGCTTCAACCTCGTCCGCCACCGGCTGCACGAGCGCTACGGCTGGACCTGAGCGGCTAGCTCTGGAGCTGCGGCTCCGGAAACGCTCGTACGAAGGCGTCCCGGACCGTGGCACCCGGTGTGCGGTCCAGGACGCCGAACACCACGTGCTCGAAGGCCCCGGCGAACCGTCCGCCCGGCCCGAGCAGCGCGCGGAAGGCACCCGCGACCCGCACCGGGTCGTTCTGGAACACCCCGCAGCCCCAGGCCCCCAGGACCAGCCGCCGGTAACCGTGCGCGAGCGCCGTCTCCAGCACCCGCTCCGCCCGTACGGCGATGGCGCCCGGCAGTTCGGCCGCGCGCTCGGGTACCGTGCGCAGCACGACCCCCGCGTTCGGCGCTGCGGCCGTCAGGAATCCGGCGGTGTACGGCTCGTCGAGGAGGCGGCCCTTGTCGTCGCGGAAGACGGGGACGGCCGGTGAGTGGATGACCCGGTCCGTGTAGAACGGGTCGCGGTGGGCGCGGTGGTGGTCGTAGAAACCGCGGGCCTCAAGCAGGCAGGTGTACAGCGCGGAGGCGCGGCACAGGGCCTCTTCCTGGGCCTGGGCTCCGTTGAGGAAACCGCCGCCGGGATTGCGGGCCGAGGCGAAGTTCAGTACGGCGACCGGGCCGGTGACCCGGCTGGCGGCCTCCAGGCTGCTCTCGCCCGTGACCTCGATGAACGTGTCCGCAGGTGAGAACGCCGGTATGCGCACCGGCTCAGGTCCGTGGAGGCTCGTGCCGGTCCGGGCCGCCTCGGTCCCGTCCGCGATGGACACCTCGCGCCCGTCCGCCGTGCGGTAGCCCCCGGCCGCGACGATCTCCTCGGTCTGCCGCGCGATACCGCGCAGGCGCGCGCTCATGGCATAACCCCCGTGTACGCCATGAGAGCGCGCCCCGCGATCTCCCTCGTGTTCTCCCCCGTCGTGCTCATACATGCATCGTGAGCGATGCTGGTCGTGCGGTGCAACGGAGTTTCCGGGCCCCGCGAACGGCCGGCGAACCGGAGATTACCGATCCCGAACGTGGCAATACGCACCCTTGTGCGACCAGCCGCGAGGGTCTTGGGTGGTACGAGTGTGCCGACCCGGGCCCAACCGAAACCGGGCCGGTGGCATGGTGGAATCTCAGGAGGATCCCGACATGTCCGATACGGCAAGTGACTGTAGCGACTGTACGGAGCCCCGTACCGCGGTCACCGAACCCGAGGTGGAGGCCCTGGTCAGGGGCATCTGCTTCAAGACCGGTCCGCCCCGAACCCTCGGGGTCGAAGTGGAATGGCTCGTCCACGAGCTGCGGCTGCCGCAGCTCCCCGTGACACCCGAACGACTCGAAGCGGCCTACGCCGCGTTGAAGACCGTGCACCTGAGGTCGGCGCTCACCGTCGAGCCCGGCGGCCAGCTGGAACTCAGCTCGTCGCCCGCCACCTCCCTGATGGAGTGCATCGGTTCCGTCTCCGAAGACCTCGACACCGTCCGCGCGGTGCTGGCCCGCGAAAACCTGGGGCTGGTCGGCGTCGGCCACGACCCCTGGCACCCGCCGCGCCGGTTCCTGCACGAGCCGCGCTACGACGCGATGGAGCGTTGTCTCGACCGCACCGGCCCCGCGGGCCGCCGCATGATGTGCACCACGGCATCCGTGCAGGTGTGTCTGGACGCCGGATACGAGGAGCCGGGGCCGCTCGGCCACGGGCGGCGCTGGTGGCTGGCGCACCAGCTGGGCGCGGTGCTGGTGGCCGCGTTCGCCAACTCCCCGTTGATCGGCCGCAGCCCCACGGGCTGGCGTTCCTCCCGGCAGCTGATCTGGATGGAGATCGGCCCCGGCCGGGCGGGCGCGCCCGCGCTGGACGCGGAACCGCGCGGCGCCTGGGCGGAGCACGTCCTCGACTCGCCGGTGATGTGCGTCCGGCGCGAGGAGGGCCCGTGGGACGTGCCCGAGGGGCTGACCTTCCGGGAGTGGACCCGTTCGTCCACGCCCCCGACCCGTGACGACCTCGACTACCACCTCACCACCCTGTTCCCGCCGGTCAGACCGCGCGGCCATCTCGAACTGCGCATGATCGACGCGCAGCCCGGGGACGACGGCTGGATCGTGCCGCTCGCGGTGACGACGGCGCTGTTCGACGACCCGGAGGCCGCCGAGACGGCGTACCGGGCCGTGAAGCCGCTGGCCGAACGGTCCCTGGGGCTGCCCGCGCCGCACAATCCGCTGTGGATCGACGCGGCCCGCTACGGCCTGTCCGACCCGGAACTGCACGAGGTGGCGCTCGTGTGCTTCGCGACGGCGCTGGAGGCGCTGCCCCGGCTGGGCGCGAGCCCCGGGGTCGTGGACGCCGTCCGCGCGTACTTCGACCGCTATGTCATCCGGGGCCGCTGCCCCGCCGACGATCTGCTCGACCGCGTGCGCGGCACGGACAGCCGCCCGCACGGGAAGGACATCCGCACATGACCGACGCCGACACCACCGTTGATGACATCGATATCGAGGCGCTCCGGGAACGGGCGTTGACCACCCTCACCACGGCCCGGGACCGCACCACGCTCCTGACGAGCTGTGTGGACGAGCCCGAACTCACCGCGCAGGTCTCGCCGTTGATGTCCCCGCTGGTCTGGGACCTCGCGCACATCGGCAACCAGGAGGAGCTGTGGCTGCTGCGGGCCGTCGGCGGCCGGGACGCGATGCGCCCCGAGATCGACGGCCTCTACGACGCGTTCGAGCACCCGCGCTCCGAACGCCCCTCGCTGCCCCTGCTGCCGCCCGCGGAGGCCCGCCGGTACGCGGCCGAGGTACGCGGCCGGGTGACGGACGTACTGGCCGACTCGACGTTCCGCGGGACGCGGCTGACCGAGGCGGGCTTCGCCTTCGGGATGGTCGCCCAGCACGAACAGCAGCACGACGAAACGATGTTGATCACCCATCAACTCAGCACCGGACCACAGGCGTTGACGGCCCCGGACCCGGAGCCGGTCCCGCTGTTCACCGGCCCGTCCGAAGTCCTCGTCCCCGGCGGCCCGTTCACGATGGGCACCTCCACCGAGCCGTGGGCGCTGGACAACGAGAAGCCCGCGCACCGACGCGAGGTGGCCCCCTTCTTCATCGACACGACGCCGGTGACCAACGGCGCGTATCTGGCGTTCATCGAGGACGGCGGCTACGACGACCCGCGCTGGTGGACCAAGGAGGGCTGGGCGCACATCCGCCGCAACTCCGTTGTCGCGCCGCTGTTCTGGCGCAAGGACGGCAAGCAGTGGCTGCGGCGCCACTTCGGCGCGACGGAGGCCGTGCCGTCCGACGAGCCCGTCCTGCACGTGTGCTGGTACGAGGCCGACGCCTACGCCCGCTGGGCCGGACGCAGGCTGCCCACCGAGGCGGAGTGGGAGAAGGCGGCCCGCCACGACCCGACGTCCGACCGCTCGACGCGCTACCCGTGGGGCGACGCCGACCCGGCCCCGGAGCACGCCAATCTCGGTCAGCGCCACCTCCGCCCGGCCCCCGCGGGCAGCTATCCGGCGGGCGAATCACCGCTGGGCGTACGGCAGTTGATCGGTGACGTGTGGGAGTGGACGTCGAGCGACTTCCTGCCCTACCCGGGGTTCCGGGCGTTCCCGTACAAGGAGTACTCGGAGGTGTTCTTCGGTCCCGAGTACAAGGTGCTGCGGGGCGGTTCGTTCGCGGTGGACGAGGTCGCCTGCCGGGGCACGTTCCGCAACTGGGACTATCCGATCCGGCGGCAGATCTTCTCCGGGTTCCGTACGGCCCGCTCGGGGGCCGTCTGATGTGCCGTCACCTGGCGTACCTGGGACCCGAGGAGCCGCTCGGCCGACTCCTCGTGGACCCGGAGCACAGCCTGTACCGCCAGTCCTGGGAACCGCGTCGGCAGCAGCACGGCACGGTCAACGCCGATGGTTTCGGGGTGGGTTGGTACGTCGAGGGCGACCCGGTGCCGGGCCGCTACCGGCGGGCCGTGCCCATCTGGGGCGACCAGTCCTTCGCCGACCTGGCACGGGTGGTCCGCTCCGGCGCGCTGCTGGCCGCCGTACGGGACGCGACGTTCGCGGGCGCGGACGGGGAGGCCGCGGCGGCACCGTTCGCCGCGGGCCCCTGGCTGTTCAGCCACAACGGCGCCGTCACCGGCTGGCCCCAGACGCTCGCCGCGCTCGCCCAACGCCTGCCCCCGGTCGACCTGTTGTCGCTGGAGGCCCGCTGCGACTCGGCACTCGTCTGGGCGCTGGTCCTCGCCCGGCTGCGGGTGGGCGACGAGGAGAGCCAGGCACTGGCCGACACGGTGCTGGAGGTCGCCCACGCGGCCCCCGGTTCCCGCCTCAACCTCCTCCTCACCAATGGTGAGTTGATCGCCGCGACGGCCTGGGGCGACTCCCTCTGGTACCTCTCGGACCCCGGCCGCCGCACGGTCGTGGCCTCCGAGCCCTACGACGACGACCCGCACTGGCAGGAGGTCCCCGACCGCACTCTGCTCACCGCGACCCGCGCCGAGGTCCTCCTCACCCCCCTGAAAGACCTCGCACCACCGAAGGAGCCCCGCACGTGAGTCCGTTCCTTCTCACCCGCACCCTGCCCGAGGACGCCACCGACGCGGCCTTGCGCGCCGACGTCCTGGAAGGCCTCACCCGCACCCCGAAGACCCTCCCGCCGAAGTGGTTCTACGACGCCCACGGCAGCGAACTCTTCGAGCGGATCACCGAGTTGCCCGAGTACTACCCGACCCGCGCGGAACGGGAGATCCTCATCGACCGGGCCGGAGAGATCGCCGCCGCGACCGGCATACGGACGCTCGTCGAGCTGGGCTCCGGCTCCTCGGACAAGACGCGCCACCTCCTCGACGCGTTCACCGACCTGGCCCTGTACGTCCCGGTCGACGTCAGCGAGAGCGCGCTCACCCAGGCCGGGCACGCCCTCATCGAGGAGCGGCCGGGGCTCGACGTACACGCCCTGATCGCCGACTTCACCGGGCCCCTGGCCCTCCCGGAGACACCCGGTCCCCGGCTGCTGGCATTCCTCGGCGGCACGATCGGCAATCTGCTCCCGGCCGAACGTGCCACGTTCTTCGCCGGGCTCCGCGCGCTGCTCTCACCCGGCGACGCGCTGCTGCTGGGCACCGACCTGGTCAAGGACGAGCAGGTCCTGGTCAGGGCGTACGACGACGCGGCCGGGGTGACGGCCGCGTTCAACAAGAACGTCCTGACCGTGGTCGACCGCGAACTGGGCGCCGACTTCGACGCCTCCGCCTTCGACCACGTGGCCCTCTGGGACGCCGGCAACGAGTGGATCGAGATGCGGCTGCGGTCCCGTACGGACCAGACCGTGAAGATCCCGGCGCTCGATCTCGCCGTCGACTTCGCGGCCGGTGAGGAACTGCGCACCGAGATCTCGGCGAAGTTCCGCAAGGAGGGTGTGCGGACCGAACTGGCTGCGGCCGGGCTGGAGTTGGCCCACTGGTGGACCGACCGGGAGGGCCGCTTCGCGCTGTCACTGAGCGTGGTGCGCTGACGGTGGGATGACAGCGGGGTGACGGGCCGTCTCGCGTACCGCCGCACCTTGGGGCACGGTGGAGTGACGCGTGACGCGCCCGTCACGGCCGAGAGGAGTACCCGCATGTCCGAGCACACGTACCGGGTCACCGAGATCGTCGGCACCTCTCACGAGGGCATCGACCAGGCCATCCGCAACGGCGTCGCCCGCGCCGCGCAGACCCTGCGCAGCCTCGACTGGTTCGAGGTGACGCAGGTCAGGGGCCAGATCGAGAACGGGAGGATCGAGCACTACCAGGTCGGTCTGAAGGTCGGCTTCCGCATCGAGGACGAGGACTGACGGGGAGCTACCGGGAGCGCACCGTGTAGGTCAGGTGCGTCACCCGTGACGAAGCCTGCGAACGGACCGGTTCCAGCGCGACCCTGGACGCGTCCACACCGTCGAACAGGCGGGTGCCGGTGCCGAAGAGCACCGGTGACAGCGTGATCGAGAACTCGTCGACCAGTCCCGCGTTCAGGTACTCCAGGATCGTCGTGCCGCCGCCCGCGATGCGAACGTCTCGGTCCCCGGCGGCGGCGCGGGCCTGGTCGAGGGCGTGCTCGATGCCGTCGTCGACGAAGTGGAACGTGGTGCCGCCGGGCCGCTCCCACGGGTCGCGTTTCTTGTGCGTCACCACGAAGACCGGGGTGTGGAAGGGCGCCTCCTCCGGCCAGGACTGCTCGCCGAGGTCGAACATGCGCCTTCCCATGACGCTGGCGCCGGTCCGCTCGAACGTCTCCCGTGCCATGTCGTTGTCGAGGCCCTCCTCGCCGCCCTCGCCGAGCTTCAGGTTCTCCCGGAAGAACCGCAGCGGGAACACCCACTGCTGCAACTCCGTCCACTGCGCCAGCCAGCGCCGTACGTCCGGGTCGTCCCGTCTCTCGGGCGCGAAGAGCGTGTCCTGGTCGGGCACGGGCTCGGGTGCGACGAAGCCGTCCAGCGACATCGACACGCTGAAGAACACCTTGCCGGCCATCAGCCCTCCGCCCCCTTCCGCGCGAGGTCGGTGACGTAGGCCGCGAGGCTGCTCAGGGTCTGCTCGCCGCCCTCGATCGCGTGGTACTTCTCGGCCGCCTCGTCGCGCAGTTCCTTGGTGGGGAACAGCGTGCGCATGACGAGCCGGGTCGCCGCGCCGTCCGCCGTGAAGGCGAGGACCGACTCGAAGGCGTTCGGGTCGTCGCGGGTCTCGCCGTGCAGCAGCTCGATCCGCTCCGGCGGGACGATCCGCGTCCAGCGGATCCACTCGGAGTAGTCGGTCCCGTCCGGGCCGTGCAGCACGAAGACCCACTCACCGCCCTCGCGGAACTCGAAGGACCGCGTGGTGGTGGTGAACCCGTCCGGACCCCACCACCGCGAGAGATGCCGGACCTCGGTGAAGGCCTCGAACACCAGCTCCCGGGGCGCGTCGACGACCCGGGAGACGACGATCTCCCGTTCGGCCGTCGCCGACTCCGCTCCCGCCCCCGTTTCCTGCCTTGTCCCTGCCATCGGTCAGTCCTCCTGCCGTGCCTGTTTGAGGTCCTGCACATAGGTGTCGAGCCGGTCGAAGCTCTCGTTCCAGAACCGCTCGAATCCGCCGGTCCACTCGTGGATCGGCCGCAGCCCGCGGGCGTCCAGGCCGTAGAGGCGCTGCTTGCCCGCCTCGCGGACCCGCACCAGGCCTACCTCCCGGAGCACCCGCAGATGCTTGGACGCCCCCGGCTGGCTCATCCCCAGCTCGTGCGCCAGCTCGGTCACCGGTCGCTCACCGGCCCGCAGCAGGGCCAGGATCTCCCGGCGCTGCGGTTCGGCGATCGCGTTGAAGACGTCCGACGTCGTCGCTGCTCGTGCCATGCGGCCATCGTATGCCCATATGGGAATGCGTCAAGGCGAGTGGAGGGCGGAGCGGGTACCACCGTCCTCTCAGGTCCGGCCCTCGCCCTCCTGCGCCGCCTCCAGCGCGGCGGATGGAACGGTCCAACGGGCTCGTACGACCCTGAACCCGGCCCGCTCGGCGTCGTCGCACACCAGCTCGTCGTCGTCCACGAGAACCCGGATGTCCCGGTCCCGGGCGAGCCGCTTGAGAACCTCCAGCTTGGTGCGGCGGGCGGGTCTGCGGTCGTCGTTGCGCCGCATGAAGACCCGCCCCTCGGGCAGCCCCTGAGCGTCGAGCCAGTCGAGCGTGTCGCGTCGGCAGCGCTCGGGCCGCCCGGTCAGATAGACGACCTCGCACTCCTCCGCACACTCCAGCGCGAGTGCGACGCCTTCCGCCAACGGCGGGTCCTGTGCCGCGGCACCGAAGAAACCGTCCCAGTCACGCGGCCTGATCTCCAGGAACCACTGCCGGTGCGTCGTGTCGGCGAGGGTGTTGTCGAGGTCGAACACGGCGAGGGGCCGCCTGCTGTCAGCTGTCACCGGGCCACCTTAGGCAGCCCCCGCACCCCGGCGGCGGCCGCCCGAGGCCGTGGCCTCATGCTTCTCGTATGTCTGCCGCGACTCCCGCTCCCCGTACGTTCCTCATAGGCGCCGCCCGTGAACGGCCCTGCACCCTGGTCGTCTGCCGGGGCTGCTGCTGCGGCGACCCGCGCAAGCACCCGGGCACGGACCACGCCTGGCAGTTGGAACGGCTGCGGTCCGGTGGCGACGAGCACGGATTCGCGGTGCGTACGACGGACTGCCTCGGCCCGTGCGACCAGGCCAACGTGATCGTGGTGCAGCCGTCGGCCGCGGGGCGGCGGGCCGGCGGGCGCCCCACCTGGGTCGGGTTCGCGATGGACGACGACTGCACGGAGGAAGTCCTGGAGTGGGCGGCGGCGGGCGGGCCGGGGCTCGCGGAGCCGCCCGTGACGCTGGAGTTGCAGTTCATCGACCCGCCACGGGACGCACGCGTCCGGTCCCGGCGGTGAGCGCTCCGGCCGGCTCGGGGAATGCCGAGGGCTCGCGGGCGTTGAACCTGATGTGAGTTCCTTGATCGCCTCGACCCCGTTCTCCGTGTTGGACCGTTCCCGGACCCGTGAGGGGCACCCGCCCGCGGAGGCGCTGCGTGACACCGTGCGGCTGGCGATGGAGATCGAGGAGCTGGGCTATCACCGGTTCTGGGTGTCGGAGCACCACGGTGTGCCCGGGGTCGCGGGTTCCGCGCCGACCGTGCTGGCCGCCGCCGTCGCCTCGGCCACCCGGAGCATCCGGGTCGGGACCGGCGGGGTGATGCTGCCCAATCACCAACCCCTGGTCGTGGCCGAGCAGTTCGGGGTGCTGGAGTCGTTGTTCCCGGGCCGGATCGACATGGGCCTCGGCCGCTCGGTCGGCTTCACCGACGGCGTGCGCAAGGCTTTGGACCGTGACAAGGACGACGCCGACGACTTCGCCGGACAACTCGACGAACTCCTCGGCTGGTTCCGGGGCACCTCGCCGACCGGCGCGCACGCGCGGCCCTCCGAGGGCCTGAGCGTCCCGCCGTTCGTGCTCGCCATGGGCGAGGGCGCCGACATCGCGGCCAGGGCCGGTCTTCCGATGGTGATCGGCGACCTGCGCAATTGGGAGAAGATGCGGCGCGGCATCGACCACTACCGCGCCCGCTTCCGCCCCTCGCCCTGGGCGCCGCAGCCGTACGTCGTCGTCTCGGGCACGATCGCCGTGGCCGCCACCCCCGAGGCGGCCCGACGGCTCCTCGTCCCGGAGGCCTGGTCGATGGCGTACTCGCGCACCCACGGCACCTTCCCGCCGCTGCCGCCCGCCGAGCGGGTGGAGCAACTGGCCATGTCCGGCAAGGAGTTCGGCTTCTACGAGGCCGGGCTCACCGGACAGCTCGCGGGCACCGAGGAGCAGGTGGCCCACGAGCTGGAGACGGTGCTGAAGGAGACGGGCGCGGACGAGGTCCTCGTCACCACCAGCACCTACGACCGTGAGGCCCTGGTGGACTCCTACCGGCGGCTCGCCTCGCTCAGGGGGTGAGCACCATCCGGAAACGGGCCGCGCCGGACAGCATCCGCTGATAGGCCTCGCCCGCATGGTCCAGCGGTACGGTCTCCACCATCGGGCGGATGCCGTGCAGGGTGCTGAAGGCCAGGGTGTCCTGCACGTCCTGCGCGGTGCCGGAGGGATGACCCCGAACCACCTTGCCGGGCATGATCAGTTGGAACGGGCTGATCCCCAGCGGCGCAGTGTCCGCCCCGATGACGACGAGTTCACCCCGGTGCCTCAGTCCCTCCACGGTCGCCGACGCGGCGTCGGCGTTGCCCGCCGTGGCCAGCACCACCTTCGCGCCGCCCAACGCCCGCAGCGCCTCGGCGACTTCGGTGTCCGCCGTGCTGTCGATGTAGTGGTGCGCGCCCAACTGCTTGGCGAAGTCGGCCTTTTCGGCGCCGCGCGCGATCGCCACGGTCTCGAATCCCATCGCGACCGCGTACTGCACACCCAGGTGACCGAGACCTCCGAGTCCGAGTACGGCCACCAGGTCGCCCGGCCCCGCCGGGCTGCGCCGCAGCCCGTTGAAGGTGGTCACGCCCGCGCAGCCCATGGGCGCCGCGGCACTGGCCGACAGTCCCTCGGGGATGCGGGCGAGCGCGTCGACGGGCGCGATCGTCATCTCGGCGAAGCCGCCGTCGTAGGCCCAGCCGGGCACCTTCAGGTTCTCGCAGACGATGAAGTCGCCCTGCCGGCACGGGGTGCAGTGGCCGCAACTGCCGCCGAACCAGCCGACCGCCACCCGGTCGCCGACCCGCCAGCCCCGGTCCGAGGTGCCCTCGCCGAGCGCGTCGATCCGCCCGGCGATCTCGTGCCCGGTGACGAGCGGGAACCGCACGCCCGGCACTCCGGCATCGACGAAGAAGGTGTCGCTGTGGCAGATCCCGCAGGCCTCCACGGCGATCCGCACATGTCCGGGGCCCGGCTGCCGCACCTCACGCTCGACGACCTCGAACTCGCCGCCGGCGGCACCGACTTGCGCGACTCGATAGCTGCTCATGCCTGTCTCCCGGAGGGATGCGAATACGGCCTGGTCGGACGCGGGACGGTGGGCACACGCGACTCCGCGGCGACCGCTTTCCGTGTCTTCCAACGTGGCACAGCACGGACACCACCGCACCCCCGCAGGTCAGCGGGCGTCACCGGGCGGGGTCGCATAGACTCGCCGCGTCATGCACAGCCCCCACGATCCCTACGTCCGCGTCCGTGGCGCCCGCGAGCACAACCTCCAGGGCGTCGACGTCGACATCCCGCGGGACGTGCTGGCCGTGTTCACGGGCGTCTCGGGCTCCGGGAAGTCGTCCCTCGCCTTCGGCACGATCTACGCCGAGGCCCAGCGCCGCTACTTCGAGTCGGTCGCGCCGTACGCCCGCAGGCTGATCCACCAGGTCGGCGCCCCGAAGGTCGGCGAGATCACCGGCCTCCCGCCCGCCGTCTCACTCCAGCAGCGCCGCTCGACCCCCACCTCCCGCTCCTCGGTGGGCACGGTCACCAACCTCTCCAATTCCCTCCGCATGCTGTTCTCCCGCGCGGGCGACTACCCGCCCGGCGCCGAACGCCTCGACTCGGACGCCTTCTCCCCCAATACGGCGGCGGGCGCGTGCCCGGAGTGCCACGGCCTCGGCCGGGTGCACCGCACGAGCGAGGAGTCCCTGGTCCCCGACCCCTCCCTGTCGATCCGCGAGGGCGCGATCGCCGCGTGGCCGGGCGCCTGGCAGGGCAAGAACCTGCGCGACATCCTCGACACACTCGGTCACGACGTGGACGTGCCGTGGCGTGAACTCCCCGCCGAAGAGCGGAAGTGGATCCTGTTCACGGACGAGCAGCCGGTGGTCACGGTCCATCCGGTCCGGGACGCCGACCGCATCCAACGCCCGTACCAGGGCACGTACATGAGCGCCCACCGCTACGTCATGAAGACCTTCGCGGACACGAAGAGCCCGACCCTACGGGCCAAGGCGGAACGCTTCCTGACCAGCGCCCCCTGCCCGCTCTGCGGAGGCAGCAGACTGCGCGCCGAGTCCCTCGCGGTGACCGTCGCGGGCCGCACGATCGCCGACCTGGCCGCGCTGCCGCTGGCGGAGCTGGCGGGCACGCTGGGCGGCACCTCGGAGGCGGCCCGCGTCCTCACCGAGGACCTCAAGTCCCGTATCGCCCCCGTCCTCGAACTCGGCCTGGGCCATCTGAGCCTGGACCGCGCGACCCCCACCCTCTCCCCCGGCGAACTGCAACGCCTGCGCCTGGCAACGCAGTTGCGCTCGGGTCTCTTCGGAGTCGTCTACGTCCTGGACGAACCGTCCGCCGGACTGCACCCCGCCGACACCGAGGCCCTGCTCACGGTGCTGGCGCGACTGAAGTCGGCGGGCAACTCGGTGTTCGTGGTGGAGCACCACCTCGACGTGATGCGCGCCGCCGACTGGCTGGTGGACGTGGGCCCACTGGCCGGCGAACACGGCGGCCGGGTGCTGCACAGCGGTCCGGTGGCCGATCTGGCGAAGGTGAGGGAGTCGGTGACTGCCCGCTACCTGTTCGACCGCGCCCCCGCACCGGCTCGCGAAGTCCGTTCCCCGCAGGGCGAGTTGAAGGTCGGCCCGATCACCCGGCACAACCTGCGCGACGTGACGGCCGACTTCCCGCTGGGCGTGTTCACCGCCGTCACCGGCGTCTCGGGCTCCGGAAAGTCGACCCTCATCGGTGAGATCACCGAGGAACTGCCGGGCGTGGGGCGGCTGGTGTCGGTCGATCAGAAACCGATCGGCCGCACCCCGCGCTCCAACCTCGCCACCTACACCGGCCTCTTCGACGTCGTCCGCAAGGTGTTCGCGGCCACCGACGAGGCGCGGCAACGGGGTTACGGCGTGGGGCGGTTCTCCTTCAACGTGCCGGGCGGGCGCTGCGAGACCTGCCAGGGCGAGGGATTCATCAGCGTCGAACTCCTCTTCCTCCCGAGCACATACGCACCATGCCCCGACTGCGGCGGCGCCCGCTACAACCCCGAGACCCTCCAAGTGACGTACCGGGGACGGAACATCGCCCAGGTCCTCGACCTGACGGTGGAGGCCGCGGCGGACTTCTTCGCGGACACGGACACCCCGGCCGTGACCCGCAGCCTCACCACACTCCTGGACGTCGGCCTCGGCTACCTCCGACTGGGCCAGCCCGCCACCGAGTTGTCCGGTGGCGAGGCCCAACGCATCAAACTGGCGAGCGAGTTGCAACGCACCCGCCGCACCCACACCCTCTACCTCCTCGACGAACCGACCACCGGCCTCCACCCCGCCGACGTCGAGGTCCTGCTCCGCCAACTCCACGGACTGGTCGACGCGGGCCACACGGTCGTGGTGGTCGAACACGACATGGCGGTGGTGGCGGGCGCGGACTGGGTGATCGACCTGGACGCCGGCCGGATCATGGCAACGGGCCTACCGAGGGATGTGGCAGAGGCGTCAGGAAGCACCACGGCCCCTTATTTGAGCAGGGCGCTGGCGACGCCCTGAGTGCCTTTTTCCTGGACAAGGGTGCGTAGTTCCCATCGAATATGCGTGATCTTGGTCGTGAGCATGCCTGCGCCAGGAGTACGCCGGCGGCGGACGGTACCGCGTCTCCTACGAGTTCCGCCTGCCCGAAGGCGAACCCAGGGCCGAGTTCCACGAGGACCGACCGGGGATGGTGGACCTCGGCGTGGTGGTTCCGGTCGGGTACGGAGGAGTGGCGCTGTACGCCGTGGGGATCATTCTGCTGATCATGGTCAAAGGGTGGTGACCGAAGCCGGGGGCTCCTCGCCCGACAACCCGGCGACCAGGTCACGGGGCAACCCATGCGTGTCGTGCAGGTAGTGATAGTCCTCCTCGCTCAGCGGGCCCCTGAACTCCGGCCGTGACAACACCCGCCGCCCCCGCTCAAGAAGTCGACCGAACCGCCGCTCCTCGTCCATCAACACGTCTCGCACCGTGTCGACACCGAGCGACTGCCGGAAATGGTCGAGCGTGTGCTCGACAACCTCCCCCGCCAGATCACCGAGCGTGCGCGAAGGATCCTCGCGCCGCAGAACCGTGAGCAACCGCCGCACCAGGCGCCGTAGGACATACCCACGGCCGGTGTTGGACGGCCGCGCCCCGTCGCCGAGGACCACGATGCTCGACCGCAGGTGGTCGCAGACCACCCGCACCCCGTGCTCGTCCAGATCCCACAGCGGTGGAACCAGGCGCATCCACGGCTCGAACAGGTCCGTCTCGTAGACCGACCGGCGCCCTTGGAGGACGGAGACGAGCCGTTCCAGCCCCATGCCGGTGTCGACGTTGACCTGTCGCAGCGGCACGAGTTCGCCGTCCTCGCGACGTTCGTATCGCATGTGCACGTGGTTCCAGATCTCGACCCAGCGCGAATCGGTGGTCGGGCTGCCCTCCGGCGGGCCGTCGCCGGTCCAGAAGAAGATCTCGGAGTCGGGGCCGCAGGGGCCGGTCGGTCCGTTGGACCACCAGTTGTCGTCGTGGGTCGGCTCCACGGGGAGGCCCAACTCCCGCCAGGTGTAGAGGGATTCGCGGTCGGTGTCGAAGACGGTGACGTGCAGCTTCTCGGGCGGGATACCGAAGCCGTCCCGCAACAGCTCGTACCCCCAGCGCAGGCTCCGCGGATGGTCGTAGTCGCCCAGCGACCAGGAGCCGAGCATCTCGAACACGGTCAGGTGGGTGGGGTCGCCGACCTCGTCGAGGTCGGTGGTGCGCAGGCAGCGCTGGACGTTGACCAGGCGCCGCCCCTGTGGATGGGGGCGGCCCTGGAGGTACGGCGTGAGCGGGTGCATGCCGGAGGTGGTGAACAGGACCGGGTCGGAGGGCGGTGGCAGGAGTGTGCTGCCGGTGATCGGCTCGTGCCCGCGTTCGCGGTAGAAGTCGCGGAAGGCGCGGACGGTGTCGTCGGTGTTCATGGCGGTCGGGTCCTTCTGGTCGGGTGGGGACCGGAAAGGAACCGCGGGGAGACCTGTGAAGAGGCTGGAAACGACACGTCCCGGCGGTCCGTTTCCGGCCGCCGGGAGAGGTGGGTGAGATCAGGCGTCGGCGGCCGGCGAGCTGGTCGCTCGCGCGGTCGCGGTGTTGGTGTGCCTGATGATCCTCATGGCCGCGACGCTAGCAGGACGCCTCCGCGTCGTCCTGCGAATTTTCACCGGGGTCCGGGCCACCGAGGTGCAGTGGTCCGGGTGGTGGGCCCAGCGCGACACCCCGGTCTGTGCCGCGTGGGCGAGGGAGCGGCGGTCGAGGTGGCTGCCGGGAGCTATGGTCTCCCCCACCTCTACGTCGGCGACCAGTCCGCGTGTCGACACCACTCGCCACACCGAGGTGAGCAGGGAGTCGCTGCCGACGAAGGCGGGCGCCGTGCTGGCCGTACCGCCGTCCGTGACGTAGTGCAGGCCGACCGGCTGGACGGGTACGCCCGCGTCCAGCGCGGCCTGGAAGACGGCCCGCCGGAAGTGCCCCTGGGCCAGGCCGCACCAGGTGCTGCCCTCGGGGAACACGGCGACCGCTCCCCCGGCGCGCAGGGCGCCCGCGATGGCGGCGACCGTCTCGGGCAGGGCCCGCAGCCGGTCACGGTCGATGAAGAGGGCGCCGCTGCCCGCGGTGAGTGTCCCGGCGACGGGCCAGTGCCGGATCTCAGCCTTGGCCAGCATGCGGGCCGGGCGTACGGCGGCCATCAGCGGGATGTCCAGCCACGAGATGTGGTTGGCGACCAGCAGCAGTCCGCCGGTGGGCGTCGTGCTGCCGGTGATGCGCAGCCGGATGCCGGCGGCCCGGACGATCGTCCGGCACCACCAGCGCACGGCGCGGGCTGGGATGCGCCCGCCGATGGGTGTGAGGGCGGCCCCGGCGGCCACCACGACCAGTACGGCCACGAATCGCAGCACGGCGCGCGGTACGGCCGTGATGTCCCCCGTCTTCTCGATGCACGTCCTGGGGGTGCAGGGCGCGCTGGGCAGCCAGACGCTCATCAGGCCGGGACGAGCGAGAGGAAGTGCCGCAGATAGCGCGGGTTGACCCGGCGCATCGACAGCAGCACGTACAGGTCGGCGACCCCGAAGTCCGGGTCGTGCGCGGGCTCGCCGCAGACCCAGGCGCCGAGGCGGACGTAGCCGCGCAGCAGCGGCGGGAGTTCGACGCGGTCGGTGGGGCGGGTGACGCCGTCCGGGCTCCAGGGCAGCAGCGGGCGTACCCGGAACTCCTCGGGGGCGAGGTGCTTGGCGCTGACCCGGTCCCAGGTGCCGGCGGCGAGGGCGCCGCCGTCGGCGAGCGGGATGGAGCAGCAGCCGGCCAGCCATTCGTGGCCGCGGTCGACCATGTAGCGGGCTATACCGGCCCAGATGAGGCCGATGACCGTGCCGTCGCGGTGGTCGGGGTGGACGCAGGAGCGGCCGACCTCGACGAGTCCCGGGCGGATCGAGTCGAGGGGGGCGAGGTCGAACTCGCTCTCCGAGTAGAGCCGTCCGGCGACCGCGGCGCGCTCCGGCGGCAGCAGCCGGTAGGTGCCGACCACCTGCCCGGTCACCGTGTCGCGGACGAGGAGGTGGTCGCAGTAGGCGTCGAAGGCGTCCACGTCCAGGCCGGGCTGCGGGCTGGACAGGTGGGCGCCCATCTCACCGGCGAAGACGTCGTGCCGCAGCCGCTGCGCGGCACGTACGTCGTCCTCGTCACGGGCGAGCGTGACGGTGTAGCGGGTCGGCGCGTCGGGCTGCGAGGGACGGTCGAGGGTGGAAACGCCGGTCATGGCTCTCCCTGATCACGGGCCGGGTTCGGCGGACGAACTGGCTGGCCGGTTCCGTATGTCCGGTCGCAACAGTTCTTCCGATGCCGGGCGTCCTGCGCGTGACCTGTGCCCGGAGCAGGGATGTGGGGTTGTTGAACGGCGTCCCCACACCCGGGCCCTCAGGGTGAGCCGTTCACTTCGGCGGGGCACACCGCCCCAGCCACTCCCGGGCCTCTTCGGCGCCGAGCACCCGCTCCAGCACCAGGTCACCGGTCATTCCGGGGAAGAACCGGCCGGCGGGCCACCCTCGCTGGTACGGCGGCGGGTCGAGGACCAGCACCCGTACGCCTTCAACGACCGGGATGTCGGTGGGAGTTCCCTCGTTCCACACCCATTCGCCGCCCGGGGTCACGAGGTTGAAGGCTCCGGTGGTCGGCACCTGCCCCGGGGCGTCCCGGCACACGGCCGCTTCCTGCGCGGAGGGCGCCTCTCCGGGCACGTGTCCGCCGCCGATGAGGACGTCGGCGAGGAGGGTGTGCAGCTGGAAGGTGTCGCCGATGCCGGTCATCCGGAGCAGGTAGCCGGTGCCGGAGGGGCGGTGGAGGGCGAGGAGCGGTTCGTCGTCGAGGACGAGGAGGGCGTGGTGCAGGCACTTGAAGCTGTCGCCGGACGCCTCCTGTACGACGCGGAGGGCATCCAACAGGCCTGTGCGCGGGGCGGGTTCGAGTGACGTGCGCACGGAGGGGCGGTTCAGCATCGCCACTGCGGCCATCTCCCAGCGGGGCAGCAGCCACCAGCCCAGGGTGGCGTCCCGTCCGGCCCGTTCGAGTACGGCGGGTTCCGGGTCGCCCGAGTCCGGATCGGGCAGGTCTCCTCCTCCGGTCGCCACCCAGCGCTCGCAGAACTCCCCGGCGGAGCCGAGGGCCGCGGCGAGCCCGGCGAAGACGTGCGGACCGCACAGGGTCGCGTCGGCGCCCCGCTCGACACAGGCGCCGACCGCCACCGCCGTCAGGGCGCGCGGCCCTTCGGGCATGTCCGGCAGCAGCGCCGCGAGACGGGGCCCGGCGGCTACGAGTTCGTGCTCCGCCGCCTTGTCGAACCGGCCGTACATGTCCTGGAGCAGGCGCTGGGCCCGCTCACCGTCCCGCTCGCGCACAGCGGTCTCGAACGCCGTCACGGCGTCGAGGAACCGCTCCTTTCCCCTGCCTGTGAAGATCATGCGCGCAGCCTACCGAGGGCCGCGATGCCTGGCGGGACCGGGGATGAGCACCACTCCCGGTCCCGCCCGTCCGCATCTTGTCGGCGAACGTTCTTGTCCCGTAAGGGAGTTCGCGGGGGAGTTCAGCGCTTGGCGACCTTGCGGGTGGCCCGCAGCCACTCCTTGTTCATGCTGGTGATGGAGACCAGCGGGATGCCCTTCGGGCAGGCGGTGGCGCATTCGCCGGCCAGGGTGCAGCCGCCGAAGCCCTCGTCGTCCATCTGCGCGACCATGTCGAGGACGCGGGTCTCGCGCTCCGGTGCGCCCTGCGGGAGGACGTTGAGGTGGTTGACCTTGGCGGAGGTGAACAGCATCGCGGCGCCGTTCGGGCACGCGGCCACGCACGCCCCGCAGCCGATGCACTCGGCGTGCTCGAAGGCGAAGTCGGCGTCCGGTTTGGGCACGGCGGTGGCGTGCGCCTCGGGCGCGGCGCCGGTCGGCGCGGTGATGTAGCCGCCCGCCTGGATGATCCGGTCGAAGGCCGAACGGTCCACGACGAGGTCCTTGACGACCGGGAAGGCCGAGGCGCGCCACGGCTCGATGTCGATCGTGTCGCCGTCCTCGAAGGACCGCATGTGGAGTTGGCAGGTGGTGGTGCGTTCGGGGCCGTGCGCGTCGCCGTTGATGACCAGGCTGCACGCGCCGCAGATGCCCTCACGGCAGTCGTGGTCGAACGCGACCGGGTCCTCGCCCTTGAGGATGAGCTCCTCGTTGAGGGTGTCGAGCATCTCCAGGAACGACATGTCCGTGGAGATTCCGTCCACTTGGTAGGTGGACATGGCGCCTTCGGCGTCTGCGTTGCGTTGCCGCCAGACGCGCAGGGTGAGCTTCATGCGTAGCTCCGCTGAGTGGGGTGGACGTACTCGAAGACCAGGTCTTCCTTGTGCAGCACGGGAGATGAGCCCGTACCGGTGAACTCCCAGGCGGCGGCGTAGCCGAACTCCTCGTCCCTGCGCGCCGCTTCGCCGTCCGGGGTCTGCGACTCCTCGCGGAAGTGGCCGCCGCAGGACTCGGCGCGGTTGAGTGCGTCGAGGCACATCAGCTCGGCGAGTTCGAGGTAGTCGACGACGCGGTTCGCCTTCTCCAGCGACTGGTTGAACTCCTCGCCGGTGCCCGGGACCTTGATCCGCCGCCAGAACTCCTCGCGGATCTGCGGGATGCGTTCCAGCGCCTTGCGCAGTCCGCTGTCGGTGCGGGCCATTCCGCAGAACTCCCACATGAGTTCGCCGAGTTCACGGTGGAAGGAGTCGGGGGTGCGGTCGCCGTCCACCGCGAGCAGCAGGTTGAGGCGGTCCTCGGTCTCCGCCAACACCTCCTGTACGGCGGGGTGTTGGACGCCGATCTCCTCGTGTCCGGGGTGCCGGGCGAGGTAGTCGTTGATGGTCGCCGGGAGCACGAAGTAGCCGTCGGCGAGGCCCTGCATCAGCGCGGAGGCGCCGAGCCGGTTGGCGCCGTGGTCGGAGAAGTTGGCCTCCCCGATCGCGAACAGGCCCGGGATCGTGGTCTGGAGGTCGTAGTCGACCCACAGTCCGCCCATCGTGTAGTGCACGGCGGGATAGATCCGCATGGGGACCGTGTACGGGTCCTCGGCGGTGATCCGGGCGTACATGTCGAAGAGGTTGCCGTACTTCTCCTCGACGGCCTTGCGGCCCAACCGCCGTATGGCGTCGGCGAAGTCGAGGTAGACGCCCTGTCCGCCGGGGCCGACTCCCCTGCCCTCGTCGCACACGTTCTTCGCGGCTCGGGAGGCGATGTCGCGGGGCACCAGGTTGCCGAAGGACGGGTAGATGCGCTCCAGGTAGTAGTCGCGCTCCGCCTCGGGGATCTGGTTCGGCGGGCGTTCGTCCCCCTTCGCCTTCGGCACCCAGATCCGGCCGTCGTTGCGCAGCGACTCGCTCATCAGGGTGAGCTTCGACTGGTGCTCGCCGGTGCGCGGGATGCAGGTCGGATGGATCTGCGTGAAGCACGGGTTGGCGAACAGGGCGCCGCGCCGGTGCGCCCGCCAGACGGCGGTGGCGTTGGAGTTCATGGCGTTCGTCGACAGATAGAAGACGTTGCCGTAGCCGCCACTGGCGAGCACGACGGCGTCCGCGAAGTACGTGTCGATACGGCCGCTGATCAGATCGCGCGCCACGATCCCGCGCGCCTTGCCGTCGATGACGATCAGGTCGAGCATCTCGGTGCGCGGGTGCATCTCGATGTTCCCGGCGGCGATCTGCCGGGACAGCGCCTGGTAGGCGCCGAGGAGGAGTTGCTGGCCCGTCTGGCCGCGCGCGTAGAAGGTCCTCGACACCTGCACGCCGCCGAAGGAGCGCGTGTCGAGCAGGCCGCCGTACTCCCGGGCGAACGGCACGCCCTGTGCCACGCACTGGTCGATGATCTCCACCGAAATCTGCGCGAGGCGGTGGACGTTGGACTCGCGGGCCCTGAAGTCGCCGCCCTTGACGGTGTCGTAGAAGAGGCGGTGGACGGAGTCGCCGTCGTTGCGGTAGTTCTTCGCCGCGTTGATGCCGCCCTGGGCCGCGATGGAGTGGGCGCGGCGCGGGGAGTCCTGGTAGCAGAACTGGACCACGTGGTAGCCCTGTTCGGCGAGGGTGGCGCCCGCGGAGCCGCCCGCGAGGCCGGTGCCGACGACGATCACCGTGTGTTTGCGCCGGTTGGCGGGGTTGACGAGTTTGGCCTCGAAACGGCGGGTGTCCCAGCGCTCGTTGATGGGGCCGGTGGGCGACTTGGTGTCGGTGACGGGTTCGCCGGTCGTGAAGTCCGCGTATTCAAGGGCGATTTCAGCTTCGGGGGCCATTTCAGCTCACCACTCCGGTCATGACGCCCACGGGCACGGCGATGAAGCCGGCCGTGAGCAGCAGCGCGAGGACATTGGCGGTCGTCTTCAGGGCGCGGTCGCGGCTGCGGCTGCCCGCGCCGAGGGTCTGGGCCGCGCTCCAGAAGCCGTGCCGGACATGCAGGCCGAGGGCGAGCATCGCGACGATGTAGATGGTGTCGCCGTACCAGGTGGAGAAGGTGTCCACGACGTTCTGGTAGGGGTGGCCCTCCTGGAAGCCGCCGGAGTGCACGGTGCCGGTCGTCAGGTCGAGGATGTGCCAGACGATGAACAGGGCGAGGATGATCCCGCCCCAGCGCATGGTGCGGGTCGCGTAGGTCGCCCGGGGTTTCTTGTGCACGTACTTGCTGGGGCGCGCTTTGATGTCGCGGCGGCTGAGCTGGTACGCGGAGACGGCGTGCGCGACGACGGCGACGACGAGGACGATCCGGATCAGCCAGAGCGTCCACTCGTAGTGCATGAAGGGCTCGCCGACGGTGCGCAGCCAGTGGGCGTAGTGGTTGAACTCCCCCGCGCCGAAGAAGATCTTCAGGTTCCCGATCATGTGGACGACCAGGTACAGCAGCATGATCAGGCCGCTGACCGCCATCACTGTCTTCTTGCCGACGGAGCTGTCCCACACCGTGCGCGCCATCGACGGCCGTCGGTCCGTCCGCGTTGCCAGAGCCATGTCTACGGACGTTAGGCGGCGGGAGGTCGATCGGTCCAAGACATGATCCGCCTGGATTCCATAGGCTACGGCTATCATGGCTGCATGCAGTTCCAGCAGCTCCAGTACTTCGTGGCCGTCGCCGAGACCCGGCACTTCACCCGGGCCGCCGATCTCGTGCATGTCGCCCAGCCCTCGCTGTCCCAGCAGATCAAGGCGCTGGAGCGGGAGTTGGGCGCGGATCTGTTCCTGCGGGCGCGGGGCAACATCACGCTCACCGACGCGGGCGAGGCGCTGCTGCCACTGGCCAGGCGGATCCTGGCGGACGCGGACACGGCCCGGCACGAGGTCCTCGAACTGGTCCAACTGCGCAGCGGCCGGATCAGGTTGGGGGCGACCCCGAGCCTCTGCACGGGCCTGCTGCCGGATGTGCTGCGCGCCTTCCACGACCGCTATCCGGGCATCCGGCTGCTGATCGAGGAGGGCGGTTCGCACGATCTCGTACGCGAACTCGCGCGCGGCGCCCTGGACTTGGCCCTGGTGGTGCTGCCGCTGCCCACGCCGTCACCGGCGCTGACGACGGTGGAGCTGCTGCGCGAGGATCTGGTGGTCGTGTCGTCACCGGAGGCGCCGGTGCCGGGACGTGGGCGTACGGTCCGGATCGCCGATCTGGAGGGCGAGCGTCTGGTGATGTTCCGGCACGGCTACGACCTGCGGGAACTGACCGTCGCCGCGTGCCGCACGGAGGGCTTCGAGCCCGACTTCGCGGTGGAGGGCGGCGAGATGGACGCGGTCCTCGGCTTCGTACGGGCGGGGCTCGGCGTGGCCGTGGTGCCGCGCATGGTCGCGACGAAGTCCGGGCGGGGGCTGCGGGTGACCCCGTTGGCGCGGCCCGGGCTGCATCGGACGATCGCGCTCGCGCATCGCAGCGATGTGGCTCCGCCGCGAGCGGCCAGGGAGTTGCAGCGGATGCTGCTGGAGCGCTGACCGTCCGTACGATGAACCCTTCGCGTACGAGGGGGGAACCAGAGATGCGGAGAACATGGCCGGCCAGTGTGCCGCTGGTCGGGCTGATACTCGCGGGCTGCTCGGGTTCGGGAGGTACGCCTTCCGGTGAGTCGCACCGGACGACGGTCTCGGTACCCGAGGTACCCGAAACGCCCAGCGCCTCGCCGACCGCCTCGCCGAGCGCCGTCGGCGCGGGGTGGAACGCGTGGACCGTCAACTACTCCGCGGCGGAGGGCCGTTGCGAGGCGACGGCTCACCAGGTCGTGTGCCGGACCGGTTCCGGCGGTCTCGTCGGGCGGTCACGGAGCACCGGCGAGGTCACCTGGACCGTTCCACCCGCCGAGCGCGGCAAGGACGCGGACCTGGTCGTCGACTCGGCCACCGAACGGGCCGTGACCAGTTCCGGCAAGACGCTGCGCGCGGCGAATCTGCGCACGGGCAAGGCCGCCTGGACCCGCCCGCTGGCCGACGCGAGCATCCCCACGGTCCTCGGCGCGGCGGACGGCACCGTCTACGCCGTCGAGAATCCGGACGTGAACCTCCGGGTCATCACCCTGGCCGCCTTCCGGATGTCCGACGGCGAGTCGCTGTGGAGCCGCACCTTCCACGGGGACTCGTACGGGGGCGTCGCCGCCTTCGGGGGCCGTGTCTACACCACCGACGGCATGAAGGTCACCGCGCGCGACGCGCGTACCGGCGACCCGTTGGCGACCACCCCCAAGGACGTCGAATGCGACAACCTCGTCTCCGGCGGCCACTACCTCGTGTGCACCGGCAGCCCGTACTCCGCCGGTGACGTCTTTCCGCCGCTCCAGCGGCTGGACCCGGTCACGCTCCGGCCGATGAAGACGGCCGAGGACACGGGAGACAAGCCCGAGCGCGGGGTGATCTCGCCCGACGGTGTGCTCGTTCTGTACGAGGCCAACGCGGAGGACTCCAGCGCCGGTTCCTGGAACGCGTACGACCTGGTCCACCCCAAGAGACTGTGGAGCTACTACGACACCACGGAGGAGGGGGAGTTGGCGGGTGACCGGTTCCTCACCTTCACCCCGCGCAACGACGCCGCCTTCAGGGACCGGGTGATGTCGATCGACCTGCGCGCCGGTCCGAAGGGGACCGGCGACGCGGCGCCGCGCATGTCCCCGCGGTACTCGCAGGCGAGGGGCGGGGAGTACCCCAGGCTCGCCGTGCCGGGCGGTGACCCGGGCCATGTCCTCGTGCAGGCGGGCACGCATCACAGCCTGCGGTCGGTCCCGCTGCCCTGAGGCAGCGGTCGCTCAGCCCGTCGCGTCGACCAACGCCAGGTCGTGCAGCCGCTCCGGCGGGCCGGGGCGGGCGTAGTACCAGCCCTGGGCCGTGTCGCAGCCGAGTATCCGCAACTGCTCGGCCTGCGCGCCTGTTTCGACGCCCTCGACCGTCACCGAGAGGTTCAGGCTGTGGGCGAGGGAGACGATGCCTTCGACGATCTTGAGGTCGACGGGGTCCGCCGGGAACTGCTGCATGCCCTGGGTGAAGGAACGGTCCAACTTGAGGATGCTCACGGGCAGGCGGCGGAGGTTGGCGAGGTTGGAGTAGCCGGTGCCGAAGTCGTCGAGGGCGATGTCGACGCCCATCTCGGCGAGGCGCCGCAGCGGCTTGAGGAGGTCGTCGTCGGCGCCGATGAGCGCGGACTCGGTGACCTCCAGGCAGAGGGCGTCGGGGCTGACTCCGGCGCGCTCCAGGATGTCGACGGTGTCCTGCACCAGGCCGGGGTGGCTGAGCTGGCAGGGCGAGAGGTTGACGTTGATGCGCAGCGGGCCGGTGGCGTCGTTGCCGCCGTGTCGTTCCTGCCACTGCTTGGCCTGCCGGACGGACTGGTCGAGGACCCAGCGGCCCAACGGCACGATGAGACCGGTGTGTTCGGCGAGGGGGATGAACCGGTCGGGGCCGAGGACCCCGTGCTGCGGGTGCAGCCAGCGGACCAGGGCCTCGGCGCCGCGGACGCTGCCGTCGCCGAGGTGGACCAGCGGCTGGTACTCGATGAAGAACTCGTTGCGGTCCAGGGCGGCCGGGAGTGCCGTCGTCAGACCGTGGCGGGTGATCGCGCGGGCGTCGGCCTCGGGGTCGGCGAGTTCGAAGCGGTTGCCGCCCGCCGACTTGGCCCGGTACATCGTGATGTCGGCGCTGCGCAGCACCTCCGCCGGACCCCGCTCGCCTGCCGGGCCCTCGACGATGCCGATGGAGCCGCGCACGGTGAGGTCACGGCCGTCGATGCTGACGGGGGTGATGAGCGCGTTCATGATGCGGCCGGCGAGTTCGTCGACCTCGCGCTCGGTGTCGGGGCCCGTGGTCAGCGCCACGAACTCGTCGCCGCCGAGCCGGGCGACCATCTCGCCGGGCGCGGTCGCGCAGGACTGGAGCCGGTCGGCGACCTCGACGAGCAGTCGGTCGCCGGCCGCGTGGCCGAGGCTGTCGTTGATGGTCTTGAAGCCGTCGAGGTCGAGGTAGCAGAGGCCGAACCGCTGGTTGTTGCCCGCGCCGAGCGCCTTCTCCAGGCGTTCGAAGAACAGGGTGCGGTTGGGGAGGCCGGTGAGGGCGTCGTGGGTCGCCTCGTAGCGCAGCCGCAGGTTCAGCAGCCGGCGCTCGGTGGTGTCCTCCATGAGGGCGAGCTGGTACTGCGGGTTACCGTCGGCGTCGCGCAGCAGGGAGACGGTGAGGTTGGTCCACAGGACCGTTCCGTCAGGCCGGTAGAACGCCTTCTCGACGTGGTAGTGCTCGCGTTCGCCGCGGACGAGTTCGTCGTAGAGGGTCCAGGTCTGGGGCGCGTCGTCGGGGTGGGTCCACTCGCGGACGTTGCGGCCGCCCATGGTCTGGTCGGAGATCCCGAACATGCGCAGCAGCGCGCCGTTGACCTGGAGGATGTTGCCTTCGAGGTCGGCCATGCCGATTCCTATGGCCGCGCCCTCGAAGACCGCGCGGAAGCGGGCCTCCGTCGCGTGCAGGGCCTGGGCGACGACACCCTGGGCCTGGAGGGCGGCCACCGAGATGGCCTCCTGCTCGGCGAGGGTGCGCTCGCGCAGTTCCTGGGCGAAGCCGGCGGCCATCGCGTGCTGGAGGCGGGCGGAGCGGATCCGCAGGTCCTCCTGGGAGCCGTCGCCGCCGCAGTAGAGCACCAGGTAGGCGTCGACGCACTCCAGGGTGCGGCTGAGGGCGTCGGGGTCGGTGCAGTGCGCGGCGACGAGGGCGGCGCCGACCTGCTTGCCCTCCTCGGCCTCGAAGGTCCTGGCGCGCAGCGCGTCGCTCAACCGCCGTGCCAGCGGCAGGAGCAGCTCCTCGAACTCCGGGCGGGTCAGCGAGGTCGAGGTCGCCGGGAACACCGCCCGGCTCCAGATGGTCGCGAACCTGCGCAGTCTGTCCTCCGGCCCGTCCGGCTCCGCGATCACGCCGCGCGTCCTACGCCGGCGAATCCGGAGAAGGAGTACGGATCCTCGTCCTCCGGTGCGGTGTCGGGCCGCCAGTCCGGCATCGGCACCAGTCCGGGTTCCACCATGTCGTACCCCTCGAAGAACCGCGCGATCTCGTCGCGCGAGCGCATGATCAGCGGATTGCGAATGTCCTTGTACACGTCGACCGCGCCCTCCGCCCGCTCCGGTGGCAGCGGGATTCCCTCGTACGAGGCATGGGTGAGGATCAGCAGGCTGCCGGGCGCGAGTGCGTCGCGCAGCTGTGCCACCGCTCCGTACGGGTCGTCCGCGTCTTCCACGAAGTGCAGTATGGCAACGAGAAGTAAGGCCACTGGCCGATTCACGTCGATCAGGCGCTGAACCTCGGCGCTCGCCAGGATCTCCTGGGGCTTGCGGAGGTCGGCCGCGACGACGCCCGCGGTCTCGTTGCCGGCCAGCACGGCCTGGCTGTGCGCGACCGCCACCGGGTCGTGGTCGACGTACATGACATGGGCGCCGGGGCTGGCCGCCTGGGCCACCTCGTGGACGTTGCCAAAGGTGGGAATTCCGGAGCCGATGTCGAGGAACTGGGTGATGCCCTCGGCCGCCGCGAAGCGGACGGCGCGACGCATGAACGCCCGGTTCGCCTGCATGATCTTGGGAAGTCCCGGGAGGAACTCCATGGCCTTGCGGGCCGCTTCCCGGTCGACCTCGAAGTTGTGCGAACCGCCCAGGTAGTAGTCGTAGATACGCGAAACGCTCGGCACCGAGATGTCGATGCTCCGTGGTGCCCAGGCGGGACGCTCCATGTATCTCTCCAAGGCGTAGGCGATCCGGTGTTCGAGCTGAGGCTACTGATCGCCCGCCAAAGGAGCGAGCGGAAACGGAAATTGACCGTCCGTTCCCGGTCACTGCCTGCGGCACGTGCCGAATTGACCTGCGGGGACACGCGGAGAAGCGCGGAGAATGCCGGAATTCGCCGCACGGGAAATGCGAAAGCGGCCCGCCCCCTCCGTGCGGTGCGGAGGGGGCGGACCTGGGGTCGCGCGCGCTGTGTTGTTCGGCATTTCTGTCGCTTGCCCGCGACCCTCCCTTCCGCGTTTCGGTGCCGAGTTGGGCGGGGGAGCGATCAACCCTGGGGAGGTTCTCGCTACGCCGCGGGCGCGCCGACCGCTTTCCCTTCAGGGGAGACGGCGTACCAAGTGCCGCCCACGCCCTGACCGTTGGTCTGTCCGGCGGCCGTGTCACCGGAGAAGGTGTAGATCGGCCAGCAGTCGACGGTCATCTGCTTGGCGCCGTCGGACCGGGTGAAGCCCATGAGGCCCTTCTTCTCGACGCCCTTGGTGTCGTTCGCCGAGACGATCCCGACGGCCGGCCACTTCTCCGCGCAGGCACCGACGCAGTTCGAGACGGACTTGGGCCATGCCTTGTCCTTGAGGAAGCGGTAGACCGTGTGGCCGTTCTTGTCGACGACGATGTCGCCGAGCTTGGCGTCCTTGCGGACGGAGAGGCCGGGCAGCGAGGCGAGGGTCGCCTTCTTGCCGTCGGGGGCGAGCGCGTACCACTTGCCGCCCACGCCCTGGCCGTTGACGTCACCGGCGTTGACGTCCTTGGCGTACCGGTAGGCGGGCCAGCCGCCGATGGTCAGCTGCTTGGTGCCGTCGGTGCGGGTCACCTCGCCGATGAGGGACTTGTCGATACCGGCACCGGCAGTGGCGTCGTCGGCCGGAACCGGCGGCCACGCGGTGGCGCAGTCGCCGTCGCAGTTGGACTTGGGGGGATTGGCCGTGTCGGCGTCGAAGCGGTAGAGGGTGAGACCCGCTCCGTCGCTCAACACCTTGCCGAGGTCGGGGTTGTTGGCAACGGTCAGCTGGCCCGCGGGCTCGGCCGCCGCGGCCTGCTGGCCGTCGGCTCCGTAGCCGTTGCTCGCGGCGCTGGGGCTCGATGTGGCGGCCCCGACGCTGCCATAACCTCCGGCCGCCGCCGTGGCACCGACGTTCTGTGCCGCAGAGGAAGGTGTGGTCACATTTTCCGAACCGCACGCCGCCGTCAACGCCATGACGGACACGGCCGTCGCCGCGAGTGAGGCGCTCCGCCAGGAGGTCTTCATCGTCAACTCCCCATAATCACCTGGATGTTGCAGCGCCCGTCTGTGCCGCCGCACGGTCCTAGGTACGGGTGGGGACCACGGAAGTGTTCAACGGCCGCAGAAAATTCTTTCCGACTCCTGTGTCACGGCTGCCACTTCGTATGTACGTACGCATCCGGCCACCTCCGGGACCCTGTTCGTCAAACCGCCGTACAGCGCCTTCCACTCCTTCGGGGCAATCCTTCCGCGCCCCGGCGCGCCCCGGCCCGCGAAG
Organism: Streptomyces sp. NPDC002276; assembly: GCF_053891435.1. Lineage (NCBI taxonomy): Bacteria > Bacillati > Actinomycetota > Actinomycetes > Kitasatosporales > Streptomycetaceae > Streptomyces > Streptomyces sp. NPDC002276. The sequence goes on along the minus strand of NZ_JBSFCQ010000012.1, from coordinate 79,021 downwards.
CCTCATGATCTCCGTCGTGCATGGACCCGAACCGACCCGAACCGCCCTCGTCGCAAGGGTGTTGACCCTGGTAACGCTGACCTGGCTGCTGGCGGGCGCACCGGCGGGCCTGGCGGCGGCCGACGCGTGCGCGTACGCCTCGACGGGGCCGGAGGGCACGGAGGCGGTGGCGGTCGCCGGCAGCGGCTCCTGGCCGACGCCCCCGGTCTGCGAGAAGCCGACCCCGAAACCGCCCCCGCCGCCCTGCCCCTCCCCTACGCCCACTCCGCCACCGCCGAAACCCACACCGCCGCCCCCGCCGAAGCCGAAGCCCACCCCGACTCCGACACCCAGGCCGACGCCGACCCCGAAGCCCACGCCGAAACCCACACCTCCGCCGCCCGCTCCGGCGCCGCGTCCGGCACCGGCGGCTCCGCTGCCCCGGCCGGCCCCGACGCCCACGCCCACACCGACCCCGCCGCCGAAACCGGCGCCGAAGCCGAAGCCCGTACCCAGGCCCGCCCCGCATCCCGCGGCGACCCCGGTGAGTTATCCGAAGTACCACGCCCAGCCGCACCCGCGGCCCGCCCCCAGCCGGACGCCGCCGGTCGTCTACGTCCTGCTCATCACCATGCCCGCGGTGGTCGCCATCGCCGCGCTGCGTCCGCGCTGATCCCCGGAGGAACCCCTTGTCGGAATGGCTTGTTCTCGTCCTCGCGATGGCGGCGGCCTGTGTCGTCGTCGTCATCGTCACCTTCCTGCGCGAACGCGCGGCGTCCGAGGACGAGGACCCCAGCGAGACCCCGGACGTCATCGAGTACATGACGATGTGGATCGGCGTGGTGTACGCCATCGTCCTGGGCCTGGCGATCGCCGGTGTCTGGGAGGCCCGCAGCGCCGCCCAGGACCATGTGCAGGCGGAGGCACAGGCGCTGCACGAGATCTCGGAGCGGGTGCGCGTCTATCCGGCGGACGAACGCGACCGGGTCCGGGCCGACATCGAGGCGTACGTCTCACAGGTCGTCGACGTCGAGTGGAAGACGATGGCCGACCACGAGAAGCTCACCCAGCGCGGCGCCGACCTCCTGGAGCGCATCCGCGCGGATGTCACGGACTACCAGCCGAAGACCGACTTCCAGGCGCAGGCCTACCAGCCGCTCGTCGACCAGGTCGCCGCCCTGGACTCGGCACGCAGCGCCCGTTCGAACTCCACCGGGGCGACCATGCCGTCGGTGGTGTGGTTCGGGCTGCTCGCCGGGGCCGTGATCACCATCGGCATGGTCTTCGCGCTACAGATCCGGCGTACGACACGGGAACTGATCCTCGCCGGGCTGTTCTCGGCACTGATCGCCTTCCTGCTGTTCCTGATCTGGGACTTCGACGCGCCGTACAGCCGTGGCATCACGGCGTCGGCGGAGCCGTTCCTGAACCTCTTCCCGCACATCAAGGGCTGACGGCCCCTCACCGGGACCGCCCGCCGGGGGACGTCCGCCGCGCCGCGGGCGTCCCCCGGTCGCAGGAACGGCGTCCCCTGTGCGGCCCACACGGTTGCCCCATTCGCGCGACTGGGATCGCGGGAGCGCACACATGTTCCTAGCGTTTCGGACATCGAGGTGCATTTACGGCGCCAGCGGAAAAGGTCCGCGGCTGCTCCTCGGGGACCCGGAGGAATCACCATGCGCGCGATACGCGTCGCCTCGGCCGCACTGCTGGGCATCAGCGCCCTCGCCCTCGCGGCGCCGGCCGCCGTCGCGAAGGGCGACGGCAACCACAACATCACGCCGTTCGGCTTCAGCGTCCTGCCCTCGACGATCGCGGCGGGCGGCCAGGTGACCCTGCAACTCGACCGCGACAGCGGCGGCTGCCGGGGCTCGGCCACGGTCTCCTCCGGGGTCTTCGACACCGTCAGGATCTCGCCGGGCCAGTCCTCGGCGACCGCGATGGTCGACTGGGACGCCAGGCCGGGCGCGGTGTACCAGGTGACGTTCACGTGCGGCGGCGAGAGCGGCTCCACGGGTCTGACGATCGCCTCCGGCCGGACCAACAACAACATCCAGCCGCTCCAGCCGTCGCAGCAGATGCCCCGAGGCGTCCGGGCCGGTGAGGGCGGCAGCATCGCCGGCTTCGATCTCAAGGAGCTCGGCATCGGCGCGGCCCTCATCGCGGGCTCGGTCGGGGCCGCGTACCACTTCTCCCGTCGCCGTACCGGAGAGGACGGCGCCTGACCGTTCCACCACCCGCACAGGCCTTCGCCCCGGAACCCGAAAGGGTCCGGGGCGAAGGCCTGTTCCGTGCGTCTCGACCTCCGAAGGGGGGAGGAGGTCAGATGAAGCGCTCGGTGCGGCGGCGCATCCAGAACACCCCGCCGCCCACGACGGCCGCGGCGACCAGACCGCCGCCGATCGCCATGTCGGTCGGGGTCGCCCCGCTGGCGCTGCTGCCGCCGAGACCACCGCGGACACCGCCGATGACGGTGTAGGCGGAGTCCCGGGTCAGCACGGAACCGTTCCGGCAGCGCACGGTGATGCTGTACGGCCCCGGGCCGGCGTTTCGGCTGATCCGCGCCGTTCCGCTGGCGGTCTGGCCGGCCCCGCCGACGAGCGAGGACAGGTTCGCGGGGCGTTCGAAGCCGGGCGAGTTGGCGGTGGCGCCGGTGAAGCAGCCGTCGACCGTCACGGTCAGCTGGCCACCGCGGGCGATCACGCTGGGCAGGGCGACGATGTTGCTGGGGCTCTCCCCCATGCCGTCCGCGAGGGCCACCGGGGCGGCGAGCCCCAGGACGGCCACCGCGGCACCGGCGGCAGCCAGAGCACGAGTTGTACGCATGTCATCCTCCGCGGAAGGCGCCCCGGGACCCGTCCCCGGTCGATCGGCGAGAAAACGCCTCCCAGACGCACCCTCAGATGCCTTGCACGCGCCCGCATTTCGGGAATGGTCCGTCCTGGTGAGAGGACACGCCGAAGGGAGACCGGACAATCGGATATTGCCGCAGGTCACGGACCGTCAGAAAAAACCTGCCGCCCTCTCCTCATATGGCGCACATAAGGATGTCCGGGCCACCCGTTCGCTCCTGCCCCGTCGCCGGTTCCGCATTCGGGACTTAGCGTTCTCGTATGCGCGATTGACGTGGCGACGGCCGCGTCGAGAGGGGATGGCGAATGTCTGCGTCCGAGCTGTCCGAGCTTGCCGAAGAGGAGGAGCGGCAGAAGAAGCGCGCCCCATGGGGAGTGATAGCGCTTGTTCTGCTGACGGGTCTCGCGCTCATTCGGAATGGTTCGGGAGAGTTCGATGTGGGGCCGCCGCAGCCGGCGTCGGCGGCAGCCGCCGACAGCCGTACCGGCGTCGGCACCTTCGGCAAGGCCCCGGCCCCGCTGCCGTACTCCGTCGCCGACCGGGTGCGGATCCCGGCGATCCGCGTCGACGCCCCGGTCATGCCGGTGGGCTTGGACGCGGACGGCTGGGTCGGCGCCCCGCCGCCGGAGGACCCGAACCTGGCGGGCTGGTTCACCGGCGCCGTCTCCCCCGGCGAAAAGGGCACGGCGGTCGTCGTCGGCCATGTCGACAACAAAATGGGCCCCGCCGTGTTCTACGGACTCGGGGCCCTCAAGAAGGGAAATCGCGTCGAGGTCGAGCGCAAGGACGGAAAGACGGCCGTATTCGAGATCTACGGCATCGAGGTCTTCGAGAAGAGCAACTTCCCCGGCGACCGCGTCTATGCCTCCAAGGGAACTCCGGAACTGCGCGTCATCACGTGCGGCGGCGGTTTCTCCAAGCAGAACGGCTACGACGGGAATGTCGTCGTCTTCGCCCGCCTGGTCGAGGTGCGCTGAGCGTTTCCCCGACCGGGCGGGCGAAGACCCGTCAAGTGGTCCGGCGGCGCGGCAGCGTCATGTGATAGCCGGAGTCGAGCAGGTGCGGCAGATATTCGCGCAGCGCCTTCACACTCTGGGAACGGTCGCCCCCGGCGTCGTGCGAGAGCACCACGACGCCGGGGGCGGCGCCGTCCTCGACCGCGTTGACGATGTGGCGGACGCCGGGTGTGTCCCAGTCGAGGGTGTCGACGGTCCACGCGAGGGGCTCCATGCCCAGCTCGGAGCCGAGTTGGAAGGCGGCCCGGTTCCAGGCGCCGTAGGGTGCGCGGAACCAGAGGGGGCGCTCCCCGTAGGCGTCCTCGATGACATCGCTGGTGCGTTCCATCTCGGAGCGGATCTGACTCCGGGTCAGCTTGGTCAGCAGGGGGTGCGACCAGGTGTGGTTGCCGACGACGTGGCCCTCGTCGGACATCCGGCCCAGGATGTCCCGGTTCCAGTCGGCCATCTCGCCGCACACGAAGAACGTGGCGCGGACGTCGTACTCGGCGAGGGTGTCCAGGATGTGCGGGGTGTAGCGGGGGTCGGGTCCGTCGTCGAAGGTGAGCACCATGGTGTTGCCGCGTCCGGACATGCGCAGGAACGGTTCGTGCCGTACCGGGACGTGGGCGAGGGTGGTGTGGGGTGCGCCGTATCCGGCCACGGGCCGGAGGCGGTAGGCGGAGGGCTTGCGCGCGAGGCGCGGTGGGGGCCCGGCGGCGGGAGCGGCGGCCCGGACGGGGGTGTCGTCCGAGAGTCCGGAGTACAGCAGACCGGCGGTGCCGGCCGCCCCGACGGCGGCGGCGCCGGCGAGCAGGGCCCGTCGGCGCGTGAGCGACTGATCCTTCTTCATGACTCATCAGTCGCCCGGCAGGACACCGCCGCCCCACGGCAACACCGGTGCGGCGGCAGGAAAACACCCGCCCGGCCCAGCGTTCGGACGCTCAGCGGCGCCGGACGAGAGGGAACGGCAGCGTCTCACGGATCGTCAGACCGGTGAGGAACATGACGAGTCGGTCCACGCCGATGCCGAGGCCCCCGGTGGGCGGCATCGCGTATTCGAGGGCGTCGAGGAAGTCCTCGTCGAGTTCCATCGCCTCGGGGTCTCCCCCGGCGGCCAGCAGCGACTGGGCGGTGAGGCGGCGGCGCTGTTCGACGGGGTCGGTCAGCTCGGAGTAGGCGGTGCCGAGTTCGGTGCCGAAGGCGACCAGGTCCCAGCGCTCGGCGAGCCGCGGGTCCGTGCGGTGCTGGCGGGTGAGCGGGGAGACGTCGGTCGGGAAGTCCTTGTAGAAGGTGGGCAGCCGGGTCGGTTCCTCCACCAGCCGCTCGTACATCTCCAGTACGACGTCCCCGCGCGGGTCGTCGACGCCGTACGGCACCTTCGCGCGGTCGCAGAGCCGGTGCAGTGCGGGCAGTTCGGTGTCGGCGTCGACCGGCTCCCCCAGCGCCTCGGAGATCGCGCCGTAGACGGTCTTGACCGGCCAGGGGCCCGAGATGTCGTACTCCTCGCCGCCCTTGCGCGCGACGGGCGAGCCGAAGGCGGCGGTCGCGGCACCCTGGATGAGTTCGCGGGCGAGGTCGAGCATCACGTCGTAGTCGGCGTACGCCTGGTAGGCCTCCAGCATCGTGAACTCGGGGTTGTGCTTGTAGGAGACGCCCTCGTTGCGGAAGGTGCGGCCCATCTCGAAGACCTTCTCCAGGCCGCCGACACAGAGGCGCTTGAGGTACAGCTCCGGGGCGATGCGCAGATAGAGGTCGAGGTCGTAGGCGTTGATGTGGGTGGTGAAGGGGCGGGCGTTGGCGCCGCCGTGGATCTGCTGGAGCATCGGGGTCTCCACCTCCAGGTAGCCGCGCTCCAACAGGCCCTGGCGCAGGGCCTGTACGGCGGTGGAGCGGGCGCGGACCACATCGCGGGCGGCGGGGCTCGCGACCAGGTCGAGGTAGCGCATGCGGACCTTGGCCTCGGGGTCGGTGAGGCCGCGGCGCTTGTCGGGCAGCGGGCGCAGACACTTGCCGGTGAGCTGCCAGGAGGCGACGAAGACGGTGGGTTCGCCCTTGTCGCTGGTGCCCGCGCGGCCGGTCGCGGTGATGTGGTCGCCGATGTCGGTGTCGGCGGTGAAGCGGTCGAGGGCGGGGCCCGACTCGGCGCGGGTGAGGGCGAGTTGGTGGTCGCCGGACCAGTCGCGCAGGGTGAGGAAGACGATGCCGCCGAGGTCGCGCACCCTCATCACCCGCCCGGCGACGGTGACTTGGTCCCCCGCGCGGATCTCGGCGAGGGTGTGGGTGCGCTGCGGGACGCCGACCGGGTAGGGGTCGGTGCCCGCGTCGCGCAGCCGGTCGAGTTTGTGGTGCCGGACGCGGACCTGTTCGGGCAGGCCGTTCTCCGGACCGTCGGTCTCGTCCTCGCTGTCGAGGCCGAGCGCCGACAGGGACGGCAGATCGGCGGTGGTCGCGGGCCGCGGGCCGCTCTTCGGGTGCCCCTTTCCCCAGAGTTGGCGCAGCGACGGTACGGAGACGAAGCCCTCGGCGATGCCGGAGGCGAGGCTGATCCGGGCCAGGGAGGCGGTCTCGCCGTAGCAGATGAAGCGGGGGTACCACTCGGGGTGGTACTTGGCGTTGGAGCGGTAAAGGGCCTCCAGTTGCCACCACTTGGAGAAGAACAGGAGCAGGCGGCGCCACAGGCGGAGGACCGGGCCCGCGCCGATGCGGGCGCCCTCCTCGAAGGCCGAGCGGAACACGGCGAAGTTGAGGGAGATCCGGTGGACGCCCAACTTCGGTGCGGTGGCGCAGAGTTCGGCGACCATGAACTCCATGACGCCGTTGGGGGCGGTGCGGTCGCGGCGCATCAGGTCGAGGGAGACGCCGTCGCTCCCCCAGGGGACGAGGGAGAGCAGGGCGAGCAACTTGCCGTCCTCGCCGAGGGCTTCGACGAGGAGGCAGTCGCCGTCGGCCGGGTCGCCGAGGCGGTCCAGGGCCATGGAGAAGCCGCGTTCGGTCTCGGTGTCGCGCCAGGCGTCGGCGCGGTCGACGACCTCCTCCATCTCCGCGTCGGTGAGGGTGGCGTGACGGCGGATACGGCAGGTGGCACCGGCGCGGCGCACGCGGCTCACGGCCTGCCGGGTGACGCGCATGTCGCGGCCCGCGAGGTCGAAGTCGGCGACGTGCAGGATCGCCTCGTCGCCGAGTTGGAGGGCTCCGAGCCCGGCGCGGGCGAAGGCTCGTGCGCCGTCCTCGGAGGCGCCCATCACGGCGGGGGCCCAGGCGTGCCGGCGGGCCAGGTCGAGCCAGGCGGCGATGGCGTGCGGCCAGGCCTCGCGGTCGCCGACCGGGTCGCCGCTGGCGAGGCAGACGCCGGCCTCGACGCGGTAGGTGACGGCGGCCTTGCCGCTGGGCGAGAAGACGACGGCCTTGTCGCGCCGGGTGGCGAAGTAGCCGAGGGAGTCCTGGCCGCCGTAGGCCTTAAGGAGGGCGCGGATGCGGTCCTCCTCGTCGCCGTGCAGGGCGGCTTCGAGGCGCTGGGAGCGGAAGAGGACGGTGGCCGCGTTGAGGAGGGCGAGCGCGCCGAAGAGACCGAGGAGGAAGAACAGGGCGCGGGGCGGGCGCCCGTCGAAGGAGCGGCCGGAGACCAGGCCGCCGCAGACCCGGTCGGCGGCCCAGCCCAGGTGCTGGCTCTCGGGGAGCGTGCCGGGGAACAGGGAGACCAGTCCCCAGCCGGCCAGGATCGCGACGGCGAGTCCGGCGAACAGGACGGCGAGGGCTCGTCGTACGGCCGCGCGGCGGGAGGCGGCGTAGAACTGCTTGCGGGCGACGATCAGCAGGACCAGCAGCAGGGCGCAGACGATGAGAGACGGGAAGGACTCGGCGTACAGGCCTAGGGCCACGCCGAGGACGTCGGTCAGGACGAGCAGGCCCAGATAGACGACGACCAGCCACCAGGCGATCTTCTTGCGGGCGGCGGTCGCGGCGGCCAGCAGGAACAGGAAGACCGCGTAGGCGAGGTTGGCGCTGACGGGGACGATGAGGAGGTCGAGGAAGCGGACCACTGGGCGCAGTACCCGGCGCAGCGGGGCGATGAAGGCCAGTAGCACGCAGAGCAGGCCGAGGGCGCCGAAGAAGGTCGCGAAGCCCTCGGGCACCCTGCTGAGGAGGCCGTGGCCGGGCGGCCGTATCGGAGCCTTGGTGTCCTTGGACCCGGGCGCCTCCACGGTGGCAGTCATGCTTCCGACTGTAGGAACAGGGCGGGCCGCGCGCCCGTCGAGAGCTCCCCGGGCAGGTTCGGGACCTGCGGGTTCCGATAGCCTGCCAGCCGTGACGGAACAGCAGCCAACTCAGTTCGAGCGGGGCACGGACGGGCCGAAGGTCATCGTGGTCGGGGTGGACGGCTCCGAGTCCTCGTTGCGGGCCGCGGCCTATGCCGCGGGGATGTCGCGGCGGCAGCACGCGCTGCTCGCCATCGTGTACGTGCAGCCGGTGCTGGCGGCGGGTGCGGCCGTGGGGGCGCCGGTCGCCGAGACGACCGACGAGATCGCCGAGGACCTGGTCGCCCAGATCCGGAACGAGACCGAGCGGGTGAAGGGGATATTCGACATCCGCTGGGAGTTCCACACGTTCCGCGGCGATCCCTACGGCGGTCTGGTGAAGGCCGCCGACGAGCTGAAGGCCGACGCGGTCATCGTCGGCGCCTCCGAGCAGGCCGGCCACCGGATCATCGGGTCGGTCGCGGTGCGGTTGGTGAAGGCGGGGCGGTGGCCGGTGACGGTGGTGCCGTAGGCGCCGTCAGCGGGAGTGCAGGAAGTCCAGGAGGATCGCGTTGAACTCCTCGGGCTTCTCCATGTTCGGGTAGTGGGCGGCGCCCTCGATCGCGGTCGAGCGGCCGTTCTGGACCGTGTCGGTGAAGCGGTTCGCCATGGCGAGGCTGTCGGGCCAGTCGAGGGCGCCGTTGATCGCGAGGACCGGGGCGTCGAGTTTCGGGACGCGGGGCCACGGGTCGCCCAGCGGGACGTACCGGTCGCGTTCGCCCGGTGTGTGCTTGGCGAGCGTGTGGGCGGTGAGTTCGCGCAGGCGCCGGATGACGGACGGTTCGACCTCGGCCACCTCACGGTGCGGGCCCGCCACGCCTTCGGCGAAGTGGTCGAGCCAGCCCGCGAGGTCACCGGCGGCGAGCAACTGCCCGCCGCGGGCCTGGTGTTCGAGCAGTTGGGGGTCGGTGTACTCGAACGCGCTGGTGCCGGCGCCGGAGACGACGATCGCGCGGACCAGTTCGGGGTGTTCCAGGGCGGTGTCGGTGGCGACGGCCGCGCCCATGCACAGGCCGACCAGGACGGCGGGGCCCAGGTCGAGGTGGCGCAGGAGTCCCGCGAGGTCGTCGGCCCAGCGGAACGGCCCGCTCGCGTTGGCCGAGAAGCCGTGACCGCGGATGTCCGGGGCGATGACGCGGAAGTCGCGGGCGAGGACCGGTATCTGGTCGTCGAAAACGCGGTGGTCGGCGAAGCCGGAGTGGAGGAGGACCACGGGGTCGCCGGTGCCCACGTCACGGTAGGCGAGGTCCCCGTCGGCAGATGCGAAGAAGCTCAGTTCCGAAGCAGGTTCCGAAGCAGCTGTCATGACAACCAAGGTGTCATCTTCGGGGAAGGTTGGCAACCCAGGTGTCATGATGGGCTCGTGAACGACTCCGCTCCCCTCTCCCCCGACGAACTCGGCCACCGCCTCACCGAGGTGTTCGACCTGGTGGGCCCGCTCTACCGGCGCGCCCTGCGCAAGGTCGAGCAGGGCGAACCCGTCGAGGGGGTCTCCGTCGGCGTGCGCGCCGTACTGGACCTGCTGCGGCAGCACGGGCCCATGACCGTGCCCCAGATGGGCCGGACCCTGGCCCTGAGCCGGCAGTTCGTGCAGCGCATGGTCAACGAGGCCGTGGTCCACAGCTGGGTGGAGGTCACGCCCAACCCCGCGCACCAGCGGTCCTCCCTGATCCGGCTCACCGAGGAGGGCCGGTCCGTCATCACGTCCGTCCTCGGCCGCGAGCACTCCCTCAACCGCCAGGTCGGCGGCGATCTGACCGGCGCCGAGGTCAGCGCGTGCGTGCGGGTGCTCACCGAGATCCTCAGGACCTTCGACCACGTGGACGTGGACTGACCCTCCGTCACTTCCCCATCATCAGCCCGTCCTTCGCCGCGCCCCGGCTCAGCACCACCTCGCGGAGGCGGTCGCGGTCCCCGGTCAACTCGGCGCCCTGGGCGATCGCTTGGTTCACGTCGACGACCCGGCCCGCGTCGACGTCGAACAGCTGCGGGACGAACTCCGCCTTCGCCACCTCCCACCGCGCGCCGGACCGGGCGGGCGGTACGAAGGTGAAGCGGGCGAGGGTGCTCGTGTCGCCGCCGGGGTCCTGGGTGCCCGCATTGTCGAACATCTCGCCGGTGACCTGGTCGCCGAGCCCGTAGACCACCCAGGTGCCGTTGACCTTCTCGTACGGCTGCGGGGTGCGGGCGTGGGTGCCGAGGATCAGGTCGATGTCGGGGCGGCCGGCGGTGCGGGCCGCGGTGAGTTCCCCGGCCAGCGCGACCTGTTGCGGGTCGGGCGCGTCCTGGCCCGGTGTGCCCCAGCGCAGGGAGACGACGACCACGTCGGCGCCCGCGCGCCGGGCCTCGCGGGCGTCGGCGAGGATGCGGGCGGGGTCGAGGAGGTTGACGGACCAGGGCTCGCCGGCCGGCAGTGGGACGCCGTTCGTGCCGGCGGTGTAGGCGAGGTGGGCGACCTTCGCGGGCCCGGCGCGCAACAGCGTGACCGTGCGCGCCTCGGCCTCACCGCGCGCCGTTCCCGCGTGCCGGACGCCGGCGCCGTCGAGGGTGTCGAGGGTGTGCCGGACGCCGAAGGAGCCGTCGTCCAGGCTGTGGTCGGAGGCGGTGGAGCAGCTGTCGTAGCCGGTCGCGGCGAGGGCCCGGGCCTCCTCGGGCGGGGAGTCGAAGAACGGGGCGCCGGTGCGGTCGCCGTAGGCGGTCTCGATGTGACACAGCGCCAGATCGGCCCGGGAGACGAGGGGTTGGACGCCGGAGAGCATCGGCGCGAAGTCGTAGCCGGTGCCGCCCGCGTCGAAGCGGGCGCGGTCGAGGACGGCGCTGTGCGGGAGGATGCCGCCGGCGGCGACGAGGGTGAAGCCGCGGGCGGCGGGGGGTGCCGGGCGGCCGGCGGCCTTCGGGTCGTGGTGCTGGGCCTGGCAGGCGGCGGCCGCGGCGAGAAGGCCCACCAGGGCGACGGCCACCTGTCGTCTGCGTGCGATCATCAATTCACCCCACTGTGGTCATATTTACCCACCGATAGGTATGAACCTCAGCGCCCCCGCAAACGGCTTCGGGCCCCTCATGACCCGTCCGGTGTGCGCGTGTGGGGGATCGCCGGGTGGCGCGGACCGTTCGTCGCACCGTTCGCCGACGCGATCGACCGTCCGCCGCAGCTCCCTGCGCGCGCCCTGTCCCCGGGCCGCGCGCTGCGATGCCATACGGCCATGACGGCCGGACCCACGCTCACCAACGGAACGACCGCCGAGCACGAGCTCGCCGCACTCCAGCGCGAGCACGGCAGGCCGCTGTTCGCACTGCTGCTCCGGCTCTGCGACGGCGACCGCCAGCGCGCCGAGGACCTCGTCCAGGAGACCCTGGTACGGGCCTGGCAGCACCCCGAGGCCTTGCGCGCCGACGACTTCGACTCCGTACGGCCCTGGCTGCTGACGGTGGGCCGACGGCTCGCCATCGACGCGCGGCGGGCCCGGCAGGCGCGACCGCCCGAGGTCGGGGACGCGGTGCTGGAGAACGCGCGGGTCTGTGCCGATCACGCGGAACGGTCGGCGGCGACGCTCGATGTGCGGGAGGCTGTGAAGACTCTCACTCCGGAGCACCGCGAAGTCCTGGTGCTCGTGTACTTCCAGGGGGCGAGTGTGGCGGAGGCCGCGGCGGCCCTCGGGATTCCGCCCGGTACGGTGAAGTCCCGTGCCTATTACGCGCTCCGCGCCCTGCGCCGGGTGCTTCCCGGCTATGCGGCCGACCTGCGGTGAAACCAACTCCTTAGTCAAACCTCCGTAAAGCGCCTTGCTCAGGACCCCGGTTGAGTAATCGGCTGTCCTCATCCGTGTTCCGGACTGGGGGGCTCGGGGGTTCCTGACGGAGCCTCGGGCCGGGCGACGCGCACGCACCGGAGGAAGGCAGGAAGGGATGCTGCACAGAGGTCAAGAGAGCACGGACGGCACCGGCGGCGGTGAACTCACCGTCCCCATGGCCTGGTTGTACGCCGAGTACATCGCCGACGAACTGCTGCGGACCGGCGACCTGATGCCGCCGACGTCCTTCGAGTTCCGCGCGGGACGGGACGCGCTGGCGCTGACCATCTTCCTCTCCGACACGGACGGTGAATTGTCCGGTATCAGGGTGGTCACCCAACTTGAGACCTGGCTTTCGCTCACGGCGTACGACCAGCCGTGGCAGGACTGGGTCCAGGAACGTATGTCCAAGTTGACGGCGGAGGTTGTCGAGGCCGGCGTCGACGCACCGGACCTGGCGCTGGCGGAGAACGCCTGGCGCTGGCTGGAGGAGACCGAGCTGCTCGCGCCCGATCTGGACGCGGTGCCGGGAGGCGGTCCGGTGACCGGTGAGGACGACGGGCCGAAGGTCTGGACGCCCGCCTGGCAGCTGGGTCTGCCGCTCGGCCATCTCGCCATCCATCTTTTTTGAAACAGGGACCAATCCATGGGTTCGACCGCTACGAATTCGTGATGGCGATTCTGTGTGCGCCTTGAGTGATTCGACGGGCTGGTGCGTACCGATGGGAGCAAGGAGTAACCCCACCCGCACCTAACGGCACGAGGATTCGTCATGAGGTCCCTGGAAAGGCATCGCGACGTCGGCGCGTACGCGCTCGGCGTGCTGGACGAGGCGGAGGCCTTCCGCTTCGAGGATCACCTCATGGAGTGCACCAGCTGCGCGGCTCATGTGACCGAATTCGGTCCCGCCTCACGGCAGTTGATGCTGTACCGGCGTGCGACGCCGCGCTACGTGCACCCCATGGCGCAACCCGGGCCCCGGCTGCTCGACCGGTTGCTCGGCGAGGTGTCCGCCCGCCAACGGGCCGGACGGCGGCGTTTTCTCTACGCCGTGGCCGCCTCGGTGGTACTGGCCGTGGGCGGCCCCGCGGTGGCGACGTTCGCCGGGGGCGGCGACGGTGCCGTACAACTCACCGCGACCGACGCCAAGTCGGGCGTGTGGGCACAGGTCACGTCCGCGAACGAGAACTACGGCAGTGACGTGTCCCTCAAGATCAAGGACGGCGCGGGCCCCCGCTCCTGTCGTCTCGTGGTCGTCGGCCGGGACGGTTCCGAGCAGGTCGTGACCAGTTGGAACGTTCCCGCGCACGACGCCTCGATGATCACGATGCAGGGCGGCGCGGCGATGCACCCCGACGAGATCGACCACTACGACGTCCGAACGGCCGACGGCCGGCAGCTGGTCCGGCTCATGTCCCACTGAAGTCCCGCTCCGCGGGGGCCTGTTGCGGCAGTGCATCCTGTGGCGATGGACGACACCCGGTCTGCGAAGAACACCCGATCCGTACTGCTGCGCGGCCTGTGGTGCGACGCGATCGACGGCTGGGGCACCCCCGGCGCGGTGGATCAACTCCCGGCCGCCCGAAGGCTGCTGGCCGCCGGGGCGAACAGGGACGACCTTGTCCGTCTCGCCCGGGCCGTCGCGTACGAGGCGGTGTTCGCGACGCTGGAAACCCTCGATGGAGGACCTGTTGACGTCGGACCCCGGCGGACGCGACGGAGCCGACCTCTGGCAGTAGCCCCGGCTACTTGAGCAGCTTCGACATCCGTCGGTCCGCCAGTGGCTTGCCGCCCGTCTGGCAGGTGGGGCAGTACTGGAGCGACGAGTCGCTGAAGGAGACCTCGCGGATGGTGTCGCCGCAGACCGGGCAGGGCTGACCGGTGCGGCCGTGGACGCGCAGGCCGCTCTTCTTCTCCGCCTTCAGGCGGCCCGCGGCCACGCCCCGGGAGCGTTCGACGGCTTCGGTGAGCGTGGTGCGCAGGGCCTCGTAGAGGATGTGCGTCTGGGCCGCCGTCAGTGACGACGCGAGCTTGAACGGGGACATCCTCGCCGCGTGCAGGATCTCGTCGCTGTACGCGTTGCCCACCCCGGCGATCAGGGTCTGGTCGCGCAGCGCGCCCTTGAGCTGACGCCGTTCGTCCTTGAGGAGTGCGGCGAAGCGCGGCTCGTCGAAGTCGTCGGCCAGCGGGTCGGGGCCGAGGCGGGCGACGCCCGGGACGGACCGCGGGTCCGCCACGACGTACACCGCCAGGCGCTTCTGCGTGCCCGCCTCCGTGAGGTCGAAGCCCTCGCCCGTCTCCAGGGCCACCCGGAGTGCGAGCGGGCCCTTGCCGGGGCGGGGCGGGCCGTCCGGGAGGCGGTCCTTCCAGTGCAGCCAGCCCGCCCGGGCGAGGTGGGTCACGAAGTGCGGGCCGCCGTCCGTCTCGACGTCCAGGAACTTGCCGTACCGGTGCACGGCCACCACCTCGTGTCCCTCCAGCGCGGTGGGCGGAGGGTCGTACGTCTTCAGGACGCTGATGGCGACGGGCAGCACCCGTACGATCTCGTGGCCGACGAGGTGTTCGGTCAGGAAGTCCTTCAGCGCTTCGACCTCGGGAAGTTCCGGCATACGTCCAGGGTGCCATCAGAGGGCCGTGGGGTCAGCTCCGGTCCGGCACCACGAACTCGCACCACACGCACTTGCCGCTGCCGCGCGCCTCCACGCCCCACACGTCCGTGAGCAGGTCGACGAGGAGGAGACCGCGCCCGGAGACGCCGTCCTCGCCCGCCTCGCGGCGGCGCGGGAGGGCGCTGGAGGAGTCCTCGACCTCGACGCGCAGCCGGCGGTCGGAGCCGGTGAGGACCCTGAGGGTGACCATCGCGGCGCCCTCGGTGTGCATCAGGGCGTTGGTGATCAGTTCGTCGGCGACGAGTTCGACCTCGTCGGCGCGCTCGCGCCCGCCCCAGGCCCGGACGGCGGCCCGGATCATGTGCCGGGCCTGGGTGAGGGCCTCGGAGTCGCCGGGCGCCACATGCTGCTGGAGCCGGCCGCCGGAGCGCGGGGCGTCGAGGCCGCGGCGGCGCAGCAGGAGCAGCGCCACGTCGTCCTCGCCGCCGCGTTCCTCGGCCACGTCGATGAGCAGGTCGGCGAGGTCGCGGACGTCGTCGGGGCCGGAGGCGATGAGGGCGATGAGGGTCTGGAGTCCGTCGTCGAGATCCGCGCCGGGCTGTTCGACGAGGCCGTCGGTGCACAGCACCAGGGTCTGGCCGGGGTCGAGTTCGACGGTGGAGACGGGATATTCGAGCCGCCCGAACTCCGCGGACAGACCGAGCGGCAGCCCGCCCTCGACGGACATCCGCCGACAGGTCCCGTCCAACTGCCGTACCAGCGGGTCGATATGACCGGCCCGGACCACCTGGACCACTCCGGTGGACAGGTCGGCCTCGGCGTAGAGGCAGGTGGCGAAGCGGTCGGTGTCGAGTTCGTGCAGGAAGACGGAGGCACGGGCCATCACGGTGGCCGGGGTGTGCCCCTCGGCGGCGTACGCCTTGAGGACGATCCGCAGCTGGCCCATGACGGCGGCTGCGTGCGTGTCGTGGCCCTGCACGTCACCGATGACCGCGCCGACCCGGCCGCCGGGCAGCGGGATCAGGTCGTACCAGTCACCGCCGATGTCCCGCCCGAGCTTCGCGGACCGGTAGCGCACCGCGACATCGGCGCCCGGCACGCTCGGGATGGCGCGCGGCAGCATCGCCTGCTGGAGGCCCTGGGCGAGATCCTTCTCCTGCTCGTAGAACATGGCGCGCTGGAGGCTCTGCGCGATGCTGCTGCCCAGCGCGACGAGCACGTTGCGCTCCTCCGCCGAGAAACCGCGCCGGTCGCTGTAGAGCAGGCCTATCGTGCCGATGGGCCTGGCCTGGGCGATCAGCGGCAGATAGGCGCCCGCGGTGATGTGCAGTTCGGCGATGTGCTGCCACAGCAGCGGGTACCGCTCGGCGAACTCCTCGGGCGACTCGATGAACGCCGGGCTGAGCGTCCGTACGACCTCCGTCATCGGGTACGGCTCGTCGATCCGGAGGATCTCCTTTCCGGGTACGACGCTGCCCTCGGCGACCAGGCGGATCCGGCCTGCCTCCATCAGCCCCATGACCAGTCTGGTCGCGCCGAGATGGACGAGGCCGTGGGTGTCCATGAGGACGTCGATGACGTCCTGGACGGTACGGGCGTGCGCGAGGGCGGCGGTGGTGAGCTGGACGACGTTGGTCTGGTCGCGCCGGGCCGCGTCCAGGGCGGCCTGTTCACGGCGGGCCGCGTTCTCGGCGAGTTCCTCGGTGGCGTCCCGCACGATGCCGATGATCCGGCGCGGGCGGCCCGTCTCGTCGCGCCGGATGTAGCCCTGGGTGTGGGTCCAGCGCAGGGTGCCGTCTCTCAGGCGCATGCGGAAGTAGGCGCCGTAGTTCTCGCTGCCGTCCTTCATCGCCTGGGAGACGAGACCGTCGAGCCGGTAGCCCTCGGGGGGCGGTACCCGGATCGCCAGGGTCTCGGGCCGTCCGTCGTATTCGTCGGGGCGCAGGTCGAAGACCTCGTGGGCCTGGGCGTCCATGTGGAACAGGCCGTTGTCCAGGTCCCAGTCGAAGCTGCCCATGCGGTTGAGCGCCAGGATCGGGTCCGGGTGGGCGGGCCAGTCGTCCGGGAGTGACAGGGCGCTCGCTCCCCGATCAACCATGCGACCCACCTTGCCAGGATTTGCCCGACTCTTCGACTTCTCGGACACCTACGGCCGACCCCTCGGTCAGCCGCCGAAGACGTCCGTGGGGCTGTCGAAGCTGCTACTGGTGGCGTCGCCGGGGATCAGCCCGCCGCCGTCGGGCTGATCGGGGGTCTCCGGGACGGTCGGCGGGCCGATCTCGTCCGGGGAGCCGGGAACCTGGGAGGGCCGGGGCGCGACCGTCGTGGGGGTGGCCGTGACGGTCGCGGTGGGGCAGGCCGTGACGCCAGGGGCGGGGATCCGGGCCGCCGCGCCCGGGGTGACGGTGACGGTCGGGGTCGTCACGCAGCCGGGGGTGGACTTGTCCGGGGCGGTACTACGGCCGTCACCGGGGGACGCGCTCTCGTGGCTCGGCGAGGCGCTCGGGGAGGCGCTCAGCGAGGGGTCCGGCGAGGTGCTCGGTGACGTACTCGTCCCACTGGACGGGGCGCTGGAATGACTGTCGTGCGGTCGCGGCGACGTACTTCCGTGCGGGACCGGCGTGGTGCCGGGCCGCGTCGGCGGCACATGGTCCGGCGGTCGTACGACGTGGTCGTGGTGCGGCCCGCGATGGCCGAGGGGCCGTTCGATCCAGGTGTTGTCGACGACGTTGACGATCGTGATGTTGGTGATCACCTGTGGCGCCGGAGTCACCACGACCACCTCGGCGGGCCGGTACCCGGACCAGCCCTGTCCTCCGCTGCCGGAGTTCCCGCCCGCCACGCCCGCCTTGAGCGGGTTGCCGCAGGCGCAGCGCACGCGGGGCACGCCCCTGTTGTCGACGAGGACGGCGGTGCCGGCCTGGAGGACCGACTGGAAACCGGTCACCCGTGCGTCACGGAACCCGTGGTTGGTAACCTGGGTGTCGGCGCGCAGCACGACCGAGGTCAGCCCGCGCAGATAGCCGGGAATCGCGCTCCGGGAGATCCCCTCGGCCCGCGCGAAGGCACCGGCCTTGACCTGGTCGCGGGTGAGGTACGCGATCTGCCGCTCGACATCGCAGCTGCCGCTGCGCGCGGTGCCGCCGTAGAGGCCGGGTGTGGCGCCGGAGACGGCGAGCGTGCGGTCCGGGGACGCGGTCCGCGTGGGCGGCGGCAACGCGGGCGCGGACCCCGTGGGCGTCGACTGCGGCGTTCGGGTGACCCGCGGCGGGGTACTCGGCGCGGTGGCCGTGGAGTCCGTGAAGGGATCGGGGCCCCGCGCCGCGACGGGCTGTAGGAAGATCTCGCCGCTCGCCTTCGTGGCCTTGCCGCTCGACTTCATGCCTTGGGCGCCGTCGCCGCCGCAGCCGGCGACGAGGAGCGCCGCCGAGAGCGCGCAGGCCGTGGCGATGGTTCCGGTCGATGTGCGCACCGTGTTCTCCCGCCTCAAGCCGGGTGATTCGCCACTATTGTCTGCTTCACCCGCTTGGGTTACGCAACCGGAGGCATGGAAGACACAGAGTGACGGTCGGTCGGGGTGTGACGATGGAGGGAGGAGCGCACGGTCGTGGGATGGTTCACCGCACCCGACTACTGGCTGAGCCGGCTGGTCTTCCAGCGGGCCCTGGCCGGGGTCTATCTGGTCGCGTTCCTCACGGCGGCCGTGCAGTTCCGCGCGCTGATCGGTGAGCGCGGCATGCTGCCGGTCCCCCGGTTCGTCCGCCGGATGCCGTTCGGTCGGGCCCCGAGCCTCTTCCAACTCCACTACTCGGACCGCTACTTCGCGGGCTGCGCGTGGACGGGTTGCGCGGTGTCGGTGGCGCTGGCCGCCGGGCTCGACTCCCGACTCCCGCTCTGGGGCGGGATGTTGGCATGGCTGGTGCCGTGGGTGCTTTATCTGTCGATCGTCAACGTCGGCCAGACCTGGTACGCGTTCGGCTGGGAGTCGCTGCTGCTGGAGGTCGGTTTCCTGGCCGTCCTCCTCGGCAACGACGAGGTGGCGCCCCCGATCGTGGTGCTGTTCCTGCTGCGCTGGGTCCTGTTCCGGGTCGAGTTCGGCGCGGGCCTGATCAAGCTGCGCGGCGACGCGTGCTGGCGGAAGCTGACCTGCCTGGACTTCCACCACGAGACACAGCCGATGCCGGGCCCGCTGAGCTGGTTCTTCCACCATCTCCCCCGGCCGTTGCACCGGATCGAGGTCGCCGCCAACCACGTCACCCAACTCGCCGTGCCCGTCCTGCTGTTCACCCCGCAGCCGGTCGCGACGGCCGCCGCGTCCCTGATGATCGCCACTCAGCTGTGGCTGGTCCTGTCCGGCAACTTCGCCTGGCTGAACTGGCTCACCATCGCACTGGCCGTTTCGGCGGTCCGACTCCCCCGCACGGCGCCGTCACCCGTCCCCGGCCCACCGCCCCTCTGGTACGAGGTCGTGGTCCTGGCCGTCGCCGCCCTGCTGCTGTGGCTCAGCCACCGTCCAGTCCGCAACATGCTCTCCCGCCAGCAGACCATGAACCGTTCCTTCGACCCGCTCCATCTGGTCAACACCTACGGCGCGTTCGGCAACGTCAGCCGCGTCCGCCACGAGGTGGTGATCGAGGGCACGACGGACGCCGTCCCGCGCGAGGAGTCCGACTGGCGGGAGTACGAGTTCAGGGGCAAGCCGGGCCAACCGCACCGCTGGCCACGCCAGTTCGCGCCGTACCATCTGCGGCTGGACTGGATGATGTGGTTCGCGGCGCTCTCCCCCGGCTACGCCGAGCCGTGGTTCGGCGCGTTGGTGGAACGGCTCCTGGAGAACGACCGGGACACGCTACGACTGCTGCGGCGCTCGCCGTTCCCGCCGGAGGCGCCCCCGCGCTACGTCCGGGCCCGTCTCTTCCGCTACCGCTGCACGAACTGGCGGGAGTTGAGGGAGACGGGCGCGTGCTGGGAGCGGACGTTCGTGCGGGAGTACTTCCCGCCGACCAGGCTGGCGAAGGTGGTTCAGAGGCCGTAGACGCGGGTCGCCGTGCCTTCGAAGACCTCGGCCCGCTCCGCCGCACCGAGTCCGTCGGTCAACTCACCTGTCGCGACGGCGACTTCGCCATAGGTCGCCGCCAGGGTGCACACCGGCCAGTCGGTGCCGAACATCAGCCGGCCGGGCCCGAAGGCGTCGAGCGCGGCGTCCGTGTAGGAGCGCAGGTCCTGTGTGCTCCAGGTCTTCCAGTCGGCCTCCGTGACCAGGCCGGAGAGTTTGCAGTGGGTGTTGGGGAGCACGGCGAGGGAGCGCAGGGCGGCCTCCCACGGCTCCAGTCGGCCCGAGGCGACGGGCGGTTTGCCCAAGTGGTCGAGGACGAAGGTGAGTTGGGGCAGGGACGCGGCCGCCTGCACGCCGGCCGGGAACTGGTGGGGCAGCACGAGCAGGTCGTAGACGAGCCCCGCGTCGGCCACGGCGGCGAGGCCCCGGCGTACGTCGGGGCGCAGCAGCCAGTTCGGGTCGGGTTCGCCCTGTACCTGGTGGCGGATGCCCTTCAGGTAGTGGCCGCCGGGGAGTTCGCGCAGCCGGGCCAGTTCGTCGGCGATGTCGGGGCGGGTGAGGTCGGTCCAGCCGACGACTCCGGCGACGAGGTCGTGCGCCTCGGCGAGGGCGAGGAACTCCGGGGTCTCCTCGGCGACGGCGATCGTCTGGACGAGGACGGTGCGGTCGACGCCGGCCGCGCGCGCCTCGGGTTCGAGGTCGGTGAGGGTGAAGTCGCGGCGGATCGGCTGGAGTTCGGGTCCGGTGATCCAGTCCTGGTCGCGGACGGAGAGGTCCCAGACGTGGTGGTGGGCGTCGACGGTCATGGCAGCTCCCATACGACGGGCAGGCCGGCGTCGGTGCCCTCGCTCGTGTAGTCGTGCACCACGTCCAGGAGTTGGGCCATGCGGGCCTGCCAGGCGACGTTCACCGGGAGCTGGTCCAGCTCGGCCAGCAGGCGGGCGTAGTCGGCGCACTCCAGGACGTGGAAGAGGTCGGTGCCGCTGCGCCAGATCGTCCAGGAGGTGGCGCCGGCGGCCCGGATCGCGGCGGTGAGTTCCTTGGGGACCTCGCGGTGGGCGCTCTCGTACGCGTCGATGCGGTCGGCGCGCACCTTGGTGTGGAGGGCCACTCTCATGACAACTCCCCGGTGGGGACCGGGGCGTCGGCGGACAGCAGGCCCGTGTCCCGCAGCTCCCGCCAGAACGCGCCCGGGACCTTGGCCGCGAACTGCTCGGCGCAGTCCCGTACTTCGGCCGCCGAGCGGGCGCCGACCAGGACGCTCGCCACGGCCGGGTGCGCGGCGCAGAACGCCAGGGCGGCGGCGCGCAGGGTCGTGCCGTACCGCTCGGCCACTTCCTTCATGCGGAGCGCCCGGTCCAGCAACTCGGCCGGTGCCTGGGCGTAGTTGTAGGTCGCGTCCGGCTTGGGGTCCGCCAGGAGGCCGGAGTTGAAGGCGCCGCCGATGACGACGGACTTGCCCCGGGCGACGGCGGACGGGAGCAGTTCGGCGAGGGCGCTCTGGTCGAGGAGCGTGTAGCGGCCCGCGCACAGCACCACGTCCACGTCGGTGTCCTGGATGAAGCGGGTGAGCATCCCGGCCTGGTTCATGCCCGCGCCGATGGCGCCGACGACGCCCTCGGCGCGGAGCTTCTCCAGGGCGGGATAGCCCTCGCGGAAGGCCTGTTCGGCGTGGTCGTCGGGGTCGTGGAGGTAGACGACGTCGACGCGGTCGAGGCCGAGCCGTTCCAGGCTGGCGTCCAGGGTGCGCCGTATCCCGTCGGCGGTGAAGTCCCAGACGCGGCGGCTGGTGGCGGGCACGGCGAAGCCGTCGGCGAGGTCGTCGCCGGTCACCGTCTCCACGGGTGCCAGGCGACGGCCGACCTTGGTGGAGATCGTGTACTCCGCGCGCGGACGGTCGCGCAGCGCGGCGCCGAGACGGCGCTCGGAGAGGCCGATGCCGTAGTGGGGTGCGGTGTCGAAGTAGCGAATGCCTTGCTCCCAGGCCATGTTGACGGCCTGGTACGCCTGCTCGTCGGCGACTTCGGTGAACAGGTTGCCCAGCGGGGCGGCGCCCAGACCGAGCCCGCCCACCTCGACCCCGCTGCCGCCGAGGGTGCTCACTGGCCCACCGGCCTCAGGCGCAGGCCCTGCATGCCGCCGTCCACGGCGAGTGAGGTGCCGGTGGTGGCGCCGGACAGCGGGCTCGCCAAGTAGGCGATGGCGCCCGCGACTTCGGCCGCCGAGACGAGCCGGCCGGAGGGCTGGCGGGCGGCCAGGGCGGCGCGTTCGGCGGCCGGGTCGGTGGCCGAGTCGAGGAGGCGGCCGACCCAAGGGGTGTCCGCCGTACCGGGGTTGACGCAGTTGACGCGGATGCCCTCGCGGAGGTGGTCGGCGGCCATGGCGAGGGTGAGGGACTGCACGGCGCCCTTGGTGGCGCTGTACAGGGCGCGTTGGGGCAGTCCGGCGGTGGCGGCGATGGAGCAGGTGTTGACGATCGCCGCGTGGGAGGACCCGCGCAGATGCGGGAGCGCGGCGCGGCTGACCCGGACCATGCCGACGACGTTGACGTCCAGGACGCGGTGCCACTCGTCGTCGTCGTTGTCCTCGACGGTGCCCTGGGCGCCGATGCCCGCGTTGTTCACGACGATGTCGAGTCCGCCGAGGTCGGCGACGGCGGAGGCGACGGCCTGCCGTACGGAGGCGTCGTCGGTGACGTCGGCGCGGTAGCCGAGCAGCGGCTTCTCGACGCTGCTGGGGTCCAGGTCGAGGACGGCGACCGACGCGCCCCGCTCGGCGAGGAGTTCGGCGGTGGCCCGGCCGATGCCGGAGGCGCCGCCGGTGACCAGGGCCTTGAGGCCCTCGAAGTCGGTCATGCCGCGTGTCCCTTCTGGGTGTCGATGTCGGCGGCCCAGAAGGTGCCGCCGGGGAACGTGTAGCGCGCGATGGACTCGGGCCGCATGGTGGCCGAGAAGCCGGGTGTGCTGGGTGCCATGTAGTGACCTTCGCGGATCACCACCGGATCGAGGAAGTGGTCGTGCAGATGATCCACGTACTCGATGACGCGGTCGTCGGTGGTGCCGGAGACGGCGAGGTAGTCGAACATCGAGAGATGCTGGACGAGTTCGCACAGTCCGACGCCGCCCGCGTGCGGGCAGACGGGCACGCCGAACTTGGCGGCGAGCAGCAGGATCGCGAGGTTCTCGTTGACTCCGCCGACGCGGGCCGCGTCTATCTGGAGGATGTCGAGGGCGCCGGCCTGGAGCAGCTGCTTGAACACGACGCGGTTCTGGACGTGTTCGCCGGTCGCGACCTTCACCGGGGCCACGGCCGCGCGGATGGCGGCGTGGCCGAGGACGTCGTCGGGGCTGGTGGGTTCCTCGATCCAGTACGGGTCGAACTCGGTGAGGGCCTTGGTCCAGCGGATCGCCTCGGCCACGTCCCAGCGCTGGTTGGCGTCGATCGCCATCCTGATGTCGGGGCCGACGGCCGAACGGGCCACGCGGCAGCGCCGGATGTCGTCGTCGAGGTCGGCGCCGACCTTCAGCTTGATCTGCCGGAAGCCGTCCCGGACGGCCTGCACGGCGAGCCGGGTGAGCTTCTCGTCGTCGTAGCCGAGCCAGCCGGCGGAGGTGGTGTAGGCGGGAAATCCCGTCTCCAGAAGGCGAGTTCGACGGTCCTCCGCACCCGCCTTGCCGCGCCGCAGGATGTCCAGGGCCTCGTCCGGGGTGAGGGCGTCGGTGATGTACCTGAAGTCGATCTGGCCGACGAGCCATTCGGGGTCGGCGTCGGCGAGGAGCTGCCACAGGGGCTTGCCCGCGCGCTTGGCGGTGAGGTCCCAGGCGGCGTTGACCACGGCGCCGATCGCCATGTGCATCACGCCCTTCTCGGGCCCCAGCCAGCGGAGTTGACTGTCGCCGATCAGGTCACGGTTCAACGTCCCCGGATCCGCGCACAGTTCGTCGACGGACCGGCCGATCACATGGTCCCGCAGCGCGTGGATCGCGGCGACCTGGACTTCGTTGCCCCGCCCGATGGTGAAGCTGAATCCGTGCCCCTCGTGCCCGTCGGCCGCGTCGGTGCGCAGGACGACGTAGGCCGCCGAGTAGTCGGGGTCCGGGTTCATCGCGTCGGAACCGTCGAGTTCGCGCGAGGTGGGAAAACGGATGTCGTAGGTGTCGACCGCGGTGACGCGAGCGGGAGGGCCGGGGATCGGTGACACGGAAGGCCTTTCGGTCGGGTACAGGGATCCGGTGCCGTGCGGGTGCCGGAAGCCGGGGGGCAGGCCCTAGTCCTGGGCTCGGCCCGTGGTGACGCGGGCGATCATGAGGGCGACCAGGATGATTCCGCCGTAGATGGCCTGGATCCAGAAGGACGGGACCTGGGCGAGGGTGAGGAGGTTCTGTACAACTCCCAGGAGGAGTACGCCGGTCAGGGCCCCGAACATGGTGCCCTTGCCGCCGTCGAGGCTGATGCCGCCGATGACCGCCGCCGCCATCACGGTGAAGATCATGTTGTTGCCCTGGTTGGCGCTGATCGCGCCGACGTAGCCGGTCTGCATGATCCCGCCCACCGAGGCGAGGACGCCCGCGACGATCGACACCCCGAGGAGCATCCGGTCGACGCGGATACCGGCCGCGCGGGCCGCCTCCTGGTTGCCGCCGATCGCGTACAGGGCGCGCCCGACGCGGTGGTACTTCAGCACGAACCCGGCGACCGCGAAGCAGACCGCCGCCAGCCAGACCGACATCGGGACGCTCAGGAAGGTGCTGGTGGCCAGGGTGAAGAAGGAGTCGGGCATCCCGAACAGCGTCTTGCCCTTGGTGGCGCCGACCAGCAGTCCGCGCAGCACGATCAGCATCGCGAGGGTGACGATGAAGGCGTTGAGCTTGAACTTCACCACGAGGATGCCGTTGAAGGCGCCGATGATCCCGCCCACGACGAGGATCGCGACCAGGGCGAGCGGCGCCGACCACTCCGTGCCCCAGCCGGACTCGGCGGACGGCAGGACCAGCAGGGCGCCGATCGCGGGCGCGATGCCGACCACCGACTCCAGCGAGAGGTCGATCTTGCCGGTGATCAGGATCAGCGACTCGGCGAGCACCACCATCGCGAGCGCGGCGGAGGCGCCGAGGATGGAGATCAGGTTCCGTTCGGTGAGGAACGAGTCGTTGACGATCGCGCCGAGCACCAGGAGCACCAACAGGGCCGGTACGAGGGCGAGTTCACGGGCCCGGCGGAGCAGGACCGTGCGGGCCGAGGCCGTCCCGGTGGCGCGTGGGGCGGCGAGCGGCGGGGCCGCCTTGGTGTCAGCCATGGTCCACTCCTTCGATGGAGGCGATCAGCTCGTGGTCGCGCCAGCCCGCCGGGTGCTCGGCGACGACACGGCCGTGGAAGAGGACGAGGACGCGGTCGCAGCGCCGCAGGTCGTCGAGTTCGTCGGAGACGACGAGCACGGCGGTGCCGTCGTCGCGGGCGCTGTCCATGCGGGCGAGCAGTGACTCCTTGGACTTCACGTCGACGCCCGCGGTGGGGTTGATGAGCACCAGCAGCCTGGGGTCGGAGGCTAGGGCGCGGGCCATGACGACCTTCTGCGCGTTGCCGCCGGACAGGTCGGATACGGGCTGGTCGGGCCCCTCGGCGTGGATGTCGAGGCGGTCGATCAGCTCGGTGGCGAAGCCGCGTTTGCGGTCGGTGCCGACGAACCCGAAGCGACCGAGCCGGTCCAGGACGGTCATGGTGGCGTTGTCACCGATGGACATTCCGAAGACCAGCCCCTGCCCGTGCCGGTCGCGCGGCACGCACCCGACACCGGCTTTCAGAGCCGCCTGCACATCTCCGAACGGCAGCTTCTCGCCGTCGAGTTGAGCGGTGCCGCCGGTCGGTGTGTAAAGCCCGGTGAAGGACTCCGCCAGCTCGATCTTGCCGCTGCCGCTCGACCCGGCGAGTCCGACGACCTCGCCGCGGCGGACGGTGAGGTCGACGTTCTCGTACGACTCGGAGGTCAGTCCTCGTGCGTCGAGGAGGACGGGTGCCGCGTCGTCCAACTCCCTTAGCTGTACGTCCAGTTCGGTGATGGACTCCCCCGCCATGGCCTCCACCAGGGCGCGGCGCGGGAGGTCGGCGACGGGGGCGGTGGTGATCCAGCGGGCGTCGCGCAGCACGGTGACGGTCTGGCACACCTCGTACACCTCCTGGAGGTGGTGCGAGATGAACAGGAAGGTGACACCGGACTCCTGGAGCGCCCGCATGCGGGTGAAGAGCCGTTCGATCTCCCGGTTGTCGAGCTGGGCGGTCGGTTCGTCGAGGACGATGAACCGGGCACCGAAGCTCAACGCCCGGGCGATCTCGACCATTTGGCGGTCCTCGACCTTGAGGTCGGCGGTGCGTACCTCGGGGTCGACGCGCACGTCCCAGGTGTCGAGGAGTTCGGCGGCCTCCGTGCGGAGCCTGCGCCAGCTGATGACGCCGCCGCGTGAGGTCGGCTGACGGTTGATGAAGAGGTTCTCGGCGACCGTCAACTCGGGTACCACGGTGGGCCGTTGATAGACGCAGGCGACCTTGGCGCGCCAGGCGTCGCGGTCGGCGAGCGCGGGCGCGGGCTCGCCGTCGAAGCGGACCGTGCCCTCGTCAGGGGCCTGGAGTCCGGTGAGGACGGTGACGAGGGTGGACTTGCCGGCGCCGTTGCGGCCGACGAGGGCGTGGGACTCGCCCGGCAGGACGGTGAGCCGACCGTCGGCGAGGGCGACGGTGGGGCCGTACCGCTTGACGATGCCCCGCGCCTCGACAAGAGGGGTCAACGGGCTTTTCTCGATGCTCATTTGACCGTGTTGCCCCAGAGCTTGGGGTCGTCGACGTTGTCCTTGGTGACCAGGGGCGCGGGCAGCTGGTCCTCCAGGATGCCGCTGGGCAGTTTGACGATCGTGGAGTCGTGGTCGGTGGGGCCGGGCTTGAAGGTCTTCCCCTGCATCGCGGCCTTGATGTAGTACATGCCGTACTTGGCGTAGGCGTCGGCCGGTTGGGAGACGGTGGCGTCGATCTCGCCCTTGCGGATCGCGTCGAACTCCTGCGGGATGCCGTCGTTCGAGACGATCGTGATGTGCCCGGCCTGGCCCGCCGTCTTCAGCATGCCCTTGGACTTGAGGGTCTGGAGGGTCGGCGCGAGGTAGACGCCGCCCGCCTGCATGTAGATGCCCTTGATGTCGGGGTTGGCGTTGAGGAGCGTGTCGAGCTTGGAGGCCGCCGTGTCGGACTCCCACTTGGCGGGGATCTCCAGGACCTTCAGCTTCGGGTACTTCTTCTTCACGCAGTCCCTGAACGCCTCCGACCGGTCACGGCCGTTGACGGACGCCAGGTCGCCCATGATCTGCACGACCTTCCCGCTGGTGATGTGCGCCCCGAGGTATTCGCAGGCCTTCTCGCCGTACGCGACGTTGTCGGCGCGGACGACCATGGCGACCTTGCCCTTGTCGGGCGCCACGTCGACGGCGACGACCGGTACGCCCTTGCGGTCCGCCTGGTCGAGGCCGGCTTCGATGGCGGCGCTGTCCAGCGGGGCGACGACCAGGCCCTTGACGCCCTGGTTCAGCTCGTTGTTGATGTCGGTGATCTGCTGCGAGGGGTCGCTGTTGGAGTTGACCGTCTTCAGCGCGTCGACACCCTCGGACTTCGCCATCTTCGGCACGTAGTCGTTGTACGACTGCCAGAACGGCGAGGTCAGCAGGGGCAGGATCACCCCCACCTTGCCGGTGCCGCCGCTGCCGCCGGCGCTGCTCGCGCCGGTGTCCTTGGTGCTGCCGCACGCGGTGAGCACGAGCGCGGTACCCGTGACCGCGGCCACCGCACCGACCATGCGCAACCTGCTGCGTATCCCCACTGTCCTGCCGAGCATTTGGTGGCTCCTCGTTGAGCGTGTCCGAGCAGATGACCGCATATTTATCAGACCACTTCCCCGAAACAACACCCCGCAGTGGCAGTTTTTCCGGGATTTCCGCCGTAGTGGTCGGACCACCTGAGCGGTTAGACTGCGGCGCACCCGGTGAGTGGAGGATTGCGTGGACGAGACGGCTCCGCCGAAGGGCACCGTGACGCAGCGCGCCATCGACTCGATCAAGGCGTTGATCGGCGAGGGGCGTCTGGAGCCGGGCCAGCGGCTGCCCACCGAGCGCGATCTCGCGGCCCAACTGGGCATCTCCCGCAGCTCGATGCGCGAGGCGATCCGCGCGCTCACGGTGCTGGGCGTGCTGGAGGCCCGGCACGGTTCGGGCATCTACGTCACGCAGTTGGAGGCCGGCGACCTGCTGGAGACCTTCGGTGTGGTCGCCGACCTCTCCCGCGGCCCGCGTCTGGTGGAACTGCTGGAGGTCCGCCGCATCCTGGAGTCGACGGCGACGGCCCTGGCCGCCGCCCGCATCACCCCGGACCAACTGGCCGAGGTCGAGAAGCACTTGACCGCGATGAACGCGACCGACGACCCCGAGGAGATCCTCGCCCACGACCTCGCCTTCCACCGCGAGATCGCCGCCGCCGCGGGCAACGACACCATGGCCGCGATCCTGGAGGGCCTGTCGTCCCGGACGTTCCGCGCCCGGGTCTGGCGCGGCTACCAGGAAGAGGGCGCCTTCACCCGCACCCGCCGCGAACACGCCGCCATCCACCGGGCGTTGGTGGCCCGTGACCCGGAGGCGGCCCGGGCGGCGGCGGCCTCGCACGTGGGCGAGGTCGAGGAGTGGCTGCGGTCGCAGCTCGGGGCGTAGTCCGGGGCGTAGTCCGGACCGGCCGGTCATCGGCACGTCCGCGGCGACTCTCCACGAAGTGCGGCCGTCCTGCCGGAAGTTGAGAACTGTCCCGGTACCCGGGGCCGACAAAGTGCCACAATGAGGCCTTGCCGGATCCTCAGGGGGAGCAGATGGCACTGCGCGCGGAGCTGAACCTCACGGCCGTCACAGAGCCTGCCGAAGACCCTGACGTCCTGCTGACGCAGGTGGACGGGCTTCGGGCGGACCTGCTCGATCTGGACGTCGCCCGGGTCGGAACCCGTTCCATGGGGCCCGCACCACAGGGCACCCGAGGACACGCGGTGGACACCATCGGCGCCCTCGCCGTCGCACTGGAGCCGACGATCCCCCTGCTCACCGAAATGGTGCGGGTGGTACGCGACTGGCTGGGCCGGACCGGGCGAAGGACCGCGGTCCTGGAGATCGACGGGCACAGACTCGAAGTCACCGGCGTGGACGGTCCGGAACAGCGCCGCCTGGCCGACGCGTGGCTCGCCGCTGTCACCGCCGACCGGCCATGACCGAGGCGAACAGGAGCGGCGGCCGGTACGCGCTCCTCGTGGCGACCGCCTCCTACCAGGACGAGCGGTTGCGCAGCCTCTGGGCACCCACCCGTGACGCGAGACAACTCGCCCGTGTGCTGGAGGACCCGGCGATCGGAGACTTCACCGTCGCCCTGGTCGACAATCCGTCGTCGCACGCCCTCCGGCGCAGGATCGAGGACTTCTTCGCCGACCGCGCCACGGCCGACACCCTGCTGCTCCACTTCGCCGGCCACGGGCTCAAGGACGACACCGGACGGCTCTTCCTGGCCGCCTCCGACACCGTGCGCAGCCGCCTGGAATCAACCGCCGTACCCGCCGAGTACGTCGGACGGCTGATGATGCGCAGCAGCGCCCAGCGCGTGGCACTGCTGCTCGACTGCTGCTACGCCGGCGCGTTCGAACGCGGCATGATCAGCCGCTCGGACGACGATGTCCACGTCGAGGACAGCTTCACGGCGCTGCGCCGCACCGTCGGCGAGCGGGGACGCGCGGTCCTCACGGCGACGAGCGCCGTGGAATACGCCTTCGAGGGCAATGACGTGCCGGGGCAGCCCGTCGGCCGACGCGGCCCGTCCCTGTTCACCGGTGCGCTCGTCGAGGGCCTGCGCACCGGTGACGCGGACCTGGGCGGTGACGGCATCGTGGGGCTGTCCGAACTGGCCGAGTACGTGGGAGACCGGGTCCGGGCGGTCACCCCGCATCAGAACCCCCAGTTGTGGATGTTCGGCGGCCGAGGCGACATCCCGATCGCCCACGCCCCACACCACCCCCAACCCCCGGTCCCGGCCAGGGCACCGGCCCCGTCGCCCGGTCTGCCGGTCGCGAGCCGCCGACGCCCACGGGTACGGCTCACCCGCACTCGATCGGTCGCGGTCGCCACGCTCCTCACCGCGGGGACGGTCACCGCGAGCCTTCTGCTCACCAACCAGACGGGCTCCGGCGGCCAACACGGTGACACCGGTCCCTCCGACCGGCCCCGAGGCAACATCCTGGTGGACGGCAAGCCGGTCACCGCCAGCAAGGACACCGGTCACAGCCCGCGATATCAGCGCACCTACACCGACGGCCCGCTCTACGCACCCGTCACCGGCTTCGTTTCTCCCACCCATGGCACCAGCCTTTTGGAGAAGGCCGAGAACACCGCCCTCGCCCCGACCGACGACGACAAGGGCCGCGACGTCCTCACCACGATCAGTGCCGCCGCCCAGAAGGCGGCCTTCTCAGGGCTCGGCCGCAACAAGGGAGCGGTGGTTGCCCTGGATCCCACGACCGGAGCGATCCTCGCCCTGGTCAGCACCCCTTCCTACGACCCGAACAGCATCACCGGAAGCTCCACGGGCGACCAGCAGGCCTGGAACGACCTCAGGACCGACCGCGACACGCCACTGCTCAATCGCGCGCTGAACCAGGTCTACCCGCCCGCCTCGCCGTTCGAGGTGGTGACCGCGGCGTCCGCCCTGGAGACGGGGCTGTATCAGACCGTCACCGAACCCACCGACTCCCCGCTCCCCTATCTCCTTCCGGGCACCGGCACCGAACTGCGCAACGAGGGAAGCCCGCCCTGCCGCGACGCCTCCCTCACGACCGCGATGCGCGTCTCCTGCAACACCGTCTTCGGCAAGATCGGCGCGGATCTGGGGCAGCGGAAGATGCTCGACCAAGCTCAGAAGTTCGGCTTCAACGACAGTCTGGCCATCCCCGTCCCCATCTCCCGAAGCAACTTCGACACCAAGATGGATTCCGCGCAGACCGCGCTGTCGGCCCTCGGCCAATTCGACACGACCGCGACTCCACTCCAGATGGCCATGGTCGCCGCTGCCGTGGCGAACGACGGCAGACTCATGAAGCCCTACCTTGTCGCCGAGACCCGGACGGCCGACGGCCGCGTGACCGACAAGCACGCGGTCACCCGCTACGCCCAGCCTCTCAGCACGGAAAACGCCCGCCAACTGCAACTGATCATGAAGGCGGTCGTCGACAAGGGAAACGGATCCGCGGCTCGCATCGACGGCGTCATGGTCGGAGGCAAGTCCGGTATCGCACA
Organism: Streptomyces sp. NPDC002276; assembly: GCF_053891435.1. NCBI lineage: Bacteria > Bacillati > Actinomycetota > Actinomycetes > Kitasatosporales > Streptomycetaceae > Streptomyces > Streptomyces sp. NPDC002276. The sequence goes on along the minus strand of NZ_JBSFCQ010000012.1, from coordinate 48,095 downwards.
GCAGCACACGGACAACGCGAACCGTATGTACGCCTGGTTCATCTCCTACGCCATGACGGCGGACCACCCTCGGGTGGCCGTCGCGGTCGTCGTCGAGGGGGATGCCGCCCACCCCGACGCGACCACCGGCGAGCTGGCCGCTCCCATCGCGCGAAAGGTCATGCAGGCCGTTCTGGCGGACTGACCGTCGCTCGCGACAGGAGCGGCCGCGGTGCTGTCAGGCGCGTCCGAACCGCAGCGTCACCAGCTCGAACGGCCGCAGCCGCAGAGCCAGTTGCCCACCCTCACGGGTCACCTCCCCGGCATCGGCCAAGGGACGCTCCAGCAGGTCGGTGACCTCGACGGAGTCGAAGGGGAAGCCGACCGTCAGCGTCGCCCTGGCCCGTCCCCCGTGGGCCTCGTGGAAGCGGACCACGACGTCCCCACTCCCGTCGTCCGCCAGCTTCACCGCGGTGACCACGACCGCGTCCCGGTCCACGCCCACCAGCGGGGCGACCTCCTGCCCACCCGTGACCCGCCGTTCCGGCAGATTGATCCGCCAGCCCTCGCGGACGGCGTCGCCGATGGCCGCGCCGGGCACCAGCGCGTGCCGGAAACGGTGGACGCCCTGGTCGGTCTCGGGGTCCGGGAAACGCGGGGCACGCAGCAGGGAGACGCGGACCGTGGTGGTCGTCCCCTTGTCACCGTCGGTGCGGACCGTACGGGTCACATCGTGGCCGTACGTCGAGTCGTTGACGACGGCGACGCCCCAGCCGGGTTCCTCCAGGTGGACGAAGCGGTGGTTGCAGGCCTCGAACTTGGCCGCCTCCCATGAGGTGTTGGTGTGCGTGGGGCGGTGGAAGTGCCCGAACTGGGTCTCGGACGCGTACCGTTCGGCGTGCACATCGAGCGGGAAGGCGAGCTTGAGGAACTTCTCGGTCTCGTGCCAGTCGACCTCGGTGTCGATGAGCAGCCGCCGCTCCCCCGGTGCGAGGGACAGCAGTTGGGTGACCCGGGACGCACCGAAGGACCGTACGATCCGCACCGTGTTCCCGTCGGCTACGACCTCCTCCGCCTCCGTGAGGTCGGTGACCGTGTTGCGGTAGAACTCGTCGACGTCCCAGGCGTCCCACATGTTCGGGAAGTCCGGGTGCAGTTGGAGCAGGTTGGCGGCCCGGCCGGGGGCGATCGTCTCGCGGTCGGCCTGGATGTCGTAGGCGGAGACCACGAGGCCTCGGGCGTCGATCTCGACGCGGAGCAGACCGTTCTCCAGGACGTGCCCGCCGCCGACACGTGACGCCAGCGCCGTCTCGCCCAGGACCACAGGTGGCTGGGCGCCGCCCGCGAGGACGCCTTCGCGGGTGTGGGGTGCCGAGTTGAACACCAACTCCCGCGTCCCCTCCCCCGCCAGCGCGCGCTGGGCCGCGTCGATGATGCCGTTCAGCTCGGCGGCCAAGCCCTCGTACGTCTTCCGGGCCTCGCGGTGCACCCAGGCGATGGAGGAGCCGGGGAGGATGTCGTGGAACTGGTGCAGCAGCACCGTCTTCCAGATCCGGTCCAAGTCCTCGTACGGGTAAGGGAATCCGGCCCGGACCGCTGCCGTGGCCGCCCACAGCTCGGCCTCGCGCAGGAGGTGTTCGCTGCGCCGGTTGCCCTGCTTGGTCTTGGCCTGGCTGGTGAGGGTGGCACGGTGCAGTTCGAGGTACAACTCGCCGACCCAGACCGGGGGTTCGGGGTACTCGGCCTCGGCCTTCTCGAAGAACTCCTTCGGGGTCTCCCAGGCCACGGTCGCGGAGCCTTCGAGGTCGCGCAGGCGGGCCGCCTTGGCGACCATCTCGCGGGTGGTGCCGCCGCCTCCGTCGCCCCAGCCGGTGGGTGCCAGGGAGTGGCGGGCGACCCCCTTGTCCTTGAAGTTGCGTGCCGCGTGGGCGATCTCACGGCCCTGCATGGAGCAGTTGTAGGTGTCGACGGGCGGGAAGTGGGTGAAGATCCGGGTGCCGTCGATGCCCTCCCAACGGAAGGTGTGGTGGGGGAACTTGTTCGTCTGCGACCACGAGATTTTCTGCGTCAGCAGCCACTTGGAGCCCGCCGCCTTGATGATCTGCGGGAGTCCGGCGGCGAAGCCGAAGGTGTCGGGCAGCCAGGCCTCCTCGTTCTCGATGCCGAACTCGTCGAGGAAGAACCGCTTCCCGTGCACGAACTGACGGGCCATCGCCTCCGAGCCCGGCATGTTGGTGTCGGACTCCACCCACATGCCGCCGGCCGGCACGAACCGCCCGTCCGCCACCGCCTTCTTGACCCGCGCCCACACCTCGGGCCGGTGCTCCTTCACCCAAGCCCACTGCTGGGCCTGGGACATGGCGAAGATGAAGTCCGGTTCGTCCTCAAGGAGGGCCGTCATGTTGGACGTTGTCCGGGCGACCTTGCGGACCGTCTCCCGCAGCGGCCACAGCCACGCGGAGTCGATGTGCGCGTGCCCGATGGCGCTGATGCGGTGCGCGGACGGCACGGCGGGCGTCGACAGGACGCCCGTCAGCTGTGAACGGGCGTGCTCCGCCGTGCCGTTGACGTCCTGGAGGTCCACCGCGTCCAGCGTCTTCTCGATGGCCCGCAGGAGGTCCCAGCGGCGCGCGGAGTCCACCGGCAGCTCGGCCATCAGCTCGCCGACCACCTCCAGGTCGAGGACGAGCTGCCAGACGTTCTCGTCGAGGACGGCGAGGTCCATGCGGGTGAGCGTGTACTGCGGCTCGCTGCCCGCGGTCTCCTTGTCGCCCAACCGCGTCGGCACGAACGGGTGGTAGTCCATCACCACCGGGTTGGACGCGGCCTCGACGTACAGCCGCACCTCCTCGCCGCCGGCGACGGGTGCGCCGATCCGGACCCACTGGTTGCGCGGGTTGAGGCCCTTCACGGGGGTGCCGTCGGGCCGGTAGACGAGGCCCTCGCACTGGAAGCCGGGCATGTTCTCGTCGAAGCCGAGGTCGAGCAGCGCCTCGACGGTTTTCCCGGCCCACTCCTGCGGGACGGTCCCGGTGACACGGAACCAGCTGGTCCCCCAGGGAGCACCCCACCGGGCGCCCACCTCGATCGGTTCGGGTGTGCCCGCGAGCCCCTCGGCCACGGGCACCGGCTCGTCGGGCGCGTGCCAGACGGCCACTTCCAGCGGCACTGACTCGGGGTACACGGCGGGACGGATGCGCTCTTCGAGAACACGCTTGAGGCGGGCTTCGACCAGGCTGCGGTCGTCATGCATGTGGGGTGCTCCGTGGCTCGGTTGCGGGTGGGACTACGGGTGTTACCAGGCGTACGCGACGGTCACGGGGGCCGACGCTGTGTAGAGCTCCCCTGTCGCGCGCAGTTCGAACCACGCCTGCTGCTCGCCCTGTTCGGCCGTCAGCCCGCCGACGTAGAAGGCGCGCTGGCAGGTCCCGCCGAGGAACCGCCGGGTGCCGTCGGGCAGCAGCCGGTGCAGCGTGTAGTGGCGTACGGCGCCGGGCGCGGCGTCCCAGGCGAAGCGCAGGTTGCCGCCGGTGGCCGCGCTGATGAGGAAGTCGGCGGGAGCGGCCGGTGTCGGTGACGCGTCGGTATCGCGCACGGCGAGTCCGCCGAGCCGCCAAGTGACCGGCCCCTGCGTCGCGGTGAGCCGTACACCGATGGCGTGCAGCGTGCCGGAGAGACCGGTGAGCGGCACGGTCACGGTCTGCCAGCCGCTGCCCGAGGCCGCGACCGGCAGATATGTGTACGGCGGTGTCGCCCCCGCCGTGCTCGGTTCGGCGGTGGCGACGGCGAGTTCGACGTTCGCGCCGCCGCTGTCGGTGCGGAAGGTCAGGTCGACCACGGTGTCATCGGTGATCGGCAGCTGGGTGGCGTACAGGTCCAGGGTCGTCGGCTGGTCCAGTGCGCCCGCGACCAGCACACTGCTGCCGCCGCGCCACGCGTCCGCGAAGTCGAAGGTGACGGTGGGCCGTTGGCCCGTCGTGCGCACCGCCCAGCGGCGGGACGGCAGTCGGTCCTGGAGTCCGAGGTGGTTCCACTGCGCGTCCGAGGTGACCGCGCCGTCCTCGTACCAGCGCAGCCCGTGCCCGGTGTTGAAGACGCTCGCGAACGGCAGTGCGCCGCCCACCGTGGACCGGTCGGCGACCGAGACCGCCGGTGCCCGCCAGGGGTCGGTGCTGTCCGGCTTGGACGGGTCGAGTGAACGCCCGGTCCAGAAGCGGTCGTCGGCGGCGTGGAAGTCGCCTGGGGTGCGGGTCGCGGGGAGGTGGTTGCGGGTCCACTCGGGCCGGTAGAAGCCGACGGACGTGATGTGCGCCTTGGTCGTCGGCACCATCGCGTCCCAACTCACCGTCGTGCTCGACCCGTTGGACTCGACGTCGACGCCCGCCCACAACTCGTAGCGGCTGCGGCCCAGTCCGTCGGCCTTCGTGCCGGAGGCGGCCAGTGTGCTCGTGCTCCACCGGAAGTCGATGAACATGTCGTTCGCGGCCTGGAAGAACGCCTGGTTCGAGGTGTTGAGCGCGCCCTGCCAGCTGACCGTCCCGTTCACGGTCATCGCGTCGTACCAGGTGACCCGCTGCCCCTGCGCGGCGGCGAGGGACTTCAACTCGCCGACGAAGCCCTGCATGTCGGTGCCGAGCGCGGTGTTCCCACCGCTGGTCTCGGCGTTGACGAACCAGCCGTCGAAGCCGTACGCGGCGGCCACCGCGACGAGTTGGGCGGCGAGCGGGTAGTGCCCGGCGGCATCTTTCTGCACCAGGTCGCGGGTCCACTGGAGTTGACCGCCGTAGGCGACGGGCGGCAGGAAGATGTTGCCGAGGACGGGTACGCCGTGCCGGTGGGCGGCGTCCACGATCGGCGCGTTGGGGGCCAGGATGATGCCCTCGCCGGAGGAGCCGCCCCAGAAGACGAGTTCGTCGAGGTAGGACCAGTGGGTGAGCGCGTAGTAGTCGGCGGTGGCCGCGCCCTGGGAGGGGTTGCTCGACGTCGGTCCGAAGGAGACCAGGGACTGGATACGGGCCTGGCCTGAGCGGGCGGTGCTGTTGGCCGGGGTCGGGGTGAAGCGTGCGGCCAGCGGGACGGCGGCGGCGTTGAAGGCGAGGTCCGTGTCCGAGGCGGCCGTCCAGGTCTTCAGGCTGCGCCAGGTGATGCCGGTGCCCGGGGTGCCGGAGGGCAGGGAGTCCGGGTACCAGTAGTTGGCGTACGGCGGGGTCGCGGTGACCGCGGCCTGCCCCACCGCGTAGGCGGGCAGGGGCAGTTGGGGCAGCAGGGCCGCCGCGCCGGCGGCCAGCAGGACGGTGCGTCTGGTGGGGTTCACGAGCTGGTGTCTCCTTGTGGGGTGGGGAGTACCTGGTCGGGAGTGACGACTTCGGTGATGCCGCGCGCGGCGAGGTGTTCCTTGTCGTCCGCGCGCACGTCGAGGACGGTCGCCGGGCGGGCTCCGTCGGCGACGAGTCGGAAGTAGGCGTCGAATACCGGCCCGCCGGGACCGCACACCGAGCGGACCGCAGGGTCGGCGGGTACGACGAGTGCCGTGCCGCGGGTGGCGGGCGCGTACGTGGGCTCGCGGGCCGCCTCGGCCAGCACCAGCGCGATGTCCTTGGGTTGGCGGTCGTTGGTCAACAGGCCGAGCCCGTATTCGAGTTCGGGGAAGTCGGCGAGGTCGCGGGACACGTCGTGGGAACACCACCAGGTGATGCCCCAGAGGTCGGGACAGTCAAGGGCGTTGGCGATGGTCGCGGAGGCGAAGTCGGCCGCGTGCTCGGCGGGGACCAGCGGCTGGGGCGCGCCGACCTCCTGGAGCCAGACGGGCCGGTGCGGTTCGTCGGCCCAGGCCTTGCTCAACTCGACCAGATAGGCGGCGTGATGCTCGCTCGGCACGGAGGTGCGGCCGTGGCGTTGGGCGGTGCCGTTGAAGACCCAGGAGTGCACGGCCGTCATCGCGCCCCGGCGGGCGGCCTGGGCCGGGGTGAACGGCATGTCGTCCTGGTACCAGGTCGCGTCGTACTCGGCGTGCAGATGCGGCTTGCCGGGCGCGCCCTCCGCGCAGGCGGCGAGCATCCGCTCCAGCCAGGCGTCGACCTGGTCCTCGGTCGCCCGGTCGGGGTCCGGATGCGGGTCCGCCGAGAACTGGTTGACCTCGTTGCCGAGGGTCATGCCGATGAAGTTCGGTCGGTCGGCGAGGGCGGCGGCGAGGGTGCGCAGGTAGGCGGCCTGGCCGTCGAGGACGTCCGGGTCGGTGAAGAGGTTGCGCCGGTGCCAGGTCCGGGTCCAGGCGGGCAGATAGTCGAAGCTGCTCAAGTGCCCTTGCAGACCATCGACGTTGACGTCGAGCCCGCGCTCACAGGCCGCGTCGACGAGCCGGACGAGCTGTTCCACGGCCTTCGGGCGGATCAGGGTGCGGTTGGGCTGGAAGTAGGGCCACAGCGGGAAGACCCGGATGTGGTCGAGGCCCAGTTCGGCGATGGAGTCGAGGTCGGCGCGTACGGAGTCGAGGTCGAAGTCGAGCCAGTGGTGGAACCACCCTTGGCTGGGGGTGTAGTTGACGCCGAAGCGCACGGCAGAAGACATCGGGATCCTGGTTCTGTAGTGCGTGTCCGAAAGTACGTGTCCGCATGCAAGGAGACGTCAGCCCTTCACGGCGCCTTCGCCCACGCCCCGGAAGAAGTACCGCTGGAGGCAGGCGAAGAGGGCGATCAGCGGGGCCACGGCGATCACCGTGCCTGCGGCGACAAGGCGTTCGTCGTTGGCGAAGGTGCCGTGCAGATAGTTGAGGCCGATGGTGAGCGTGAACTTGGACGGGTCGCTGAGCACGATGAGCGGCCACAGGAAGTCGTCCCAGGCGCCCATGAAGGCGAAGATCGCGACGACGGCGATCGTGCCCTTCACGGACGGCAGCGCGATCCGCAGGAACCGCTGCCACACGTTGGCGCCGTCGACAAAGGCAGCCTCCTCGATTTCATACGGCAGGTTGAGGAAGGCGTTGCGCATCAGCAGCACGTTCATCGCGCCGATGCAGCCCGGGAGGACCACTCCGATGAGGGTGTTGTTCAGGCCCAGCTCACGCATGGTGGTGAACTGGGCGATGATGATGCCCTCCACCGGCACCAGCATCGCGAGGATGAAGACGAGGGTGGCGACGCGACGGCCCCGATAGCGCAGCCGGGCCAGCGCGTAGCCCGCGAGGGCCGAACCGACGCAGTTCGTCACGACGTTGGCGGAGGCGACCTTCAGCGAGTTGAAGGCGTAGTCCCAGACGGGAATGGTGTCGGCGACCCTCTTGTAGTTGTGCAGGGTGGGGTGTTCGGGCAGGAAGGTCGGCGGCGAGCTGTAGATGTCCTCGGTCGGGCCCTTGAGGGAAGTGGAGAGCTGCCAGAGGAAGGGGCCGACGGTGATGGCGAGGACGGCGAGCAACAGCGTGTAGCGCAGGGCGAGTTCCCAGACGCGGATACGGCGGCCGTGCTCGTCGGTGACGCGGGGTTCGCGAACCGCCGTCTCCGGTACGGGTCTTGTGCGTTCGATGACGCTCAAGCGTCCTCCTTCCGGTCGGCCCGCAGCACGAGCAGCATCAGTGCGACGGTGACGACGAAGACGACGACCGAGAGCGCGGAGGCGTAGCCGACCCGGCCGGTGAGGCCGGTGCCGGTGCGCTGGACGAGCATCACGAGGGTGGTGTCCTCGCCGGCCGGTCCGCCGCTGGGGCCCGCCATCAGATAGACCTCGGAGAACACCTTGAAGGCGGCGACCGAGGACAGCGCTCCGACGAGGACCATGGTGGAGCGGACGGCGGGAACGGTGACCGTGAAGAAGCGGCGTACCGCGCCCGCGCCGTCGACCGAGGCGGCCTCGTGCAGTTCGCGCGGCACACTGGCGAGCGCGGCCAGGTAAATGATCATGTAGTAGCCGAGGCCCTTCCAGACCGTGACGGCCATGGCGCTCAGGAGCAACAGCCACTGGTCGCTGAGGAAACCGATCCGGCCGACGCCGATCGTCTCCAACAGCGAGTTGACCAGGCCGCGTTCGTCCAGCAGCCACACCCAGATGAGTCCGACCACGACGATCGACGCGACGACCGGGGTGTAGAAGGCGGACCGGAAGAAGGTGATGCCGGGGATGTTCTTCTGCACCAACAGGGCGAGCAGCAGCGGGAGTACGACGAGCGCGGGGACCACGCCGACGATGTACAGGGTGCTGTTGCGCAGGCCGGTCCAGAACATGTCGTCGTGCCACAGCTCGCGGAAGTTGGCGAAGCCCACGAAGTGGCCGGGGATCAGGGTGCGCCGGTCGGTGAAGGCGTTGGCCAGCGTGGAGCCGAACGGGTAGAGGATGAAGGCGCCGGTGATCAGCAGCCCGGGGGCGGCGAACAGCCAGGGGCTGGTGGGCAGTTGGCGCCGCACCCGGGAGACGGTGGAGAGGGCCATCGTGGACTACCCCTGCTGCTGGAGAAGCGTGTCGCACTGCTTGACAGCGTTGTCAAGAGCCGTCTTGGGGCTCTCCTTCCCCTGGAGCGCCTTGGCCACTTCGTTGCGCAGCGCCGTCTTCATCTGCTCACTGAACAGCACCGGCGTGTAATTCACCGCGTTTTTCAGGGACTTGGCCGCCGCGATCCGTACCCGGGTCTCGTCGGTGCCGTCCTCCTTGGTGAAGTACGGGTCGTCGAGGGAGCCGGCGGTGCTCGGGAAGATGGCGACCTTCTTCGCGAACGACATCTGCTGCTGGGCGTCGGTGACGTAGTGCGCGAAGGCCACGGCGGCGGGGGTGTGCTTGGTCTTGGAGTTGACCATCACGCCCATGACGTACATGTTGACGTGGCCGGTGCTGGTGATCTGGTCGGTGATGCCGATGTTCTTGTACAGGCTGGGCGCCTGCTTCTTGAAGTTGTCGAGGTCGAGGGCGCTGCCCGGGTTCATGGCGACGGCGCCGGTGAGGAACTTCTTGCCGGACGACTCGGGGGTGGCGGTGAGCGCCTGCGGGTCGAGGGCCTTCGCGTCGTACAACTCCTTGTACTTGGTGAGGAGTTCGATGCCCTTCGCGTCGTTGAAGGCGAAGGCGGTGCCCGCCTTGTTCATCAGCTCGACGCCGTAGCGGCCGAAGTCCTCGACGGTGGGGACGTTGGCGAGGGTGGCGACCTTGCCGTCCGTCTTCTTCGCCAACTGGAGTGCCTGGGCGAAGAGTTCGTCGTAGGTCTTCGGCGGCTGGTCGGCGTCGAGTCCGGCCTGCTTGAAGAGGGACTTGTTGTAGAAGAGCGGGCCGGTGTTGAGGTACCAGGGGAAGGCGTAGGTGCCGGTCATGCCCGGTATCTGGTGGCTGGCCCAGGCGCCGGGCAGGTACTCGCCCTTGTACTTCGCGGCGGCCTTGTCGAGGTCCATCGCGAGGCCCGCCTTGGCGAGCGGGGCGACCAGGTCCGGGGAGACGTTGACGACGTCGGGCAGGGTGCCCCCGGCGGCGTCGGCGCTGATCTTGTCGGCGTAGCCCTCGGCGGGCTGGTCGATCCACTTCACATGGGTGCCGGGGTACTGCTTCTCGAAGCCGGAGATCACGCCCTCGAAGTAGGACTTGAAGTTGGCGCGGAGGTTCCAGGTCTGGAAGGTGATGTCGCCCTCGACCTTGCCCGAGGCGTCGGTCGATCCGCCGTCGTCTCCTCCGGAACCGCAGGCGCTCAGCGGCATGAGGACTACGGCGGCGGCAGCGGCGGCGAAGGCTCTGCGGGAGATGCGCACGGCGGGTCGCTCCTTTGCAGTGGGGTTGGCCAATCGTGCCGGGGCAGACCTTGCACGCTGTTCGCGGGGCGCGTCAATGGATTCCGCTCAGCTAAATTCATTAGTTGGCCAGATCCAGACAACCTCCCTGTTCAGAGAGGTGTGTTGGCGCTATTGCGGTCGATCACTAATGCGCTTTAGGGTGTGCTGGCTCAAGCGCATTAGTGCGCGGCACGGATGGAATGGAGAGCGGGCTTGTCAGGCAAGCGGTCACCCGCGCGTCGGCCGACGATGAAGGACATCGCGCAGCGCGCCGGCGTGTCCGAGAGCGCGGTCTCCTTCGCGCTCAACGGCCGGCCCGGCGTCTCCGAGATCACCCGCGACCGGGTGCGCCGGGTCGCGGAACAGCTGGGCTGGCGGCCCAGCACGGCGGCGCGGGCCCTGTCCGGGGAGGGTGCGGCGACGGTCGGTTTCGTGCTGGCCCGGCCCGCGGACACCCTCGGCGTCGACTCCTTCTTCCTCCAACTCGTCTCGGGCATCCAGGAGATACTGGCCGAGCGTCATCTCGGGCTGCTCTTCCAGATGGCCGAGGACGTCGACGACGAGTGCGCGGTGTACCGGCGCTGGTGGGCCGAACACCGGGTGGACGGCGTCCTGGTGGCCGACCCGCGCACCGCCGATCCACGACCCGACCTCCTCGACGAACTCGGCCTGCCCGCCGTCGTCATAGGCGGTGCGCCGGACGAACGCCATCCCGGTCTGTCGACGGTGTGGGCGGACGACGCGGGCGCGATGGCGTCCGTGGTCGACGAGTTGTCCGCGCGCGGCCACCGCCGGATCGCGCACATCGCCGGTCTGCCGGGCCTCGCGCACACCGAGCGCCGGATCCGCGCCCTGCGCGCCGAGGCCGCGCGCCGCGGGCTGACCGAGGTGCACTCGGTGACGACCGACTACTCGGACGCGGCGGGCGCCGCCGTGACCCGCCGGGTCCTCGAAGTCCCTTCTCCGCCAACGGCGTTGATCTACGACAACGACGTGATGGCCGTGGCCGGGGTGGCCGCCGCGACCGAACTCGGCTGCTCCGTACCGGGGGACGTGTCGGTGGTCGCCTGGGAGGACTCCGCGCTGTGCCGGATGGTCCGGCCGTGGCTGTCGGCGCTGTCCCGGGACAGTGTGGAGTTCGGCCGTACGGCCGCCCAGGAGTTGACCGCGCTGCTGGACGGCGGACCGGCACGGACGGTGCGGGTGCCGGTGCCGCGGCTGATCGAGCGGGACAGCACGGGTCCGGCCCGGGTGTGAAAGTGCTGTGTCTCCCGGTTCGAGCCCGAATCGCCGGACACCGCCGGGTACTTCGTGTGAGGCTTTGCCCATGACTTCCGAAGACCCGCTGGCCGACCGGCTCCAGCTCGACCGGCCGCACTCCGCCCGTGTGTGGAACTTCCTCCTGGGCGGCAAGGACAACTACGCCGCCGACCGCGAGGCCGGCGAAATGATCGTCAAGATGTTCCCGGACATCGCCCTGCTGGCTCGCCTCCAACGAGGCTTCCTGGTGCGGGCCGTGCACTATCTCGCCGCGGAGGCGGGCATCCGCCAGTTCCTCGACATCGGCACCGGCCTGCCCACCGTCGACAACACGCACGAGGTCGCGCAGCGCATCGCGCCCGAGAGCCGGATCGTGTACGTCGACAACGACCCGCTGGTCCTCGTGCACGCGCAGGCGCTGCTCACCAGCACGCCCGAAGGCGCCTGCGCCTACGTCGAGGCCGATGTCCGCGACCCCGAGACGATTCTCGAAGCCGCGGCCCGGACACTGGACTTCAGCAAGCCGATCGCGCTGACGATGCTCGGCATCCTGGGCCAGATCCCGGACTCGGACGCGCCCGAGGCCGTCGTGGCCCGCTTCCTCGACGCGCTGCCCCCGGGCAGCTGTCTCGCGCTGACCGACGGCACCGACACCAACCCGGCGCTCAACCAGGCGATCTCGGTGTACAACGCCAACTCAGCCAGCTCCTACTACCTGCGCAGCCCCGCGCGGGTCACGGCCTTCTTCGAGGGGCTCGAAGCCGTCGAACCCGGCATCGTCCCCATCTCGCAGTGGCGCCCGGAGCCGGTCGACGTGGGCCGCGCCCCGTCGGGCGTGGACACGATCTGCGGTATCGGCCGCAAGGTCTGAGCGGCAACAGCGAAGCGGGGCACCGGTGTTGAGCCGGTGCCCCGCTTTCTTGCGCGCGCTCTTCCTGTGTGTCCGGCGTCAGAGCCGGAACAGTGCCCAGACCGTCTTGCCGCCGCCCGCCCGCAGGTTCCAGCCCCATGAGTCGCTGAGCGCGGAGACCACCTGGAGACCGCGCCCGGACTCCGCGAACTCGTCGGGGTGCCCCTCCACGGGTATGCGGTCGCTGTCGTCGGTGACCGCGCAGACCGCGTACGGCAGCCGGTCCCACACCGCGAGCCAGAGTGAAGGCTGCTGTACCACCGGGGAGTTGGGCGCCCGGCCGTAGCGCAGCGCGTTGCTCACCAGTTCCGACACGGTGACCGCCATGTCGTCGACGAGTTCGTCCCCGGCCCGATCGGCCAGCGCGGCGCGGGTGAAGTCCCGTGCCACGTGCGCCGATTGAGGCATCGGGGGCACGACCAGGACGGAACAGAGAGCCGGGTCGCCTCCGTCCCCCACGGTGGGGACCAGGGTGACGGTCTGCCCCGGTGCGGGTCGACCCACCTCGTCGACGGCCCGGCACAGCCACTGCCAAGTGCCCTCGATCCGCAGGGAGTCGACCGGCCGTACGACTTGCTCTGCGGACATCGCGACCCCTGTGACCCCAAGAGAACAACTGCGCGCGCTACACCTGTCCGGAACATGGTCCTCCGACTGACCCTGCGAACGCAAGTGCATCGGCAATTACCGCTGCAATTGCAGATGATCTTGCGAGCGGTGCCCCCGAGGGCTATCGTCCTCCACATCACCAATGGGTGCAATTGAAGCTGCAATTGCATTCGATCTTCCGGGGGAGCGATGAGGCCTCAGATCGAGCACGCGAACGGCATGTCGGCGACCCTGCTGAGCGGCGCGGAGTGGCGCAAGAGCCACCACAGCAACCCCGAGGGCAACTGCGTCGAGTTGGCCGCGCTCTCCGACGGCCACATCGCCGTGCGCAACTCGCGCCATCCCGAAGGTCCGGCGCTCGTCTACACCAGCGCCGAGATCTCCGCGTTCGTCCGCGGTGTGAAGGACGGCGACTTCGACGGCCTACTCCCCGGCCGCTGAAGTCAGGCAAACCCGCGGATGGCCGGAAGGCGCCGGACACAGGCCGGCACCTTCCGGCTCCTTCACTCCCCGCAGTTATCCGGAACCTCGGTGCTACGATCCTGTTTTGAGTCCCGAGAACTTGCGGACAGTATCGGCGCGACCGCCGAGGGGATGAACATGACTGCAGCTCAACCGGAACACGCCCCCCTGGGCACGGACGTACTGAGCCTTCAGCGCGGTGGTCCGACCGTCCAGCGCATCATGCTGGGCACCCGGCTCCGTAGGCTGCGTGAGTCCCTCAACATCACGCGGGACACGGCCGCTTCGGCCATACGCGCCTCGGACGCCAAGCTCTGCCGGATGGAACTGGGCCGCGTCGGCTTCAAAGAGCGTGACGTGGCCGACCTGTTGACGCTGTACGGCCTCCACGAGCCGGACGCCCGCCAGGAGTTCCTGGACTCGGCCCGCCGCGCCAACGAACCCGGCTGGTGGCGCGCCTACGGCGACTCCTTCCCCGCCTGGTTCGAGCAGCACCTGGGGCTGGAGGAGGCCACCTCCCTCATCCGCACCTACGAAGTCCAGTTCATCCCGGGCCTGTTGCAGACCGCCGGGTACGCCGAGGCCGTCATCCGGCTCGGCCGCCCCACCGACAGCCCGGACTCGATCCAGCGCCGCGTCGAACTCCGCATGACCCGCCAGGAGTTGCTGACCCGGCCCGAAGCGCCGCGGCTGTGGGTCGTGGTGGACGAGGCGGCCCTGCGCAGGCCGCTCGGCGGGGCCGAGGTGATGCGCGACCAGCTCCGGCATCTCGTCGAGACGGCCGCCCTGCCGAACGTCACGCTGCAAGTACTGCCCTTCGAAGTGGGCGGCCACGCGGCGGCCGGCGGTCCGATCACCGTGCTGCGCTTCCCGGTCCCCGACCTTCCGGACGTCGTCTACCTCGAACAGCTCACCTCCGCCCTGTACTTGGACAAGGCGGAGGAGGTCGACCGCTATCTCGCGGTCATGGACCGGCTGAGCCTGGTGGCGCTGCCCGGCCCCGAGTCGGTGGTCTTCCTGGAGAAGCTTCTCAAGGACAGGTGAGCTCCGGCCCTCAGGCCCGCGAGCGGTACAGCCCGAACTCCGCGATCCGTACGGTGTCCCGGGCCGCCGTCACCCGGACCCGCCAGCGCCGGGCTCCTACGGGCGCGGGCAGCAGCAGGATGCGACTGGCGCCGATCGTCCCGGCCCGGGTCACCTCGGTCCAGTCCCCGTCGACGTACGCCTCGACGACGAAGGCCTCGACCTGCTGGCCGTAGCGCCCGATGTCCTCCGCCAACCGGACGCGGTCGACCGCCTGTTGGGTGCCGAGGTCGACGGTGACCCGTCCCGGTGAAGTGACCGTCCGGGCTCCGCGTGCCAGGTCCTCGGGCAGTTCCCGGTCCACGCGCTCACGGAACTCGCGCAGCCGCGCCACATCCGGGTCCGCCAGCAGGCCGTCGGTGTCCGGCGGCACATTGAGCAGCAGAACCGCGTTGCGGCCGACGGAGCCGAAGTAGATGTCGATCAAGTCGTCGACGCTCTTGGGGAGTTGGCCCGGGTGGTAGAACCAGCCGTCGTGGATCGACACATCGCACTCGGCGGGCCACCACTGGAGGTAGTCGGTGTTCGGGCGCGCCGCCACGAGCGCGCCGCGACTGCCCTCGTCGGGGGTGTCGTACGACAGCGCCCAGTCCGTGCGGCCGTACTGCTCCTCCTTGACCGGGAGGACACTCCACTCGTCCTCCCGCGCGATGCCGCCCTCGTTGCCGACCCAGCGCACATCGGGGCCGGTCACCGCGATCGCCGCGTCCGGGGCGAGTGATCTGACCAGGGTGTACCAGCTGTCCCAGTCGTAGTCCTCGACGTGGCCCGGCGGGATGCGGCCCTGGGCGCCGTCGAACCAGACCTCGTCGATCGGGCCGTACTCGGTCAGCACTTCGTAGAGGGTGTTGAGCATGTGGGCGCCGTAGTCGGTGGCGTCCAGGGTGTAGAAGGCGTCCGGTGTGCGGTCGTCGCCGTCGACGAGCGTGGGGATGGTTCGGGTGGCGCGTGCGCTGCCGTTGGCGTAGACGCCGTGGAGGTACTGGTTCTCGTCGGCGGGCGAGAGGTAGACGCCGGCCTTGAGGCCGTACCGTCGCATGGAGTCGGCGAAGGAGCGCAGGACGTCGCCCTGTCCGGCACGCCAACTGCTGTAGGCCACCGTGTGGTTGGTGTAGCGGGAGGGGTAGAGGACGAAGCCGTCGTGGTGCTTGACGGTGAGGATGGCGAGCTTGAAGCCGCCGTCGCGGAGGGCGCGGGCCCACTGGTCGGTGTCGAGGCCGGTCGGCTGGAACACGTTCGGGTCCTCGTCGCCGGTCCCCCACTCCAGGCCGGTGAAGGTGTTCACGCCGAAGTGCAGGAACGCCGTCCGCTCCAGCCGCTGCCAGGCCACCTGCCGTGCGGTGGGCCGGACTTGGGAGGCCTTGCGGACCAGGTCGGCTTCGGTGTCGTCCGGGTCGACGGGAATGCGGTAGCGGGAGTCGGACGGGGGCGGGGGCGTCGCGAGGGCGGGGGCCGTAGCCGTGCCGGTCGCCGCGAGTGCGGTGGCCGAGAGGACGAAGAGACGTCTGGAGAGGGTCATGGGGTGGGACTCCTCTGGTCAGTGGGCGGTCAAGTGCCAGACGGCGGGCCGGTGTTGGTCCGGCGGGTACTGGACGAGGCGGCCGTCGTCGGCGACGCTCAGCGCCATCTGCGTGATGGCGTTCACGAGCCGGTAGCCGCCGGCCGTGGGCGCCAACTCCCAGCGCTGCATGGTGTTCGCGGCGTCGCAGGGCTGCGGGGTGGCCGAAACCCCGGGCTGGAGCGGCACGTTGAGGGTGAGCTTGCCGCCCTGTATCTCCAGGCAGCCGTCGGCGGTCCGCACCGTCGCGTAGCCGTCCGGTGTGCGCCGCACGGTGGCGTCGAAGGAGGCATCGGCCGTCTGGAAGGTGTACGTCCCGTCCGCGACCGGTACCCGGGTCAGGTCACGCCATCCGGGGGCGTGACCGACTGCCGTGCCCCGTGCGGTGAATTGGGCGTAGGTCGCGTCGGGGTGGGGGTCGCCCCAGGTCGCCTGGGCGAGGTGGCGCAGCGCGGGCTCGGTGTCGGCGGCGACCTCGTTCTCGGTCTCGCCGCGCCCGTTGTCGGGCCAGAGGCTGATCTTCGCCCCGGTGATTCCGGTGCTGGAGGTGAGCTTCTCGCCCTCGAAGCTGCGCGGGTCCCAGCTCTGGTCGTACAGCGACTCGGTGTCGCTGTGGAAACCGCCGCGCACCAGGTAGAGGGAGTAGGCCGCGTTCATCAACGGGTAGCCCTGGGCGATGAGTCGGCTCGGTTTCTCCTGGACGTTCAGCCAGTGCTCGACCGTCGTGCCCGGCGCCACCGGCACGGTGTTGGCGCCGGTGAGGCCGTCGTTCCAGATGCGCAGCTGCTTGCCCTTGCTCGCGGCGTAGGCCTGGACGCGGTTGATGAAGTCGATGTAGGCGTCCTGCGGGGTGGCGTTCGCGCCGTACTTCTCCTGGGCGTAGCGCAGCATCTGCGGGTACTTGGAGTAGTCGGAGCCGAGCATGTACTCGTCGGCGCCCATGTGCCAGGACGGCGCGGTGAAGACCTGCGCGTACTCGTCCATCAGGCTCGTGTAGTAGTCGAACGCGGCCTGCTGGGTGACGTCGAGGCGGGCGGGCTGCTTGTTGCCGTCGCTGTCGGTGAGCTGGAGGTCGGGGCGGTCCGCTATCCAAGGGTCCATGTGGCCCGGGGAGTTGATCTCGGGAATGATCTCGACGTGGTACTTGTCGCCGAGCGCGACCAGGCGGCGCAGCTCGTCCTTGGTGTAGTAGCCCCAGGTGTTCGCCTCGGGGTGCGCGTCGCTCTTCACCTTGATTTCCAGGAGCAGTTGGTCGAGCTTGTGGTACGCCATCTCGCGCACCAGGTTCTCCAGCCAGGGCAGGGAGATGTGGATGTAGCAGGCGCAGACGCCGACCCCGCGCTCCTTGTAGCGCGGTACGTCGACCGTGTGTCCGGCCGGGATGTGGTCACCCTGGGCGAGCAGTTGGAGGAGGGTACGGGTGCCGTAGAAGGCCCCGGCCTCGGTGGCTCCGGTGATCGACAGCCTTTTGCCCGCCCGGAGTTCATAGCCCTCGGCGCCCAACGAGCCCTGGTTCGGCCGGACTTCGACCACGATGTCGCCGGGCCGGGCGGCGCCGCCCCGCACGACGGGCACTGTTCCGTGGCCCGCCGCCTTGAGGTCGTCGGCGAGGGTGTCGGCGACCCTGCGCTCACTCGCGCTGCCCGCCACCAGCCGGGCCCCGGCACCGAAGTCGTAACTTCCGCTCTGCGGAGTCCAGTTGGACAGCGCGGGCACGGTCACCGGAGGTGCCGCCTGCTCCTGCTGGGCCGCGACCGCCGGCGCTGCGGACGCCGCAAGCAGCGCGAACACCGCCGCGAAGCCGATCAGCCGGAAACGTCTCTTCCCTCGCTCAGCCATGACACTCCACCGGTCGCGATTGATCGGACGACTGATGATTGGACTGCGGTCGGGGACTGTCAACGGGTGCTGGGAGCGGCCAAGTTGAGCCATTGATCGGATGACCAGCAGGTCAGTCGGCGCCCGCCCGGCATCGGCTCGTGAAAAGTCCAACAAGACGGGAGCGAATGTCCAAGGCCCGTCACCTCTCGACGCGACGCCCCTGCCGAGGCACAGTTCTCCCTACGTACTCGCGAGTAGATTGAAGGAGCGCGCCTGTGACCAGCTGGATCGGCCGTACCGCCGCCGAGATCTCCGCCGCCGTACGCGAGAAGCGGGCCACGCCCCGTGAGGTGGTGGCCGAGCATCTCGCCCGGATCGAGCGGCTGGACGGGCGGATCGGCGCGTTCCGGGCGGTACGGGCCGAGGCCGCGCTCGCGGAGGCCGACGCGGTGGGCGCGCGGGGCGATCTGGCCGAACTGCCGCTCGCGGGCGTGCCGGTGGCCGTGAAGGACAACCTCTCCGTGACCGGCGAGTCCACCCGGGTCGGCTCGGCCGCGACCCCGGACACGCCCGCCGACCACGACCATGTCACCGTGGCCAGACTGCGGGCGGCGGGCGCGGTGGTCGTGGGGCTGACGAACGTGCCCGAACTGTGTGTCTTCGGCACCACCGAGGGTGTCTACGGCACGGCCCGCAATCCGTGGGACACCGCCCGCACCGCAGGGGGCTCGTCGGGCGGCAGCGCGGCTGCGGTCGCGGCGGGGATGGCGCCGATCGCGCTCGGCAATGACGGCATGGGCTCGCTGCGCATACCCGCGGCCAACTGCGGTCTGGTCACCATCAAGCCGGGGTTCGGGGTCGTGCCCGCCGGTATCGGCGACGGCGACTGGTTCGGAATGTCCGAAAACGGCCCACTGGCGACGACCGTCGAGGACGCCCGGCTGATGTTTTCGGTCATCGCGGACATCCAGGTCGTAGGCCCTGATGAGCCCACCGCCCGGAAGATCGCCGTCTCCGTGCGCAGCCCGCTCGCCGGGGTCGCCGTCAGCAAGCCGTATACGACCGCCGTCCGGGAGGCGGCCGGGTTGCTGGCCGAGGCGGGGCACGCGCTGCACCGCGCCGATCCGCCGTATCCGCTGTCCCTGAGCACCACCTCGCTCGCGCACTGGACGGCGGGCACCGCGGTGGACGCGGCGGGGCTCGACCCGCGGAAGCTCGCGCGGCGGACCCGGGTGCACGCGGCGATCGGGCGCCGGTTCGTCAACAGCGTCCGTACCGGGAAGGGCCGTGAGCGACTGCGCGAACGCCTCACGCCGTTCTTCGCCGAACACGACATCCTGCTGACGGCGGCGCTGGCCCGCCGCTCCCCCAAGGCCGGGCCGTGGCACGAACGGGGCTGGCTGCGAAATGTGCTGGCCAACACCAACTACTCGCCGATGACTCCCCCGTGGAACCTCACCGGCTGGCCCGCGATGTCGGTCCCGTTCGGCACGCTGCCCTCGGGCGCGCCCTGTGCCGTACAGCTGGTGGGGCGGCCGGGGTCGGAGGCGGCGCTGCTGGAGCTGGCGGAGCAGTTGGAGAAGCTGCGCCCGTGGGTGCAGACCGCGCCGCTCGACTGAAGGTTCCCGCTACAGGGCTAGAGAGCTGGAGGACTAGAGGGCGCGGTACATGATGTGCAGGCCCACGCGGCCGTCCCGGGGGTGTTCGAATGCGTCCGGCACCGTTCCCAGGATCGTGAAGCCGAGGGAGAGCCAGAGCTTGACGGCGGGGTTGGTCTCGACGACCGCGTTGAAGACCATGCCGCGGAAGCCCTGGTCGCGGGCGGCGGTGAGGATGTGTTCGGCGAGGGCGCGGCCGATGCCCCGGCCGCCGTGGTCGGGGTCGACCATGAAGCCGGCGTTGGCGATACGGTCGGCGGGACCGCCGTAGTTGGGGGTGACGAAGGCGGAGCCGACGATCGTCCCCGTCGCCTCGTCCTCGGCGACGTACACGCGCTTGGGCGGGGACGTCCACAGGGCCCGGGCCGCCTCTTCGGAGGTGTCCCGGGCCCAGGTGTAGGTGTCGCCGGCAGCGACGATCCGGTGCCAGAAAGGCCAGATCCGCGGCCAGTCGTCGGCCGCGGCTTCTCTGATCAGCATGGGCGCGATTTTCGCACGCCCATGCCGTCGGCGATCGCGATGGGTCCCGTGGGGCCCCTTGGAGTCCCTTGGAGTCCCTTGGGGTCCTTTGGGGGTCAGTCCACGCTGGGCAGGATGTGGGGCTCGGCGAGGTCGTCCTCGTAACCGGCGAGCCGGATGGGGGCGGACCGTGCCCACACGGCCAGGCTGCCGAGCTCGTCGGACCGGTGGCCCGCACGCTCCGTCGGTTCCTTGGGGCGTTGCTCGCGATTCGTCTTTTCCGGTGTCACCGCGCACTCCTTATGTGTCGGGTCACCCTCGGGGCATACCGGCCATTCTTCGGTCCGGTACCTGAGGCCCGCTCGGGTGTGGGTTGAAGGCAGTTCGGACGCGGTGGCGCCGGTTACTCGTGTGAGAGCGGGCCGTTGTGAACGGCCTGCCCCGGGACGGACCATGGGTGTGGGTGGGACCCCTTGTTGCTGTCCGTCTGCCTCAGGTTAACCAAATGAGCGGGCTGCCGCTCGATGGGGCTGAAAACATGGGGTAAATAATAGACACACGCGGCCACCAAGTCTGGCCTGCCCAGACCCGGTGGGCTACTGGAGTCCGTGCTTATCGGGACCTGGAAGGCCTGGAAGGCCTGGACGATCAACAGCGCGAACTCGTCGGGCAGTTCCTCGGACGGCCGGTGTGCGGGCTGATCAACTCGGCCGAGCTGACCGGTGGAACGGACGACGGGTTCCGTCCTTCGGCCGCGTTCGTGGCCCAGCAGGCCGCCTGCCTGGTCGTCGGCGCCTGGATCGCACGCGGCACAGGCCTGGTCGGCGGGCCTCCACGGCGCATCGAGTACGACACCCGCTTCGGGCCCCGGCCCGACGAGATGATCGACCACCGGCACCCCACCCCCGGGTGCGTGTGCCAGCAGGACGCTGCTCTCATCGACCACATCCGAGAAACCCGACGCACCCGCCATGGACGCTCGGTTGGTGGAGCGGCAGAGAGCGGAGTGTGCAGGGGGGTACGGAAGTCTTCCGCGCCAGAGGCAAGTTGAGCAGCGGCACCATTCGGCACTCGGAGTATTCGCGTCCAACGTCCGCGTTCAACCTAACGGTTGAACCCGAAGACAGCCTTCGGGCGACGCGGAACAGCACGGTTCATCGACAGGATGGGTACGCCGCCCCCAACCGAGCCCGGCGGCGGAACCCGCAGGAGGACCCCCCACCATGCCCAGGAACTTCAGCAGGCGACGGCTGCTCACCACCGGAGCCGGCGTCGCTCTCGGCGGGGCCGCCGCGGCCGTCGCGACCAGTGCTCAGGCTGCTCCCTCCGCCGGCGCCTCACTCACCGGTGTTCGCGAGGAGACCCGCTCCATCGACGAGCTCTACGAGGCCGCCATCGCCGAGGGCGGCAAGCTCGTCCTGTACCAGGGCGGGGACATCGACGGCCAGGCGGCGGGGGTACGGGCCGCCTGGGCAGCGCGTTTCCCGAAGGTCCCGCTGACGGTCTCCGTGGACTACAGCAAGTACCACGACGTCCGTGTGGACAACCAGCTCGCGACCGGCACCCTGGTCCCCGACGTCGTCCAGTTGCAGACGCTCCAGGACTTCACCCGCTGGAAGCGGGAGGGCAAGCTGCTGCGCTACAAGCCCGCCGGCTTCTCCAAGGTCCACCAGGGTTTCAAGGACCCGGACGGCGCGTGGACGGCGCTCATGGTGATCGCCTTCAGCTTCTTGTACGACATCCAGGCGGCCGGGACCGACGCGCCCAGGACACCGCTGGACCTGCTGGACGCGCGGTGGAAGGGCGCCATCGCCTCCTCCTACCCGAACGACGACGACGCGGTGCTGTACCTCTACTCCCTCTACCAGCAGAAGTACGGCTGGGACTGGGTGGCGAAGTTCGCCGCGCAGCAGCCACAGTTCGCCCGGGGCACGAACACCCCGGGTGAGGCGGTCAACGGCAAGAAGAAGATCATCGGAGTGGGCGGATCGGGCAGCGCGGTCTCCACGTCGACCACGGTGAAGTGGGTCGTACCGGCGGGCGATCACCCCTTCATGGCTTGGGGGCAGCGGGCCGCAATCCTGAAGGACGCCGCCCACCCGGCCGCCGCCAAGCTCTACTTGAACTGGGTGCTCTCCCAGGAGCGCCAGATGGCCAGCTTCAACGGCTGGTCGGTGCGTACGGACGTCACTCCGAACGCCAGTCTGAAGCCGGTTTGGGAGTTCCCCAACGCCCATGTCGACGGCTTCCCCAGGTTCATGGAGGACCGCGCCGCGGCCGAACGGCTGCGGCAGACGTTCTCCCTCTACTTCGGCGAGGTCAAGGGCGACCCGTCGCCGGGCTGGCTCGGTCTGCACCCGGGGAGCTGACATCGGCGCGGGCACGGCATCACCCGGGTGTCTGCGGCGTCCAAACAGGTCACGGCTTAGACTTCTGGCCCTGTCGCCGCCTCCGCCCGGCCCGCCCCAGGGAGCCTCAGCCGTGCCCGTCACCGCCCTCGCCGTACGCAGGCCCTTCGTCGCCGCGCGGTATCTCCCCGACCTGGTGTTCCTGATCGCCGTCGTCGGCACCCTCGTGCGGCTCTTCGAGCTGAACCACGAGCTGTGCTGGCGCATCGCGCCGCCCACGGCCGCGCTGGCCCTGCTGTATGCGGGCGGACTGGCCCGGTGGGAGCGGCTGGTCCCCTGGGCCCGACCCGTCTGGCTCGGCCTTCTCCTGCTGCTGTGGTCCTGGGTGGCCTGGAGCCTCCCGGCCCGGCTCACCTTCGGGTACGCGTGGCTGGCGGTGCCGCTCGCCATCCTGGCACTGCGCATGCCCACCCGCGCGATACGGACCGCGGCGCTCGGTGTCCTCACCGCGCTGCTGATCGCGGTCTTGCGGCGGGCCGGTGGCGGCTTCGACCCCGATGTGCTGGCACCGCCCGTCACCGCTCTGTGGGCGACCGTGCTCCTCTACCGTACCCAGCAGCGGCTGACCCGCGAACTCGCCGCCACACGGGGCGAGTTGGCGTCCAAGCAGCGGGAGGCCGGGCGGCTCGCCGAGCGAGCCCGCATCGCGCGGGACCTGCACGACACGCTCGCCCAGGAGATCTCCGGCAGCCGCATGCTGCTCCAGGCCGCCGACCGGGACTGGGAGCGCCGGCCCGACGCCGCCCGGCGGCAGGTACGGGTGGTGACCGAAGCTCTGGGTGAGCATCTCGCGCAGACCCGCGGCATCATCGACGATCTCACCCCGCCCCTGCTCGCGCGCGACGGCCTGGAGGCGGCGTTGCGCGACCTGTGTGCCCGCACCGGCTCCGCCGCCGGGGCGCCCAGGATCACCTTCCGTACCGAGCACGAGCCCTGCTCCCTGCGGACAGACCAGGCAGTGGCCCTGCTGCGGGTGACGCAGGGCGTTCTGGCCAACGCCTGCGAACACGCCCGGGCCCGGCATGTGAGCGTCACCCTGTCCTACGGCCACGAGGCGACCGCGACCGTCGAAGTCCTGGACGACGGAGTGGGATTCGACTCGACGGCCCTACAACCTGCCGGCGCCGGCCGCGGATTCGGACTGGCCGCGGCGCGTGACCGGCTGGCGGTCTTCGGCGGCACCCTCAGCATCGACAGCGCACCCGGACACGGCACCCGCGTCCGGGCGGCCCTGCGGGCCGAGGACCGGGTCCCGGCGGCCACTCGATGAGCGAGACTCCCGGTCCGCCACTGCGGATCGTGATCGTGGACGACCACACCGTCGTACGAGCCGGCCTGCGCGCCCTCCTCGAAAGCGAGCCCGGCTTCGCCGTCGTCGGCGAGACCGGCGATGGCGCCGACGCGGTGCGTCAGGTGGAGCAACTGCGCCCCGATGTGGTGCTGATGGACCTCCGGCTGTCGGACACCAACACGGCGGGCGGCGCCATCGACGGCATCGAGGCGACCCGCCGGATCCTGGCCGCCTCCGGCACTGCCCGGGTCGTCGTCCTCACCAGCCACGGCCGCCAGGCCGATGTCCTGCGAGCGGTGGAGGCCGGCGCGCGCGGATACGTCCTCAAAGCGGGCCCGCCCGAGGAACTGTTCCGTGCCGTACGCGCGGCGGTGGAGGGGGGCATGGTGCTGGCGCCGGAAGCCGCGGCTCAGTTCGTTGGGCATCCCGCCGGGCCGGGCCCTCTGCTGAGCGAGCGCGAGATCGAGGTCGTCCGGCTCCTGGCTCACGGGCACAGCAACCGGGCGATCGCCGGCGCCCTCTATCTGGCCGAGGCAACGGTCAAGACCCATCTGGTCCGCATCTACCGCAAGCTCGGCACGGAAAACCGCGTAGGCACCGTCGCGGAAGCGGTCCGACTCGGCCTGATCGAACTGGGCTGACCCCAGCACAGGCACCAGCGGTGCGTTGGGTCCGGGGTCGTAGTCGAACCGGAAGTTGAACCGCCCCGTAGGAGGAGCCGTCGTCCGCCACGCAGGTGCGCTTTCGCGGCAACGAGGCCCATCCGTTCCCTTCGCACCCTCTCGACATGAGTACGTTCGGCAACCGCGGAGTCTGGCGCAAGCAGCGGTACTTCAGCAGGCTCGCGGAGAATTTTCCCGCTCATACTTGGCAGCGACCGCGGCTTCCGGGCTCCTGGCCCCTGGCCCCTGGCCCCTGCCCACCTGAGCCCAGTGGCACGGCCGCCCCGTTTCGGCACTGCCCGGTGCTCTGGTTACCGTGTACCCGTTCACGACCAGCGAGGTCGTCCCGACATGAAGGGTGGAAGCGCGGCTTGAGGTGTGATACCAGATCGTGGCCGCGAGCCGCGAGCCGCGAGCCGCGAGCCGCGAGCCGCGAGCCGCGAGCCGCGAGCCGCGAGCCGCGAGCCGCGAGCCGCGAGCCGCGAGCCGCTGACCAGTTGGGGGAACTGGTTTGTTAGAGGCGGGTGCCTTGTCCGGTAGTCGGCCGCTTCGCGTGCCCGTGGGGCACGACGCCCACCGGTGGAGCACCTTCCACGGCGAACGCACCCTCGTCGTGGCCACCCGCACCCTCACCTCGACCGTACGCATCCTCGAAACGCTCCCCGCTCTGCTGCGCGGCGACCACCGCGTCACCGTCGTCTTCGCGCACGACCCCACCTCGGCCTTCGACTCCGGCGTCCTCGCCGTCCTTCACGAGGCCGGGTGCCGGGTGATGCCCTGGGAGCAGTTGGGGGAGGTCTCTCCGGATCTCATCCTGTCCGCCAGCGAGAACATCGACGTGCCGGAGGGCGACTGCCCTGTCCTCGTGCTGCCGCACGGCGTGGGGTTCCAGAAGCTCGTCCCGGACTCGCGCGGTCCACACGAGCGGCTGTCCGGTGTCGTCCCGGACTCCCTGCTCGAATCCGGCCGGGCCTGGCTGGCCCTCTCCCATCCCTCGCAGGAAGAGCAACTGCTCGCCACCCACCCGAAGATCGCGGGACGCACCCTCCTGGTGGGCGACCCCTGCTTCGACGAGCTGAAGAGCAGTGGGCCGATGAGATCGGCCTACCGGGAGGCGCTGGGTGTCGCGGACAACCAGCGGCTGGTCATGGTGAGTTCGACATGGGGGCCGACCTCTCTGTTGGGAACGCAGCCAGACCTTCCGGCCCGCCTCCTCGCCGGGCTTCCCTACGACGAGTACAAGGTCGGCGCGATCGTCCACCCCAACGTCTGGTCGGCGCACGGCTCCTGGCAGCTGCGCACGCTACAGGCCACCGCGCTGGACGCCGGACTGCTGCTCATGCCCGCCGTGCACGCCTGGCGCCCCGCCCTCGTCGCATCCGACATCCTGATCGGCGACCACGGATCGGTCAGCCTGTACGGCGCTTCCCTGGGCACGCCCCTCCTGCTCGCCACGTTCGGCGCCGACGCGGTGCCAGGCACCGCCGCCCACGCCATGGCGGACCTGGCGCCCCGGCTCGACCCGCGCCGCGACCTGCACGAGCAGATCGAGGACGCCGTACGCGACCACGTTCCCGAGCGGTACGCGCCGGTCGCCGCGCGGGCCTTCGCCGATCCGGGCCACGCTCTGGCCCGCCTCCGCACCGCCCTTTACGGCCTGCTCCAGCTCACCAAGCCCGCCACAGAGCCGCCGTATCCGCTTGCCCTGCCGCTGCCCGAGCCGCCCACCGCCCGAGTCACCTCCTGGCGGGTGACCACCGAGGTCGGCAAGGACATCGGCGGGCCTACCGTCGTCGTACGGCGTGTCCCGGCGGCCGTCGCCGGATACGCCGGTGAGGCTCCCGACGGCCCCACATGCTTCTCGCATCTGGCCTGCACCGACGACGAACGCGACGGGCGAGTGGCCGCGAGCGCCTCGGTGATCGTCCGGCGACGGACGGACCCGACGACCGCCGGCGCAATGCGCTGGGTCCAGGACACGCTCGGCCGGCTTCCGGGAAGCCTCCTGGCCGTGTCGGACGTACAAGGACGGGCCTGCCTCGCAGGGCTCCGGGACGGCCGGATCGTGGAGGCGACCGCCACCGGAGGAGCCCGGGATCCGGGGGTGTTGGCCTCGGTCGTCTACGCCGCCCTTCGCGCAGGCCTCCCGATGGACAGCTCCTGCGTCACGGTACGGACGGGTGATCCACGGGAGGAGGACGTCGTTCTGCGCCTGCGCCCGGGGGACGTCCAGTGAACCCGCTGTAGCCTTCAGCCGTCGGTTCCTGCCCTTCCGGCTTCGTCCAACTCCCGCATCTGCCGTCGTAGTTCATCCGCCGCCGGATTGCCGTCGCGCTCATAGATCTCCAACGCCTCGGCGAGGTGACCCCGCACCACGTCCGTGTCGGCACCGGTCCGCTGTGCGATGCCGGCGAGCCCCACCAGGGCTTCGGCCGCGTAGTGCGTCGCGTCCCGTTCCCGCAGGATCCCGACCGCCTCCTTCAGGTCACGGTCCGCTGCCTCCGTGTCGCCCAGGCGATCGAGTACGAGGCCGATCGCGGCCAGCGCCCGGGCCGCCATGCGCACGTCCGGCTCCTCGTCGGCCAGCAGGTCGTGGTGGGCGCGGCGCAGTACGACCAGCGCCTCGGTGTGGTCCCCGCGGATGGACATCGCGCTGCCGAGAAAAACACGGGCGATGGCCGCTCCTCGGGCTTCCCCGGCCTGTTCGTTGAGGGCGAGAGAACGCCGGTACGCCGCCGCCGCGTTCTCGGGATCGTGCCGGTCCAGGTACCGGCCCTGGAACTCCAGCACCGAGGCGCGCAGTGCGAGATCGTCGATCGTCTCGGCGCACTGAATGGCCCGCTCCAGCTGGGTGCGCGCCTCATCATGCCGGTCCAGGTCCATCAGGGGGCGGGAGAGCAGACTGCGCAGCCGGGACTCGGCTGCATCTGCGACCATCCGGTCCGGGTCCGCCGCGGCAGCCTGCGCGCCCAGCTCCAGCGACTCCCGCCAGATCTCAAGATACCGGCGGTGGAGAAACAGGGCCGTGAATGCCTCGGCCAGCTGCCAGACCAGGGTGTTCCACCCGTGCCGGGAAGCGGCCCGCAGGGCGCCCAGGATGGCGGCGCGCTCGGCGTCCAGCCAGACGAGCGGCACCGGGCCACCAGAGGCGGCGAAGGGGTCGTCGGCTGCGCGGAGCAGTGCGGACAGGTCGGCGATCCGCATCCGGTTCTTCTTGATCGCCCGGTCGGCGAACGCGGTGAGAACGAGGTAGTGCGTGCCCACCCGCCCGATCAGTTCTGCTTCCCCGCTCGCGGGCTCCTCCCGGTCCGCACACTCCCGGGCATGCAGCCGGATGAGGTCGTGCATGAGGTACCGGCCGTCCGTCTCCCGCTGCACGAGGCCCGCACCCGCAAGTACGCGGAGCAGCCGCTTGGCCACCCGCGTGTCGACGTCGGCGGCGACGGCGGCCACGCCGGCGTCGAAACGGCCGGTCGGCAGCCAGCCGAGAAGGCGGTAGAGCCGGGCCGCGTCAGGCGGCAGCAGCCGATAGGAAGGACCCAGAGCGGTGGACACGGACAACTCCTCGGCAGGCAGGGACAGGCCGGCCAACCGGTCCGTCTCGTCGGACAGTTCCTCCACCAGCTCGGCCGTGGTCAAGCCCTCCTCGGTCCTGAGCCGGGCCGCCGCGATCCGCAGGGCGACGGGCAGGCCGCCGCACAGTTTCACCAGTTGCCCGGCAGCCACCTGATCGGCGTCCACGGCTCCCGGGCAGAGGTCTGTCAGCAGGGCCAGACCACCATGATCGTCGAGCGGCTTCAGGCTGACCGGTGTCGCGTCGTCCTCGGCCACGAGTTCACCCAACGTCCTGTGCGACGTGACCAGCACCCCGCTGC
This sequence comes from Streptomyces sp. NPDC002276, assembly GCF_053891435.1. Taxonomy (NCBI): domain Bacteria; kingdom Bacillati; phylum Actinomycetota; class Actinomycetes; order Kitasatosporales; family Streptomycetaceae; genus Streptomyces; species Streptomyces sp. NPDC002276. The sequence goes on along the minus strand of NZ_JBSFCQ010000012.1, from coordinate 20,323 downwards.
CGGGCCCCTTCGGGATGAACGCGCGGACGTGCGCGGGTTCGGTCACATCGTCGAGCACTAGCAGGATGCGGAGGTCGGCGGTGTAGGACCGCAACTGGTTGGAGCGCGCCTGAATAGTCCGTGGCATGGCGTCCTCTCCGACACCCAGGGCGCTCAGGCAGATGGCCAGCGCGGCGCCCAGATCGGTGGTGTCCCTCCCGACTGCGGGCGTCCGTGCCAACTGGTCGCGCAGCCCGGCGAAGGGAACGTAGAACTGGCCGTCCGGATAGAGATCCTGAACCGTCTCCGCGAACCGGAGAGCGGTCGCTGTCTTCCCGACGCCGGAAACCCCCGACACCACCACGAGGTCGACGCGGTCGGAACCGGCCCGAGCAGCGGGGAACGCTTGGCCCAGTTCGTAGATCTTCTCGTCCCTGTTGACGAACCTGTACGTCCGGGCGGGCAGTTGGTTCGGCCGCGGACTCGCCCCCGCCGGTACGGGCGCCGGAACGGTGAAGGTGATGTCACCGTGGATGTGCGCGCCCTGGAAGGCGGGACCGTGATGCGTGCCACCGCTGACCGAACTGACGTAGGTGACCGGCGTGTCCGGCGCCAACTCGCTGATGAGTCGCGCCAGTTCCCCCGCGGCTTCCGCATCGTCCCGCAGAACGCGGAGGAGACGCTCACGCAGCCGCTCCTCGACGTGCCCGGCGGTCCGCGCGTCTCCGTCGGCGCGGGCCCGCGCCAACTCCTCGCCTGCGGCCTGAAGTTCACCCTGTGCGTTCTCGTCCCCGCCGCGACGCCGGAACCACCCGGCGAGCCTCAGTCTGGCCTGCTCCCACGACTCCGTCACCATCAGGCCGGTCAGAGCTGTCACCGCCGTCGTGGCGAGCGCCGTCAACTCGGCTTCCACTGAGCCCCCTTCGTACCACGGTGCCCCTGCGGGGCGGTCGGATCCAACCGTAGGGAGATCTTGGCCCCTTGCACAGTCACACTCGGCCTGCCGACGCGGGCAGAGCCCACTGGACGCGCGGGAAGGTGCCCATCACTCCGCTGCCCACCGGGTCCGGGCATCGCGTACGGGGTCCGTCGGCCGTCGCCGTGCTGTTCGGCCTCGACACCCACGCTGGTCGTCGGGCAGCGACGTGGTACGGATAAGTGCCTGTTGGTAGCCGCTCCAGTCGGTGACCTCGTGCACGGGCACGGGCACGGGGCTCTGGGAGGGCGGGCCGCCATGACGCCATCAGACGACCTGATGGGTGATCAGGTGTCGGATCGCGTATGAGGTGAACCGGCGCTGGGGCCCCGGGGGTGCCCCTATGGGTTTCGTCAACCCGCAGGGGTGGGTTGGGGGTTGTAGAAGGTGCCGTCGCGGAGCATCGCGAAGAGCACGTCGGCTCGGCGTCTTGCGAGGCAGACGAGGGCTCGGGTGTGGTGTTTGCCCTGGCTGATCTTCTTGTCGTAGTAGGTAACGCGGTCAGCAGGGCGGTCGTGGTGGCGACGATCACCGCGTCCTCCAGTGCCACCGTCGACACCAGTCCGATGGCGAGGGTCCCGAAGTTGTCGACGCCGAGGGTGGCCATCTGGTCGCCCTTCATGACCGGTACGCCGGCCCCGGTCCAGCGGATGAGGTGGATCAGGAGGTAGGAGAGAACGCCGCTGACGATGCATACAGAAAGGACCGTGATCGTGATCTGCCAGTCACGCAACCGCTCAACCGCCGCACGAGGAAGGGTTGTTCGCAAGGAGACACGATGGGACCGGCACACTTCGAGCGCCATCCACGCCAGGACGCAGTCGAACACGGCGTGAGCGACGACCTGTGCGAGCGCGATGGAGAACGGCGCGGTTGCGTACATGCCCGCGGCTCCGGCCAGGACGGCGGCTCCGCGCTGGAGGAGGCGCTGTCGGGGGTGACCCGGCTGAGCGGGGTCCGGGCGACGACCAGCCAGCACAGCCACCAGAACACGATGGCGAGGAGCAGCGGCCCGATCGCGTGCCGCACCACAGGTCGAACAGCAGGTCCAGGACGACGCCGGTGATGCGCTCCAAGCGGCCTGAGTCGTGGAGGCTTCACGATGGCTTTGAGCTGGCCCACGATCGTCTTGAAGTGCAAATTGTGTTAGCCGTTGCGAAACGGGGCACTACGGCTGGTGAGGATTTGGCGCTGGTAGGGACTCCGTGTCCTTCCGGAGTGCAATCGTGATGGCCAGCCCTGTCTCGCGGGACAGGGTGTCGCCGGTCAGGAGTCCCAACTGGGCTGCCAGATCCCGGGCGTAGAGGTCGGCGGTGGCCTCGATCAGGTCGCCGAGGACGGCTGCGGCCGAGCGGACCCGTACCCGGGCGAGCAGCGCGACGGCGACGGCGATCAGGCAGGCAGGCCACCACCACCAGGTGAGAAGTAGGTACAGCACAGCCCAGGCGGCCAGGCGTGTTGCGGCTGTGTAGGCGTCACCGGCGGCCGTGAGTTCGACGCGGGCAGTCTCAGGGATGAGCAGCCACAGGCGGGGCCAGGCGCTGGCAATATCCAGATCGTATGCCTTGTGGATGCGTCGGCCGGGCGCCAGTAGTCGGTCACCGACCCATGTAGGCCGCTCAGGCGGCATCAGGCTGATCGACTCTCGCTCGGCGAGCGCGTCGGACAGGCCGCGCGCCAACGCGGGGGAAGAGTTGCCGCGCGCGCGAACAGACCTGGCGATTGCGGCCTGCACCAGATCGTTGGCCGTGTTCCAGCGGTCCTGGCGGCGCCGCGTCAGCAGCCGGACGGGGCGGCCACGCAGGTCGGCAGCCAAGAGACGTCCGATCGTCCATCCCAGGCCCGAGGCGGCGAAGCCCGCCGCGAGGGTCAGTGCCAGGATGCCTGCGGCGACGAGGACGATCACGCCGGGGCTGGACAACGCGGGCCGGTCCGCGATCCGGTCGAGGATGTCGAGGAGTCGTACGGCCTCCCAGGCATGCGACTGGCCGAGTATGACGGCAACGGCCGCGCAGGCCAGATAGACCAGCCCGGGCAGGACGAGCAGTGTCAGCCAGCGTTCCGCGAGCCGCTTGCCCAGCTCGTCTAGAAATCCGCTCACACCGTCACCCGAACGAGCGTTAGCCGCTGTCCGGAAATCGCGCAGATCGGAGCTTGCGCGTGCTGGGCGACGGATTCGACACGACTACACGGCCGGCCGGTCGGGCACGCCCAGGCCTGAACGACCCGCCTGCTTTGCAAGGTTCCGGCGACCGGCTGGTAGGCGCGTGCGGGTTGAGTCACCGCACCCAGTCCGAATCTGGCCATCGCCTCGTCCAACGCGTCGAGGTCCTCCTTCACATCCGTATCGGCGCCGCCGTCGCGTACCGCTGCCAGAAGGCGACGCAGGACCGAGTCCGCGCCGGCCTGCTCGGCGTAGGCGTACAGCTCGCCATCGTCCAGCAAGGTGCACAGGTGCTCCACCCGCCCGGCGGTCTCGGCCATCGGCGCGCCTCTCGTCCTCCGCAAGCCGCTTTCGGGTGCGGCAGGTCGGTCTTCATCGTGTGGGAGGTCAAGACGATTGTAGATAAACAGAGTTGGGACAAGCCCCGAAATACTAGACTTCTCATCAGCGGGATCGTGCCGGGGGAACGGGTAGTGCGTATGGGTCTGCTGCGAAGGGCACGGCGCAAGCACCTGATCGCGGCGATCGTCGCACGTCTCGAACAGCTGGCACTCGACGACAACTCCGCGCCCGTGCAGGCCGACACGGCCGAGTCCGAGGCGTTGCAGCTGATCAACCTGGTGGGCCTTCCCACGCGGGATTTCGAGGTGCTCCAGGTCGCAGGCCTGCTGTTCCTGGCGCGCTACTACCATCTTCCGGATGCACTGGGGCAGGACAACCTGGCCGCTGCGCTGCCACTCCTGCACGCGGTGTACCTGGAGTACCCGGATCAGATACCTCCTGGACTGCGCGACTACTTCGACGAGGAGTCGGCCCGGCCCGAGGACGAGCAGCGCATGTTCGAATTCGTGGATGACCTGAGTGTGTCGGAAGGCGTTGAACTGTACGAAGAGTTCGAACGAACCGGCGATCCGGACCTGCTGAGGGACACCGTGGACGCGTTCCGCCGCTCTCTGGACGTCGCGCCGCCGGGACATCCAGCCAGAGCCAGTCGGCTGTACCTGCTCAACGCGGCTCTCAGGACACTTTGGTCCTTCGTGGGAGGCATCGACGTCGCGAGGGAAGCAGTCCAAACAGGCTGGGAAGCGGTCGAGGTCAGCTCGCCCGACCATCCGAAGCGGGCCCTGCGTCTGGCCGGTCTCGCGCATTCCTTGGAGATCGAGTTCGACCTGACCGGGGACGCCAACACCCTACGGGAAGCAGTGGACTTGGGCCGCGAGGCCGTCCAAGCAAGTTCGCCCAGCGATCCTTTGAGCTCCCACTATCTGTTCAGCCTCGGGATGGCCTCGCAGACTCTGGGGGTACTGACCGGCAGCGGTGCACTGCTCAGGGAGGCCGTCCGGCTCAGCCGGCAGGCGGTCGAGGCGACACCGTCAGGGCATGAAGCGTTCAGCCTGCACATGGGCGGTCTGGGGACGGCTCTGCGGTCCCTGTACGAAGTGACCGGGGACGCGGGGACACTCACCGAGGCTGTGGAGTTCGGTCGGCAGGCAGTCGAGGCGATACCGCCCAACGACGCCCAGGGCCGGTCGGCGTTCCTGTCCAACCTCGGAGCCGCGCTGCATGCTCTCGCGGTACGAACGGGCGACGAGGACATCCTCACGGACGCCGTGCGGGTCGGCAGGGAGGCCGCCGAAGCCGCCCTACCCGGCAGCTCCGATCACGCCAGCAGCCTGTCCAATCTTGCCGCAGTGCTCCAGGTCCAGTTCCGGCTGTTCGGTGCCGACGACGGCGACGCTCTCGGGGAGGCGGTACGCATCGGCCGGGAAGCCGTTGACGCCTGCCCGTCCGGGCACACCAACCGCGCCTTCTACCTGTGCAACCACGGCATCACGCTACAGGCGCAGTTCGAGTTGACCGGAGACAGCGATGTGCTGCGGTCGGCCGGGGAGGCGTATCGAGAGGCAGCAGAGTCGCCGGCGGCTCCCGTCGCAGCACAGATCATCGCCAGGGCTGGGCAGGGCAGGGTCGCCATGGCGGCGGGCGATGCGCCAGCAGCATTGACGGCCTTCGAGGAAGCGGTCGCTCTGCTGCCACGGCTCGTACCGCGTGAGCTGGCTCGGGCCGACAGGGAGCACGGAATAGGGCGCACGGCCGGGCTGGCGAGCGACGCCGCCGCCGCGGCCGTCCAGGCAGGACGCCCCGAACGCGCCGTCGAACTGCTCGACCAGGCAAGGACACTGCTGTTGGCCGAGGCGATGGACGCACACGGCGACTTGAGCGAACTCACCTCCACAGCACCGGACCTCGCGGCCGAGTTCGTCCAGTTGCGTGCGGCAATGGACACGACGGACCGGATCGGATCGGGTCGCGCCTCATCCGATGTACCCACTGTGTCGTATTCCACCGGTGCTGACGGAGCGAGCGGTGACGCCGAAGAATCCGGCACCTGGCATGCGGTGGACCGGCGGCAGAAGCTGGCCCGGGACTGGGACGACCTCCTGGCTCGGATCCGCCGACTGCCCGCTCTCCACGGATTCCTCCTGGCACCGCCCATCGAGGAGATCCGGCGGACGCTGCCGGACGGTCCGGTTGTCATGGTGAACGTCAGCGGATTCCGCGCCGACGCATTGATCCTCACGGCTGATCCCGAGACTCCTGTACGCGTGGTCCAGCTGCCTGGGCTGACGGCCGACTCCGTGCGCGATCAGACCAACCGTCTCCTCGCTGTCGACGCCACCACCAGTACCTCCCCTCGTGATCTTCTGCGCGCGCAGCAGACGGTTCTGGAGATCTTGAGATGGCTGTGGGAGGAGGCTGCCGCGCCGGTCCTGGAGGCCCTCGGATTCATCGGCCCGTCCGAAGCGGGCGAGGCCTTACCCCGCGTGTGGTGGTGTCCCGTCGGGATGATGACATTCCTTCCACTCCACGCGGCCGGTCACCATGACGGCACGGGGCGGGCGGTGCTGGACCACGTGGTCTCTTCTTACACGCCCACGATCCGCGCCCTGCGCTACAGCCTCACCGGACGCGCCACTGTCGGCGCGGACGAGAAGCGCAGCACCCCCGGAACGGCGCTGATCGTCGCCATGCCCGAGACGCCTGAGGCGCCCGCGTTGCCGGGCGCGCAGGCCGAAGTACAGAGCCTTGCCGGGCTGCTGCCCGCCTCGCAGTTCCTGATCGGCCCACAGGCCACCCGGGACACCGTGCTCGCAGCCCTACCCCAGCATGACATCGTCCACCTGGCCTGCCACGGGCTCAGTGACTGGGACACACCGGCAGCCAGCAGGCTGCTCCTGCACGACCACACAACCCAGCCACTCACGGTGGCCTCCCTGTCGGAACTCCGACTCCCTCATGCCCGCCTCGCCGTCCTGTCCGCCTGCAGCACGACCGCGAGCAATGAGGCTCTCGCCGACGAGGCGGTCCACATCACCTCCGCCTTCCAACTCGCCGGATTCCACCACGTCGTCGGCACAATGTGGCCAATCAGCGATGCCATCTCCGCTCGCGTTGCCCACGGTCTCTACGTCGAACTCCTGGACAGCGACAACGCCTCCCTCCGGCCGGAGCGGACCGCCGAGGCTCTCCACCAGGTCACACGTCGACTGCGGGATGAATACCCCAGAACTCCCACGTTCTGGGCCGCGTACATCCACGCCGGGATATGAACGCCGGCGCGGGGACCGTGTCAGTAGCGCGTGTGGGCTTTCCTCTACCGGACGCCGCGATGGCGATGATCTCCCGTTGTTCAGCGTAGGTTCCGAGCGCGGGCCAAACTCGCCTGCTGCCTCAGCTTTTTCGCTGCTCTTTTCGAGTTTCCGGAAATCATCGAGTTCAATCCTCTGAGCAGCATCCTGGCCGCCCACTATGTGGTTCAACAACGGCTGGCACAAAGAGGTGGATCGGTCCTGGCTGCCGTGACCGGCGCGGGAGTTGAGGGTTCGGTCTGGTGTGTGGACGTCGCCGTGGATCGTGTCGGATGAATTGTGGGACCGCCTGGAGCCGCTTCTGTATGCCCGTGATCCCCTTGCGCATCAGCTTCAGTACTCTGGTGTCCAGGGATTCGATCCCCGGTTGCACGATCCCCGGTTGCACGTGCACGACGCCGCCTTCGCTGAGCGCCTTGATCTTTTCCCGAGTCAGGTTCGACTTCACTTCGTAGAAGAACTGGTAGTTGAATCCCTCTTGTTGGAGTTCGGGAAGGAGGTCGGTGAAGTACTTCATGTCGAGTATGTTGTCGACGGCTTCGAAGCGCACACTCCCGTAGGACCTGGCGAGCACAGCAAGTTCCTGCCGTACGCGGGCCGATGATTTGGAACGGAAGCCCATGGTCGATCCGTTGAGACCGCAGAAGGTGCAGTGGTGCTTCTGTCCCCACCAGCAGCCGCGAGAACTCTCGAAAGGCAGGGCCACGAGTCTGCGCGATTCCTCGGAGATCACCCCTAGACTCAAGGACCGATCGAAGTATTCTTCGAAGTCGGGGACCGGGAGACGGTCCATGTGGTCGAGCGGCGGCCTGCCTGGAACGCCCCCTTCCGGAGATTCCGAAGCGATCCTGCTTTTCGCTACGACTCCGGCCACGTCAGCCGAGTCTCTGCCGGAGGACAATCTCCTGAGGAATTCAGGAAAAGAGTCGTCGGCTTCCCCGTCGAAGTAGTAGTCAATGAAGTCCGTCTTCGCCATCAGTTCTTTTCCCATTTCACCCTCGAAGTTGGCTCTGCCAAATACGACGAGAGTCGAGGGGAAGTGGTGCTTGATGCGTCGCGCCAACGCGAATGAGGCCGCATTCTGCTGGAACGTGGACGTGAAACCGACGATGCGGAACTTCCCCCAGTCCACTGCCTCCAACAATGAATCGATGAACCTGGGGACACTTTCGTTTCTGATCCTGATCAACTGCTCACGGGTCAACTTCAGATCATCCAACAACGCATCGGTATCGTCCGCAAAGCGGTCCAGCATTTCAGCAAGATGATCCGGCGCCTCGTCACCGAATGCTGCTACAGAAAAGAGCGAGTCCCCGAACATTCGGCCCCGGTGGTGCGCCATCTGTTCATAGACACGACTTCCCATGATCTGGGAGAATTCGAGGTTGAAGTAAAAGCTCTCCGCCCGAAACCCTGCGTCGGCGGCAAGGGCCTTGAGGAGCCCAATTTGAAGGGATGGCTGGTAGATGGAGACGAAAGGCATATTGACCAGGGCAATCTGGCAAGCTTCCCGTTGCCCAGGAGTCGGTTCTTCAATACGAGACGGTGCCGCATCCAAGGTGACGGGTATCTTGGTTATCGCACGAAACCTGCCGTATCTATTTCACGTACCCTAAATGGATAAGGAGGAATCGAATTCGCAAGGTGCAGAAATACGCGGTTGGGACGAAGTGGTCGAGGAGACGGATGCTCCCACAAGCACCCGTCACGCCCTCGGACTCATGCTTCCTCGATCCATCCGTACGACATCAGTTCTTCCAGCAGCTGTGCCACCGGCCCGGCCGCCTCTGACGACGTGCACTCGGCTGCTTCGGCGAGGACGGCCTGTAGGTCCTCTCGGGTGCGGGGCCGGCGCAGGGCCTCCAGGACGATTCGGGCGGACGCGTTGACATGCGCGGCGGAAAAAGTGCGGTCGTCGACGACGTGGGCACCACCGTCGGGCTCGGCTTCGAGGTGTAGCGAGTCGACGAGGCGATGGCGGGTGCTGGTGTCAGCGGACAAGGCAGGCCTCCGTCGAGATGAAGTCGAAGTGCATGCCGGTGAGGCCGTTGCCGACGCCGAGGTGGATGCCGGCCGCGCCCTCGTTGAGAAGGCAGTTGAGGCTCCAGTCGACGCGCGCCGGGTCCAGGAGGCCGGTGCCGATGGCGAGTTCGGTGACCGCGCCGCCGTACTCGCGGCCGCTGGTCGCGTGGATGCCGTCGGCCCAGGGGCCGAAACCGTCGACGATGTGGTTGTCCTCGATGGTGACGTCCAGCGGGCATGCCTTGCGCATGTCGTCGGCTATTTCCTTCGCCGCGGCGAAATGCTCAGCTCTCTCGCCTTGCAGTTCGCGATGTTTGGCAACCAGGACGGAGTCCATGCGCAGGGTCCCCGACACGACGAGTTCGGAATCGACCTGTCCGGCCAGATCTGTGGGTGACATCGCCACTTCGAAGTAGTTTCCGATGGTGGAGTGCTCGTCGGAAAAGAGTTCCGCGCGGGTGCGGCTGGAGAGCTGGAGAACCTCCGGAAGCCGGATGGTGAGATCGGTTCCCGGTCCGGACATGCGGACCTCTTCTCGGGCGAGAAGCAATTGGGATATCACTCGCCGGTTAGCCGCAACCGCGCCGATGAGGTCGATCTCGGAAAATCTCTCAACCGCATATTTGGCCACGCCGAGTTCACCGGAGAACGATGCGAGGGAAATCCACAGCACGCTGCTTCGGGCAAAGATGTCCCGCAGTTCGAGACGAGTCGGCAGACGCCCGTAGTCCAGGGGAACGGCGACGGCGCACGCGGGCGGCATGACACGCCCGGAGAGAACCCCGTCGAAGGTGGTGGCCGCCACCCCGAGCTCCCTCAGCCACGCGGCGAGTTCGGGTTCGTCGGTCAGCAGCGTGCCCTCTCGGCCTCCGAAGACGGCCTTGAAGTTGGCCTGGATACCATCCCTCAACGCACTGTCAGACATCGGTGGCCTCCAGAGCGCGCACCGGCACGACAGGCACCGCCGACTCCGCTTGTCGGGCAGACGCGTCCTGCGGACCAGGCAGCAGAGCCGCCAGGCAGGGACATGACGGAATGTCGCCCAGATGATTCTTGAGGATCGTCCCCGCTCTACGCTGGACGTCCGTTCCGCCGGCGGAGCCCGGACCCGGACGTTCGACACCCCGCCGGTCAGGCAGGTGCAGAGCACGCCCGTACATGTCCCCGTCACTCGCAACGCCCTCGGCCACCCAAATCCGCCTTGGCATATTTTCGATCCCCACTGTCGGTCCGCGCACCCGTGAGTTCAAAGACACCGGAGTTCAAAGACACCGGCGGGCTGGCGCCGGGGAAACCGGCACCAGCCATTGCCACGAAATCCGGCGATCAGATGCCGTTGTAGATGATGGCCGTGATCGGCTTCGGGGTCTGGCTTTCCAGCCCCATTCCGGTCACACCCTGCTCGTCGTCCAGGGCGCCGAGCAAAGTGATCCTGGGAGCCTCCAACTTTCCGATGAAGAGCTGCTCGGCGACGATGATCTGAGTCATTTCGCTACCTCCGCGCAATTCGATGTGGTGCGGCTGGATATTTCAGCGAGCCACGGAGAGATCCTACCGACGCAAGAAACCCAGACAAGCAGGCAATCATTTCTTGAGGCAATCTTTCAGTCGGTTTTGCCCGCTTCTAACCGCTCTCTCACCAACAATAAATTGAAATCGAGGATTAGTTACCTCGAACTCGGATTGTCGTAGCTGCTGGCAGAGCTTGATCGCCGCGATACACCGGTCGGTGGTGAATGGGGACTATCACCGCCACCACGGTGCTGGTCACGACCAATCCCCTGGTCGGCCGCAGGCGACGACTGCCGGCGAGCCGAGGACCAGGCCGAGTCGGAGGAGACCGCTTGCACCATCACGCCCACCGAGGCCGCCCGTCCGACCAAGAATTCCTACCTGACAGGCCGACACCCGCGTGTGTGGGTACCGGCTCTCATACTGCTGATCAGGATTCCGTCTGGCTCAACCGGATGAGAACGGCGGTGTCTGCGCGAGGAAGGGACACCGTCACCCTTCCGTTGGCCGCGTCCCATTCCGCGCCCGCGTCGCCGGTAGCCGGATACAACACCGTGGGATGGACATGGGCGCCGCGCAGGTGGGGGACGGTCAGCATGCGGTCGGCGGTGGCACCCGCTCCAGCCTCCCGCCTCCAGACCATGACATACGTGGACTCCACGCCCCGCAGCCCGTGCGCGATCCACTCGTCCTCCCAGCCAGGAAGGCCCAGCGGCCAGAACGGATGCGCGGCGGCGATCTCCGGCCTGATGTCCTTGTAGACGGCGACCGCGGAGCGGACGAGACCGAACTGCTCGTCACTCATGCGGTCGAGGAAACCAGAGAGGTGGATACGGCTCAGCAACGGACCGGTGAGGGTGAAGGCGACCTCGTCCAGGCTCTGTTCGGGCTGGGGGTAGGCCCATACGGCGGCCTGCTCAGGTGCTGCGGCGGTGCCGGCCGAGGCGGCGATGGGCGGGTAGCGCAGCGGGTCCTGCTGGTCGCTGGTGGACTGGATCTGGGCCACGGCGAGTTGGGCGTAGTCCATGCGCAGACCGCCCGATCCGCAGTTCTCCAGGACCAGTTGAGGATGACGGTCGAGGAGTCCAGCCATCCAGTCGAGGTGGGCACGATGATGCCCGAGCAGTCCCGCGCCCGCGCTCTCGGTCCCGTTCTCCGTGCCGGGCCCGATGTTGATGTTGTAGTCGAGCTTCAGATAGCCGACACCCCACTCACCGACCAGCCGGTCCACGACCTCGTCCAGGTGGGCACGGGCGGCCGGGTGCCGCAGGTCCAGATGGTGCCGACCGTGTTCGGTGACGCGCAGACCGCCGCGCCGGAAGAACGCCTCCGGCGGCAGAGTGTGCGCCAACGGGCTGCGTACACCCACGACTTCGGGCTCCAGCCACAACCCGGGGGTCATGCCGTGCTTGGTGATGGCGTCCAGGACTACCTGTATGCCGCCCGGGAAACGGTTGGTGGCAGGCTCCCACGCGCCGACGGAGTCCCACCAGCCCTGGGCATCGTCGTCGTACCAACCCGCGTCGATCACGAACACCTCGGCACCAGCACTCGCCGCCGCCTCGATGAGCGGCAGGAGCCGTTCGGTGGTGGGGTCGCCCATCAGGGTGTTCATGTAGTCGTTGTAGATCACCGGGAGTTGGCGATGGTCGGGGTGGTCGCGACGGATGCCCCGGCGGTAGTCGGTCAGGGTCGCGAAGGCGGCGTCCAGGCCACCGCTCTCCGCGCGGACGAGAACCGCGGGGACAGTGTGGAACTCCTCACCGGGAGCCAAGATGTGCTGCCACTGATGGTGAGCGTCGTCCGGCCCGAACAGGGCGACGTAGGCGGCGCCTTCGCGCTCTCCGGTCTCGAAGCGCCAGCCCGCGCTGGACTCGATCTGCCACAGCCACGCCCCGCCGTTCCGGTCGGTGAGCGCACCCATCGGGAGGTGCCGTCCGGTGGACCAACTCCCTTGCGAATAGCGCTCGAAGCAGCCGCGACCCTCGTGCCCGTGCGCGGACCGGCTCAACGGCACGACCTGGTCACGGAGTTCGGCCTGCCGCCAACGGCACTCGGCCAGCCAGTCGTTGTCCGCCCAGTGCACGGACAGCCCGCAGAGACCGGCGTCCGCGTCCAGAATTCCACCGAGCGTCAGGGTCGTCACGCTCTCCAACCGCAGTTGCCCGGCGCCCTCGTTGACGAGCCGTACGCCCGCACGCAGGAAGCCGACGCCCGCCTCCAGGGTGACCTCGGCGGCGAGTCCGGTCATGGGGTCCGCCAGCCGGATCGTCGTACGCTCCGTGCTTCCGTCCCGTACGGTCTCGTGGTCGCGGTAGGTCATCCGGTCGCCGATGGCCGTCTCGATGAAGCGCTCCCCCGACCACAGACGCCCGTGCCCGGTCGCGGTCACCTCGACGAGCGGCACCAGACGGGCCCAGTCCTGACCGGGCGCTCCCAGCCGGACCGCTCCGGCGGCATCGACGACGGCATGCAGCCCGAGCGCCGGATGCGACCAGACACGGGACCTCTCGACTGTTTCTACGACACTGGTCAACGCATTTTCCCCTTCTGGGACGGTTCGGTCCTGCAGGTCTCGTACAGGCGTCGAGCTGGGATTTCTCGCCTGGCGGGGAGTTCGTTTCCGCTCCGGCCGCTGCCTCCGGAAGGTAAATCCCCCGTTACGGTCTCTTGACGCCTACGTTGTGACCGCTCACAATCCTGGCATGGATGTGACCGGTCACACAAGCTCAGGCGGCCACGGAGACCCCTCGCCGGGGCCACAGAAAGCCGCCAGTATCCGCGATGTCGCGGCTGCGGCAGGCGTCTCCTACCAGACCGTTTCGCGGGTCATCAACGGCCACCCGAACGTCAAGGAGACGACCCGCAAGCGGGTCGACGCCGCCATCGAGACGTTGGGATTCAGGCGCAACGCCACCGCGTTCGCCCTGGCCAGCGGGGTGACCCGATCGGTCACGGTCATCACGTCGAACACCGTCCTCTACGGCTACGCAGCCACCCTGCAAGGCCTGGAGGAGGCGTCCCGCGCCGCCGGATACGCCCTCGGCGTACGGGTCGTGACCCCCGAGGACGACCTGGACCGCACGATCGCCGCGGCGGCCGACACCGGTGGCGGCGTAGTGGTCATCGGCTTCGACCGCCTCGGTGCCGCTGCTCTGGATCGCGTACCGGCGCACGTACCGTGCGCGGCGCTGGTCGAAGCGCCGCCGCCGGGCCGGACACCCAGCCGTCCGGCGGTGTGGGCCGACGACCGCGAGGCGGCCCGTGCCGCCACCGAACACCTGCTGGCGCTCGGGCACGGGACCGTCCACTACGTGGCGCTCCCCGCCTCTACCGGATCCCGGCGCCTGGCGAGTCCCCGTGCCGAGGGCTGGCGCGGAGCCCTGGAAGCGGCCGGCGTCACCCCGCCCCCGCCGTCCGGCAAGGGCTGGGACGCCCAGGCCGGCTACGAGGCCGGAAAGAAGCTCGCCCGGAACCCGGACGTCACCGCGATCCTGTGCGGCAACGACGACCTGGCGCTGGGTGTGCTGCGGGCCCTGCATCACGCGGGCCGGCGGGTCCCGGAGGACGTCAGCGTCATCGGCTTCGACGACGCTCCGCACTCCGGTTTCGTCACCCCGTCCCTCACCACCGTCCGCATGGACTTCCACGGGCTGGGCCGCGCCGCGTTCGGGCTGCTGCGCGCCCAACTCGACGCCGACCGGCAGGAACCCGCTCCGGTGCCGGCCGAACCCACCCTCATCCTCCGGGAGAGCTCGGGGCCACGGAACGCATGATCCGGAACGCATGATCCGGAACGCACGTCCGACCTCGCCGTATCCGTCAGCCGTCTTCCCCGCAGTCATCGCACATCTCCGCAGTACCGCCCCGCCTCCTTTCTGCGAACGATCAAGGATCCGCCATGAGAAGAGCCGTCTCCGCCCTTGCCACCGCCTGTGTCCTCGGGCTGACCGCCACCGCGTGCAGTGACAGCACCGGTGCCACCACAGCCGCAGCGCCCGAGGGCTCGGTCAACCCGACCGCCTCCCTCAAGGGCGTCAACCTCACCATGTGGGTGGCCCAGAACAGCGTCTCGGAGCCCAAGCAGGCCATCGAGGCGTTCGAGAAGGCCACCGGCGCCAAGATCACCACCGAGGTGATACCCGACCCGTACGAGTCGAACGTCCCGACCAAGCTCGCCTCGGGCGTCAAGCCGGACCTCATGTTCTGGCAGCCCACCGGCAGCACCCTGCCGTTCGTGCAGCCGGCCAAGAACCTGCTGACGCTCGACAACGAGGACTGGGTCTCCAAGCTCGGCACGACGGAGAAGACCCTCGGCCAGGTCGACGGTCACCGCTACGCGGCCATCGTCACCAGCCCCGCGGTCCTCGGCGTCTACTACAACAAGGACGTCTTCGCGAAGGCCGGCATCACCACCATGCCCGCCAGTTACGACGAGCTGCTCGCCGACGCCGCGAAGATCAAGTCGAAGGTCTCAGGCGTGGCGCCGTTCTTCGAGGTCGGCGGCGACAAGTGGCCGCTGCAATGGCAGGTGCAGGCCCAGATGACGGATCTGCCGCAGTCCTTCTGGGACAACCTCAACAAGAACAAGGACAGTTGGACCAACAAGACCATCGTCGACGCGATCACCAAGTACAAGACGAAGGTCCTCGACGGCGGCCTGGCCCAGAAGAACTACAAGACGGCGACCTTCGTCGACCAGGGCAAGGCGATCATGGACGGCACCGCCGCGATGGCCGTCAACGTCACCGCTCTCCAGTCCGAGATCCAGGCCACCGCCAGCACGGCGGACATCGACAAGAAGCTCGGCTGGTTCCCCATCGCCAACAGCGCGGCGAAGGCCGAGTACTCCCCGGACCAGACGAACGGCGTCGTCGCCTTCAACACCGGTGACAGCAAGCGGCAGAACGCCGCCCGGCAGTTCATGTCCTTCTGGCTCGGCCCCAACTACCCGGCCTACATCAAGGCCAACAAGCTCGTGTCGGTGGAGCCCTCGGTGCCCAACCCCGACGGCCTGCCGCAGACCGCGATCGCCCAGGCCAAGGCCCTGTCCAGTGCCTCCGGCGTCTTCCAGGTCAAGGCGCTCACCGCGCCCGACATGCACCTCGCGCTCGCCGACATGATCTACGGCAAGAAGACCCCGCTCCAGGTCGCCCAGGCTGCCGAGGACCAGTTCAAGCAGGTCCTCAAGGCACGCGGCGTCGCCGGCTTCTGACCGGCGCCACCGAGCCAGCCCTTCCCCCGGGCCGCCCGTCGGCGGCGGGCCCGGGACCGTACCCGGAGGTAAGAAAGTGGTGGACACCGCCACGATGGACGCCATCGACGCCACGCGCGCGAAGGACCGAGCCCAGGACGACGGCCAGGACCGGACGTCCCGTCGCACCCGCCTGCGCAGCAAGGCCAACCAGCCGTGGTGGTTCGCCCT
This sequence comes from Streptomyces sp. NPDC002276, assembly GCF_053891435.1. Classification (NCBI taxonomy): domain Bacteria; kingdom Bacillati; phylum Actinomycetota; class Actinomycetes; order Kitasatosporales; family Streptomycetaceae; genus Streptomyces; species Streptomyces sp. NPDC002276. The sequence goes on along the minus strand of NZ_JBSFCQ010000012.1, from coordinate 4,595 downwards.
GCCCGCGCTCGCCGTGTTCGGCGTGTTCTTCCTGCTGCCGAACCTGCTGAACTTCGTCTACCCGTTCACCGACTGGTCGGCGTTCCACTCGCAGATCGGTTTCGTGGGACTCTCGAACTTCAGCACCATCCTGCACGACGGGTCGATGGCCCGTGACATCCGCATCACCCTGGAGTACGCGGTCCTCGTGGCCGTCTTCCAGAACGGCTTCGGTCTCGCCCTGGCCCTGCTGCTGGAGCGCGACACCCGCTTCAACCGCTTCTTCCGCGCGGTCTTCTTCCTCCCGGTACTGATCTCCGCGCTCGCCGTCGGCTACATCTTCCGCGCCCTGCTCGCCCAGGACGGCGCGCTCAACAGCGTGCTGTCATCGCTCGCGGGACACCACGTCGACACCCCCTGGCTCGGCTCGACCACCTGGACGCTGGTCGTGGTGACCCTCATCCACGGCTGGAAGTGGATGGGCCTGGCCATGCTGATCTACCTGGCGGGCCTGAAGAGCATGCCGGGTGACGTACTGGAGGCGGCCCGGATCGACGGGGCCGGCTGGTGGCGCACCTTCTGGTCGGTCAGGTTCCCGCTGCTCGCGCCGGCGGTCACCTTCAACGTGACGACCGCGCTGATCGGCTCCATGAACACCTTCGACATCGTGCAGGCGACCACCGGAGGCGGTCCCGGCAGCGAGACCGAGGTCTTCAACATCTACATGTTCCGCATCTTCGGCCAGGGCCTGTACGCGCAGGCATCAGCGATGAGCCTCGTTCTCTTCCTCATCGTCGTCGTCCTCGCCGTGCCCGTCATCGTCGGCCTGCGCCGCAGGGAGAACAACCAGTGACCACCGTTACCGCGTTCATCCCCGCGCACCGGCGCCCGCTGCGCTGGGTCCAGCCGCTCGTCGTCCTGATCATCGCGGGCGTCACCATCGGCATCCCGCTGTGGCTGGTGGCGGTCACCTCCTTCAAGCCGCAGGCCGAGGCGATCAAGCCCAACCTCTCCCTGCCCCACCACGTCCAGGCCGCCGCCAACTACAAGCAGAGCTTCGACGAGGGCAAGATCGTCCAGGGCTTCGTCAACAGCCTCCTGGTCGTCGCCCCGTCCGTCGTCCTCGTCCTGCTCCTGGGGGCGGGCGCCGCCTGGGTGTTCGCCCGCCGCAAGGGCCGCCTGGTCACCACCCTGTACGCGCTGAGCATCAGCGGACTGCTGCTCCCGCCCGCGGTCATCACCATCGTCATGGAACTGCGCCAACTCGGCCTGGCCGGCACCCGACCCGGCATGATCGGCGTCTACGCCGGGATGTACCTGTCCACCTCGATCTTCTTCATGACCGGGTTCATCCGCGCCCTCCCCGAGGAGCTGGAGGAGGCCGCCCGCATGGACGGCGCGGGACCGGTGCGGGTCTTTTTCCGCATCATCCTGCCGCTGCTGCGCCCGGTCATCGCCACCGCCACGATCATGGTGATGCTCTACGCCTGGAGCGACATCTTCTACGCCTTCTTCGTCCTCGGCGGCGGCGACAAGGCCACCCTGCCGCTCAACCTCTACCAGGTCGCCAACGCCCAGCTGTACCTCAACAACTGGCACCTGATCTTCGCCTACGTCGTGATGATGAGCCTCCCCATGGTCCTCGTCTTCGTCGTCGCGCAGCGCCGCATCGTCTCCGGCATCACGAGCGGCGCCGTCAAGTAGCCCCCGGGCCGGGCCTGTTGAGCCGCCCCGGTCACCCCCGAAGTACCCCCGACAGCCTCCCGCAGAGCCGCGGGAGGAGGAGGACAGCCATGCCTCGAACACCCCGCAGACCCCGTTCCGTCCGCGCTCTCATGGGCACGGTCGTGGTGACCGCCGCCCTCGTGGGCACGGCGCTGACCGTGCCCGCCGCGCAGGCGGCCACCCCGACGCTGACCGTCGACCTCGGCACGACCACCGGCGCGGTCATGCACGGAGCCAACGGCGCCCTGTACGGACTCAGCGACGACGGAGTCCCCGGCGACAACATCGTCACGCCCCTGCACATGACGTCCATCGCGCAGAAGGCACCGGACGGCACGCAGCACCCGAACGGTGACGCGCTGGTCGTCCAGCCGGAGTTCGCCCGCGGGGGCGGCGGCGACAACCTCATCTACATGCAGGACATCTACGCCAACTGGCCTTATGAGAACCTCGGGTTGACCGACTACCTCGCCAAGGTCGACACGATGGTCACCAAGGTCGCGGCACGTTCCGACGCGAGCACGTTCGTGTGGGTGCCGTTCAACGAGCCGGACGGCAACTGGTACACGGGGCTTGGCAGTTCGACCACCGCCACGTACCAGAGCGCGCTCGCGAGCTTCGAGAGCGACTGGACGACGGTCTACAACAAGATCCGCTCGATCATCCCGAACGCGCGCATCGCCGGCCCCAACGAGACGCACTACGACGCTCGTCTGATGGGCGACTTCTACCCGTGGGCCAAGGCCAACAACGTCCTTCCGGACATGACCACTTGGCACGAGCTGGACCCCACCTCCCTGTCCAACTTCGAGGGCAACCTCGCCGCCTACCGCACCATCGAGACCAACGCGGGCATCAGCCCCCGCCCGGTCAACATCAACGAGTACGGTGACCGCCGCGACCTCTCGGTGCCGGGCCAGATGGTCCAGTGGATGTCCATGTTCGAGCGCAACAAGGTCTACGCCGACCAGGCTTACTGGGACATCGCGGGGAACCTGGACGGCAACGTCAGCCAGACCAACATCCCCAACGGCGACTGGTGGCTGCTGCGTTGGTACGCGGGCCTGACCGGCCAGACCGCCAAGGTGACCCCGCCGCAGGCCAACGTCATCGACACGCTCCAGGGCATCGCGTCCCTCGACACGGGCCGCAAGCAGGCCCAGGTCCTCCTCGGCGGCGGCACCTCCGGCTCGGCGAACACGGTCGTGCAGCACATACCGTCGTCGTTCGGATCCACCGTCAACGTCTCGGTGGAGCGCACCGCCTGGAGCGGCTACGAGGGCGCCGGCCCCGCGCCGACGGTCCTGGCCCGCAGCACCTACACGGTCGCCTCGGACGGCAGCATCACCGTGCCGCTGACCAACCTCGACCCGATGTCGGCCTACCGGATCATCGTCAACCCGGCAGGCACCGGCACGCCCACCGCCGCGAGCACCCCGTGGTCGGCGTCGTACGAGGCCGAGAACGCGACCATCACCAGCGGCACCGTCTACACCCAGGGCAGCGTCACCAACGCCTACGGATACGCCACTTCGGGCACCAAGGACGTCGGCAGCCTCAACCAGACCGGCAGCAAGGTCGCCTTCAGCGTCACCGTCCCGACCACGGGCACGTACAACCTCAACGTCTTCTACGGCAACCAGTCCGGCGGCCCCGCGACCCAGACCCTCACGGTCGACGGCGGCTCGTCCCAGACGATCAACTACTCACCGACGCTGAACTGGACCTACCGCTCCACGGCCGGCGCCGCGGTGCCCCTGACCGCCGGGACGCACACGATCACCCTGGCCAAGGGGACCAACGAGGTCACGCTCGACAAGATCGACCTCACCGCGGCCTCCACCGCCGACACCTCGTACCCGGCCACGTACGCCGACATCACCGGCTCGCCGACCTACACCTACACGGCCTCCGGTACGACGGGAGCGGGCGCCCTGGCGCTGACCTCGGGCAACTCGGCCGCCTTCGACGTCTACGCGCCGACCGACGGCTACTACACCGTCCACACCGACTACTCCTCGAACGGGTCCGGCACTCTCACCCTGGACGGCGCCACCGCCGTCACCCTGGCCTCCACGAGCGGCACGCTCACCGACAAGAGCTCGCGGCTGTACCTGTCGGCGGGCAACAACCGCATCACGGCAGCGACTTCGGGCTCGACCACGCTGACCCTGCGCGACCTGCGGGTGTCCGCGAGCGCCGACACCACGGGCGTCTCCGCGTACGAGGCCGAGAGCGCCACCCTCGCCGGAACCGCCGTCGCGACCTCGGACACCTGGGCCTCCGGCGGCAAGTACGTCGGCTACATCGGCAACGGCTCGGCCAACACCCTCACCTTCCAGGTGAGCGCCGCCAACGCCGGGCGCTACGTCGTGAACGTCCGCTACGCCAACAACCAGGTCTCCGGCTCCGGCAACTACAACACCAACGTCGTCTCCAGGGCGGCGCAGATCTCCGTCAACGGCGGCACCGCGCAGACCGTCATGTTCCGCAACAACTACAGCTGGTCCACCTACTGGGACTTGCCCGTCCCGATCACCCTGACGGCTGGTACGAATACCGTCACGTTTGCCAACGCGAGCGCCTACGCGCCCAACATCGACCGCATCACCGTCGCGCCCGTCTCCGGCTGACATCAACTTCCTCCGGGGCCCGGCAAGTTGAGCCGGGCCCCGCAGGAAGTCCCCATTTTTGAGATTTTTCCCTACACTCCATCCAACACATCGAACACTGGTCGAAATCTCGAACAAAGGAGGGTGCGGCGGTGACCACCGAGCACCTCGATCACACCCATCCCGACACCTACGTCGTCGGGGTCGATTACGGCACGCTGTCGGGGCGGGCGGTGGTGGTCCGGGTCGCCGACGGCGCGGAACTGGCCGTCGCCGAGC